>NZ_LBJP01000006.1:0-881 GCF_028128715.1 Bradyrhizobium sp. CCBAU 51745 | reverse complement strand
GGCGGACCGAGCGCAATCGACGCTGTTGCCCGAATGCCTCGACGACTGGGTCGATGAGAGTAATCCGGTTCGCGCGGTCGATGCCTTCGTCGAAGCGCTCGATCTGGCAGAGCTGGGCTTCAAGGACGTCGAGCCTGCGGCAACCGGCCGGCCCGGTTATCACCCTGCGCCGCTGCTCAAGCTCTACATCTACGGCTATCTCAACCGCATCCAGTCGAGCCGCCGGCTGGAGCGCGAGGCGAGGCGCAATCTTGAGGTGATTTGGCTGTTGCAGCGGCTTTCGCCCGATGACAAGACGATCGCCGACTTTCGCCGCGACAACGGCCCCGCCATCAAGAAGGTGTGCGCGAAGTTCGTCGAGCTTTGCCGGCACATGGGCTTGTTGATGAAGGCGAGCGTCGCCATCGACGGCTCGAAGTTCAAGGCGGTCAACACGCGTGACAAGAACTTCACGAAGGGCAAGGTCGAGCGTCGTCGCCAGCAACTGGAGGAGAGCGTATCGCGCTATCTGGCGCAGCTGGACACCGCAGATCTGCAAGAGCCATCTGAGACTCTCGCCGCGAAGACGGCGCATCTGAAGGAGAAGCTCACCAAGCTCGCGAGCGAGATGCAGAAGCTCGAAGCCTGCGAACAAGCAATGCTGGCATCACCGGACCAACAGATCTCGCTGACCGATCCCGACAGTCGGTCCATGGCCACGAGTGGCCGCGGCTCCGGTGTCGTTGGCTACAATGTGCAGGTTGCCGTCGATACCGAGCACCACCTCATCATCGCGCACGAGGTGACGAATAGCGGTTCGGATCGTGCACAACTCGCCAACATGGGTAAACAGGCCAAGGCCGTGCTCGGCGTCGACAAGCTCGAGGCCGTGGCCGATCGCG
>NZ_LBJP01000005.1:81769-84916 GCF_028128715.1 Bradyrhizobium sp. CCBAU 51745 | reverse complement strand
ACTGCTCCGATTGCTTCCGGCTGGAGCGTTTGCCGGGTGGGGCTTGCACCCACTGGAAAGCGCCGCCTTTGCACGGCGCACACCCTGAACGGACATTCCAGCTTCTCAATTTCTGCGCTAATATTGGATTAGTGATTATCAAGAAGGGCAGAGCATTGGAGGGGGACTTCTTATGTCCAAGTTGAAGTGCCTTGTTGCCTTCGCTGGGTGGCTTCTTCCAGCGTATCCGAGCTTCGCCGACGACCGTGAAAAGATGATCGGCATCTGGAAACTGATTTCTCAAGAGATTGAAATTCAAGCCACCGGGCAGAAAGAACCCGTCTTCGGACATTCTCCTACGGGCTACGCGATCTTCACGGCCGAGGGCCGGGTCATGTTTGTGCTGACCGGAGAAGGGCGCAAGCCGCCACAAACGGTCGAAGATCGGGCCGATCTGCTAAACAGCATGGCTGCCTACACCGGCATCTATCGCCTCGAGGGCGACAAATGGATTACGAAGGTCGATGTTGCTTGGAACCCTGAATGGGTGGGCACTGAGCAAACACGCTTCTTCAAATTAGACGGCGATCGCCTTCAGGTCACCTCGACGTGGCGGATAATGCCCAATTGGGCAGATAGGGGGATGCAGAGGAGCCTCCTTGTGTTCGAAAGAACGAAATAGAAGTTTGAAAGAACCTACCTTCGCGAGCCGAGCAGCGCCCGCTTGCATTGCATGAGTCTCTTGTTGGCCCATCGCTTCCGTTAGGGCGTTGCGGCGAGATGTCCGGGGTTGGGGGTAAAGCGGAAGCTCTCCGCCGCTGGTAAAAAAGGCGCTGTTGACCCCTAGCGGAAGTCGATGGGTCCCATTTGGCCGTCCACCGTTGGCAGGTATCACAGCCAGTCGCCTGATCGGATGCCTCGCGGATCAACATCGCGGTGCGAGGCGACGTAGTCGATCTCGCCGCGCGTACTGCCGATATCCATCAGCTCCCTGTCACTCAGGTCGTATAAGGCGGTACGTAATCTCTGGCGTTCGCATCGTTCCCGGAACGCACACCAATATCGCCGGAAGTGCCTGGAGATGTGCCGCGTCGACGCGGCGGTTTTTCTCAACTCTGTCGCACCATAGATCGTGCTCATCGCAGTATCTCCTGGGTGCTGCTTCTAGCCAGACGAGGGTGCCAAGGCATGGGAGGGCACGCTTGACATTCGGCTTACATTTTCCTTACCGGCCGCTTATTCTTTGCGTTCCAAGCGGTGTTGGAGCCCTCCATGATCGGAGGCCGCCTAAGGGATTGGCAGCTTGCGCTATCTCTTCGACAAGTACACATTAGACACTGACCGCCGCGAGCTGCAGCGCGGGGCGGCAGTTGTCTCCATCGCGCCACAGGTGTTCGATCTGCTTGATTACCTGATCCGCAACAGGGAGCGCGTTGTCAGCAAAGACGACCTCATCAACGCCATTTGGAAAGGACGTGTCGTATCCGATGCGGCGCTGACGACCCGCCTCAATGTAGCTCGGAGCGTGATTGGCGATTCCGGTGAGGAGCAGCGCCTCATCAAAACGCTGCAGCGCAAGGGATTCCGCTTCGTCGGAACAGTACTGGAAGTAGAGGGACAGGGATCCGCTGCATTTCCTGACGATCGCGTTGAGCCGCTGAAATCAGCCCCCGCGCTCCCCGACAAGCCCTCCATAGCCGTGTTGCCGTTCCAAAACATGAGTGGTGATCCCGATCAGGATTACTTCGCTGATGGCATGGTGGATGAAATCACCACAGCGCTATCACGGTTCAAATTTCTCTTCGTGATCGCGCGCAATTCCAGTTTTACTTATAAAGGCAAGGCCGTCGACATCAAACGGGTTGGGCGCGAACTCGGCGTGCGGTACGTGCTGGAGGGCAGTGTACGCAAGGCAGCCGGAAAAGTTCGCATCATCGGCCAATTGATCGATGCGTCGACGGGGATACACCTCTGGGCCGATCGTTTTGAAGGCGACCTGACCGATATATTCGCTCTCCAGGATCGCATGACCGAGAGCGTCGTCTCAGCCGTTGCGCCAAAGATGTTTCAAATTGAAATCGGTTTGGCAGCGCGTCGGCCGAACGACCTCAGTGCCTACGACCTTTGTCTTCGAGCTGTACCGCATTTGAACTCACGCACCCCCGAAGGAACAGCCGAGGCACTTCGGCTTGCCTCTCGCGCATTGGAGATTGACCCTGGGTACGGCTTTGCTGCGACCCTTGCTGGAACCTGCCATTTTGTAAATGTTGGTCAGGAATGGGCGGCCGATCCGAAGTCGGAAATTGCGGAGGGACTTCGGCTGCTCCGGTTGGCAATTGGTATCGACGAGAACGACTCCGAGGCGTTGAGCGCACTTAGCCGCGCAACGGCCATGTGGACTTGCGATTTCGATACCGCGAGAGATATGGCGGACCGCGCGGTCTCCTCTAATCCTAACGCAGCCGACGCATGGGTCCATCGAGGTTATGCTTACCTGTACGCGGGGCAGCCCGAAGAGGCGATCAGGAGCTTTGAGCGCGCCATTCGATTAAGCCCATTGGACCGGTTACTTGCTTCAAATTTTGCAGGAATGGGCTTTGCGTTCATCGACCTTGGTCGTTTCGATGAGGCCATCGGCGCGGCGAAGAAGGCCTTGCGCCAACGCCCTTCCTATGCGGCAGCTTACCGCTGTCTCGCGTCCGCGTTCGCCCAACTCGGACGTGATGCGGAGGCGCGGGAGGCAGCGGCGCGCGTGCTTGAGGTCGAACCCGCCTTCACAATATCGTCGTGGGTCGCGCGGGGCGGGCAATCAAGCGCGAAGCTGTTGATTGAGGGTTTTCGGAAAGCGGGGTTGCCCGAATGAGCCCGCGCTCGCGCCGACGGGGTGATCGAATAGGCTTGCCTGTTGCAGCGCATGAGTCTGTTATGGCCCGTGGNAGACTTGATCCGAACCGCGTTCGAACGTCGCGCTAAAGTCTACAAATCTGCCCATGGGCTGACGCTGCCCATCGCGTTCAAAATTGGCTCCGGCCAACGACCGACTTGAAGGGTGCTCAAGCGAAAGGTCGGCTACGGGTCAAACTGAGAAAAGCTCGACGCGAGCATTTTGCGTCCGCTTGACCAGGCGGAGCAGACCTCAAATCGGCGAGCCGCGACTTCGCCGAAGGG
>NZ_LBJP01000005.1:0-81595 GCF_028128715.1 Bradyrhizobium sp. CCBAU 51745 | reverse complement strand
CCCTGGCTGTGTGAAAAGGCACGAGTCAGCTAGGATTCTTCCGTTTCCTGATGGGGGATACGGATGGGACGCTTCGTTGAAGGCGCTGACAGATCCCAGCTGACGCTCTTGCCGGAATGTTTGGAGGATTGGGTAAGTCAGGACAACGCGGTCAATGTGATCGATGTGTTTGTCGAGGCACTCGACCTGCATGGAATGGGGTTTGAGCGTGCGATTGCCAAGGAGACGGGCCGGCCCTCCTATCATCCGGCAGTCCTTCTGAAGCTTTACATTTACGGCTATCTCAATCGGGTGCAGTCCAGTCGCCGCCTAGAACGTGAGGCGTGCCGCAATATCGAGGTGATGTGGCTGATCGGCCGCCTGGCTCCCGATCATAAGACGATCGCCGATTTCCGGAAGGACAATGGTACGGCGATCCGGAAGGTTTGTGCGAAGTTCATTGCACTATGCCGGCAAATGGGGCTGTTGCAGACACCAAGCGTCGCAATCGACGGCAGCAAGTTCAAGGCGGTGAACAACCGCGATCGCAACTTTACGCATGCCAAGATGGCCAGGCGGGTGGCGCAGATCGAGGAAAGCGTCGGTCGATATCTGCGTCAACTCGATAGCGCCGATCGGCAGGAGCCATCGGAAGCAATCAGCATCAAGACAACGAGGATCAAGGAAAAGATCGCTCGGCTGAAGCGGGAGATGAGCCGCCTGGAAGTACTTGACGCGCAGATGCGCAACACACCGGATCAACAGATATCGCTCACTGATCCGGATGCCCGTTCGATGGCCACCAGTGGACGCGGATCCGGTGTCGTCGGCTACAATGTCCAGGTCGCGGTGGACACGGAACACCATCTGATTGTTACGCACGAGGTCATAAACGTCGGCAACGACCGTGGGCAGCTTGCTCGGATGTCGAAGCAAGCCAAAGAAGTGCTCGAAGTAGACAAGCTCGAAGCGGTCGCCGACCGTGGCTACTTTGACGGAGAAGAGATATTAGCCTGCGAAGAGGCTGGCGTTGCAGTCACCTTGCCCAAGCCCATGACATCGAACGCCAAGGCGGAGGGCCGGTTCGGCAAACAGGACTTCGCCTACCTGCCTGATGAGGACGTATATCGCTGCCCCTCCGGCGAGCTGCTACCCTATCACTTCACCAACATCGAGCATGGAATGACACTGCGCCGCTACTGGTCGACGGCGGCATGTCAAGGCTGCGCAATCAAGAGCCAATGTACGCCGTCCAAGGAGCGTCGTATCACGCGCTGGGAGCACGAGCATGTGGTCGAGGAGGTCCAGAGACGGCTCGATTCCAATCCCGACGCCATGCGGACGCGGCGCGAAACGGTCGAGCATCCCTTCGGCACGATCAAGGCCCGTATGGGTGCGACCCACTTCCTGATGAAGCGCCTACGGAACGTCGCTGCTGAGATGGCGCTGCATGTTCTCGCCTATAACCTCACACGGGTGATGAACATCATCGGCAAAACGGGCATGATTGCTGCCATCCGCGCAGCCTGAAGCCTGGAAAGTGCGTCTAAAAGCGCAATAACGCGTCACGATACGCACTTTGACCAGTCATGGGCGATCTGACGCGAGAAACATCGACTGATAACCGCGGCCGCGGGCCCTCCAATTTCGTTTGCACACAACCAAGACCCATAGCTGACTACGAACCGAGATGATCGTCTCTAGCTCGCGGATGGACATTTGGCTCAAGGTTGTGCACTTATGTTTGTGCAATCGCCGAACGGAGCCGCCCGATGAATCGCCTGCCGATGGTTCTGAACTCTGCTTTATGGGTTGTACTTGGCCTCATTCCGGTCCTGCTTTGGCAAGGGCAACATGCCAGCGAAATTCTCGTTTCGTGCCTGCTCGCATCCGTTCTCTCGACATTTATTTCGATCGGCCGTTTGCGCTGGATTGGGCTGCCGCTCAATGCAACTGTTGACGAATGCAATGAACGAGCGAGGTTTCTGCGCAACCAAGTGATACGAATTCCGACCGGTAATGATGGCGCTTCTGGTTGACGCTCACCAAGTGCTTACGCAGGTATCCACAATGTCTGCTTGTGGCCCTTCGCTTCCGTCAGGGCGTTGCGGCGAGATGTCCGGGGTCAGGGTAAAGCGGAAGCGCCCCAGCGCTGGTCAAAACGGCGCTGTTGACCCTGGCTGCGTGAAAACGACGAGTCAGATAGAGATCGTCTGGGAGTTTTTGGAGACGATCAATGAATCGGTTCATTGAAGGGAATAGGCGACATCGCAGGAGTTGCCTCATATGAAAAGGGCTCCCGCGAGGAACCCTGCGAAAGGCCAAGGAAGTCGGTCGAGCCTATCAAGTACGTCGTCAAATAATGAGATTGATGGCTCGCCCCAACACGCGCGATTCAGATCAAGGATGACGACCGGTTGCATCTGAGCGATAATCCTGAGCGCTTTCTCACGTGTTTCGCATTCTAGGTCAGAAGGCCCCTTAATCATCTCCCAAAAGCGCCGCTGGCCACGATCTCAAACACCGTACCGTCGATGTAAACACCGCTCCTGGCCCCTCCTATTGTCGTACCGAACACGTTGCCGGATGGGTCGCGGATCAAGGTTCCTGAGGGATTCGAGCCGTCAGAACCACCGCTAAAGCAATGCAGTACGACCTCACTCCAGCCTGTCGCGGTCGGGACCAACTTGAAAATCGTACCCAATCCGCCATAGCTGGGCCTGTCGCCGCCATATCTGGTCGTTCCATAGAGGGCGCCGGATTTGCCTAAGACAAGGCGACTGTTGGGCGCGGTGCCCTCGCCAACTTCTCGCTTGAAATCATAGAGAACTTGTTCGGTCCATCCGCCGCTAGCAGATGGCGTGAGCGAAAACACAACGCCCCCATCAAATTTGCCACCGCCGCCTGTTGTGCCATACAGCGTTCCGTCGGTGCCTAAGGTGAGTCCCGCCATTGGCAAACATCCACCATGGCAATTTGAACCGTCTAACTGCCGAAATGTATGTATCACCGATTCCTCCCATCCGTGATCCGTGGGAGTGAGTTTGAATACGGTGCCAATTCCGTCTTTACCACCGCCGCCGGTCGAACCATAGAGCACGCCAGCACGATCCATCGTGAGGCCCCCCACCGGATAGGCCCCGTCATCGTCGCCATTGTCGCCGCCGCCAGCAAAGCGGTGAAGAATGGTCATCGTCCATCCATTAGGGCCGGGGCTAAGCTTGAAAACCGCGCCCCCATCCTTTCCCCCGCTTCCGTGCGTCGTCCCGTAAAGAGAGCCGGATGAATCCGAGATCAGTTCGGATACCCTATCTAGCGGAGAAGAAGGGTCAGCGAAGTGATAGAGGGGGATTGGCTCGCCAACGCCGCGCTCGCTGGCCTCAAATTTGAATAACGTCCCGCCGCCTTCAACTCCGCCGTCGGTCGTCGCGCCGTAGAGGTCATCATTCTGCGCGATCATGCTCCAGAACGGTCCAGTTCCGATCGGCCCGTTCTTGACGTTCCACAGGACCTGCATTTCCCAACCTGACCGGAGGAGTGACGGCGGGATCAATTTGAAAATGATGCCCCCACCTCCGGGCCCGTCAGTCCAAGTCGAGCCATAAACATTGCCAATCCTGTCCGCTGCGAGGCCCATCGGCGTTTTTGCTCCCCGGCCCGTGGCGGCGAACGTCTGGATGACTTCATAGCGCTCCGGGCGGGTGACAAGTGGTGCAATAATGACCGCTGCAATGATCGCAAGCATCGCAGAGAGACCCATAAGCCATTTGCGTGAGCCAATGAACCTTCGCTTCAATTCGGGCGAAGTCGACTGAGGGGCCATTGGAGCTAATCCCAGAGTATGTCGGATGTCCGATGCCCACACGAGCGGATCGGTACGCCACTTCCAAATACAAGACCTCAATTAATGAGAGATGAAATGCAGTGATACAAATTAGACGTGTGGCCACCCTACTGGCGCTTTGATCCGGCCATGCCCGCCCAGAAGATCACTCCGCATCCGATCCGGCTGATCAAGCACGACGCCGTGCCCGACTGCGGCAGCTTCGAGGTGCGCTTCGCCGATGGCAGGCCCAGCCGATACTTCTATTGGGATGACCTGCCGAGCCGCCGCCTGCGGCCGGAGGTGCTGACGCGCGAGGTCGCGCTCCATGCGGCTCAGGGGGTGGCCCGAGCTGCTCGGGATAGCCCCGCAAAATAGCCGAGGCCGTGCGGGATTTATGCCGCATGGCCTCGGGCGCAACTGTCCAGCCTCCCCGGATTCCGTCGCGGGCGGGAGGCTAGCAGATTCGCAGTTTCGGCCATGCAGCCAAAGGCTTTAGTTTCCCCAATTGCCAGCGCCGGGCAGGTTACCATTGAAGGTCTGCCAAGAGCCCTCGCCGCCGCCCCACGGGATGCCGTCAATGGTGTCGCCCTGTCCCACGGTGCCAGGGTCTTTGCTGATCCTGATCCCGTGGTAAGCCGGTGAATTGGCCAAGTTGCGCATACCTCCACTCACTCGTTCGAGCGAGGTCAGGTCCAGTTCGCAGTGCTTCGACATATGATCCCTCCATCGTGCTCGGGTCCGGTGACGACCAGCGGATGGTCGGCATTATCCCGGCATATTCGCCCCTGTGATGAGGCGCACGGAGAGGCGGCACGCCTTTGCGGCCCGAGATGTTGATGGCGGCGCTTGATCAGCGCGGGAGATAGCTCGCCTGCGTGCACCAGCCGCCGACGCGCGGCTTGGACCTATTGCGACGGTGTCGGCTGCGACCCCAGAAGCGGACGCCCAGAAACCTGCGAGCGCGATCGCGGTGGGCCACAAGCAGACTCGTGCACCGCCACGTTACGACTCATTCGATCACTTCATCGGCGCGGGTCAAGAGCGTAGGAGAGACATTGAGGCCCAGAGCTCTCGCAGTTTTCAGGTTGAGCACCATGAAATATTTTGAAGCTTGCTCCACCGGAAGATCAGCGGGCGTAGCGCCCCTAAAGATTTTGTCGATGTAGAAAGCGGCGCGTCTATATAAATCGTCCAGATCCGCCCCGTAGCTGACCAGTCCACCCGCTTTCACGTTGGCCCTATTTGCGAACATGGCGGGCAACCGATGCCTCATTTGCAGTTCCGCCACCAGCTCAGCTTGCACCGTGTAAAGAGGCGACGAAAGGACTAAAACGCCGCTGCATTGATCGCGCGCCATGGTCAGAAATCCGTCTTGAACTTCTGAGACGGTGCTGGCTGACACGGGGACGAGCTCAACTCCGAGCGTGTGTGCTGCGCCCTCGACTGTCCTGACCGCGGTCGGATGCGAAGGCGTGGTCGGATTCCAAAGCAGACCCACTCGCGTGGCACCCGGCAGTATTTCCTTCAAGATCTCCAATTCCTTGACGGACACTTCTGTGAGAAGCATCGACATTCCCGTGATGTTTCCGCCGGGCCGCGAGAGACTTGTCACATCTCCGAGCCCGACGGGATCTGCGTGCTGAGCGAAGACAATGGGAATAGTGGCAGTCGCCCGCCGGGCAGGCCCCACCTGGGTGGATGCAGGCGCGAAGATGACGTCGACCTTCCTGTCGACCAGTTGCTTTGCTAGATCAAACGTTTGATCGACGCGCTCGGCCCATTGGAAGTCGATTTTGAGATTTCTCCCCTCGACATATCCTAGTTCGCGTAGACCGGCGCGGAAGGCCTCTACCTCGCTCGTCCAGCTTGATGCTTCGCCAAATCCCAGATACCCGATTTTCCAAACCCTTGCCGATTGCTGTCCAAGCGATCGCGCCGGCCAAATCAGCGCCGCTCCTCCCACAAGCGTTACGAAATGGCGGCGTTCCATGCGGTGCCCCCCGGGGGGCTTTGAGCTTAGTTCAATTTTGATCCAGGTCCAGCCAGGCAAGGACAGCTATGGGTCAAGATTCTGTTGCAAAACTCCTTGAGCCTGATGGCGGGCGGTGGTTTCAAGTCTGAGCGTTCGTCGATCGCACCCGTTTTGGGATCTTGGACGCTCTGAACTCATCACGGGACGCCTACGCAAGGCAGCGCACCGTCAAAGGCGTGGTGCGTGGTTGAGGAGTCTGGCGAGGCGCCGCAAGTTCTGCGCGGTTGCCGTCAGCAAGACCTCTCCTTGATGCCACTCAAGCCGCGTAGCCGGAACCGGTCGAGCCTGAGAATCCTTTTCATGTGGGCAAATCGCATCTCGACCTTCTTGCGCTCGCGGTGCGACTGCTGGAAGGCCTCGGTATTGGCCAAAGCCCGGACTTGGTCGCGCAGTTCTTCGTTGAGGTCGCGGGTCACTTTGCGCGCCACGGCCGTGGTGCACTTTGGCTTCAGCAAGCAGCGCGAGCAATCATTCTTGCTGGCTCTGTAATAAACTGTATGGCCCTGCTGGTCAGTTCGGCTCCACCTGGACAAACATAGACATTGCGGGTCTGGTCGAAGACGAAGTCTGCCCTGCTGAACTTGCCATCGGAGCGTACCGATTTGTCCCAAACAGGAACGTGCGGTGTGATGTTGCGATCTGTCAGCCATTTGAGCAGCTTGACTGCGCCATAGACCGTGTCGCCCGCGAGCCTTTTGGGCCGCAGATTGAAGCGGCGATCGACACGGTCCACCATGGTCTGGGTGACCGCGATCTCGATCGATCGGTTCGCTCGCGTAACTACGGCATCCATGAATGATGCCAGCCTTGTTATCGATCAGATAGTTTGCATCATAAGCGAAGAAAGGATCGACACCCGGCCTTGCAACCCAGGTTGCTTGCGGATCGGTCAGCGAGACCTCCTTGGGAGGCGTGCGTGGTTGGCCTCCTTCACCGGGGCCGTCGTCGGCTCGGCGGCGATCCTCATCATTGCCGGCTTCGAGGACGGCGAGATACTCGCGGACCGCATGGGACGCTTCTTCTGCCTTCGGCCAGGCAATTGGCTGATCACCCGGCATTCGCTTCTTCTTGTCGACGTCCGCCTTGAAGGCTCGCATCGACCGAAAACGCCTCGCCGCCGACCAGTCCGGCCGCAATGCTCATACCCACTACACCCTCGAAGACCCGCCGCAAGGCGTCACTCTCGCGGAAGCGTTCCTGTCGCGCACGGCAGAACACGGAATGGTCAGGTATCTTGTATTCCATCCCGAGCTTGCAGAACCAGCGATAGGCCAGGTTCACCTGTATCTCGGCGCAAATCCGTCTCTCTGAACGGATTGCAAAAACATAGCCGACCAACAGCATCCGGATCATCAGCACCG
This sequence comes from Bradyrhizobium sp. CCBAU 51745, assembly GCF_028128715.1. Taxonomy (NCBI): domain Bacteria; kingdom Pseudomonadati; phylum Pseudomonadota; class Alphaproteobacteria; order Hyphomicrobiales; family Nitrobacteraceae; genus Bradyrhizobium; species Bradyrhizobium sp. CCBAU 51745. Next base: position 74,397 of record NZ_LBJP01000005.1, on the reverse strand, counting down.
GATCGATCGAAGGTCGGCCCGTATGCGAATAATAAGGTGCAAGCTCATCGTGGACCCAGCCAAGATCGAGTACGCGAGCGATCTGGCGAACCAAATGGTCGGAGGGGACCACCTTGTCCAGGTCAAACGAATAGAAGAGCTGACCTTGGCCGTTCTCCCGCCGACCCATCATGCACCGCTCCCCGCCAATGATCCTCAGAATCAACGGAATCACGGAACGCGAGTCGTCTCAACGGGTGTTTTGCAACACAATCCCTCCGATACCGGACATCTCACCGCAACGCCCTAACGAAGCGAGGAGCCAACAGCCGACGCGGCCTTTGATGGCTCACTTTGCTCGCCTCCAGGTCACATCGACATTCTCGCCGCTCGGAGGGCGAATGGTCAATGTGAGTTGATCCCCAGTGATCGTAACGAAGCGCTTCTGATCTGAGCCGTTCCAATTGGGAAAGGAGCTACCTTCAACATGGATTGCGATGCTACGGTCTGACTCATTGACCGTATACGTCCCGAAGTAAGTCTGGGTCCCATTAGCTATTGCTTCGTTTTCTTCCGCAGTACCCTGCCACAACGTATTGCTTTTGTATTTGGCGCGGTCTGAGCGCATGACCGCGATGATGTACCGACCGCCGGCGTCGAAAATGGCCATACCCGCTGGGTTCTCACCGAACTGCCGTAAGGTGGTGCCATCATTTTTCCTCTGCTCCCAGGAAACCGCGATCCATGTTCCGACGAGACCTTCTTTCATCGATCGCTGCTGACCAGTGGCGCTATTGGCATGCAAGAACAGCCCTAAGGCCGCGGCCATGCACTTTCCCAGAACTCTACGGTGCTTCCTCATGTCTCCTCCGCCTTTCAAATCGCCAGACTACAGGAGATCTAGGCTTGTGAGGGACTGATTTCCGCCGCGGGCCAATCACGTCGGTTTAGTTCTGCCGCGATGGATTTCGGTCAGACCCGATGAGCGGACATCTTCAGTGCTCATCGCAAGGTCTCAAGCGGGCCAAAACCGGAAAGTCTCGCGCGTAGTGCAGTCTCATTTTCTGGGGAACACACCCACGATCATTCGGGCAAACCCGCCACTCGAAATGCGTGCGCTCGAAGGCCGTTCGAAACCTCACATTGACTGAATGCGTTATTGACGGTTGCAGCTGCAACATCGACATCGTCCAGCTCCTTGCAGCGCAGCTACGGAACAATATTACATCTGAGAGATTCGCGGAACGAAACGGGTCGTCAGTCTTTCTCTGGTCTTTGGGGAGGTGCACATGAGTTCTCAAGCCATAGAAGGCGCCTGTGCGTTTGCTTGGCGGAACTACTTGCTGCGACACAACGACATCAGCGAGAACGATACTCGGCGTTCCGCCCTCTATCGCTACGTCGCCAATCTTCCTAATACCGCAGAAGATGATTTCGGTCTCTTGCAAATAGCGGCAGTCGCTTACTTGCAAAAACTGGACGAATTGCATGACGACCGATCCGCAAGACTCGCGGTAGATACCATCTTGGCCGAACGTCTAGATTCACGCGACACTTAACTTTAGGCAAATAACACCAAAGGGAAGGAGCGAACAGCATGGCAGACAAATCCGCTAACTCAAACCGTTTCGCGCGCGACCCACAAAGAGGCATCGCCGCAGCGACCGCAATCGGCATGAATGCCTTGAAGCCAATTATTCACTTTCAGGTCTCAATGCTGAGGATGTGGGCCGATAGTATTGAGAGGTTCGGGGGCAATTACAAAAAGGGATTGGAAGAAACCGCGACCGCCGCAGAGGAGCAGTCAGACAAGGAACGCCCCGCGTAAATCAACGCGAATGGTTACGTGGAGTCGGCTGAGGGTCAAAGGCTGCCCTCGCTGGCCAGCATGAACGTGGTCAGGTTACCCTTCGGAAGCAGACGCGCCAACGCTCTGGGCTGAGGTCAGCCACGGGCCAAGAAGAGAAGTGCGATCTAACTGCTCGTCGCAGCGCGATAGAAGGCTTCTACCTTCCCTAGGTCTTTGGAGTGAGTGCCCTCCTGATCGGTTCTTGTTTTCGAATCGACGCCGGCAGGTCGCACCGACCGAATAGCTTCTTTGACATTGTCTGGTCCGAGTCCACCAGCAAGTATCACTGGAGTACGAATACTCTCCACTATCTTTCGACTGATGCTCCAGTCATGCGTCACGCCCTGCGCGCCGATTTGCACATCACCTGTGCGATGACTATCAAGCAGGATCCAGTCGACAACTCCATCATATGCTTGCGCCACACCTACCGCCTCAGGTCCCGTGACAGGTACGCTCCGCATGAACTTGCTCTTTGGCAGAGACTTTCGCAGCGCCACGACAAGATCAGGTGTGAGCAATTCGCTTGATGCGCCGAGATGGACGATGGGCGGATCAAGCTCCCCCGCCATCCGTTCGATAAGAGCGACGTCCGCCGAGAGGAACAGCGCGGAAAGTACGGACGGCGCCCGGATCATCTTCATAACGGCCGACGCCTTCCGAACCGGAAGCTCCCGAGGGAAGGTGCCATCGCCAACGAGTACGCCGACATGGTCCACGCCGATTGCCGATATAGCCACTGCTTCGGCAGGGGTCGCAACTTCGTAAATTTGCGTCAGCACCGTCTTGCACCCGCTTCCCGTAACTCAGGTGAATAGACAGGATGGCCTGGTCTTGGGTCAATGGCCGTTTTGGGTCCAACAGCGCCGTTTTGACCAGCGGTGGGGAGCTTCCGCATTAATCCCCATCCCAGACATCCCGCCGCAACGCCCTAACGGAAGCGAAGGGCCAATCGGCGACATCGAGGCATCGTCCTTCTTCGTCGGGGCTTGTAGAATAGTCGGATGCGCTTCTGGCACACCGCAGCGATCACGGTCGGGTTAGCGATCCTTTATGCACCCGTTTTCGTGCCTTCGCTGTCTCCGTTGGCTTTCCTGGCCCATGCCATACTCATCTGCTTGCTTTTCGCAATTCTGGACGGAATCATTTTTGCGATCGGGGCCGTCATTAAGCGTCGGCCCAGCTGGCTGACCATCACGGTCGTGAACCTCATCCTATGGCTGCTGGCTTGGGTCGTTTAGATCCTGCCGCCAGTTGCCACGACAGGTCGTCATGGGTCAGGAACGCCAGAACTCACTCTGCGCAAACGTCCGCTGTCACCCTGACATGGGATTTCGTCGCTGAGGGCCATGTGTGAAAGTGGTGGTCACCAAGCCTTAACGGCAGTGCGGCTTGATCGATACACCTAAAACGGGTTGCGCCCATGAACGACACGGTACCAACCATCGAGGCGCGGTATTCGTCGGCTAAGCTATGGCGGTCAGCTCTCGGGTCAGCCTTTGCATCTATTGTGTCCGCGTTGCTGGGACTTGGCCCGTATTACAACTCTCCGCTCATTGTATTGCTGGTGTTCGGTGCGGCGTTTTGCGCAGTCTGTTCGCTGGGTTTGCTGTATATGGCTGTCGCGAAACGCGGGCAGATTGCGTTTGCTGTGGGGCCAACTGGCATTTTTGATGACCGAATATCGAGAGACACTATTCCTTGGAGTTCTGTTGAAGCCATCTCGATATGGAGCTCTCCATCGCTTCCGAAAGATGCTGAGCCAAGTGTGTTGGACAAGCTCAAATCCCCAGAGGCGGATAGGTTCGACATTAAGCCAACCGCGAAATTGATAATGGCCGGCTCGGACGGATTCATAATCGGGCCGGCCGTGAGTGATGTGAGCGGCAGACGCTTGCTGGAGGTAATTAAGTACTATCTACCTTCCGTCCAAATTTAGGCCTTTCGGAACTACAGGGCGCAATGGCCGCTAGGTCAATAGCGCCGATTTGACTAGCGGTGGGCTGCTTCCGCTTTACCCTCGACCCCGGACATCTCGCCGCAACGCCCTAACGGAAGCGATGCGCCAGAAGCGGAAAGCATTGCGGTTCAAATGACTCGACAACCGACGCCTATCGGCGCGAGACCTGCCATCATTGAAGGACAGTTTGTGCTAACATGCAGATCGCCAGACGCAAGGCCTTGCGGTGTCGCCAAAAAGGAGGCGGTCGATGGATGTCAGACGAAGGACCCCGCATCCCGCGCTTCGCAGCATCGTTCGCTCATTCGAGGAACGCCGCGCAACGTTGGGCTCCGAAGGGCTGACGTGGCCACTGACGGCTCGACCCCATCAGATCATCGACATTTATCTCGGCGATCCGTTCCGTCTTCGAATTGACGGAGGTCCCCTGCAGACGGCCCCCGAAACGGTCGTGGTCGGTCCGCAAGGGTCGCGCCGAATACAGCTCCACATGTCAGGCGAAGTTCACATCTTCAACATTTTGCTGCAGCCGGCTGCGCTCAACCGCCTCGTCGGCGTCGATATGACCGCTCTCGTCAATGAAGGCATCCCGGCCCGCGACGTTCTCGGCAAGCGCGCGGTACTGCTCAGCGATGCCGTGCGTTCGGCTACGGACTTTGCCTCGCGCATAGCCGCTGCAGAACGCTGGTTCGCGATGATGCAGAATGACAGTCCAGCCGAGGATGGGATCGATTATGCGTCCCGCCTGCTGCTGGCATCGCGCGGTCGCATCCGCATCGACCACCTTGTGAAGCGATCGGGCCTGAGCGCGCGTCATTTCCAACGCCGCTTTACCTCACAAGTGGGCCTCTCCCCCAAACTCTATGCGCGAACGGTCAGGTTCGATGCAGCCTTGACGGCTCACCGTGACGAACCGATGAAGTCGTGGACCCGGATTGCCCACGAAGCCGGTTATTTTGATCAGGCCCATTTCATTCGCGAATGCCACGCCTTGGTCGGCCTTGGACCAGGCCAGTTTATCGGCGATTGGGAGAACATTCTTTCCCCGGATGGCTGAAATATACAAGCGCACCAGCCCGTAGCGGCGTTTGCTCTCGGAAAACGAGACTGGTGATGCAGGCCCGCATTTTGGTCAATCCCACAAATTGCGCCTGCCAGGAAGGAGTGCGCGCATGACGACAACGACAAGGCAATTCATTCTAGCCGGTATCGCCGCAACTTTGGCGCTGATCTATTCGATCTATGGCAGCGCGGCGGCTGAGGAAAAGCCGGCGGCCTCTAACGAAATTGTCGTGACGCTGCTCGGTACGGGTGGCGGTCCCGAACCTATCCTCGCGCGTTTCGGACCGGCAACGCTCGTTCAAGCCGGCGGGCTCAATCTCCTATTCGACGCCGGCCGGGGGGTGACGGTGCGCCTCTATCAACTAGGTATCTCGTCCGGCAAAGGCATCGATGCCGTTTTTCTGACCCACTATCATTCGGACCATGTCGCGGGCCTGCCCGATCTATGGATGACGGGGTACGAGTTCGGTCCGTTTGGATCGCGCGACAAGCCCATGAGGCTGTGGGGGCCATCGGATGGGACGAACGAGCCGAGTGGTGCGGCGAAGATTGCCAAAGGCCTTGCGGAGGCATTTTCCGATGACATCCGCGTCCGTCGGGCCGACGAACATATCGCGGAAGCCGCTACGCAGATTGAAGTCCACGACTTTCAAGAAGACCGCGTGGTATTCGACGAGGCGGGCGTCAAGGTCACCGCGTTTGCCGTCAATCACGGTGACCTGATCAAGCCATCGGTGGGTTATCGGATCGACTACGGTACGCGATCTGTAACGATTTCAGGTGACACGAAGTTTGACGAGAACCTGATGAAGCATGCGACTGGAAGTGATCTCCTGATCCACGAAGTTTTTGCGATGTCGGCACAATTGGCAAAGTTGCCGCAGATGAAACCGGTTGCGGATCATCATACCTCGCCTGAGGAAGCCGGCATGGTCTTTTCGCGCGTGAAGCCCAAGCTCGCGGTCTACTCACACGTCATACTTCTGCAAACAAAGCTGACTGAGCTCGTGTCGCGGACACAGAGCACCTACGACGGCCCGTTGGAGGTGGGAGAAGACCTCCTACGCTTTACGATCGGTGACCGCGTGGTCGCAAGAAAATGGAACCCGGAGCTGCGAAGGTATCCGGACTAGCTCGTGTCGGTTTTAGGTCTTGGCCGCGTGAAAACGTTTCAATGCGGGGGCGGCGCTTTGAACAGCCCCATGGGGTCGCGGACTGGCGCCGAAATGGCGTAATTTCCGGCAAGGCCCCGGAAGCCAGCCCAATGGCTTGCCCGAGCCACTATAATCGATGATAAAGGTTGGCGGCACGCGCACGACAGCGCTCCTGCCTCATGCCTGCATCGCCGCGATCAACGGACCAGCACCCATGATGTTCATCACGCGCGTGAGATTGTAGGCGAGCACGTGCAGCGCCATCTCAGTGGCGACCTTCGGCAAGCGCTTCGTCAGGAAGTGCGTCGCGCCCATGCGCATCTTCAGCGTGCCGAACGGATGCTCGACCGTCTCGCGACGGCGACGCATCGCCTGAGGATCAGCGTCGAGCCGCCTCTGGGCATCCTCCATGACGTGCTCATGTTCCCAACGGGAGATGACGCGGTTCTTGGCCGTGGTGCAGCGCGCCTTAAGCGGGCAGCTTCCACAGGCTTTCGTGACGTAGCGCCGAATGGTGCGTTCGCCATCCACTGTTGTGAGCCAACATGGCAGCAACTCGCCAGCCGGGCTGCGATACACATCCTGCTTGGCCAGGTATGCGAAGTCGTGCTTGCCGAACTTGCCCTTCGCCTCCATGCCCGTCGTATTCGGTTTCGGCAGTGTCACAGCGATATCGGCGTCGGCGCAGGCTTTGATCTCCTCGCCTGTGTAGTAGCCGCGATCGGCCACGGCCTCGAGCTTGTCGACGCCGAGCACGGCCTTGGCCTGTTTACCCATGTTGGCGAGTTGTGCACGATCCGAGCCGCTATGCCGCTATTCGTCACCTCGTGCGCGATGATGAGGTGGTGCTCGGTATCGACGGCAACCTGCACATGGTAGCCGACGACACCGGAGCCGCGGCCACTCGTGGCCATGGACCGACTGTCGGGATCGGTCAGCGAGATCTGCTGGTCCGGTGATGCCAGCATTGCCTGTTCGCAGGCTTCGAGCTTCTGCATCTCGCTCGCGAGCTTGGTGAGCTTCTCCTTCAGATGCGCCGTCTTCGCGGCGAGAGTCTCAGATGGCTCCTGCAGATCTGCGGTGTCCAGCTGCGCGAGATAGCGCGATACGCTCTCCTCCAGCTGCTGGCGACGGCGCTCGACCTTGCCCTTCGTGAAGTTCTTGTCACGCGTGTTGACCGCCTTGAACTTCGAGCCGTCGATGGCGACGCTCGCCTGCGTCAGATCCCAACCAAGCTCCAGGTCGAGGGCCAAGTGCGCGACCTGGCACTGTTCAATGTCGCTATCGATAGCAAGCTGCGCGGCTGCGACGTCGTAGCCTTGAAAGTTGATGACCTCGCGCCAAGCGGATATTCGGCTGATCGCGCGACCGTCCGACAGAAGAAGACCGGCCGGCCGGTCAAATTTGAACCGACTGAATCGACCCGCCAGGCAATCGACGATTACCTCCGGGCTACAGGCAAGAAGTCAGGAGAATACCTGTTCACGGGCCGGCGGCTGAGTGGACATCTTACTACACGCCAGTATGCCCGCCTCCTATCCCGCTGGCTCGCCGACATCGGATTGGACCCGCATCTGTTCGGGACGCATTCCCTTCGCCGGACCAAGGCGACCGTGATCTATCGCCGAACCGGCAACCTGCGAGCCGTACAGCTTCTTCTGGGGCATACTAAGATCGAGAGCACCGTTCGGTATCTCGGCATCGAGGTCGACGACGCCCTCGCGATAGCAGAACAAGTTGACGTCTGATTTCGGGGCAGAGCAGACGCGCTCTGCGCTGCCCTCACAGACCGCTCCGGGCCAAGAACCGAAGTCGCTGACCTATTCAATTACTTCGTCCGCGAGCGCCGCCAGTGTCGATGGAATTTCGAGCCCTATCGACTTTGCAGTCTTTAGGTTGATGACGAACTGGTAACGTGTGGGCTGTTCTACTGGGAGGTCGGCTGGCGTCGTACCCTTGAAAATGCGATCGACCATCGCTGCAGCGCGTTCGAAGGATTCACTTGAATCGGCTCCATAGGACATCAAGCCGCCGTCACGCACGATCGAGTCTGCTTCGTAGATCGCCGGCAGCCGGTGTGTGGCAGCATAGTCGATCACTCGCTTGCGGTTGAGTATGGTCAGTGAGTCCGAGACCATCAAAATGGCATCGGGCGGATCGCGCGTCATCGCCTCGAAAGCTTCATTGAAGTCATCAGGTTCCCGAACGCCAAGCGGCTGAACCGTGATTCCAGCCCCTTGCGCAGCCTTTGCTGATGTCTCGTAACGCATCGACATGCCGAGATCATCCTTATTCCAAATCATCGCGACGTGGTGAAGTCCGGGCAACAAGGCCCTCAGCAAAGAAAGGCGTTTGGTGGAAAGCATCGATGCATCATCCGCGATTCCGGTCACATTTCCGCCCGGATGCGCGAGACTTTCGACCAACCCGGTCTTGACCGGATCGCCAGAGCCGGACGCGAGCACTGTCGGAACGCCCGATAATTTGGCCGCGGATGCTGCCGGATAGCTGATAGTGACAACAACGTCCACTCCTGCGACCTTCAGCTCCTGCATTAGCTTCGGCACCAGCTCAAGCTTGCCCGACGCGCCACGCGCCTCGTGGACCAAATTGCGCCCAACCACGTAGCCACGTTTCGCCAGTTCGTTGAAGAAGACCTTACCACGGTCCGCCGCAGGAGAGATTGGGAGGCCCGCAGTGAGAGTCCCAAGGCGATAAACCTTCGCGGTCTGAGCACGCGCAGCAAGGGGGGAAGCTGCTGCCACGCAGCTTACAAGAGCAAGAAACTCCCGTCGTCGCATGTCCGCCTCCAAGATAGAACGGTCGGTTTATCCGCTTGAACTCAACAGGTGCGGCAGCCATCGAGCGAAATATATTTTGGTGGCTGCCGACTTCCAAGTTGGTTCAATCACGATGGTTTGGCACGGTTGCGGGAGCCATGGGACCATAAGCAGACTCGTGCAAGTCAGCTCTGCGACTCATTCGATCACTTCATCTGCGCGGGCCAACAAGGCAGGGGAAACATTGACGCCCAGAGCCTTCGCTGTCTTTAGGTTGAGAACCATGAAATATTTGGAAGCTTGCTCCACCGGCAATTCCGCAGGCTTGGCCCCCTTAAAGATTTTGTCGATGTAGAAGGCGGCGCGCCTATAGAGATCGTCTAGATCCGCCCCGTAGCTGACCAGGCCGCCCGCCTTCACGTTGGCCCTATCTGCGAATATGGCAGGCAACCGATGGTTCATGTGAAGTTCGGCCACGAGATCTGCTTGCACCGTGTATAGAGGCGACGACAAGACTAGGACCCCGTTGCATTGATTGTGCGCCATGGCTTGAAATCCGTCCTGAACTTCCGAGACGGTGTTGGCCGAAGCAGGGACGAGCTCCACTCCCAGCGTTCGTGCTGCGCGATCGACCGCCTTCACAGCGGTCGGATGCGAAGGTGTGGTCGGATTCCAGAGCAAGCCGACGCGCATGGCACCATGAATTATCTCCTTCAAGATCTCCAGTTCTTTCACGGACACTTCTGTGAGAAGCATGGACATGCCCGTTATATTGCCGCCGGGACGCGAGAGGCTTGTCACGTCTCCAAGCCCGACCGGGTCTGCGTGCTGAGCGAAAACGATGGGAATAGTGGCAGTTGCGCGCCGGGCGGGCCCTACCTGAGTGGATGCAGGCGCGAAAATGACGTCGACCTTCCTGTCGACGAGTTGCCTTGCGAGATCAAAGGTTTGATCGACTCGCTCGGCCCATTGGAAATCAATGCTGAGATTCGTGCCTTCGATGTATCCTAGATCGCGAAGACCGGCGCGGAAAGCCTCCACTTCGCTCGCCCAGCTCGATGCTTCACCAAATCCCAGATACCCGATCTTCCAAACCCTTGGCGATTGCTGTTCATGCGACAGCGCCGGCCAAATCAATGCCGCTCCTCCTACAAGCGTGATGAAATGGCGGCGTTTCATCCGGTGTCCCCCAAGGGGCCATTAACTTAGTTCAATTTTGATTCAGGTCCAACCCCGGCAAGGACCCTAAGGGTCAAAAGTGCCGTTTCGACCAACGCTCGGGCGCTTCCGGTTTTCCCACGGCACCGGACATCTCCTCGCGACGCCCTGACGGAAGCGATGAGAGCGGCTGACCGGAGCGCAGCATTTTGCAGGGTTTCGCCGATAGGATTACGCTTCGCGCTGAGAAGAGGTTAGGCTAATGTCTAGTGCTACTGCAAAAGGACAGGCATTGTTTCCGACCGGATCATGCTCGATTCTCGGAGGCCGCAATGTATCAACCTAAGATACAGATTACGAACGCCGCCGAAGTGCGCGCCATTCTTGGAGCGCCGCTAGGCAACCAGGCAAGAAAAGTCATTGACCATATCGACGGCCATTGCAGGTCATGGATTGCGCGAACACCGTTCATTGTCATTTCCAGTATTAACGGGGCGGGTGCAATGGATGTATCGCCCAAGGGCGACTTGCCGGGTTTTGTGAAGGTTGTCGACCCGCGTACGCTGGCGATACCCGATCGCCCCGGAAATCACCGGGCCGATACGCTCCTCAATGTCATCGAGAACCCGAGCGTCGGAATCATCTTTATGGTGCCGCGGCGACGCGAAGTCGTTCGTGTCAACGGCACGGCATTGATCGTGCGAGACCCTGACCTGCTTGATGAGTTGGCAGTTAACGAAAAGGCTCCGGAATTTGCAATCGTCGTGCGGGTTCGCGAAGCCTTCTTCCACTGTGGCAAGTCCGTGATCCGGTCGGGTCTTTGGGAGCCCGAGCGCTGGGGCCCTGTCGATGGCCTGCCAACCTACGCACAAGCAATCAAGGATCACGCCAATTCCATTGATGCGGTTGAGACCATCCAGGCACGCATCGACCGAAATGATGAACTCCTCTACTAGCCGACGGCAAGGTTTGCATTTCGATCCTGTTTCAGAAAGAATCCAACCATTCGGCGTTGGAACCATGTCCGCTCGGGGTCATGAGCACCGTTTGGAAGGTCGGCCGGTTGCTTCCGGTCTACTCCGATAAGCTGACAATTGAAGACGCCGCCCAAACTTCGCATTCGGGCCAATTCCGGACAAAGGGCTATACGACTTTTCGCGAAAAATGCAGTCATGTTGACCCTTATTCGAGTGCACGATCCGATGAACCTTTGCAGGATTTTCCCGACCCATAGTGAACAGCGTCACACAGGGCATCCGGGGCCGGGGCTAGGCTGAGTATGGAATTTGCATTGGGAATACCTCTAATTCAAAAGGGTGAGTCCCATGAAAAATCTGTTTCTAATGGTAACCGCCATTGCCGCCTTCGGTGCAACCAATCGCGCCGACGCTTGCGCATTACGCCTTCCAACTTTCGAACTTGCGGGCTTTCCGATCTCCCAGCATCAAGTAGCCGTGCTGGGCTCGGCCCAAGTGGAGGAGAACACGGTTAGGTCGACGCTAATGTTGGACGGTATGCCGGCCTCTCCCCATCAGATCGCGGTTCTGACGCCACGTGCGAAAACACTGAAAATTGCTGAGGCCTCACTGGATCTCAGTCAACTCTCCGTTGGTCTGACGAGGTCTGGCTCGCAGAGAAGCGCTGGACAGGCGTTGTGTGCCTCTGAGTAATCTTCACAGCGTGAAGCAGAAAATCCTGCGCGTCGAAACGCCTTTCCGATTGTCAGGAAGCAGGACCAATTCACTCTTGATGGAAACTTTCGGAATTGATGACTGATCCAACTGATTCCAAGGAGCTTTTCCATGGATTATTTTAGTGAGGATTCCGCCCACATTACCAATGGTCTTTCGCTAAACGAACCTGCTGCAAGCACTCACGAAGACAGGATGACCCACAAGCGTTGGACTAAAGCCGTCCTGGGCTTCTATGCCTGCTTGTTCTTGGCTGGCGGGACGGCGATTGGTGTCCACCAGCGCATGACCACGTCAAGCGGCATAGAACAGCATGCCACCTTGCGCACCGACATTCGATCTAACCACTAACATCTGCCGCAGTTCACAAGGAGCCACTCGCCGCCATCTCGGCGCGCTTTATGGAGCGCCAAACTCGAAGGAGTTAGGTCATGGCAACCACCGAATATACTCACACCGCGTCGTCAGCGCAGGCGACACGAGACCACGACGGATGGACCACTGCTGGTTATGGCATTCTGGGAGTGATCGCGCTCGTAGCGCTCTACTTTGCGTCGGGCGGTCCGGGAAATGGCGGGGCTGCCCTTGCCATGATGGTGGCCATGCCTTGATATGAGTCGCTCGACGCGGGGGCTTCTCATTCTCTTTGTAGCTTTCTCGCTTATGTTGGCCGCACGAGGCCAGCATCAAACGAATTTCGTACCGCGCCCGACCGCGTCTATGCCACCAATCAACATGCCCTAGCCAAGTCGGGTTGCAGGTTGCGCTGCCTGCGCGATTCGTACCGACGTTTCATGAAAGCAATTTTTGGCGGGAGGGCATCATGCCGGAGATACTGGAAGCAATCCTATGGTGCGCCGCGCTCGCGACATGGCTGATGATGTTCTTCGCATTCATCACGGCGGGTCTGAAGCCATTCGCAAAGAGTATTCGGCGATTGGCGGCAGTGGTCTTCCGGGTCAGGCCAAGGTAGTTTTTCGCCGAGCTGGCACGCCGACGATTGTTTCATAGCATTGGGCCGCGCCCGTACGGCAACAGCGACGAGAATTGGACAATTCCGGGCTGAAATGAAAGAGGCCGCCAACCGAGGCGGCCTCTTTGTTCGGGAGAGAAATTAGTGAGAAGCTACGATTGCGGCCATACTAAACGCCACGACGCAGGCGGCGGCTATAGACAGCAAGGTTATCGCGATCTCTCTTGGCATGTGGTTCTAACTGTACGCGGCCTCATAGGTCCTCCCGCCAATTAGCTTGCGCCTCCGGATCAGGTGATCGGGGGGTATTTACCAGCGATGATGCGCCCAGCCATAGTGATGACCGCGCCCTCTGCCCCATCCGTAGTGATGACCCCGGCCGCCATGATGGCCCCAGCCGTGTCCGCCGCCATGACCATGGCCGCCCTTAACTTCAATGACCGCGCTGTCCGAGAGCAGCGCACTCGGCGAAGCCATGGGCATCGCTGACGCTGTCAGGATCGAAGACAGAAGTAGAGCGCAGGCAGCAAACCCACCGAGCGATAGTCGGTTCATCTCGCATTTCCCTCCGAAGTGACGCCACACCGGCGACTTGAAGCCAATCCGAAAGGAAGTTTGAAGTTCCGGGTAAAAGTGCCAAATAATGCCGTCTAATGCGGCTCACTTCTTGTACAGCAGTATCCCCAATTGCCGAGCTTGGCGACCAACCGACCCGACTCGCCGGTCCAAGAGCCTGGCTGCTTCTGCCGCAGTTGCCTTGCTTTCAGTAACCGAACAAGCCGGTCCAACTCCCGATCGGGCCAGTCGGGAAGTTGCGGTTGCGGGCTGCTCAAGCTGTCCATAAACCCGAGCCTAGCAACAAGCGTTTAATCAAATACTAACCATGCTTAAGGACGCTCACGGTGGGGTGAGCGTCGGGCAAGTTCGCGAAGTTGGGCCATCAGCTCTGCCTTCAATTCTGGCAAGGTTCGGGGACTGATCCCATCCGAGAATATTTTTGCCAGCTCGCGACAGACGGCGCTGATTGCCAGATTTTCCTGATCGATGGTCATGCTTTTTGAACGCGCAGACCGAAGACTTGTTGGGCTGAGAGAGAGATAGGCCGTGGACCGCTTTGGGTCTTGGCTGCGTGAAAACGCTAAGACGCTTGAGCGCGATAGAAGAAGTTGTTTGTCAAAGACCGATGTCGCGCGCAAGGTCGAAAGTGCCTTCAACTTTGACGACGAACTGTAGAATCCAATTCTAGTCGTGTTTCGCACTTTTGCGTTTTCACGCAGCCAGGGTCAAAAGCTGCCCGCGGCGGCCAGCATGCCCTTGGTCGGGTCATCTCTCGGAAGCGGACATCGCCGCCCTTTTGGCTGAGGTCAGCCACGGGCCGTGACCGGTCTCTATGCCTACACGCGGAATCGGATCCAGACTACTGCTGTACCTATAAGTCGCAGGGGCACCCCCGATCCCACCGCCAATTTCGATTCAAGTAGACCTGGGGTTGATATAAGATGAGGCTGACGGCATCTGTCGGTCGGCTCACTCACTTCGGTGGCGCCTATGGCGAAGGCGAGATACTTCGAGATCGGGGTGGTCTGCCTCGAAGTCATTGTAGTGCTGCTTGCGATACTAGTGGCAGTGTACGTCTCCGTCTGGGCCGGCCTTCTCCTGCTCCCCCTGCTCCTCCTGGGACTGATCTCGCTGATTTGCAACTACGATGCCTGGGTCGTCCGACGGCTCTCGACGCAAGACAGCCCGCTGATATTTGACGCTGTGCAAGATTGGATTCGTGGGCAGATCCCGGCGAATGCTGAGGCTACTGCCGTCGGACCCGCGATGCAGGTTCTGCATGGTGCCGTTCGGTGGCGTCGGCAAAGTGTTCGGCATCAGACCGTCGGCGGCGAACCCAAACTACTGCCGGAGCTGCTTCGAGGCCATGCCGATAACAACTCACGAGCTGGAAGTTGGAGTGCTTTTCGCGGACCTGCGTGGGTTCACCTCGTGGTCCGAGACCCACGGCTCGCGCGACGCGACCCCCCTGGTGAGCCGCTTCTATGCGAGCGCTCATCGCGTGCTGACATCCGATGACGCCTTCGTTGACTTCATCGGGGACCAGGTGATGGCCATCTACTGCGTGGATATGCCCTCGCTCGGCGCAAGAACCGCGGACATCATGCTTGCAGCGACGAGACGGCTGATCGACGCTGCGCGGCAGGGCGCGGAGTCGTTGCCAGTTGGTGCCGGAATGCACATGGGCAAGGCGCAAGTCGGTTCGCTGGCCACGGGAAAGTCGAAGAATTTTACTGCTATCGGGGACGTGGTGAACACGGCTGCACGCCTACAGAGTGCGGCCGGCGCCAACCAGATCTTAGTTTCGGAGAAGGTTTACGACGCGCTTTCCGGGGAGAAGCCGCAGGCGGACCGCACCACCCTAAACCTGAAGGGAAAAGCCGAGCTACTGACCGCCTTCATCTTGCACTAGCTTGGGAAGCGCCGCGCGCCTGCAATGCAGCTATGGCTCCTTTGGGTCTTGGCTGCGTGAAAAAGCTAAGACGCTTGAGCGCGATAGAAGCAGTTGTTTGTCCAAGACCGATGTCGCGCGCAAGGTCGAAAGTGCCTTCAACTTTGACGACGAACTGTAGAATCCAATTCTAGTCGTGTTTCGCACTTTTGCGTTTTCACGCAGCCAGGGTCATTCGCGTCGATTTGGCAGCTCATCTAGGATGGCCGGTTTAGCCCCGACTGCTGACGTGCGGAAACAGCGGGGCCGACCTTCGCCTTCGGCGCCATAAGCGGTCCTTCCGAGGATGCCACTGAGGCTTATCGCCGTAACTTCCTCGATGATATGTTGATGAAGAAGACCGGGTTGCGCGCCGCGTCGGTCACCTCAAGCGACCAGTCTTCGCCGGGACGAAATTTTCCGTCAATATCATTCAATGGCGCCCCAGCGTAGCTGGTAGCCTCTCGCCGAGCTGATTCATCATCTGGAAGTTCTTCACCTTCGCAGTCAACGGTCGGCGCTACGTTGTCGATGGGAAAAAATATCGCGGCATATTGGGGAAGAGCCTGCCTCCGGTTCCCAATCGTCTCAAATTCGCTCCCCGCATTGACGGCAGTGATAAAGATGGACGGTGCGCCCTGTGACTGGGTCCAGCATATTCGCAGTGAGCCGGGTAAGGGCCGCGCACGTTGGACATCGCGGTCCATACTCGACCGCGTGCTTAGGCAATTCTGCTTCTTTCTCGTCAGACAAGTTGCTCCCCCTCAATGGGAGAAGGCCACCGGCTAACGCGGCCTTATTTCGCAAAGACACTCGTAAACAGGCCCGCCACGAAGATCACGACGCCGACGGCCGCGATGCCAAAGCAGACACGCGCCTGGAATTATGAGGTAAAACGCGAGCCCGGCGCGTGATACCACCAACTGAATAAAATGTGCCGTGGGTGCGGCGACCTGCTCGAAGTGTTGCGAGATTGGGCCTTCGCTTCAATCAGCCGCGGCAGGCTGCCGCGCCCGACTGAAAAGATCGATCATTGCCCGATTGAAAGCCGGGATGTCGTCAGGCTTTCGGCTGGTCACTAGGCCTTGATCGGTTACCGCTTCCTCATCCACCCACTGCGCCCCGGCGTTTCGAAGGTCGATCTCGAGAGATGGCCAGGATGTCATGCGCCGGCCGCGCGCTGCACCTGCATTGATGATGGTCCATGGACCGTGACAGATCGACGCCACAGGTTTGCCTGCATCGAAGAAGCTTTTCACAAAAGCGACCGCCTTGGGCTGCATCCGCAAGGAATCAGGATTGATGACGCCGCCGGGCAGTAGCAATGCGCCGAAATCCGCCGAACTTGCTTGGTCGAGGTGCACGTCGACGGACAGCTCATCGCCCCAATCGGTGAAGTTCCAGCCGCGAACGCGATCAGTCTTCGGAGAAACGAGGCTAGTCTTGGCGCCAGCGTCGTCAAGCGCCTTCCGCGGCCTGACCAGTTCGACGTACTCGAACCCATCGGTGGCAAGAATGGCAATCTTGTAGTCTTGAATTGATCCGGCCATGGTTGGCCTCCCTCGTTTAAGCGCAGGTCAAGCGGAAGCTCGCGCATGTTCGCGTTAACGGGTCCCGCTCGACGACGCGAGCTTGGTCGTATTGTGTGGATCGATCACGTATTTCTTGGCCGATCCGTCATGGAAGCTCTGATAAGCTTCCACCGCTCTTTCGAGCGGTATGACCTCGGTGTTCAGAAGTCCTGTGAGATAGGGCAGCCGGTCCCAAAGAATGGCCATCATCAGCTCGCGATTGTAATGCATGACCGGGCACTGACCTGCGGTGAAGGATGGCGATTTGACCCAAGCCGCGGGAAAACCCAAGGCCATGAATCCCTTCTTGTTGAGTTCGTTCGGTGCGCCTGGATCGAGATTGGTATAGACGCCTGGAATGCCCATGGCGCCCGCGGGCTTGATCACCTCCATCAAGGTGTTGAGGACAGCCTCCTCCTCGTTCTTCCCGCTGCCGTCCGGTCCATAACCGTGACATTCCAGTCCGACACAATCTACAGCGGCGTCGACCCAACGCGAGCCGTTGCCGAGGATCTTCTCGATTTGATCCGGAATGGGCGTGGAGCTCGAGGGATCAACGACCTCGTACCCGGCGTTCTTGACGAGATCGCGCCGCGCCTTGTTGTGGTCGCCTACGATAATGCAGGAGGCTCCGAGCAGGTGCGCGCTGGCTGCTGCGCAACGTCCGACCGGGCCGGCGCCGGCAATGTAGACGGTTGAACCGGTGCCGACGCGCGCCTCGACACAACCGTGATATCCGGTTGGCAGGATGTCCGATAGCAGAGTGAGATCCCTGATCTTCTCGATCGCCTGCTCCTTGTCGGGAAATTTCAAGAGCTGGAAGTCCGCCCAGGGCACCATCATGTATTCGGCTTGACCGCCCTGCCATCCGCCCAGATTGAAGCCGTACGCTCCGCAAAATCCGAGCTCTTCATTGGCGTTGAGACAGACATCAGTATGACGTTCCTTGCAGTTCCGGCACGTGCCACAGGCAACGTTGAAAGGCACAGAGACGATATCACCAACTTTGATGCGCTCAACATGCGAGCCCACCTCGACGACTTCGCCCGTATTCTCATGACCTAGTTGCATTCCTGAGGGTGCAGCGAAGCGGCCATGATAGATGTGCAAGTCGCTGCCGCAGATATTCGTTGTGATCAGCTTTAAAATAACAGCGTGTTCAATCTTCTTCCCTTTGGGGTCCGCAAGCTTCGGATATCCTCTGTCCTGGACCTCTAGTTTGTAAGGCCCCAGAAAAGTTACTGCGCGGTTGGTTGCGGCCATGGCTCGCTCCTCAGATGATCGCTTAAAACAGTGGCGCGACTCTTGGTCACGAAGATGGGTGCCCCACACGAACGGCGCCTTGGCAAACGTCAATCTTGCGGGCTGTCGTTTGAGTTCCGATCTCCATGGTAAGAGAGGGCGACTGGGCCGCTTGCCCATGGCGACGCGGGCATTTGGCTATCCGGTGTGGCGCACGCAGTTCGTCTTCGACTGCGCTCAGGCTGGGCGACACGCCGTGAGAGCGGGAAAGCCGATGGTTCGGGCTCGGTCATTCGTTGGAACAAAGGAAGAGCGATCGCGAGAAACGGCTCCATGGCCGGGTCACGGTTGATGAAAACCGAGTAAGGTCAGCCCCCGGGCTGCTGTTCCGGAGATTTCCTTTGAACTGTTGCGAGTCCGGCGCGCGCCGATGGAACCAAGCCTACGGTGGCCCGTTGGGCGCTATCGTCCGGCGCGCGGAGCGTGCTTCGTTGGCCGCACGCACAAGGGAAACCGACATGACGGATTCCACGAATCAGATTCCCGATCGCATTCGGCTCAGTTTCATCGTCAACGGCACCAAGCGCACCCTTGATCTCGTGCCTTGGACCACGCTGCTTGATGCCTTGCGCGACCACCTCGGGCTGACCGGGACCAAGAAGGGTTGCGATCATGGACAATGCGGCGCGTGCACCGTGCTAGTCGAAGGCCGGCGCATCAACTCCTGTCTGACACTCGCCGTCATGAAAGATGGCGCCGAGATCACCACGGTAGAAGGACTGGCTCAGGACGGCGCCCTGCATCCACTGCAACAGGCTTTCATCGACCACGACGCTTTCCAGTGCGGCTATTGCACGCCGGGACAACTTTGTTCAGCCGCCGGTCTCCTGTCCGAAGGCCGGGCCAAGGATGCCTACGAAATCCGAGAGTTGATGAGCGGCAATCTCTGCCGGTGTGGCGCCTACCCCAACATCGTCGCCGCCATCCAGCAGACTATGAGCTGGCAATGATCAACTTCCAGTATTCGTGCGCGAGCGACGTCACTGAAGCCATCGGCCTGCTCGCCGCCCATTCCGGCGCAAAACTCATCGCAGGCGGCACCAACCTGATCGATCTTATGAAGGAGAGCGTCGAAAAGCCCACCCGGCTTATCGACATCTCCCGTCTGCCGCTCCGCCAGATCGAGGAAACAGGTGACGGAGGCCTGCGCATCGGCGCGCTGGTCCCGAACTCCGATCTTGCCTATCACCCGCTGATCGAGGAGCGCTATCCGCTGCTCGCCAGCGCGATCCTGGCAGGCGCTTCGGCACAATTGCGCAACATGGCCTCTGTCGGCGGCAATCTGATGCAGCGAACCCGCTGCGCCTATTTCTACGACACCGCGACACCCTGCAACAAGCGAACTCCGGGGAGCGGCTGCTCGGCGGTCGACGGCCTCAATCGCAATCACGCGATCCTCGGCACCAGCGCCTTCTGCATTGCGACCAATCCGTCCGACATGAGCGTGGCGCTCGCCGCATTGGATGCGATCGTCCACATTGCGGGCCCATCCGGCGAGCGCACGATGGGCATGCGCGAGTTCCATCGACTCCCCGGCGATACGCCCCACGTCGACACTAACCTTGAGCGCAGCGAGATCATCACCGCGATCGAGCTGCCGCCGCGCGGCTTTGCCGGCAATTACAGCTATCTCAAGATCCGCGACCGGGCCTCCTACGCTTTCGCGATCGTCTCCGTGGCCGCCGCACTTGAATTCGATGGCCACGCCATCCGCAAGGCACGGCTGGCTCTGGGCGGCGTGGCCCACAAGCCCTGGTGCAGCGTCGAGGCCGAAGCCGCGTTGCAGGGACAACCGGCAACGACGGATCATTTTGCCCGCGCCGCCGATCTCCTGCTGCAAGGAGCCAGGACTTACGCCCATAACGGCTTCAAGGTCGAACTGGCGCGCCGCGCCGTCATGCGCACGCTCACGCAGGCTGCAAACGCCAGCCCGCAATCGCAGGCGCACAAGAAGATCGCGTGAGGTTATCGATGAACGGCTACGTCGGAACGGCAACATCCCGGGTTGACGGCCGGGCGAAGGTCACAGGCGCCGCCAAATATGCCGGCGAATTCGCAGCCGACGGGCTATTACACGGCTTTGTCGTGACGGCCACTATCCCACGCGGGCGCATTACGCGCCTCGATGCCAGCGGGGCGCTGAAGGTGAAGGGCGTCGTCGACGTGCTCACGCATGCGCACCGGCACCCGCTGGCCGACAAGGACGAGGCCTGGAAAGACGAGGTGGCGCCGGAAAAAGGCTCGCCGTTCCGGCCGCTCTATGACGACAGCATCAAGTTCAACGACCAGCCGATCGCGCTGGTCGTAGCCGAGGACTGGGAAACCGCCAAATTCGCCGCAACGCTGCTGGATGTCGCCTATCAGGAAGAGCCGTTTGCGACCGATCTCGAAGCCGAACGTGGCAGCGCGACCGAGGTACAGAAGCCCCACGAGCCTCGGGGCGATGCCGCGGCAGCGCTTGCCGGCGCGGCGATTCGCCACGAGGCGGATTATCTGGTCCCGACTGAGCATCACAACCCGATGGAGCTCTATGCGACGACGGCCGTATGGGAGATTGACAGACTTACCGTCTACGACAAAACCCAAGGCGTTCAGAACGTCCAGAAATTCCTCTGCAGCGTCTTCGGCAAGAAGCCCGACGAGATCCGAGTGATCTCCCCCTATGTCGGCGGGGCCTTCGGCTCCGGCCTCCGTCCGCAATACCAGGTGGTGCTGGCCACTCTCGCCGCACTTGAGCTGAAGCGGTCCGTTCGCATCGTGCTAACCCGGCACCAAATGTATGGGCTCGGCTACCGGCCGGAGACGATTGAGCATGTCGGATTGGGGGCAAAGCCCGACGGCACGCTCGATGCGGTCGTGCACGAGGCCATTGCTGTTACCTCGCGCTACGAGGAGTTTTCGCGCAATGACACCGGCTGGGCGGAGCAGCTCTACAAGAGTGCGAACAGCCGCTATTCCCACCAGCTCGTCCGTCTCGACGTCGCCACGCCCTGTGACATGCGCGCACCCGGCGCGGCCTCCGGCGTATGGGCGTTAGAATGCGCCATGGACGAGCTCGCTAACGCCCTCAAGCTGGACCCGGTCGAACTGCGCCTGAAGTGCTACTCCGATCGCGACCAGAGCGAGGACCTGCCCTACACCAGCAAGCAGTTGCGCGCATGCTACCGCCAGGCTGCCGCGGCCTTTGGCTGGAGCAATCGCAATCCTGCGCCACGGTCAATGCGCGATGGCAAGGAACTAGTCGGCTGGGGCATGGCAACGGGGATCTGGGAAGCCCTGCAGATGCCGGTCGCCGCCCGCATCGTGCTGACTGCAAACGGTCATGCGGAAGTGTCCTCCGCGGCCTCCGACATCGGCACCGGCACGTACACCATCGTGGCGCAAGTGGCGGCAGATGCGCTAGGGCTTCCGATGGACAACATCACGGTGAAGCTCGCCGACTCGAGCCTGCCGCAAGCTCCCGTTGAGGGCGGATCCTGGATGGCCGCATCGAGCGCCCATGCGGTTCTGGCAGCGGCCGAGGACATTCGCCAGGAGCTCGCACGTCTTGCCGTCGCGATGGCCGGCTCCCCGCTCGCAGGCACGGACCCTGCCGATGTGATCCTCAGCGAGGGCATGATCGCTCTGGGAAGTGACAAGAGCCGGTCGGTCTCCATCGCCGACGCGATGCGATCCGGCTCACTGGAGCGGATCGAGATGGAAAAGCTCAACCATTTCGCCGAGGACAAGTCACACGCGCGAAACACCCATTCCGCGGTTTTCGCAGAGGTGAAGATCGACGAGGAGCTCGGCGTCATCCGCGTCACGCGGGTGGTGAACGCCGTCGCCGCCGGTCGTATCCTTAACACGAAGACCGGCCGCAGCCAGGTGATGGGCAGCGTGGTCTGGGGTATAGGAATGGCCCTGCACGAAGAAGCGGTGATGGATCACCGCTTCGGGCGGATCATGAACGCCAACATCGCCGAGTATCATATCCCGGTGAATGCCGACATCCACGACATCGACGTGATCTTCGTGGACGAGCAGGACGAGCACATTAACAAGCTCGGCGTCAAGGGCTTGGGCGAGATCGGGATCGTCGGCGTCCCCGCGGCAATTGCAAACGCGGTTTATCATGCAACCGGCAGACGCGTGCGGCGCTTTCCGATCACGTTGGACAAGCTCCTCAGCTGAGGTTGTATCGTCGATTTCGGACCTTCGCCTGCGGCATCACTCCTCCCGAATCTTCCGGGCCCATTGGCGTAAAATCGGCGAACATGTCGGCGCCCTGGATCGCAGGCGCATGGGTCCCGATGCCAGCTTTCAGATTATATCCAGTGCACCCGTTGAGCCTAGCGGCTCGCGCGCTATGAGACTTGCGCGCCAGATTTCCGCTAACTTAAGCGGCAACGCTCTGCTGCGAGCCTCAGCTGCTTCAGTCGGTGCCGTGGTATGCAGGAATAAATAGGCTTCGGTTTCGACGCTCCCTGCTGACGTCACCATAGGACGCGCGGGCGCCATCGTTACTACTGGATATTGGCTATCGACGGCTCGCCAATATCGTTGACAACGCTGCGACTTGCGAAAGGGGCACAATCGGCGGTGCAGACCGCCGCGGTCGGCTTCCGGTCTACACCCGACAGCCGACGCTAGACGAGCATCCCGCCGGCCACCGATGGGCCAATCGCAGAAGTGAGCAACACGACTCGATCAGTCGAGCAGGGTTGCAGGCAGTCTCAAGTTATCACTCAGCGTCTTGATGCTCACCGCCATTTTCGAAACTCAATGGGGCGTTGGACGGGAAGCTCGACTGGATTGCTACCCATGACGATGCGATCAAATAGATCGAAGCCCGGACTAAAGGTCCAGGGCCCGCGAGCGACGTCTCGTTAGCGCTCCAGGCCTTGATCGACAGCAACACCCGCGAGGCGTCGTCTCGCAGGTCCTGTTTTTCCCATTGCAAGTTAAAGCGGTAGCAAGGCACTCTCCGCGGCCCCTCTTCCGGATGCTCCAATGCTGCCGGGGCCCTGCAAGCCAGCCGTCACGGCGAAGATCCTGGTAGAGCCGTTGAATCCCTTGATGGCCCGCTCACCCAGGAAATCCATCGATATGCTGCCAGCGACGCGCTCTGCCACGATGAAATCCACAAGGATTTGTTCGTCGCGGGCCAGATCGCAAAGCCGTGAGGCAAGGTTGACGGTGCTCCCGACCGCGGTGTAGTCGAGCCGGCCTTCGTAGCCGATCGTTCCAACAGTGGCCGGTCCCATCGCGATACCCACGCCGAACCCCATGGCGTACCCCTTCGCGGACCAACCTCTTGCAAGAAGCTGGACCGCAGCCTGCAAGTCCACGGCAAGCTGCACCGCCTTGCGAGCAGGATCCGTGCAGGCAAGCGGCGCGTTCAGCAGGATCATGACACCGTCGCCAGCAAACTGGATGAGCGTTGCCTCATGCGCGGTGATCACGACGCCCACGGCTTCATAATATTCCCGCAACGCGGCGATAATGGCCTCGGGGTCGGCGCGCGACGAAAACGCCGTGAAGCCGCGCAAATCGGCGAAAACCACGACCACCTCACGCTGCTTCCCTTCGCGCAGTCCTTGGGGCGTTTCGATGAGTTCGGCGACCTGGGGTGCGAGGAAGCGCTTCAGGAGGTTGATGCGCTCGGATTTCTGCTTCGAGGCCGCGAGTTCACCGGCCATTTCGTTGAAGCGCGCGGCGAGTTTCTCCAGTTCATCACCGCTGGAAAGAGTGATGCGATGATCAAACTGTCCTCTCCCGATTCGCCTTGCTCCGTCCTCCAACTCGCGAATGGGGCTCGCCATGCGCATCGCGAGCACATAGGACAACGCGACGGCAATAAGTGTGCCGATGCTTATTAGAACGAGTGAGCGCCACAGCCCCGCGCGGAGGGCTGCATAGGCCTCTCCGGTGGGCTGCAGAGCGATGACAGTCCAGCCCAGCTTGGAAACCGAGGTTGCCGCGGCAATGCTGGCTTTGCCAGCGACAACAGTTCTCACCGTGGCAGCGCCACTCCCACTGAGTGTCTGCTTCAGCCGCTGATAATCCTCCGAACCTGCTGTGCCGCGCAGAACCAGGCTGATCTCGGGATGAGCAATCAGCCGGCCTGCATCATCAACGACAATAGCATAGCCTGTCTTCCCGATCCGAATGGCGGCAATGACTTCCCAGATCAGCTTCAGATTGATGTCTGCCACAGCGACCCCGGTTGTGGCGAGTTCTCGCGCCACTGCAATCCGCATATATGGCTCGGAGTCCTGCTCGTACCGAACGGGACCGTACCAGACCCTGTTTGCATGCGCTCCGAGGACGGCGGCATCGTTCGACATATCGCTACCACGACCGACCACGTTCAGCCGTGTCCTGGACACGAAGACGCGTTCGATCCCGTTCTGGTCGACCAGGACCAGGGAGAGGATCGCAGGCACTTGTTGCAGCAGACGAAGGGCATCCATCTTGTGTGTGCCTTCACTGCCATCACTCCATGGGAACTGCACCGCCCAGCCGAGTTGATCGCTGATCTCATCCGCGAAGGCATCGATCCGTTCAGCGGCGGAGCGCGACTGAAGCTGAAGAACGTCGCTGGTATGCCGGCTCTGATCGCGGTAGCCGAACCATGCTTCGCCTGCTGCGCCCATGGTCAGCGGCAGCACGACGGCTGTGAACAACGTCACAAGATATTTGAAGCCGAGCGATCGGCGGAACCCCAGCCACCACATGTAGGCTCGGCGCGGCGGGGAACGGAGTGCCTTGTGCTCCGAAAGGCTCATTCCAGCACTCTGCTTGCACGGAAGAGGATGGACGACAGATCCAGGTCCTCGCCGAACAGCCTTGCCGTTTTCAGATTAACGACGAGTTCGAATTTTTCGGGCTGCACGACGGGTAAATCGGCTGGCCGCTCGCCGCGCAGAATTCGATCGGCGTATTTGGCGAGCAGGAAATAGGTCGCTCGCTGATTGGCACCATAGCTGAGCAGTCCTCCGGCCTCACAGTATTCGCTCCAGCCGAACATCGAAGGCAGCCGCTGCTTCGCGGCGAATCGCGCAATGGTCGCCCGGTTGACCATGGTGACGGGCTCTGGAAAGACCAGCAGCGCATCTGCTGGGGTCTCGGCCACCGACTTCAGCGCCGCTTCGAATTCCCCTTGACCCGAAAATGGAATGTAGAGCGCGTCGATACCCAAAGCCGAGGCAGCCTGCTGGGTCGCCTTCCATTCGGACGGCTCGCCTGGATGATCGCGGTTTGAGAGCACCGCGAGCCGACGCAGTTTCGGAAAGATATCCTTAAGCAGTTCGACGCGCTTGCCGGCAAGCGCCAGCGACAGGAAGGTGGTGCCGGTAAAATTGGTGCCGGGCTGAGCCAGGCTCTTGACGATGCCGAGTGCCACCGGATCGCCGCTCTGCGCAAACAGCACGGGAATATCCCTGACGGCGATCATCGCGCGCGTAGCAGGTCCGCTCGAGACGATGAGGTCCACGTCGCCAGCCTTCAGTTCGAATGCGATCGCCCGCAGACCCTGCGGGTCGCCGGGAAATAGCGGGATTGCACGATCACGTTCTTGCCTTCGACATACCCTTGCGCCCGCAGTCCTTCGATAAATCCATCCAGGAACGGATCCGGACTGGAGGCCGTTGAGAGCCACAGAATGCGGCGCTTGCGCGCAGCCTCTTGCGCCCGAGCAGCTAAGGGCCACGCAAGTGCTCCAGCAAGCAGTGCCATGAAATCTCTTCGCCTCATGGACTGGAGTATGGCCCAGCCGAGACTTGGTGCCTTTCAACCCAGATTGAGAGAACCTTCAGAGAACCTTGTTTTTCTGATCTGGCAGCACTGTGTGCCGCTCTCGCTCCCAGGCTGCGATCGGTGGCCGCTGCTTCAAAGGCGACCTCTGGCTCAGGATAGGGCCCAAATTCCGGGTAATCCGGGTGTCCGCGGCTGGTGAGCCGGACAAAAAGCCGGGCTAAAGCCCATATTCTACTTGGCTGCGCCTGATACGTCGCGGCGAATTGATGGGCATGCGCGAAAGCGACGCGGGTGCTCGTCAGCGCCCGGAGGCCTTCACGGGCGTCCGATCCCGCGGAAAAGGGCCGCTCATGCCGGTTGAACGCCCAAAGGCCAATCTGTAGACTGCGGGAGCGGCCTGCGCAGCTGCACGCTGTTTCAGCTTTGGCGGACGGCTGGTTGCTCTCGCCACTATTCATTTTTTCGGCCGTCAGTTTCCCGATCCGTCCTACCAAGAGGCGCAATCAAGGTGACGGTGAGATACCGCTTCTCGCAGTTTGAGATTGACCCCGGCCGGCAGGAGGTTCGGCGCGCGGGTGAGTCCGTGCACATCGAACCTCAAGTGTTCGACTTGATCGTTCACCTGGTGCGCAACCGAGATCGGATTGTGAGCAAGGATGAGCTCATAGATGAAATCTGGAATGGTCGCGTTATTTCGGAGGCAGCACTCAGTAGCCGCATTAACGGCGCGCGCCGGGCGTTGGGCGATACTGGAAACGACCAGCTCTTCATAAAGACGCTGCATAAGCGCGGCTTTCGTTTCGTTGGGGATGTGCAGGAAATAACAAATCAGGAGATTCCGCTTGCTCCTGTTGCCGTTTCGACGTCCAGCGTTCCAGCGGAGGTCTCAGCTTCTGCTGAAGTCGGCGCACTGGGCGATGTCGTTTCGGAGTCCATCCGAGCGGACGCCGCTCTGCGAGCCTCGATCGCCGTGATGCCATTCGAAAACATCTCGGGCGATCCTGAGAACGATTACTTCAGTTACGGACTGGTGGAAGACATCATTCGACTGCTGGCGCGCAACCGCTGGCTTTCAGTCATTTCACGTCACTCGACGGTGGCATTCAAAAACAGGCAGATCGATCCTCGCGAGGCGGGGCAGCAATTGTCGGTCAAATACCTGGTGTTGGGCAGCGTTCGGAGGTCGCGCGACGCCGTCAGGATTGCCACGGAACTGGTTCGAACCTGCGATGGCGAGCAGTTGTGGTCCGAAACCTACGACCTCCAGCTGGCATCCATTTTCGAGATTCAGGAAGAAATGGCTACGCAGATTTCGGCAACGATCGAGCCCGAATTGTCGAGGGTTGAGCAGAAGTTGGCTACCCGCAAGGCGCCGAGCAGCCTGGATGCATGGGATTGCTATCAGCGCGGGTTGTGGAATCTATGGCGGTTCACCACTCCGGGCTTTGACGAGGCCGAGACGTACTTTCAACGTGCAATAGAAGCGGATCAG
The DNA here is from genome assembly GCF_028128715.1 of Bradyrhizobium sp. CCBAU 51745. Lineage (NCBI taxonomy): Bacteria > Pseudomonadati > Pseudomonadota > Alphaproteobacteria > Hyphomicrobiales > Nitrobacteraceae > Bradyrhizobium > Bradyrhizobium sp. CCBAU 51745. Next base: position 47,198 of record NZ_LBJP01000005.1, on the reverse strand, counting down.
AACTTCGCACGCGCTCACGGTGCGTTGGCCTATGTAAACGTTCAGCGGGCGTTCCTGGACAATCCCAGCGATCGGTTGCCACGATTGAAGAAGGCCCTTCATCAAGCGCGCGCTTCCGTGGTGCTCGACGATCTGGATTGCTTCTGCCATTGCGTACTCGGGCGAGCCCTATGCCTTACGCATCAGAACGATGAAGCGCTCGCGGCGATCGATCTGGCCTTGGAGCTCAACCCGAGCTTCGCGCAAGCGCATTTTGCTCAAGGCTTCAACTTGCTCTGGCATGGCCGTGAGATCGAAGCAGAAGTCCTGCTCGATCGAGCAACGATCCTCAGCCCTCGGGACAGTGATCTCTGGAGTTTCCACCACGTTCGCTCCTTGACGCATTTCTCCCTGGGAGAGTACGACATCGCGGCAGAGTTCGCCCGCCGAGCAGTCCGGCAGAGGAATGTGAATTATCAGGCATTCGCTACGCTGGCGGCGTCCTTGGGTCTCTTGGGAGAGACGGCACAGGCAAGGGAGGCTGCTGCCGGGTTGCTTCAGAGCAAGCCGGGCTACAGCACCGATACCGCAAAGCAGCAACTCTTCTTTTGCAAGGACCCGTGTTTTTTGGATCGTTATGTTGCGGGCCTGCAGGAGGCCGGTGTGACCGCCGGCTAGATAAAACCGAGATGCAACGCGCCTCAGACATCTAGGCCGCAGGGAAGCATCAACCACTCGAAGGGCGCTCAGCGGGTAGTCAGAGATGTCGCTTATGGCGCTGCTCCGATGCTGAACTGGCTGGTCGAGGAGAAGGCCATCGCGCCACATATCCCTGTGTTCGACAAGTCGAAGCGAGATGACTGTACCTTCTGACGCAGCGACTTTCGATATGATCTGACCAAGGACGTCCACCACTGCTCTGGCGGAAAAATCGTCGTTTTGACCAACGGCCGGGCACTTCTGGTGGACCCTTGACTCCGGACAAATCGCTGCACTCCCCTGGCGGAAGCGATGGGCCAGAAGACGACATTGTGGGGCTTGCTGTTTTTCCATCGTCAGGTCAGGTTTCAGAATTCGGCCGGGTAAGGCCCGGTGAACCTGTAGGAACGCCCATGCAGCCGGTCACGCAATACGCCAAGAGCGGCGATGTTCACATCGCCTACCAGTCGTTCGGCAGTGGTCCGATCAATCTAGTTATGGTTCCGGGGTTTGTATCGAATGTAGAGAACTATTGGGAAGAGCCCGATCTCGCTCGCTTTCTAAATCGTTTGGGCACCTATGCCCGAGTAGTAACCTTCGACAAGCGCGGGACCGGCATGTCAGATCGGGGCGTGGAGCTTCCCGGCCTGGACCAACGTATGGACGATCTCCGAGCGGTCATGGATGCCGCCGGCATGGAACAGGCGGCACTCCTTGGGATTTCTGAAGGCGCTCCGCTGTCCGTCTTATTTGCGGCAACCTACCCCGACCGATGCCGCGCGCTGGTGCTCTATGGCAGCTTTTCACGGTTTTCCTACTGGTTTCCAACCAACGAAGCGCTCGAGGCGTTTTTCGGTTACGTTGAGCAGGCATGGGGCACAGGCGGCAGCGTACAGAAGTTCGCGCCTTCTCGCGCGAATGACGCGGCTTTCCAACGCTGGTGGGGGCGCAACGAGCGGCTCGGTGCCAGCCCAGCCGCCGTAAAAGCTCTCATGAGCATGAACAGCCAGATCGAAATCAGCGGTATCCTACCGGCGGTTCGGGTGCCAACCCTCGTGATCCATCGGACTGGGGATAAAACTGTCAGTGTTGAGGGCGGGCGCGACGTGGCGGCCCACATTCCCGGCGCCCGGCTTTTTGAGCTTTCGGGTAGCGACCACATTTTCTACGTCGGAGAAAACGCAGGCGAAATTTCTGATGCTATCGAGGAATTTTTGACCGGTTCAAGGACGTCAGTCCCGGTCGACCGTGTCCTTGCGACGGTTCTCTTCACCGATATCGTGGGCTCAACAGAGAAGGCCGCTGAACTTGGGGATCAACGCTGGCGTGATCTTCTCCACAATCATCACGCAACGATCCGGCGCAATCTCCAGCGGTTTCGAGGCCAGGAAGTGAAAACAACTGGAGACGGTTTTCTCGCTACTTTTGACGGTCCGGCCCGCGGCGTTCGCTGCGCCTCGGCCATTGCGGAGGAAATCAGGCCGCTCGGCATAGAGGTTCGTGCTGGGCTGCACACAGGCGAGTGCGAAATGATCGGCAATGACGTCAGCGGTATCGCTGTCCACATAGGAGCGCGGATTGCGGCACTTGCCGGCGCAAGCGAGGTTCTGGTGTCGAGCACCGTCAAGGATCTGGTGGCCGGTTCAGGGTTGCGCTTCAAGGACCGTGGCACCCGATCCCTCAAGGGTATCCCGGGAGAGTGGCGCATATTCGCAGCCGAACGTTAAGAGCTGCCTCCGAGCACTACACCATCTCCACTTGATGTCTGAGGTGGGTCAGAAGCTCCTGTTTGCCCAGCAGTCGGGCGCTTTCGTTTCAAGCTTGCCCATCTCCTCCTTCAGCTTCGTCAGCTTCTCGGTCTCGCGTCGTAGTGCAACGATCTCAGCTCTTACTCTCTAGGATATTCAACACGTTACGTTCCGTGTTCACCGACTGTGGCGCGCAGAGCGTCGTCTTTCCGAGAATCAGATCGGCCGCCTTCTCCGCTATCATGATGGTGGGCGCGTTCGTGTTGGATGACGTGACGCGCGGCATCACGGAAGCGTCGCAAATCCGCAGACCATCGATCCCACGAAGTCTCAGCGACGGATCGACCACCGCCAGCTGGTCGGTGCCCATCCGGCACGTGCCTACAGGGTGATGATCGGTCTTGCAGGTCCGATACGCATAGTCGGCGAGAGCAGCTTCGCTTGTGGCGGCAACACCGGGCATCCGCTCGACCATGACGAATGGCTCGAGCGCGGGTTGCCGGAGAATTTCACGGGCCATCTTCAGCCCCTCGATCGCTGCCGAGCGATCACGCGCATCAGACCAGTAGTTCGGGTCAATCAAGGGCACCGCGGTAGGATCGCCGCTTGCGAGCCGCACGGTGCCACGCGAGCGGGGCCGCAGGAATGCCGAATTGAGCGTGACGCCGGCGTTGCGGAGCTTCTCCACGCCCGCCTCGATTCCCGAGCCGAGCCCGAGGTGGAATTGCACGTCGGGCCATTCCAGCGCTCTCGCCGCCGGGTCGGCGTACCAGAAGCCTCCGGTCTCAAACAGGGTGGACGCGACCGGTCCGCGCTTGAACAGGAGATATTCCAGTCCCGCCCAGATCGTGCGGTGCAGCTTCGCATAGCCGTCGTAGGTAAAGTCACCCTTGCACTCCGCAATAGCATAGAGGTCGAGGTGGTCCTGAAGATCCTCCCCTACACCAGGCAAATCGTGGATTGGCTTGACGCCGACTGCATTCAGATGGTCGGCCGGACCGATCCCCGATAGCAGCAGAAGACGAGGCGATCCGATCGCGCCGGACGCAAGGATGACCTCCCGCTCGGCGCGAACGATCTCCCCCTGCCCTCCACGAACCGACTCGATTCCTACTGCACGTCCATTCTCGACCACGATCCGCGTGCTGTAGGCGCCTGTGAGAACGGTGAGATTCGGTCGGCCACGGATCGGCTTCAGGTAGGCGGCGGCGGTCGAGCACCGCCGCGCATCTCGCACCGTCACCTGATAGTGCCCGACACCCTCCTGCCGGGTACCGTTGAAATCGGGATTGTAGGGCATTCCATATTCCTGCCCGGCTCGCAGAAAAGCTTCGCTGATCGGCAGCGGGTTGACGGGCACCGAGACGCCGAGCGGACCACCGCGCGCATGGTAGGCGTCGACGAAACGCTGGTTGTCTTCGGCACGCTTGAAATACGGCAGGACGTCCGCGTAGCTCCAGCCCGTCGCGCCATCCGCCGCCCAGCCATCATAGTCGCGGGCATTTCCGCGGGTGTAGACCTGCGCGTTGATGCTGGAGCCGCCGCCGAGCACCTTCGCCTGAGTATAGCGCAGCACCCGCCCGCCGAGGTGGCGCTGGGGCACCGTCGAGTATCCCCAGGAGGCGATGCCTTTGGTCATCTTGGCAAACCCCGCCGGCATGCTGAACAGCGGATTATTGTCGCTGCCGCCTGCCTCGAGCAGGAGCACCCTGATCGACGGATCGACGCTCAGGCGGTTGGCAAGAACGCAGCCGGCGGAGCCGGCGCCGACGATGATATAATCGTAAACCGTCATCTCATGTCCTTATGAGTTCGAAGATCGGTCCTCGCAACGTGATCTGCGACGCGCAACGCTTGGGCGGCGATCGTCAATGACGGGTTCACCGCCGCCGAAGTCGGCAGGAACGACGCATCGACAACGAACAGATTGGGGTGATCAAAGGCGCGGCAGAACGGATCGAGCGGTGATGTCGCGGGATCGAGACCGATGCGCACCGTCCCACATTGATGCGAGGGCGTTCGCCGGTCGAACGCCTTTGAGAGTACGATCGGGTAACCCGCGGCACGCAGCCGTTCCTTCAACGTCGCCACCAGCGCCAGATGGGTCGTCCAGTTCGAACGCTGCCAGTCGAGCCGGATGTTCGCACCATCGACCGTCACACGGCTCTCGGCGCTCGGCAGGTCTTCACTCATCGCATACCAGTCGACCGCATGCCGGCTCATCAACCCAAGCGCCCGTTCCGGTGCGAACGGCATATTGGCCTTCAGAATCGGCGCGGTGACACGTCCAAGCAACTGGACGTTGCCGAGCGGCGGGCCGCCGCGCCCATCATCGAGATAGTAATCGTTGATGCCGATCGTCTTCTGGTAGACCGAGTCGTTCACGACGCGCGGGTCGATCGCCAGCACGGCCGAGGAATTGTGGTTCATGAAATAACGGCCGACCGCATCGGAGCGGTTCGCGATGCCGGCCTGTGACGAGCGCAGAAGCAGCGCGGCCGAATTGACGGCGCCCGCCGCTAGCACGATGATCCCAGCACAGATCATCCTCCGCTCACCGGCTTGGATGACCTCGACGCCGGCGATTCGTTTGCCGTCCGGCTCGTCGACGAGCCGCTCGACCTGCGCCTCCTCGCGCAGCTCGACATTGTCGTGGGCGAGAGCACAAGCCAGGCCACAGGACTCCGCATCCATCTTGCCGTGTCCCGCGTCGGGGAATGCATCCCAGGGAGTCTTGGCGCGTTTGAGCCATGTCTCGATGTCGATGCCGAGCGGCAACGAAAACGGGTTGAGCCCGATCTTCTTCAGGCGCTGTCGCACCACGGCGATCGCCGGCTCATCCGGCACCGGGCCGAACGGATAAGGCGCGGAGTGAAAAGGTTCGGAGGAATCATCCCCGAGCGCGCCGCGCACGTTATAGAGCTGCTCCGCGCGGCTATACCACGGCTCCAGCTCGCCATAGCTGAACGGCCAGCCCGGCGTCGTTCCATCCCGGTGCGCGATAGGAGCGAAGTCTTCCGCGCGATAGCGGATCAGCACCGCCCCGTAGAGCTTAGTATTGCCGCCGACGTAATAGTAATTGCCGGGATTGAAGGCCTGCCCTGCCCCATCGAGCCAGGACTCCTGCGGCCGGAACACCCCGCGCTGAAAGATCGCCCTCGCGTCTCGCGCAGCCTCGCAGTCGCGCAGACGCTGGCCGCGCTCGAGGATCACGATCTTTGCGCCCGTCGGCGCCAGACCTGCGGCAAAGGTCGCACCGCCCATTCCCGATCCGATGACGAGGACATCGGCTGTCTCCGTGGTCTTCATGCAGGTCTCGCAGCACTCGTTCGCCAGTCAGATACGGCGCGTCGTGGTTGGGTCGAACAGCACCGCCTTGTCGAGATTGAACGCGAAAGTGTGCGGCTGTCCGAGCCGGACGTCAGCATCGGCACGCATGCGGGCGGTCACCTCCTTGCCAGCGACCCGGACCACGACGTAGGTGTCCGATCCGGCAGGCTCGATGACTTCCACGTTGGCATCGAACCTGACAACCGATTTGGCGTTACGGTCCATGCTTTCGTCATCGTTCACGGCCTCGGGGCGAATGCCGAAGATCACCCTGGCACCGTCCTTGAGCCCGGCAGCCTCGGCACTCGCGGGCACGGGCAGCATGATCGATGACCCATCCTTGCGCGCGAGCGCGATCCGCCGCTGGCCGTCCGCTTGCATGACCGCGCCTTCGAGCAGGTTCATCGCCGGCGACCCCATGAAGTCCGCGACGAACATGTTGGCGGGACGATTATAGATTTCGCTGGGGCTTCCCACTTGCTGCAGTTCGCCATTCTTGAGCACTGCGATCTTGGTCGCCAGCGTCATGGCCTCGATCTGATCGTGCGTGACATAAACGATCGTCGTGCCGGTCGTCTGATGCAGACGCTTGATCTCGACCCGCATGTCGACGCGCAGCTTGGCATCGAGGTTCGACAACGGCTCGTCGAACAGGAAGACACTGGGCCGCCTGACGAGCGCCCGTCCCATCGCGACCCGCTGTCGCTGTCCGCCGGAGAGCTGGCTCGGTCGGCGCGATAGGAGATGTTCGATCTGCAACGTCCTCGCGACAGAAGCGACCGCCTGGTCGCGCTCCGCTCGAGGAACACCGCGCATCTCCATGCCGAACCCGATGTTCTCGGCCACCGACATGTTCGGGTACAGCGCATAGGACTGGAACACCATCGCGATGTCCCGTTTTGACGGGTGCAGGTCGTTGACAACAGCACCGCCGATGCGGATCTCACCCGAAGAGATCCCCTCCAGGCCCGCAATGGTGTTGAGCAGGGTCGACTTGCCGCAGCCGGACGGGCCGACCAGAACCAGAAAGCCTCCCTTCTCGAGCGTTATGTCGATCCCCTTCAGAACCTCTATCGTCCCGAAGCGCTTGCGAAGCGAGTTGATCTCAAGCGTGGCCATCTCTTCATCCCTTTACGGCGCCAGCCATCAGGCCGCGGACAAAATATCGACCGGCAATGACATAGACGAGCAGCGTCGGTGCCGCGGCGATGATCGCGGCCGCCATGTTGACGTTGTATTCGACCACCCCCGTCGAGGTGTTGACGAGATTGTTCAGCGCGACCGTCATCGGCGCGGTGTCGCCGGCCGCAAAGGTCGAGCCGAACAGGAAGTCGTTCCAGATATTGGTGAACTGATAGATCACGGTGACGATGATGATCGGCGTGGAGTTCGGCAGCAGGATCCGGCGGAAGATCTGGAAGAAGCTTGCCCCGTCGATCATGGCGGCCTTGACCAGCTCGGACGGAAACGCCGCGTAATAGTTGCGGAAGAACAGGGTGGTGAATCCCAGCCCATAGATGACGTGCACGATCACCAGATTGACGGTCGCGTTGCCGAGACCGAACGACCAGCCGGTCAAGTCAGCGAGATTGACTCCGATGCGGCCGAGCATGCCAAGGATCACGGCCATCGGGATGATGACCGACTGGAACGGGATGAAGCAGGCGAAGAGCATCATCCCGAACACAAGCTTGTGGCCGGGAAAGCTCCACTTGGTGAGGACGTAGCCGTTCAATGCACCGAGCAGAGTCGAGATCAGGACGGCCGGAACGACCATTTTGACCGAGTTGAAGAAATAGCCGCTGATCCCGCGCGTGTCCGACACTCCGATGCGTGCCTCGCCCCATGCCATCGACCAGGGCGCGAACGTCAGGTGCCGCGGGAGAGCGAACATGTTGCCGCCGGTGACCTCGTCAAGCGGCTTGAGTGACGTCATCACCATGACCAGAAGCGGCACGAGATAGACGAGCGCAAACAGAAACAGCAGACCATAGATGACGATGCGGGTCGTCCGCGAATGGCCGGGACCGCGGCGCGACGGCGTTGACGTGACCAGATCGGCGGCGCTCATCGGTTCTGCTCCCTGGTTTCCGAATAGATATAGGGAACCATGATCGCCGCGATCGTCATCAGCATGATCACCGCGCTGGCCGATCCGATCGCCATCTGGTTGCGGGTGAACGTGTAGGAGTACATGAAGGTTGACGGTAGCTCCGCGGCCCCGCCGGGATTCTTGCCGGTCACCGACAGCACGAGGTCGTACGACTTGATCGCCATGTGGGCTAGCACGATGAGGGCCGAGAAGAAGACGGGACGTATGATCGGAATGACGATGCGGCGATAAGTCTGGTAGGTCGATGCACCGTCGATCTGCGCAGCCTTGAGGATTTCGCCGTCAACGCCGCGAAGCCCGGCGAGAAACATCGCCATGACGAAGCCCGAGCTCTGCCAGATCCCAGCGATCGCGACGCAATAGATCATCATCCTGGGATCGACGACCCAGTCGAAATGGAAGCTGGTCCATCCCCAGTCGTGCAAGGCGTTCTCGAGCCCGATGCGCGGATCCAAGAACAGCTTCCAGGCCGTGCCGGTGACGATGAACGACAGCGCCAGCGGATAGAGATAGATCGGCCGCAAAATGCCTTCGCCGCGAATCTTCTGATCGAGCAGGATCGCCAACAGCAGGCCGAGGAACAGGCAGAAGAAGATGTAGAGGCCGCCGAACAGACCCATGTTGACGAGCGCGGTGTACCAGTTCGATGGCGGGTCGGTCTCGAAGGTCCAGTTCCACAGCCTCAAATAGTTGGTGAAGCCGATGAGGTTGGTAGTCGGAAACGCCTTCGAGCTCGTGAACGACAGAAACAGGGTCCAGAGATTGAAGCCATAGACGAAAAGCAGCACGAGCAGGAATGACGGCGCCAGTACAAGCCGTGGCAACCAGTCCTGGAACCGTCCGCGCAGAGACGGGCCGAGCTTCCGCCGGGTCATCGCGGTTGTCGCTTCGCGCTCGGTCATCGCGGTCATGATGATCCTCCGAAAGCCACGCCCCTCGCCGCGATGAGCCCTGGGCGGCGACGCAGGCGCAACGATGACTTGCTTTGATTTCGACGGCCTCTCTCCCGTTCGCGGAGCAGCGCAGACGGGAGAGGAGTCGCCGAACCATTATTTGGCGGCGTTGATTGCCTTCACGAGCTCAGTCACGGCGATGTCCGACGTCTTGATCCCGCCATGCATGAACTTCGTCACGACATCGTAGTAAGCCGTGGCGATGGCCGGCGGCTGGGCGTAGTTCTGAGCGAGCGAGCCGAAGAACGTTCCCTTTGCATTGGCCGCCTTGACGTCCGCGATACCCTTCTTGCCACACATGTCGAAAGCGGCGTCGGAAACGTCCGTTCTCGCCGGGACGGAGCCCTTGATGACATTGAACGCCGACTGGACGTCAGGATTCATCGTCACCTGCGCGAGCGCAAGTTGCGCGGCCTGGCGATCCGCCGGGACCTTGAAGAATGCGAACATGTCGGAGTTGTAGAAGACGGAGCCGTCGGTGCCCGGGAAGCGGTAGCAGAGGTAGTCCTTTCCCGCCTCTTTGTGCGCTGCCGCGAACTCACCCTTAGCCCAGTCGCCCATCACCTGCACGAGCGCGTCGCCCTTGATCACCATGGCGGTAGCGAGATTCCAATCGCGTCCGGTGTAGTTCGGGTCGACGTAGTCTCGCAGCTTGGCCAGGTTGTCGAACGCCTTCTTCATCGTATCGGACTTGAGCGCGCCTTCGTCGAGGTCTACGAAAGCCTTCTTGTAGAAATCGGTGCCGCCGGTCGAGGCGACGATCGAATCGAACATCGTCGCCTCCTGCCAGGGTTGGCCGCCGAGCGCGAGCGGAATGACGCCTGCCTTCTTTGCCTTGTCGAGCAGCGCAACGAACTCATCAAAGCTCTTCGGCTCCGTACCGCCGATCTTCTCCATCACGGCCTTATTCAGCCAGATCCAGTTGACGGAATGAATGTTGATCGGAACGGCACCCCATTTGCCGTTGGTCTTGGCAAACTTCTGCAGTGCAGCCGGCACAACCTTGTCCCAGCCGTCCTTGCCCGCAAGCGACGAAATATCGGCGAGCGAGCCCTGTTCGGCATACTCGAGTGCGTAGTAGCCGAGGATCTGCGACGCGGTCGGCGGATTGCCCGCGGCGACGTTGGCCTTCAGCGTTGTCATTGCGGCGCCACCGCCGCCGCCGGCGACCGGCACGTCCTTCCAGGCATATCCCTGCTTGGCCACGGCCTGCTTGATGACGTCGAGTGCGGCGGCCTCGCCGCCTGACGTCCACCAATGCAGCATCTGCACTTCCTTGACGTCCGCCGCGTGCGCCAGCGTCCCATAGCTGATGGTGACGGCAGTCAAAGCCGTCGAGATCAGAAATGCGCGGAACTTCATACGCGTGTCCCTTCCCTTTTTTGGTCGTTTCCTGCCGGAAGCGGTCCGGCACCGTTTCGAGAGGCCTGTTCGGCTCTTGAATCTCTTTATCGTTGTCGTCTGCGGTTGCCGCCGAAACCCACCAGAAGCGGCCCGCCTTCAAAGCTCCTTTCCTAGTGTCCAACAAAACGAGCGGCACGCTTGCCCCTGAAGGCGGCAATGCCCTCGGCGAGATCATCGGTGGTGGCGGTGAGCGCGCCGGCAAGCCCTTCGATAGGGGCGTCCCTGTCCTCCCCTTCGGCCGCATTGATCATGGCCTTGACGATCTGCACGGCGAGCGGGCCGCGCGCAGCAACATCAGACGCCAGACTCTCGGCACGTTTCAGCGCCTGGCCACCGTCGGTCACTTCGTCGACCAGGCCGAGCTCGCAGCCTTCTTCGGCCGTGAACAGACAACCCGTGAGCGCCATGCGCCGCACGACGGAGGCACCGAAGCGGCGAACCAGGCGCTGCGTTCCCGACCAGCCCGGCGCCATGCCCAGTCCCGTCTCCGGAAGCCCCAGCTTGATGCCGCGCTCGGCGATGCGCACGTCCGCCACCGCGGCGAGTTCCAGTCCGCCGCCGAAGGCGTGGCCGGTGAGCGCTGCAATGAGCGGCACGCGCAGGCGGGCCAGCGCCTCGAACGCGCGATGACCCGCGCGCGTCCAATCGCGCCACATGTCGAGCGCCGGCAGGCCGCCCCAGGCCGCGATATCACCGCCGGCGCAAAACGCCTTGCCTTCGCCGAACAGGATCGCCACGCGGGTCTCGCGCGAGGCCTCGATGGCCCGCGCCGCCTCGCCGAGCGCCTCGACCATGTCGCGATCAAGCGCATTGAGCTTGTCGGGGCGCTTGAGGCCGAGGCGGGCGATCGATCCCTGGAAGGTCAATTCGACAAATGGGCTCAAGCTGCCCTCCGCAATTCAAGGCCAATCGGTTCGGGATGGAACAGCATGGCCGACATCAACTTCAGATTGCCGTCAACTCGCAGATCAAACTCTGATTGTGCAAGCACATCGCGCTGCAAGTCAACACCGGGCGCGATCTCGACGACGGTGACGCCCTCTGGTTCGAGCCTCAGGACGCAGCGTTCGGTGACGTAGACAATCTCCTGCCCCTGCGCGACCGCCCGCCTGCCCGAGAAGGACACTTGCTCGACCTCGTTGACGAGCTTCCTGACCTTGCCTTCCCTGGCAATCCGCAATGAGCCGTCCGCGATCTCGAGCCCTGCGCCCGCGGTGAAATAACCCGAGAACACGATGCGCTTGGCTCGCGCCGTGATGTCGACAAAGCCGCCAGCCCCGGCCGTCACATGGGGACGGAGGCCGAGCTTCGAAACGTTGACCGAACCCGAGCGATCGATCTGCAGAAACGAGAGCAGCGACATGTCGAAACCGCCGCCCTGGAAATAAGTGAATTGATGTGGCGACTGGACGATGGCCTCGGCATTGGACGCACAGCCGAACTGGAAATCGAGCAGCGGAATGCCGCCGATAGCGCCCTGCTCGATCACCCAGGTGACCGCGCCGTGCCGGCCTTCCTCGATCAGAATACGCGGGACGTTGGCCGAAATGCCGAACCCGATGTTGACCGCATCGCCGTCGCGCAGCTCCATCGCGACGCGGCGCGCGATGGCTTTGCCGACGTCGAATTTCGGCGTCTCGAACGAGGCGATCGGCCGAAATATCTCGCCGGAAATCGCGGGCTCATAGGGCGTGTTCGTGGTCTGCAGTTGGTCCGGGGCCACGACGATGACGTCGACGAGTACCCCGGGCACGACGACGTCGTGAGGACGCAAGGTGCCGGCAGCCGCGAGGCGCTTGACCTGGGCGATCACGAGGCCGCCATTGTTGCGCACGCTCAGCGCCTGATCGAGCGGCCCGAGAATGCCGCCCTCGTGCTCATAGGAGAGGTTGCCGCGCTCGTCCGCAGTGGTGGCGCGAATGATGGCTACCTGCGGAACGATGCTCGGGAAGAACAACCAATCCTCGCCGGCGAAGTTCACACGACTGACGATCGGCTCGGCGACGGCCTTGGCGTTCATCGCGCAGCCCTCGCGCGTCGGGTCGACGAAGGTGTCCATGCCGACCTTGGTCAGCACGCCCGGGCGCTTCGCTGCGGCTTCACGATGCATGTCGAAAAGGATTCCCGACGGCACGTTGTAGGCGGGAATGGTGTTCCCGGAGATCATCTCCCAGATCGCAGGGGGAGCCGCTGAGGAAGGGCCGGACGGATAAGAGCCGGCCAGGACCCTCCTGAGGCATCCAGGCTTTGCGACGTGATCGATGCCTTTGACGCCCCACATGTCACCGGCAGCGATCGGATGCAGCGTCGTCAGGTTGCGCGGGCGGCCTTCGGCATCAAATCTTGCGCCGATCGCGGCGAGCACCGCGTCCGGGCAGCCCAGCCCTGACGACGAAGAGACCGTCACCACGGCGCCATCGGGGATTAGACGGGCCGCCTCCGAAGCGCTCAAGACCTTCGTTCGTGCCATATCCGCCTCAGATCGTCAGATCGATGGAAGTCTCGCGTCCCGTTCGTGCAGCCTCGCGCGTCGACAACGCGACGCTCAAGGACTTGATACCATCCTCGCCCGTAGCCGACGGCGCGCCACGACCAGCAACAGCGTCGCCGAACAGGCGTACCGCCCGCAGATAGAGATTCTCGTGCGCGATCGTGAGCTGCCTCTCGCCGTCTTTGGTGCGCAGCAGGACTTCGCCTTTGGGCTGCTGGGTCATGCAGTCTGTCCCGATCAGCGATCCCTCTTCGCCGTGGACCTCGAAGCCGGTCACCGCGTATCTGGTCGTGAAGGCGTCGTGGAACTGAGCAATCAGCCCGCTTTCGAAGCGCACCACCCCCATGACGCCATCTTCGAGTCCTGCCCGGCCCAAACCACCCCGCGACGTCATCGCCGTCACGGCGACAGGATTGTTGTCGAGCACGAAACGCATGGTATCGGCATCATGAACGGTAATGTCGAGCACGACGCCGCCGCCCGCTCCCGGCCTCTCAATCCGCCAGCCCTGCAGGTGCGGCGGAAGATAGACCGCATGAAACACGCGGGCGAACAGAGGCTTGCCGATGTGGCCCGCCTTGATCGCGGCATGAATTGCGCGATGGGTGGCCGCGTTGCGCAGATGATGGTTTGTCCCCATCTGCACGCCCGCCGCCTTGCAGGCCGCGACCATTCGCCTTGCGTCCGCCAAGCTCAACGCGAGCGGCTTCTCGCACAGCACGTGCTTGCCGGCCGCGGCCGCGGCCAGCGTTTGCGAACAATGATGCTCATTTGTTGTCGAGATGTAGACCGCATCGATACCGCTTCCGAGCAACGCGTCGAGGCTGGTTGTTGCTGTCGCGATCCCGTTCTCGCTGGCAAATCGCTGCCCGCGCTCCGGATCGCTGCTCATCACAGCCACCACCTCGCCGCCCGCTCCGCGGATGGCCTCGATCATCCACTCGCGCGCGATTGTACTTGCACCGATCAATCCCCAACGCAGGTCACTCAAGATGCAATCCTCCGTTTGAAATCCGCCCCACAACTCTCCCGAACGACCAACCGCGCTTCGCCCACATAACTCTCGAGACGACGCTCGCCCTCGTTGATCTGCCTCAGCAGCATCTGCGCGGCGCGCTCTCCGAGACTGCCAGCATCGACCGACACAGTGGTCAGAGCGGGAGAGACATGACGGGCCTCGGTGGTATCATCGAAACCGACGACGGCAACATCGCGTCCGACGGTCAGCCCCTGTCGTGCGATCGCCAACATCGCGCCGATGGCCACGACGTCGTTGAAGCAAACCACCGCTGTTGGTCGCCTCTCCAACGACAGCAAACGCTTCATGGCGTCGAAGCCGCCATCCTTCGTTGGCATGCTCTCAATGGTCCGCGCGGGCTCGACGGCAAGTCGCGCCTTCTCCATCGCGCCGGCAAACCCGGCAACGCGGTCCTGGAAAACGACCATCCGGCCGACGCCGCCGACGAAAGCAATATCGCGATGGCCGAGCTCGATCAGATGCTCGGTCGCTCGCGCTGCACCGGCCAGATTGTCGGAAACCACCAGCGACGCCCGGGTTCCGATGATCCGCCGGATCGCAAGCACGATGGGTAGACGCACCTCGAGCCGCGAGATTTCCGCCACGTCAGTGTCGAGCGCCGGACAGAGGATCAGACCGGCGGCGCCATGCTCCCGCATTGAGCGCACCACCTCAGCCTGCCGGACGACGCTTTCAGCGGTATTGGCGATGAACGGAACAAAGCCGGAGTTTTGCAGGGCGCGCTCGATGCCAATGGCAAGCTCTGCGAAAAACGGGTTCGACAGGTCATTAATGACCATTCCAACGATGTCGGCCCTCGCGCGCCGCAAGCTCGCGGCACCGCGGTTGTAGACATAGCCGAGAGCGTCCATCGCCCCTGCCACGCGCTGACGCGTCTCCTCTTTGACGAGAGGACTTCTCTTGAGCACAAGCGAGACCGTCGACTTCGACACGCCCGCCGACTTGGCAATGTCGAGGATCGTCACCGCACGAGTCTTGCGCCCCACACGCGCCATGCCCTTCGCGAGCCTCCCGGAATTTGGAACGTTCCAATACTCCTATTCTCGACATGGCGCAAGGGCTATAAAACCCGCGAATCCGGAATTCAAACCTCGAATCTCCGAATTTTATATTATAGAACGTTCCAAATCGAGCGCGTGGAAGGAAACCGGTATGGACAATCAGCCACGACCTAGCGCTTTGGTGACGGGAGCAGGGCGCGGTATTGGGCGCGCCATCGCGCTCGCGCTATCAAGAGCCGGCTTCACTATCATTGCGAATGACCTACCCGGCTCGGAAGGTCTCGTCGAGACGGTGGCAGCCATCCGCGAAACAGGCAGGGAAGCAAAGCCTGTCGCGCTGGATATTTCTCGGATCGAGCAGCACCCTCAATTCGTGCATGAAGCCTGGAATGCCTTTGGCGGTATCGACTGCCTCGTCAACAATGCTGGTGTGTCCGTGAGCGTCCGCGATGATCTCTTGAAGATGACGCCGGAGAGCTATGACCGCGTCATGAATATCAACCTGCGTGGCCCGTTCTTTCTAACTCAGGAGATCGCACGGCGAATGATCGAAGCGAATTCATCGTCATTCCGCAGCATCATCACCGTCTCGTCGATCAATGCGGAGTTCGCGTCGATCGACCGCGGAGAGTACTGCATCTCCAAAACGGGGCTTTCCATGATGGCCCAGCTCTTCGCGATCCGACTCGCCGAGCATGGCATCGGATCGTACGAGATTCGGCCCGGAATTATACGCACCCAGATGACTGCGGTCGCGAGAGAAAAATATGATCGCCTCATCGCCGAAGGACTGACCCCGATCAAGCGCTGGGGTGAGCCCGACGACATCGGAAGAGCAGCGGCCATGTTGGCGAGCGGCCAGCTTGGTTATTCGACCGGCGAAGTCGTTCGCGTCGATGGCGGCCTTGCACTCAGGAGCCTGTGATGGCCGAGCCCCGGCGCCCTCTCCCGGCCGGTGAATATTGGTTCGAGGATCTCGCCGCCCCCGCATTCCGAGTAAGCAGGATGGAACAGTCGTGCAGGAAGGCGGAACGACCCTGCTCGCCCGCTGCAGAACATCTGGACGAAGGAGGTAGCGCAAAATGACTGTCATTCGACTGCCAGGTGATAATGGCCGCTTCGAAGAATTCGCGATGCCCGCGCCCGCAACATGGCGAACGGCCCAACCGAGCCAGCCTCTGGGGCGCGTCGCCCTCTCTGCGGGACATGTCGTTTCCGACCCGTGGGCCGACATCTCTCCGATGCGCGATATCGCCATCGATTTCGAAGCCACCCAGCGCTTCCGAGATTACCTCTGGGATCTCGGATTGGGCGTTGCCGAGGCGATGGACACGGCACAGCGCGGCATGGGCCTTGATTGGCCGTCCGCACAGATATTGATCCGCAACACGGTCGAAAGCGCTAAGAGGCGACCTGGGGCCATCGTCTTCTCTGGCGTCGGCACGGATCACATCGATCCTGTAGGAGCGGATCTCAATGCGGTGCTGAGGGCCTATTCGGATCAACTTTCATTCGTTCAGGGCGTTGGCGGCCGCGTGATCATCATGGCCAGCCGGGCCTTGGTACGCGCAGCACGCGGGCCCGCCGACTATGTGGAAGTCTACAGGCGAATGCTCGCCGAAGCGGACCAGCCCGTGATCCTACACTGGCTCGGCGACATGTTCGATCCGGCGCTCGCCGGCTATTGGGGGCATCACGACGTTGCCGCGGCAATGGAGGTCTGCCTTGGAATAATCGCGGACAACGTCAAGAAGGTTGAGGGCATCAAGATCTCGCTTCTCAACGCAGAGCACGAGATTGCCATGCGCAGACAACTGCCTCCTGGGGTCAAAATGTATACTGGCGATGACTTCAATTATCCCGAGCTCATTGCTGGAGACGATCAGGGGTACAGCCATGCCTTGCTGGGCATCTTCGACGCGATCGCGCCGATCGCGTCCGCTGCCCTGCTCGCGCTAAGAAACGAGGATGGAGCGGCCGGCACCAAGGCTTTCCGTGAGATCATTGATCCAACCGTTACGCTCTCGCGCGAGCTGTTTCGGGCGCCGACCCAATACTACAAGACAGGCATCGTGTTCCTAGCCTATCTGAACGGCCACCAGGATCACTTCACGATGCTCGGAGCTCAGCAAGGAGCCCGCTCCATCCTGCACCTTTGTCGTGTCTTCCGGCTTGCCGCTTCGGTCGGGTTGCTTGCGGATCCGGACCGTGCGGCCGATCGCATGCGGACGATCTTGACCTTCCACGGGATGAAATGACGTCGGACCTTGGCGATCGGCCCGTCCCTCGCATTCGGCGAGGCCCGCTCATCTTGTCTGCGATCAGATGCACATGTAGTGTACACACCACAATGCGGAAGCGACGTCGATGCGTCGGGCTCCTCGGCGACAACCTTGAACGTTGATCGCGGCGAGCAGCACGAGATCGAGACGGCAGATTTTAAGAAACGCAACCGAAATTGTGGCGCTTGCCGTACCCACTCGCCTAGTTCTTTCCCCTTCTTCGCCCCGTTTAGAGCGCGTTTCTCATCCATCTTTTGGTGCTCAAGCGTCGGGTGGAGCAAGGATTGCGTGTCGAATTGTCCTTTCAGAGCAAGCTGCGCTGCGCTCTTGTTGCCGCCATCGTTGCCCCGGTGGCACTGACGCCCGAAATGAGTTTGGCCGAAGGCTTGCTTGATTTCTTTTTCGGCGGCAGCCAGAAGCAACAGCACCAGTTCTTCGGCAATCTTTTCAACAATAATCCGCAATCATCGTCGCCTCGGCCGGCAGTCGCAAGCGCGGGACCTGCCTTCTGCGTGCGCAGTTGCGACGGCAAGTATTTTCCGCTGATGCGCGGTGCAGCCTCACCGGCGCAGATGTGCCAAGCCTTCTGTCCGGCAAGCCCGACCAGGGTTTTTGTCGGGGCCAGCATCGACAGCGCCTATGCCGCAACCGGTGAACGCTACGCCGATAGCGAAAACGCCTTTGCCTATCGGAAGGCACTGCGGGCCGATTGTACCTGCAACGGCCACGATCCCGGCGGCCTAGCGTCAGTCGCTCTCGCGATGGACGGCTCCTTGCGCACAGGGGACGTGCTCGCCACCGCCGATGGACTCGTCGCCTATTCCGGCATACGGGTCGGCAACGACCAGACCCCGGACTTCACGCCGGTAGCATCTTTCCCGGGCCTGACACCGGAGGTGCGCGCCCGGTTGAACGATATGAAAGTCGCGCCGGCGCGATCCGACATGGTGGCAGATAAGGGGGAACGTCCGAGGTGACCCGCACGCCGCATCTGGCGGCACCCCTCGCAGAGGGAAACATTTGCTCGCACTCCCATTTTGCCCCTCCGCTGTTAGGTCAAGAGTGCTCCCGAACGGCCCGAGTTCCGAAAGTTGGCTCCAATGAGAGTCGTTCGGATGCCAGCGACCTGCCCCTTCCGTTGACGCCGCCTCCAGCTGTCAAGGGAGGCAAAACTTTTCTACCGAACGACAGCAAACTGTTGGGCTATTTCTAGGCCGCGCTACTCGGTTTCTGATTTGGAAGCTGCCCCTTGAGTGAGGGGCGGCGGAGTTATCAATGCTTAAAGCTGAACTGAAGATTGGCGATCTCGCGGACAACATTCCGACCGTGGCTGGTCAATCAGTGTCAATTTCGGAAAGTTACATCCACCCATTTGTACATAGCAACGTTGAGAGCGTTTTGGTTCGGAGCGCTGGCCAATGGTTCTTTGTCGTCCGAGAGCGTTTCCAAACCGATGGCAATGGCCAAGCCTGCTCTGCGATAACCGTGATTTCGGATGTCCCTGTTGATCGATTTCAGCAACTTTATCAAGAGTGCTTGAACTGGCCCCTCGACTTCGTTTTGCTTGAAGTTGCCTACCGTGGCGGTCGATTGCGAGTGCGGGCCGACCAGTTGGGAAGTTTGCCGATCTACTTCTCTGTGAAGGAGCGTTGGCGCTCTGTTACACTCTCCTGGGATTTCGCTGATTTTTTGCATGAGTCGCGCCTGCTTGATGCGGAAGTGCTTGCCCATCATCTGACTATGAAGGCGTGCTATTCTGCGCGGCAGCCCTGCCTTGGTGTAAATCTCCTGACTGCTGGCGCCAAACTCTATGTTGACGGAAGTGAAACGCGGTTTGAATACGGGTCGAATGGATTGCCGCCGTCTCCGCAATCGTTGCCAGAGGACGTTGACGCAACCGACGAGTTCAGTCGCATCCTGAGCAAAGCGGTCTTCTCGCGGGCATCGAGTATCGGCAGAAATGCGGTAGAATTGAGCGGAGGAATGGATTCTGCCTGTGTCGCGATGGCCATTAGCTCAGGGCTTTGGCTCGATAACATGTGGAGGTATCCTACTCGGTGATGAGAGGAGTCCCGCGCAAAGTGGCAGAAGGAACCGGCTTTTAGCTATTCTAAACTGCTGCGATTACACGATCGACATGCAGGACCATGTACCAATGATCAACTTAGATCTCGGCCCGAACTGTCGCTTGCCACTCCTCTCAGAGCATTACCTTGAAGCGTTCGAGTCACTCTGGAATACGTTTCGTGCCGCCGGTTGCGATACAGTGTGGTCTGGAATAGGTGGCGATGAACTGTGTGTATGCTACTCTGGAGAAGAAACAGAAACGGGATTTCCCCTTCTAAAATCCTTTGATACTGCGGTCGAGCGAGCCGAGGGACTATTGACAAGGCGTGGCCTTGAGGCTGCTCGTTCTTCTTTCCTATTTGTGGCGCCGGCGGGTGTGGTTCCGGCAACAACTCTGTTGGCCAATCTCTGCCAAGCACGCCCGCTCGCGATCAGAGGGCTCTGGCCGGTGAATCCTTTGAGCGATCCCAAGTTGGTCAGGTTTTCGGCAGAGCTCCCCTACGAATATCGATCTGACAAGCAAATCCTTCGCTCTTATCTGCACCGTCGTACGCACCTCGCGCTATTTCCGCGAAACTATGAGAAGGAGTCCTTCGAATTCATCTTGCCGGCGGCGATCGCGAACCAAGTCGCCCAACTCTCATCACAACTAGATTCGTGTGCGTTGGCTGACTTTGGATTGGTCTCTCAGGAGGCAGTCATGGCTCTTCTGCACGAAGTGGCTGATACGCGGGAGTTTTCTGCGACAAGCGCCTTGGTGAGAGTCTTATGGGCAGAACGGTTCGCACGGCAACTCTGCTAGTCGGACGCGCTGGCCTATCTGGAAAACTCCATGCACGCGGAGTATCGATGATGAATCTCGACGAAGATCCAAAAGCTACAACGTACCTGAGCGACTTCTGCAAAGAGCACTACGGAATTACTGGCGAGCTGACGACAGTCGTCAACGGCGTGAACTGGACACTGGCCGTCGAAGCGCGCGACGGGATGAAATACTTTGGACGTGTCTACCGAGTGAGCGGTCGTTCCAAGGCAGATGTCCTGGCGGAGCATTCGATCCTCGGCGCCATTGTCGAAACGTCATTCCTTCGAGTGATCCGGCCGCTTCGAAGCCGAGACGGAAATACCGCGTTGGAGTTGGACTTCGGCATGGGAGGGCGCCGCCTTTTCGCACTCTATCCGTGCGCGCCTGGAAGACCCATGGAATATACAGCTCACGATTTTCGAGTTGCCGGACGCGCACTAGCGGAACTGCATCGACAGGCCCATTTGACATCGCTCTCGCCAGGTAGGCAGCTATACGACCCTAACGAACTAACAGCTGCGCTTGCTCAGATTGCGGGCCATTCTGCCGACGGGCGGGAAGTCTCTTTCGAGTTGTCCGCATGCTTGGACGAACTGCTTCGCGCTGGCGCGGACCACGTCATCCTGGGGCGAGGACTCTGCCACGGGGACTTTCGGGTCAGCAATGTTCACATCGACCAGGAGTGCGCCCATATCTTCGATTGGGACGATTGCGGCGTTGGGCCATATTGGGGTGACTTGGCCAAGATGGGTACTTGGCTGGATATTCTGAACCCTCCAGGAGTTCTAGATATTTGGAAGAACTTCACGGGTTCGTACGGTTTATGCTCGGAGGATCGAACTGCTCGATTGGCGACGCGCTGGCTAATTGCCACTGGCACAGTCATCAATGCGGCGAGTGTCTTGAAACCTGAATTCGATCTTTCAGCCGAAACCCTACAAGTGCTGTTTGCGAGAACGATCGAAGCGACGAAGCGCGCCCGCGACGATACACTGAGAATTGGGTAATGATCCAAATTCGCCGGGCCTCCGATTCCGACGCTGTTTGGCTAGTCCAGCTTGTAACGGACCCTAGCTTCAATCGCTGGATGGGCGATGATGCTCAGAAAGGCGAACTCTTGGCCCTCGCGGTGCCAAAGAAGTTTGAGTTCCACAATGCGGGCCGTGGATGCATTCTGATTGCTCAGGATCAAACCGGGCCGCTTGGTTATGGAGCCTATCTTGATTCAAGATCGACCGGGTACTCCTACCTTGAATACGGGGTCACCCCAAGCAAATTCCGCCGGGGTATTGGTGGGTCCATACTTGACGCCCTGATTGCCTCGGCAAGGCAGAGCGGATCCTTAGGGCTTCAGAACCCTTTGTCATCTGGAGAACGTGGCGTCGATCAAGTTGTTATCATCCGGGGGCTTCGAACGTTCTGCGCTTGCCAATGATCCGGCGCCGTTCAAGAGATACACGCTGTCCTTTGCATTCGACTTCGACAATGGACCGTCGCCTATCGAAATCATCCCGCCGAGCTCCGGATCCTAACCAAATCGGAGTTGATGAATTGTGCGGAATTGGGCGGTACTCGATCTCGGCCCGGGAAGCGCATCGAGGCTGAAGCCTCGATTGAGTTCGCTAGGATTGGGCAGCACCCATGCGGGCACGCCTCCGAAAGCCATTGCGCGTGGGACGACGAACGGCTGCCGTGGTGCTGCATCAACAGGCGAGCAGCCGACGGTCGTCCTTGGACTCGGGCTGCCATCAGCTGACCGACGAAATTGGCTCGCTTCACATCGTCCAGACCGGGCTTCGCCATCCGCCACAGACGCGGCATCTGATCGATCAGGGTCGGCCAGACGATTTTGAACGCGAAATCAGCAGGAGTCAGATCAAGATTCTGATGGTACCCTGCGCTCACCGAGCCACGAGCGGCACGTAGTGCTCGAGCTCGGAGTCCGGGAAATGCACCGTCCGTCCGAGCTCCGCCGAACGATAGAGTCCCATGAGCATTTCCATAACTCCCACTCCGTCGTCGAAAGTCTCGGCAGGGCTCGTACCAAGTCTGAATGCTTCGACCATATGACGGTTTTCGTCTGTGTAACCATAGATACCGGCTTCGTCCTCGACCACGGGCATCAAGCCTTGTTCGGCGTTCTGCTTCTCGACGAGATCCTCGCCTTCGGACCCAGTCAGCGTGCGCGAAAGAAAGACCTTGAGCCCGGTTGAAAGCGATGAGAACTCCATCGAATATTCGGGGCCGAGCAGCTCGAGCTGGATACGCAGCCCGGCGCCAACGTAAGCCCACGAGGTCGTCGCCTCGATCATCAATTGGTGTCCGTCCGCATCTTCCATCGTAAGGATGCCGCGCGCGAAATCCTCGACGGGACGCTTTGCAAAATCGATTCCCATTCGTTTCTTGAGGTCGGCGGCATAATGGGGCCGTGTCCATTTTAGGTTGGCCGTAGTGGCGCTGGCGCTGACCAGCCGCAGGGATTGGCGGTTCGCACCGGGCGCAGTCAGCATGAAACGTGCGACCTCGACCGAATGACACATCATGTCGGAAAGAACTCCGCCACCCTGCTTGTCGCCCTGCCAGAACCACGGCTCGTGCGGTCCCGAATGCTCCTCCGCCGCGCGAGCAAGATAAGGGCGGCCGCTCCCAGGGACGGCCCGTCGCCAAATGATGTCCTTGCCACGAATCACCGCAGTCGAAAATATCTGGTTCTCCAGATAGCCATGGAGCAGGCCTGCATCTTCGGCAAGCCTGCGCATTTCCCGCGCCTCCGCAAGCGTGCGGGCCAACGGCTTTTCACATGCGACGGCGCGCAATGGGGCTCCAGCCTTGGTCAGCCGGTGAATCTCACGCATGATGTCGAGACGCGTGTCGTTCGGTGTCAGCAGCCAGAGCGCATCGACCTCTCCGGAAGTGGCCATCGCTTCGATGCTGTCGAACACACGCGCCTGTCCAAGGCCAAGACTGCGCGCCTTGTCGGCAATACGCGCACGCCGCTCCGCGGAGCGGCTGTACACGCCGCCGACGCTGACATTGCGCACGCCGAGCATGGACTGCAGATGGAATGCGGCGATAAAGCCGCTGCCAATGAGCCCGACACGCAGTATCGGAAGTTCGGTGAGCTTCTGCATATCAGACCTCCTTCGATGATGGTATGGGCTTAGGTCGGTCCGGGGCTTTGCGTTGCCGCCCCGGCACCGCGGCCAGCAATGCCTGCGTATAAGGATGCTCCGGCCGATTGAGCAAATCTGCGGTCGGCCTGATCTCCACGATTTCGCCAAGGCGCATCACGGCAATCCGGTCGCAGACCTGGGCCGCAACGTTGAGATCGTGGGTGATGAACAGCACCGCCAGCCGCAGCTTCTCTTTAAGTGTCTCGAGCAGGGCCAGCACCTGTGCCTGAACCGATACGTCGAGCGCAGATACTGGTTCGTCTGCGACCAGGACCTCAGGATCGAGCGCCAGCGCACGCGCAATGCCGATCCGCTGGCGCTGACCACCGGAAAATTCGTGCGGAAAACGTCGCGCGGCGCCCGGATCGAGGCCGACGAGAGCCAAAAGCTCCTCGGCGCGAGTGAAAGCCTGCGCCGGCGGAACCCCATGCGCAATTGGACCGTCGGCGATGATTCGTCCGACGCGACGGCGCGGGTTGAGCGAGGCAAAGGGATCTTGGAAAACCATTTGGATGTGCTTTCGCGCGGCCCGCAGACGCGCTCCGTGCGCTTTGGAAAAATCAAGTTCGCCGATGCGGACCACGCCTGCATCGGCGTCGGTGAGACGCATCACCAATCGCCCAATCGTGCTCTTGCCGGAGCCCGACTCTCCGACTAGGCCGAGCGTCTCGCCGCGCCGGATTTCGAAGCTGACATCCTTGACGGCTGCGACGTCGGTCTGCGCTCCGAACCATCCGCTGCCTCGATAAGTCTTTGCAAGTCCGATCGTGGCACAGGCAATCGGCTCGTCCTTGACTGGCGTCCGCTGTGGCGGAACTCCACCCGGCACGGCGGCCAAAAGCCGGCGCGTATAGGGATCGCGTGGGCGCGTGAGAACATCTTCGACCGGCCCCTGTTCGACAACCCGGCCCTTTTCCATGACCGCGACGCGGTCCGCGATGTCGGCGACGACGCCGAAATCATGAGTAATGAAAAGCACCGCCATGCCGCGCCGCTGCTGGATGTCGCGGATGAGCCGAAGAATTTGCGCTTGCGTGGTGACGTCAAGCGCCGTGGTCGGCTCGTCTGCTACCAGAACCGATGGCTCGAGCGCCAGTGCCATTGCGATCATGGCGCGCTGACGTTGGCCGCCCGACAGCTGATGCGAATAGCTGTGAATGATCCGCTCGGGGTCACGCAAGCCCACTTCCTCAAGCAGCGCGCGGACTCGTTCCTGCCGTTCGGGCGGCGTCAGCTGCTCGTGCGCCTCGAACGACTCCATGATTTGACCGCCGATCCTGATCACAGGATTGAGCGCCGTCATCGGCTCCTGGAAGATCATTGCGATACGCCGCCCGCGCAATGTCCGCCATTCGGCCGGCGCCAGCCTCAGCAAATCGCGCCCTTCGAACCGAATGGCTCCAGCAACTGGACGAATAGCGTGCGGCAGCAGGCCCATCGCGGCAGAGGCGCAGACCGATTTGCCGGAACCGGATTCTCCGACAACGCAAAGGATCTCCCGCGCGTGCAAAGCAAGCGAGACGTCTTCGACAGCGAAGGTGCGATCGGCGCCGGCAGGGAGTGCCAGCGTCAGCTGCTCAATGGACAGGATCGGTTCGACGATGTCGTTCATTTTGTCCGATCCAACATCGCGTTTCTCCCTCGACCCAGTCACGCCGCCAGCGCGATGCCGTCCTTGCGATGATCCGATGCTCCGAACATGACGCCCCGTGACAGATCGATATGCACGGCCTGGAAACCTCCCAGCGGTTCGTCGGCCCGGATCACACGATGGCCGCGACCGGTCAAATCATCAGCGACCTGGGAGGAAATTGTCGGTTCGAGCGTCAACACGCCGTCGAATGCAAAGCTGCGCGGCGCATCCGAGGACTGCTGAATGTCCCAACCGCGGTCGAGCATGCCGCTCAGGATCTGCATATGTCCTGTCGCCTGATACTGACCACCCATCACGCCAAAGGCCATGACTGGCTTGCCGTGCCTGGCCAGCAGGCCCGGAATGATAGTGTGGAATGGACGCTTTCCCGGCGCGATGACGTTGGGGTGCCCGTCAATGAGTGAGAATCCCGAACCCCGATTCTGAAGCAACACGCCCGAGCGGGGCGCGTAGATGCCACTTCCGAAAGCGAAGAACAGCGAATTGATCAGAGACACCATGTTGCCGTTGCGATCGGCGACCGCGACATAGGCAGTGTCACGATGAACGGGCATGTCGAAATCCATCGGCGCGCTCGCACGCTCCCGCCTGATGCGAGAGCGCAATGTCGCGACTGATCCCTCCGAGAGCAATGCGTCGATATCGAAGGGGCGGAATGAGGGATCCGCAACGAGCGCATCGCGCTGCCGGTAAGCCGCTTTGGTCGCCTCGGCCAGGAGATGGATGCGATCTGCCTCACCGAGCGCGAGATCGGCCATATCGAAGCCGGAAAGGATTCGCGCGATCAGCAGCGCTGCCACGCCCTGTCCGTTCGGCGGACATTGCCAGATTTGATGATCACGGTAGTCGGCACTGATCGGCGTTACGTAGTCCGATCTCGCGGTCGCCAGATCCTCGGCCTCCATCAGGCCGCCCAGCGCCTTCAAGATCGAGACGATTTCATCGGCAACGGATCCTTCGTAGAACGCAGTCCGTCCCTCACGTGCGATCCGGCGCAACGTGGCGCCGAGTGCCGGATGACTGAGCTTGCCGCCGACGACGGGCGCAGCGCCACCGGGCAGATACACCGCCATCCCGGTCTCATGGCGCTCGATACGATTGGCATAGCGCGCCCAGTCCAGGGCGGCGCGCGGCGTCACCACGAACCCGTTCTCGGCCGCCTTGATCGCAGGCGCCAAAACTTCGTCCAGGCCCTTTGAACCATAATCAGCGGAGAGCCGGCACCAGGCATCGACCGCCCCCGGAATTGTAACGGCATGGGGCGAGTCATCCGGGATCGACGTCAATCCGCACCGCCGAAACCAGCCCGGCTCTGCCTTCGCCGGCGCGCGACCCGAGCCATTTATGGCGACGGGATTGCCTGAAGCGGGAGCATAAATCGCAAAGCAGTCGCCACCGACGCCGGTCATGTGCGGATCGATGACACCCTGAAGCGCGATGGCAGCAATCGCGGCGTCGACGGCGTTGCCGCCGCTGCGAAGGATTTCGACCGCAGCCAGCGTGACGGCGGGGTGAGAGGTTGCGACCATGCCCCGGTCGCCGACCGCCAGGGAGCGTCCTGGCAGCATGAAATCGCGCTGTCCCCAGCTCATGCCCTTCTCCGATCGTTGGTGTGAGCCCGGTGGATTTTCATGCCGCAACATCCGCCGCCACGGCGGGAAGGGCCAGCGGGCCCGCCTCCCTGCCGATGCCGAACAGGGAGCGATGCACAAGATCGATCGCGCTACCGACCGCACCGATCAGCGTGGCGCGATTGCCGAGCGCGCTGCGCTCGATCCGAACAGGCTGGCGCATGCATCGCCCGAGATACTCGTCGACCCGCAGCTTCAGTTCGGGGCGCGCGCCGATGCTGCCGCCCATGATGATGATCTCTGAATCGAGGACGCTGTGCACGGCCAGAATCGCACTCGCAAGGATCCGGCTGACTTCGTCGATTGCTATTCTTGCCGCCTCATCGCTATCCAGCCGATCAAAGACATCACGCACCGTGCTGCCAGAAATTCCACCAAGTCCGAGATAGCGCTCGACAATCCCCGCGCTGCCGACGGCGGTTTCCAGCGTCCCCAAGCGAAGACCGCGCGTATCGTAGGGATCGCCGCCAAGTGGCAAATAGGCGATCTCGCCGGCTGCGCCACGCGCGCCGCGCACGAGATAGCCGTCCGAAAAGATGCCCATGCCGATACCGGTGCCGAGGGCGATGAAGGCGAAGCTGCGTGCTTTGCGGCTGTTGCCGCGCCAGTGCTCCCCAATCGCGGCAAGATTGACATCGTTCTCGATCGCGATATCGATCCCGAGTCGCTCGCGCAATGCGGCCCGCACATCCAGACTATCCAATCCGGGAATGTTGGGCGCGATGACGATGCTGCCCGAGGCCGGATCGATGATACCAGGGCTTCCCATCACGCCGCCGCGCAGACGTTGGACTGGTACAGATGCTTGCAGAAGCAAAGCCTCCTGCATGCGTCCGATCTGAGCGACCACGGCAGCACCACCGTCGCCGGTTGTCGGCTCGATGCTCTCGGCGACGATCTCCCCCTGCAAATCGGCAAGCGCAACGTGCAGTTTCGTGCCGCCCAGATCGACGCCCAGCACGAAAGCTGCGTCCGGCCGCAACGCGTAGGTGACCGCACTCCTGCCCACGCTGCCCTGGATTTGTCCGTCCTCGCGGACCCAGCCGTCGCGTTCGAGGTCGCGCATGACTTCGGAAATTGTTTGCTTGGACAGGCCCGTGCTGCGAGCGAGCTCGGCGCGCGAGACTGCTCGATCACGCAACAGGCGCTCGACGACGAGGCGCACGGATTGCTGTCGCGGGATAGGCAACGAGGGGGCATCTGGCATAGAGGCTCAATCCATTTCGTCAGCAGTCCGAACTAATGCCGACTTAGGTCAGCCGTCAAGAGGCACTGTCTGACGCATTTTTCCCGGATAAAGGTACTATCGTACGCCTATCTTCTAGTCCATAAGTCGATTTGTTCTGATCGTTTACAAATTCGGTTCGACGTGCTTGTCTTGTGCTTCGGCGGCGGAGCCTCGGCAGACAAGCCCTGGGGATGAAAGGAATTCGCATGAAGCGGATCGGCACAGCGTTGGCGGCAATTCTGATGATCGGATCCGGCCTTGTGTCGGCCAGTGCGGCAACACTGCGGGTCGCCATTCAGGACGATCCTGATGCGCTCGACCCCGCACTCAGCGGCACTTATTCCGGCCGGTTCGTGTTTGCGGCTCTCTGCGACAAGCTTGTCGATATCTCCCCCGATCTCAAGATCGTGCCACAGTTGGCGGAGGCCTGGGATTGGGCAGCAGACGGCAAGTCGGTAACCTTTACCCTGCGCAAGAACGTCACGTTCCACGACGGCACCGCTTTTGATGCGGCGGCGGTCAAATTCAATATCGAGCGCATGAAGACGATGCCGGATTCGAAGCGCAAGGCCGAGCTCGCGCCGATCGTGAGCGTCGAAGCCCTCGCCGCGGACAAGGTCAAGTTCAACTTGTCTGAACCTTTCGTGCCGCTGCTTGCCAATCTCAGCGATCGTGCCGGCATGATGGTATCGCCAAAGGCCGCCGCGGAGAAAGCCGGCGAATTCTCAGCTGCGCCGGTCTGTGCGGGTCCGTTTCAATTTGTCGAGCGCAAGTCGCGCGACCTCATTCGGCTCAAGAAGTACCCTGGCTACTGGAACGCAGGGGCCGTCGGCTACGACGAGGTCGTCTATTACTACGTGCCCGACTCGACTGTGAGATTGTCGCGGGTGCGAGCGGGCGATCTCGAGCTCGCGGAACGCGTAGCGCCAACCGATCTCAAGACCGTGCGTGATGACCCCAACCTCACGCTCCATTCCGGCCAGGGACTTGCGGTCTCGCATTTGATGTTCAATGTCGGCGCAGGCGCGAAAGCCGATACGCCACTCGGCAAGAACGCGACGCTGCGGCAGGCGTTTGAACTCGCGATCGATCGCAATGTCATCAATCGCGTTGCCTTCAACGGCGAGTTCCTGGCGGATAACCAGATGATTCCGCCGTCGTCTCCGTTCTACGATTCGGCTCACAAGGCGCCGACCCGCGACGTTGCCAAAGCCAAGGCGCTGATTGCAGCAGCGGGAATGACTCGTGTTCCGGTCGAAATTTCGTACGAAAACTCGGCCGGCGACGCCCGGGTCGCACAGATCATCCAGTCAATGGCGGCCGAGGCCGGCTTCGACGTGAAGCTGCTGCCGATGGAAACGACCACTGCCATCGAGCGGTATCTGAACGGCAATTTCGAAGCCTATATCGGCAACTGGAGCGGCCGTGCCGATCCGGACCCCACACTGGTTGCATTCTTCAGTTGCGCAGGTTCCCAGAACGTCAACAAATATTGCAACAAGGATCTCGATGCGATCCTGACTCAGGCGCGCGGCGAGGCCGACGAAGCCAAGCGCAAGGCCCTCTACGCGAAAGCAACCGATACTTACCTGACCGCGCTCTCGTCGATTCCGCTCTATCACCCCAACTGGTTCTTTGCCGCTCGCAAATCCGTCGGCGGCATCGTTATGGTGCCGGACGGGCTGCTACGCCTCGTGGGTGTCAAACCAGCGAATTGAGGCGCAACGTGTCGCGCACTCCTCAGGTGAGGACCCGTCTGTTGCAATGAAGACCCTGCTTCTGCGCCGTCTTGCCGTCCTGCTCCCGACCCTGTTGCTGGTGTCGATGATGGTGTTCGGTCTGCAGAAGCTGCTGCCCGGGGATCCGGCGCTGGCGCTCGCCGGCGAGGAGCGCAATCCCGAGGTCATCGAGTATCTTCGGCAGAAATATCGCTTCAATGAGCCGATTCCGGTGCAATACGGCATCTGGCTCAAGGCGGTGGTGCATGGTGATTTCGGCACCTCGGTCCGCACCAGGCTGCCGATCGGCACCATGCTGGCAGAAAAACTTCCGGTGACGATTGAGCTCGCGAGCCTATCGATGCTAGTCGCGCTGCTTGTCGGGTTGCCGATCGGAATCCTCGCGGCCCTGGGGCGTGGGACGCCACTCGACTATGGTGCAAGTCTTTTCGGACTTGCCGGACTTTCCATTCCGCATTTCTGGCTGGGGATCATGTTGATTCTTCTGTTTTCAGTGAACCTCGGCTGGCTGCCGGCCGGTGGCTTCGTTCCACCAACTGAAAGTATCGGCCGCAACCTGATCTCCATGCTGATGCCTGCTTTGGTGCTGGGGACCGGCACAGCTGCGATCATGATGCGCCATGTCCGCGGCGCGATGATTGAGGCGATGAAGCAGGACTATGTCCGCACCGCCCGCGCGAAGGGCGTTGGCGAACGTACCATAGTGCTGCGCCACGCTCTACCGAACGCACTTATCCCGGTGGTGACGCTGGGCACGTTGCAATTTGGCGAGCTACTGGCGGGCGCGGTGCTGACCGAGCAGGTCTTTTCAATCCCTGGCTTCGGCAAAATGGTCGTCGATGGCGTGTTCAGCCGCGATTATGCCGTTGTTCAGGCGGTCGTGCTCTGTACGGCGGCTATATTTCTGCTGATGAGCCTCGTTGCCGACGTGGCCTATGGGCTGCTCAATCCGAGGCTGAGGTCATGAGCACGATCGAGGCCGCTCCGGCGCCCGCTCAGATGCGTGCAGGCGGGCGCTCCGAAATTCGCCGCCTGTTGCGCGAGCCGTCCGCGGTGATCGGTGGCACCATCATCTTGTTCTTTGTCGTGCTGGCCGTGTTCGCGACGTGGATCTCGCCGTATGATCCGAACATGCCGGACTGGATGGCGATTCGTACCGCACCCAATGCAGCCCATTGGTTTGGCACAGATGATCTCGGCCGCGATGTGCTGTCTCGGGTCATCTTCGGAACTCAGGCGTCGCTGGCGGCCGGCCTGGTGTCCGTGACCGTTGCGGTGCTGATCGGCCTGCCGTTCGGTCTTATTGCCGGTTATTTCGGTGGGGCCACCGACATGGTGATCTCTCGTATTGCGGATGCTCTCCTCGCCTGCCCGTTTCTCGTCCTCGCGATCGCGCTTGCCGCGTTCCTGGGACCCAGCCTCCAGAATGCAATGATCGCGATCGGCATTTCCGCGATTCCAGTCTTCGTCCGAGTTGCACGTGCCGAGACGCTGGTTGTCTGTACCGAGGACTACATTGCGGCAGCGCGCGCTCAAGGGCTTGGTCATTTGGCGATCCTGACCGACCAAGTGCTGCCGAACGTGCTTGCACCGACCATCGTCCAAGCGACTCTCACTATGGCGATTGCAGTCCTCGCGGAGGCGAGCCTCGCCTTTCTTGGTCTTGGTCAATTGCCTCCGGCTCCCTCCTGGGGCGCTATGCTCGATGTGGCTCGGCAATTTCTCGGCGAGGCGCCGTGGATGGCACTCTTCCCCGGTCTCGCAATCATCGCTCTCGTCATCGGCTTCAACCTGATCGGCGATGGCCTCAATAGTGCGCTGAATCCCAGGCACTAGATCCGAATTTATATAGGCGAGTTCCGGAGCCGCCTCTCTCAGGTCGCCCGCTCTATCCCGGAACGGGCGCTTCTGCGTCCAGCAAGCGCGCCGCCTTGAGATCGCCCCAGAGTGCGGTTGGCACTGAGGCGGTCAGCGCAGCTACATTGCGCTCGACCTCCTGTGCATCATGCGCCCCGAGCACAACGCTAGCGACAGCCGGATGACCAAGGGCGAAATGTAGAGCGGCCGTCGCCAACGGTACTCCATGAGCTGTGCAGATACGCTGGATTTCGACGACCTTCGAAAGGATATGCGGCGGCGCATCCTGATAATTGTACTTGGCGCCCTTGATGGCGCCCGTCGCCAGAATACCGGAATTAAACACTCCGCCAAGCAGCACCGCGATGCCCTGCTTTAGCGCCAGCGGCATGAACTCCTCGAGTGCGGGCTGCTCCAGCAGCGAATAGCGTCCGGCGAGCAGCATCACATCGAAGGACCCAGCTTTCGCAAAGCGCACGCACATTTCAGCTTCATTGACACCGATCCCGATGCCCGCGACCACGCCCTCGGAACGAAGCTTGTCGAGCGCCAGATAGGCCCCGGACATCGCTTCGCGAAAGCGGTCTTCAATCGCGTTCTCACCGTGGGTCCACACATCGACATCATGGATCAGCAACAGGTCGATACGGTCGGTGCCAAGCCGCAACAGCG
Organism: Bradyrhizobium sp. CCBAU 51745; assembly: GCF_028128715.1. Lineage (NCBI taxonomy): Bacteria > Pseudomonadati > Pseudomonadota > Alphaproteobacteria > Hyphomicrobiales > Nitrobacteraceae > Bradyrhizobium > Bradyrhizobium sp. CCBAU 51745. Next base: position 15,333 of record NZ_LBJP01000005.1, on the reverse strand, counting down.
ATTGCTCGACCGAGCGCATGGTGCCGTCGTAGGAATAGTCGACGACGGCGCGGTGCGGCTGTCCGCCGACAAACCCGGACCTTGTCTCCGGCTGGTGAAACGGATCCATCCACCGACCGGTCTTGGTGCAAAGCACCACATCGTTGCGTTGCACACGCCGGAGCGCCGTTCCACAGCGATGTTCCGACAGGCCATTGCCATAGTGGGGCGAAGTATCGAGCAAATTGATGCCGAGCTCGAAGGCGCGGCTTGCTGCAGCAATCGCGGTCTGGTCGTCGAGCTCAAGAAAGAGGTCGCCCAATGGCGCGGTTCCGAATCCGAGGATGGAAACTTCAAGTCCGGTCCGGCCAAGGGTGCGACGCGGTAAAGCCGATCGCGAAACCATGATGGATTGCTGCCCTTCTCTGCGGTCTCAATGACGCGCTGGTCTCGTAAGTGGTAATGCGCAGCCTATGTATTTGCCGCGACGTGTCAACGCGAAGGACGAGCCCGCTGCGCAAAGAAGCTCAGCTGCCACGATCGCTATGCAAACAATGTCGTAAACGACTGTGCAGCTGCGACTTACAACAAAGATAAGGAATTATGCCTCTAGGCCACGCCTGATCCGCACTTAGACGCGTCTGGAAGGCAAGATCAGGTACCGCACTGCGATGGTGGCTGCGAACATGTCACTTGCTTGACACGCTCTGGAGCGCTGGTTTCTAATCTCCCTCAAGGTCCTGCGGCTGGACTGGCAGAACTTTCTGTCAGGCAAGCAATAACAGACAGGCTCGACTGCTTCCCCCCGGCGAGGACCAGGGTGCGGAATCAGATAATTTCCTGGGAGGGAACAATGGACAGACGCCAAACTCTCAAGCTGATCGGTGGTACGGCCGCATTGGCCGGTGCCGGTTTTCCGGGCTTTGCCTTTGCGCAAGCCCAACAGGAAATGGTCACGGTCGTAAAGATTGCGGGAATTCCTTGGTTCAATGCACTTGAAAAGGGAATCCAGAAGGGCGCGAAGGACTTCAGCATCAATGCCACGATGGTTGGCCCAGCGAATGTCGATCCGGCACAGCAAGTAAAGCTCCTTGAGGATCTGATTGCCAAGAAGGTCAACGTGATCGGCTTGGTGCCGCTTGACGTGAAAGTCTGCGAACCGGTGCTGAAACGCGCTCAGGCCGCCGGAATCAAGGTCATCACGCATGAGGGCCCGGAGCAGGAAGGCCGCGACTGGAATGTGGAATTGATCGACTCGGTTCGCTTTGGCGAGGTGCAGATGGAACGTCTCGCCAAGGACATGGGCGGCGAAGGCGATTATGTCGTCTATGTCGGAACTCTTACGACGCCGCTTCACAATAAATGGGCCGATGCAGCGATTGCCTACCAACAAAAGAATTTTCCGAAGATGAAGCTCGTCGCTGACCGCTTTCCCGGCGCCGACGAGATCGACACGAGCCAACGCACGACGCTCGACGTGATCAAGGCTTATCCGAACCTGCGTGGCATTCTCGGCTTTGGCTCGAATGGACCGATCGGCGCCGGAAATGCCGTGCGTCAGCAACGACTCGCCAAGAAGATCGCTATAGTCGGCACCGTGCTGCCGAGCCAGGCGAAGTCGCTCATTGCGGATGATACGATCCGCGAAGGTTTCCTTTGGAATCCCACGGATGCGGGTTACGCCATGGTCGCGGTGGCCAAACTCGTGCTCGATGGCAAGCCCATCACGGATGGCGTCGAGGTACCCGGCCTTGGCAAGGCAGCCGTCGACGTCGCCGGAAAACAGATCAAGGTCGACAAGATCATGCGGATCAACAAAGAAACCATCGACGGGCTGATCGCCGGCGGACTCTAGGTACACCGACTTAGCCTCCTCATCGCGCGCTGCATTCCCGGCCCTTCCGGCCGGGAATGCGGTCCTTGTCGGGTGATCGTACGATCGAAGTCCTTTGCAGGCGAATCTTGTCGACCTTTCTGGAAATGTCCGGCATATCGAAACGTTTCGGCGGCGTTCACGCGCTCCGCAACGTCGATCTGACTCTGGAGGCTGGCGAGGTGCATTGCCTAGTCGGTGAAAACGGCTCGGGCAAGTCCACTCTGATCAAGATTATTTCGGGCGTCGAGGCAGCGGAGCCTGGCGGCCGAATTGCAATTTGTGGGAAGGAATATCCCCATCTAAACCCGGTCTACTCTACGCATTGCGGCATTCAGGTCATCTACCAGGATCTTTCGCTGTTTCCCAACCTCACCGTCGCCGAGAATATTGCGATGGCGCATCATCTTGGCGGCCTTCATTCGGTCGACTGGGTCTCAATTCGCGCTACCGCGAAGGCGACAATGGCAAAGATCGGCGTTGAGTTCGATCCGGACGCAAAAGTCGCAGAGCTCAGCATTGCCGGACGCCAGCTGGTAGCGATATGCCGAGCCCTGGCTGCGGACGCCAAACTCCTGATCATGGACGAGCCGACGGCGTCGTTGACCCGCCACGAGGTGAACACCCTGATCAAGCTCGTGAGCGAGTTGAAGCGTGCTGGCATTTGCGTCGTTTTCGTCAGCCACCGTCTTGATGAGGTACTTGAAATCGCCGAACGCGTGACCGTACTGCGGGACGGCGCCAAAGTCGGTACTTTTGCAGCAGACACAATTAACGGGCGGAAACTCAGCCAGCTGATGACCGGTAAGTCATTCGAGTATCAGGTACAGGCGCCTGAGCTTGCCGCCGGCCCGATCGTCCTGGAAGTTAAGGGCCTGGGACGCGAAGGTGAGTACGAGGATGTCAGCTTGCAGTTGCGCGCAGGGGAAGTGGCGGGTCTGACCGGTCTCCTCGGCTCAGGCCGCACCGAACTCGCACTGTCGCTGTTTGGCATGAAACCGCCCGATCGCGGCACCATCGCGCTCGATGGCCGTCCGGTCGCGCTCCGTACAAATGCAGAGGCGATCGATCGAGGCATCGCCTATGTATCCGAGGATAGGCTCGCCCTTGGTCTCATCCCGAATCAGTCCGTCACGGCGAACATCACGCTAACGGTACTGGAACGTCTGGCTGGCGCATTCGGCCTGATTGCAGCACGCGCGCGACGGACCCATGTCGCTCGCTGGGTCGCTGAACTCGGGATCAAGGTCTCCAACCCGGCCAACGCGGTGAAGACGCTCTCCGGAGGCAATCAGCAGCGGGTCGTGCTCGCCAAATGGATGGCAACAAACCCGCGAGTGCTTATCCTCGATAGCCCCACGGTGGGCGTCGACATCAGCGCGAAGGACGGAATTTACGAAATCATCCGGCGGTTAGCCCGCGACGGCGTAGCGGTGCTGATGATATCGGACGAAATTCCCGAGGTCCTTTATCATAGTCATCGCGTTCTGGTGATGCGGGAAGGTCGTTTGACAACGGACGTGGCTGCCGCAGCCACTTCCGAGGATGCGCTTCGGCAGGCCGTCAATGCCTAAAGCGCACATTGCATCATTCGGCAGGTTTCGTCGCAGCCACGAATTCTGGCTGCTATTGGTAATCCTCGGGCTCTGCGCCGGCTTGGGCTTTGCGAATGCGCAATTCCTGACCCTTCAAAATCTCTTTGATCTGCTGACCTCCTACGCATTCGTCGGCATCCTGGCGCTGGGGCTGCTGGTCGTGCTGATCGCCGGCGGAATTGACATCTCATTCACCGCGACCGCCTCGGTCGCGCAATATGTTACCCTCTCGCTCGCCAATGCGTACGGAGGGAACTGGATCAGCGTCTTCGCTATCGCGATTGGGATTGGAGGTGCGCTCGGCGCCCTCAACGCGGTCTTCATCCAGAAACTTCGCATTCCATCGATCATTGTTTCGATCGCAACGCTGAACATATTTTACGGGCTTCTGATTTTCTTCACCGGCGGCAAATATATCTATTCGTTGCCCGACTGGTTCGCGGCCGGAATATTCTGGTTCGAATTCGAATGGGGCAAGGATAGCTCCTACGGTGTCAACCTGCAGATCCTCGCGCTGGCGCTGGCGTTTCTCGTCACCTGGCTCCTGCTAAACCGAACCAATATCGGCCGGCAGATCTATGCCATGGGAGGCAATGCCGATGCCGCGCAGCGGCTCGGCTTCCACATTTTCGGCCTCAACATGCTGGTCTATTGCTACATGGGTGTCATGGCAGGAATCGCCTCTCTGATCCAGGCACAACTCGCCCAGTCCGTTGCCCCGACAGTGCTGGTAGGCAAGGAACTCGATGTCGTCGCCGCCGTGGTGCTCGGCGGCGCCAGCTTGATGGGCGGCGTCGGCACCGTGCTTGGCACGTTCTTGGGCCTGACGCTGCTCGCAGTGCTGCAAAATGGAATCATCTTGCTGGGCGTTTCGTCGTACTGGTCACCGTTTTTCGTCGGTTTGGTTATTCTTATCTCGGTCTCAGCGACCGCCTGGTCGCAGCGAGAGCGGCGAACCCGGAGTGCGCGCGCATGAGCAACGCGACTACCTTCTCACTTCGCCGGCGTATGGTCGGCCTCGCTGGTAGCGGTACGGTCGGCACCCTCCTCTTGCTATTACTCGCGCTCTGGGTGGTGTTCGCGATCACGATTGGCGACCGGTTCTTCTCGGCCAACACGCTGCAATCCATGGCTTTCCAGATGCCGGAACTCGGCATCCTTTCACTTGCAATGATGCTGGCCTTGCTGTCGGGAGGACTCAACCTTTCCATCATCGCAACGGCCAATCTGTCCGGACTGACGATTGCCTTCCTGCTGACGCGCTACATCCCTGGGAGTCAGGGTATTGCCTGGGCCGGCATTCAGGTGCTGGCGATCGCCGCAGGATTTGCAGTGGCCGCATTGGTTGGCCTCCTCAATGGTTTTGTCATCGCGTATCTCGGCGTTTCGCCGATCCTGGCCACGCTCGGCACGATGACGCTCTGCAAGGGCATCGCGATCGGCCTGTCGCGTGGTAACGTCGTCTCCGGATTTCCGGAGCCCGTCGTATTTATCGGAAATGGAACGGTTTTCGGGGTACCATTTGCTCTGATCATACTTGCTCTCTGCGCCTTCCCCGTCGCGCTCATGCTAAACGCGACTCCGTTCGGGGCAAAGGTCTACATGATCGGCTCGAACGAGAAGGCGACTCGCTACTCCGGCGTCAACACCCGCGCCGTCCTCCTCAGACTCTATGTCTTATCCAGCCTACTCGCGGGCGTGGCAGCGGTGGTCATGTTGGCACGCTTCAACTCGGCCAACGCAGCATACGGCGAGAGCTATCTTCTGGTCACTATACTCGCGGCCGTCCTCGGTGGGATCGATCCGTTTGGTGGCTTCGGCAAAGTCGGTGGGCTAATGCTCGCGCTGATCATCCTTCAGGTGATCTCCTCGGCATTCAACCTTCTGAACCTCAGCCAATTCCTTACGCTGGCGATCTGGGGGGGTATTTTGATTGTCGTCGCGGCGGTTCCTCATTTCGCCGGTAAAGTGCTGCGATAGCGAACGATGATGGGCCCTGTCGTCTCGACCAACATAGCGGTTCTCGACATTGGCAAGACAAGTCTCAAGCTGCTAGTGGCCAGTGAGGAGGGGTGGCCGCTCGAGGCACATGCGATCCCTAATGTGCCGATGACTCAGGGTTCGTACCTCGCCTAAGGCGGACAACGCTGCGGGTTGGGCGACCAACGTTCTCCAGGAAGTCGGCGCCGTGTGAGGAGCACGGTTGGATGCAGCACCGCGCCGATCCGCATGCGCAAGAGCGAGCCTTCGGTATCGCCCGTCGACATCTACATCTCCACTGATGCCGCGGAGGCGGCGGTTCGCGACGTGCTGGACTCGATTGGTGATACCTGCCCAGAATGTCCCGCTCACGAGGAGGGTCGGCGCTAGGCACGACGCCAACCCGTCTCTTTCTCAGCGGCCGAGTCGCTTCTCAACCCGCTTGCGGCTGTTGCCGACCTTCTTGACGGCCTTCTTCACGGCTGACGCCGAGCGACCGGTCTTCTTCGCTTCATACCGGACTTCGTAGTCCTGTCCCTTGGCTACCCGGTCACGGTCCTGCTTGCGTCCACGCGCGGTCTGCTTCTTCGCTGCGGCCATCAGCTCCTCCTCTTGGGGTTAATGATGACGATGCAACGCCGCAAGGAATCGTGGGTTCCCAGCTCCGCCCGCACATTCAGTGGCCGCAAGACGTATGAATGATGGGCGCCCATCCGTCGAGCAAAAGCCCGTCCCAGGCTATGACACCCTCATCCCAGTTCGACACGTGCTCGCGGTACATCGAAGCCCATTGAGGGCTCCATTCGATAATCTGGTCGTTGAGGCCGTCGTGAACGTGGCACGGCGTATCGGGATCGAATGTGTCCATGGAGTTCATGCCGTATGCCCGGGATCAACGTCCTTTGGCGTTTTCTTCTCCCGCTGTGGCGTCATCTTCGCAGGGCTTTCCTTTCCAGGGACACCGCGAGGTCCGATCTCTTCGCGCTGGATATCATCCTCGGACCGTCCAGGCTCCACGCCGTTGATCGGCTTCTCGGGCATCATTCCATCCGAGCCTTGTCTTTGAGGTCGCGGATCCGGATCTCGGCTTCCTCCTTCGAGGTGACGATCTCGGATTCATCCGGCACCCGTGCGATCGCGCTCAGCCTCTTGAGCTCGGCGAGTTGTTCCGCTGTGGGCTTTTCCATTTTCAATCCCTTCACGGCCTGAACGACGGGCTCGTCATCGAGCACGTCCAGCAGCTGGTTTTGGTCTGCTTGCAATCCCTAGGACCGGGCTCGACATACCGGGCCAGAATGCCCTGCGCCTCTGATGACCGGTACTCATCCTATTCACAGGAAAACGCCCCTATGAACGGCGCGTTCCTTTGCTCAGGCCCTTAAACGAGCTGGCCCGCAGCAGACCTTCGGAGGTGATGTCGCGATACTCTATCTCAGCGTAGAACGTGGTTTCGACCCACGTGGCCTTCGGCTTTCTGATGGACTTGGTGAGCTTCTGCTTCGGGCTCACCACGGTGTCGAGCGCCTTGCGGATCTGCGCCGAGGTGGTTCGATTCCACCCTGTGCCGACCTTCCCAATGTACACAAGATCCTTGCCTTCCCTCTTGCCCAGATACAACGCGGCGACGCCGGATGGATCCTTGATGAAGCCAACCACGGGAAACTTGTCCTTTTGGACGACCTTGATCTTCTGCCAGGCTTCGACCCGCTCCGATCGGTATGGCGCATCCACGCGCTTGGAGACGATGCCCTCATAGTTCAGCTTCCCGGCGGCAACGAAGAGGGCTTGCCCGTCCCCTTCGTGATGCTCGCTGAAGAAGATTGGATCCTCGAGCCGGTGCTCCTCGATCAGCTCCTTGAGCAGTCTCTTCCGTTCGATCTGCGGCTCCTTGCGCAAATCTTTGCCGTCCAGCCACAACAGATCGAAAGCGAAGTAGATCAGGCGGTCCTGATCGCCTCTTCCGAGGTCTGCCTGCAGCTCGGAGAAATTGGTGCGGCCCTCATGGATGACGACGACCTCGCCGTCGATGATGGCCTGACCTTCGATATCGAAGGCGGCCGCAATTCTTGAGAACTTGCTGGTCCAATTGTAGCCGTTGCGGGTATAGGCCCGGTGATCGTCACCGTCGATCCGCAGTTGAATGCGGTAGCCGTCATATTTGACTTCGTGAATCCAGCGAGAACCCGAAGGTGCCTTCATCTTCAGGGTCGCCAATTGAGGGGCGATGAACGCCGGCATTATCGGGACCTCCGGCTCTTCGGCTTGAGGCGCTTTCGTACGCTTGGCCACGCTACGCAACTCACAAAAAACCCGCCGCCGGGTCGGGACCGACGGCGGACGGTTTACCTACCTTCCTCAACGAGTCCCGCAACTTCGCAGGCAGCGAGGAGTTCCGGCGGCCCACCGGTTCCTAATGCGGACCCGAACAGCGTAGCACATCGAACTCCCGGCGGAGGCCGGCGTTTACCGACATCATGTCAGACGCATTCGACTACTTCCGCGCCTACGCCGTCCAGGCCCTCCGCAGAGCGAGATCGATGCCGCGGGGCACGATGAAGCATCTTCAGCTAGTAGCCGGTCGGATCTACAATCTCCTGAAGAAGGAGGCCGCCTACGGACCCAACATCCAGCACCTTGAGGACTTTCGCGCAGCCCAGAAGCTCGAGAGCTCTCTCGATCGCCTGCCAACTGACAGCCCGGGTGGTCGCCTTGCTCCGGCAGCGCCGCAAAGCGCCGACCGGGAGGCTCGCTGAATGCCTTCGCTGAACGCTCGCGGCGTAGCAAGCCTCCTGCGAGAGTATGCGCAGCGCACCGCCTTGCGAGGCGGCAATCCCTACCGGGCGAAAGCCTACTCTCGGGCCGCCGACAGCCTGGCCGCTCTTGTCGTTTCTCTGGACGTGCTCATCGCCGAAGATCGTCTGACGGAGATCCCGGGCGTCGGCGATGCGATCGCCGACATTGTCACCAAGCTTCACCAGACGGGTACTCACCCGAGCCTGGAAAAGCTGCGGAAGGAAATACCAGCCGGCGTGCTCGAGATGCTGGCCGTGCCGGGTCTGCGGCCGGAGAAAGTGCTGCGGCTCTATCAGGACCTTGGCATCACCTCGCTCGCGGAATTGGAGGCGGCTGCCAAGGAGGACCGCATCAAGAAGGCCAAAGGACTCGGCGCTGCGCTGCAAACCAAGATCCTGCAGAATCTCGCAATCGCAAAAAGCGGAGAAGGCCGCCTCCACCTGCACCGTGCCGCCGCCCTGCTCGCGCACGCAAAGGACTCTATCCGGAAGGCTCGGCCTGACCTTAAGCGCGTGACGATTGCAGGCGATTTCCGTCGAGGCTGCGAACTCGTCAGCGATCTCGCAATCGTCGCGGAGGCTGCGAAGTCGGACAAGAAGCCGATGCCATCGGCCGAAGGATTGCAAGTCCGCGTGTCCGACCGCAAGCATTTCGGTGCCGCCCTTCTCTTCGCCACCGGCTCCGCCGCTCACATCGAGCAGCTCCAAGCCCTGGCCGCCGAGAAAGACATGCGATTGGACGCTGACGGCCTGCGCAAGGGCCGCACACTGGTGGCCGGTGACGAAGACAACATCTATCGCGCGCTCGGACTGCCCTTCATCGATCCCGAGCTCCGAGAGGGCCGCGGCGAGGTCGAGCTGGCCCGGAAAGGTAAGTTGCCGAAGCTCGTCACCGACAAGGACCTGCGCGGAATTCTGCACTGCCACACCGATGCTTCCGATGGGACAGAGACCCTGGAGACGATGGCGAAAGCGACGCGCCAGCGCGGATTCGAATACTTCGGGGTCGCCGACCATTCCAAGTCCGCGCACTATGCCGGTGGTCTCACTGTAGAGGAGATCGCGCAGCAGCACCGGGAAGCCGACCGGTTGAACAAGCGCTTCGGCAGGGATTTCCGGATCCTCAAGGGCATCGAGTCCGACATTCTAGGCGACGGCTCGCTCGACTACGACGACGAGGTGCTTGAATGTTTGGACTTCGTCGTCGCCAGCATCCACGGCCGCTTCAGGCTGGACCGAAAGGCGCAAACGCAACGCTTGCTTCGAGCGATCTCCCATCCCCGCACCAGCATTATAGGCCACATGACAGGACGACAACTGCAGCGTCGGCCGGGCTACGAAATCGATATCGAGAAGGTGCTGCGGGCCTGCGCGAAGCACGACGTCGTCGTCGAGATCAATGCGCATCCGTGGCGTCTCGACCTTGATTGGCGCTGGCACCAGGCGGCGCTCGAATTCGGCTGCATGCTGAGCATCAATCCAGATGCGCATTCGATCCCCGAGCTCGACCACATGCACTGGGGTGTCGAAATGGCCCGCAAGGGCGGCGTCCCCGCCGATCGGGTCCTGAACGCGATGACTCTTCCCGAGATCACGCGCTACCTCCGCCAGAAGCGGCGCTCGCTCGCCCGCGCTGCCTGATGTCGCACGCGCACGATCTTTCGCTCGAGCGAAGTGTGGTTGCGGTTGCCTGCTCCGGCGCAATCAGTAGTAGGACACAAATTCCTCCGCACCGACACCTTCTCGGCCGAGGCTCGCCTCCTGCTGACCCGCCGCCATGAAAACTTCCATACGCCAGTGCGTGGCACGACGGACAATTCTATCGCATCGCTGGTCTAGCCAATCCGCTCGAACCAAAAGCCTTCTCCCGGCAGGCGGAACTCACGACGCATTCTACTCGTTACCACCCTTTCGTCCATCGTACGGCCATGGCCCGAAAATCAACTCTGCCTAATCGCCTGCAGCCCATGCTGGCCACGCTAACCGATTCACCGTTCGACGATCCCAATTGGGTCTTCGAGGACAAATTCGATGGTTTCCGCATGGTCGCGGAAATCCGGCGTGGTCGGGTCGCGCTCTACAGCCGCAACGGGAAAATCATCAGCCACTCCTATGTCGAGGTCGCGAAAGCCCTTGAGGGCGTTTAGGAGGACGCCGTGATCGATGGCGAGCTCGTCGCGATCGGCAAAGACGGCGTATCCCATTTCCAGCTGCTTCAAAACGCCCTGCGCCACGAGGCTAAGCTTTTGTACTGTGTATTTGACCTCATGTTCGCAGACGGCGAGGACCTGCGCGCGCTGCCGCTCCTCGAGCGCAAGAAGCGGCTCAAGGCCATCGTGCCACGCCACAAGCTCATCGCGTTCAGCAACCATCGCAAAGGCAAGGGAACGAAGTTCTTCGCAGATGCCGAGCGGAGACACCTCGAAGGCATCATGGCCAAGCGCGCCGATAGCCCGTACGCGTCCGGACGCCGGACCGCCGACTGGCTGAAGGTGAAGACCGCGCAGCGGCAGGAGGTCGTGATCGCCGGGTTCACGGCGCCCAAGCGAACCCGGCCCTTCTTCGGCGCGCTCGTGCTGGCGGTACGCGAAGGGGACGCATGGCGGTACATCGGCCACGTCGGCACCGGATTCAGCCACCAGGTCCTCAAAGAGCTTCACGGCAAGCTCATCAAGCTCAAAACCGCAAAGTCGCCGTTCCCTGCCAAGGTGAAGGATGAGCAGGTCACGACCTGGGTGGGTCCTGTGTTGGTCGCGGAAGTGAAGTTCGCGGAGTGGACCAGCAAGGGCGAGCTGCGCCAGCCAGTCTATCTCGGCCTGCGCTCCGACAAATACGCGAAGGACGTCGTTCGCGAAAAGAATTGGTCGCGAAAATGATGCCAGTCAGCCTGCGGCCCGCTCTGATGCCGAAGGCCAGGGCGGCAGGGGCGGTAACCCGAGAGCCTTGCGTACTGGGCCGAAAGACCTGCGGTGAGCTGCGCATGCACCCAGCCGGGCGAGCGCCTCATAATGAGCCGGAACCGGGTAGCCCTTGTGATCCGCGAATCCGTAGCCGGGGTGACGCACGTCGAGCGTCCGCATCATTTTGTCGCGCTCGACTTTCGCGAGGATGGAGGCGGCGGCGATGCTGGCGGACTTGGCGTCGCCTTTGATGATGGCCTGCTGAGGGATGTCGATTTCCTTTAGCGGCTTCGCATCGATCAGCAAGTGCTGCGGCGGCAACCCGAGCCCCCGGACCGCACGCTTCATAGCTTGGATGCCCGCCCAATAGATATTGATCGCGTCGATCTCCTCGACCTCGACGAATGCCACACACCAACTCTCTGCCTTTTCCTTGATCTCCTTCGCGAGTTCTTCGCGAGCTGCAGCGTCGAGTTTTTTCGAATCGTCGATCCCGACTATTCGCGTGCCGGGCTTCAGGATCACGGCGCCAGCCGAGACCGGACCCGCGAGAGGGCTCATTCCGGCCTCGTCCACGCCTGCCACGGCATACTGGCCGCTTTCCCAGAGAGAGGTCTCGAAGCGGAGCATCTTGCGGAGGCGCTGCCCTTCGGACCTGTTTTCGAAGCGGCGTTTATCGATTGAAGCCAGGATGGCACGCGCTCCGGCGCGGGTGTCGGCCCGCAAGATCTGCTCGACGCTGGCCTCAAGCGGCCTTTTCTCGACGACATAGCGCTGACGCAATACATCGAGTGAATACTGAGACATAACGGCCTTCGTGAAAGACTGACTGGTAAAGAGCGTGTCAGCGATCTTTGTGGCGATTGTCTGAAGTAGCTAGACAGCCTCTTCGGCCACGTAGCGCCTTTTCGAAAGGAACTGGCCGGCTCCCAGTTGCGGTCCGATTTTGCGCTGCCACCGGCATCGCGTCCACCGACCTCAGAGGGAACCAATTGGTGTCTCCCTTTAGAAGGAGCGGAGCCTCGATCCCCGGGGTACTTCCGAGGAACAGGCCCATGCTGCGGCAGATCAGCAATAGGATAAGCGGATACGGCAATCCTGTCGTTTGCCGTTCGATCTGAGTCTTTCTGCTTCAATCGGAGTCTATCGCACCTGCGGTGGCCGCGGGTACACAAGGCGGTCCTGCCGTCGCGCCCCGCGCCGACTCTGCAAGCTCCTGGAGATGACTGGAGCGCTTCCTGGCGGCCAGGCTGACGACCGGATCAAGGCTTCCTCTCATCAGCCGCATCCCGCTAGGTCGGGACCGCGCCTCAAGCAAGCTTTTTTGCCTTGGCGCCAGTAGCGCGCTTATCGCTCGGGCGGCTATTTGCCGACGAGCCAACGGTCCGACTTCTCGGTACAAGAGCTAGCTTGTAGCCAAGAACGACCGTCGCCTTGCTCAGCGTATCGAGCGTTGGATTGCCGCCCACGCGAAACGTCTTGTAGATTGCTTCGCGGCTCAATCCAGTTTCGCGAGAGAATTTTGAAACTCCCCGAGCCTTAGCTAGATCTCCGATAGCGACTGCAATGAACGAAGGATCATCGCTATCAAGCGCTGCCTCTAGATAGGCTACCTGCTCATCCGGCGTCTTCAGGTAGCCCTGAACGTCGAACTTGGTTGTCTTAAGTGGCATATCAAACCTCCTTCGCCATCCGCTTGGCGGTCCTGATGTCCTCGTTCTGGGTCCGCTTGTCCCCGCCGCAAAGCAGGATCACCGCGGTATTGCCCTGCTGAATGAAGTAAATGCGATACCCTGGCCCGTAGTCGATCCGCAGCTCGCTGACGGCTTCGCTAACCGGTTTCACATCGCCCATAGCATCCGCGCCAAGGGACCCTAACGGAAGCGTAATCGCCAATCGACTCCGCTGGAACCAGCATTGACTCCGATGGCAGCGGAAATCGCCGTTTGAAATGTCTGCCCTGCTCCGACAGGCAGACTCGGATCGAACGAGAAACACAAATCCGGCGACATCTCCGCCCTCAAATTTAGCGGACCTCCTTGGTCGGACTCGACATTTGTTCTACTTATGTTCTAATTGCGCGATGAGCGAGCGACCTGCGAGTTGGCGGATGCCCACCCCGAAGCAAATGGAAAAGCTAGCTAGGTCAATGGGTAACCGGCCCACGAGGGAAAACGCCCCTGGCCCGCAGGACGCTATTCCGGAGGAATATTGGCGCTCCATCCTCGACGATCTCCCGGCCGACGCCGAACCGGTGGGACGGGCCGCGGGGCTCCAGCTATCCGAGTTCCCGCAGCACGTCCTGCGCGTTTCCTGCCGCAGGTGCGAGCGCATTGTTGAGATTCAGAAGGCCGATGCCGTCCGCCCGGACAGCACGCGATCTGGAAGGAGGTCGGGCAGCGGCTGCTGAACAACACCTGCCAAAATCGGACTGGCCGGTATGAGGAGGACGGCTGCTGGCCGGCCTTCGAGCCTGTCTGATTGATGGCTCGCGTTCGGTTTGACTGCGAAGCATCACCCGACGCCGCTCTCCGGTGGCGACCGAAAGGCTTTAGGGAAGGAGCTCGGCAAAGCACGCGCGATGACCACCATTCTGGCAGCGCAGTCCGCAGCGGCTCGCGCTGAAGGCGAAGCATTGATCAAGCAAGCCGATCGCCTCCTCTGCGAAAGCTGGAATGAGCGCATGTGGGCGAACGGCGAGCCCATCGATCCCTCGCCCTCGGTCGATCAGGCAATCAACGGCATTGAGATCCAGTGCTCCCGCTGCAACACCCGACGGGATGTTGATCTTGCTGAATTGCCGCCCCCTACGACAACTTTTGTGCACGACCTGGCCGGCAGGCTCCGCTGCAACAAATGTGCTAAGGCGGGTTGTCGCCCTTCCGCAACGCTGCTGCAACTCGCGCACCGGCCCCGCTCCCCTCTGAGACCTAACGATGTGCAATCTGTATTCGATCACCACCAACCAGGCTGCCATCAATGCGCTATTCCGTGTCGTTAACCGCTACGTCGGCAATCTCGCGCCAATGCCGGGCGTCTTCCCCGACTACAAGGCGCCAATCGTGCGCAATGGCGCTAATGGCCGCGAGCTCGCGACCGCACGGTGGGGCATGCCGTCCTCGAGCCAAGCCCTCCTCCAGGCAACAAAAAAACGCGCCGAGAAACTCCAGGCGAAAGGCCAGACGGTCGACTTCAAGGAGCTGCTCCGGATGGAGCCGGACAGCGGCACCACCAACATCCGCAACGTGAAGAGCAAGCACTGGACGCGCTGGCTGGGCCCGGAGCAGCGCTGCGTGGTGCCGTTCAACTCGTTCAGCGAGTTCAACAAGGCCGAAGGCGGCGACATCTGGTTCGCGCTCGACGAGACCCGCCCACTCGCCTGCTTCGCCGGCATCTGGACTAACTGGACGTCCGTCCGGAAGGTCAAGGAAGGCGAGACGACCAACGATCTCTATGCATTCTTGACGACGGAGGCCAACGCCGAGGTCTTCGCCATCCACCCGAAGGCGATGCCGGTGATCTTGACGACGCCCCACGAGGTCGAGACTTGGATGACCGCGCCGGCGGAGAAGGCTCTAAAGCTACAGCGCCCGCTGCCGACCGGCGCGCTGAAAATCGTGGCCCGCGGCGTCAAGGAAGACCCGGGGCCGGCGACATGACCAGTAGCACCTACGATTGCGACGATATTCTGATAACACGAATTAATCACTTGCTCCGTCGGGCAAAACAGTGGTTCATAAGGCGCTGGTCCTAGCAGGAGCCAGCCCGATGGCAAAAGACGTCGAGACTTCCTCCGAACTTTCCAAGATCGCGAAGCTGAACGGCGACTTCCGAAGGAATTACGGCACTTTCATCGGAGCAATTCTCTACCTCCGCACTGTCGGTACCGCGCGCCGGAGCCCTTGGTTTTGGGCCGGCTTGGCTTCCTTCGCTTGGTCAGCGGCGCTGAGCTGGCTGGCGCGGCATGGATGGATCTGGCCAACTTCCTTTTGATCGCTACGAACACGCGTCCTTTCCGGCGTAAAGCGTCCCAAGGTGACGGTGGAGGAATCGGATGAGAGCCAGACGTAGCGCCCTGCCCGCATTGGGGGAGGCAACAGCACATAGTCCTCGATTATCTTGTTCGCCGCATCCAGTCGCATCACCGCGAGCAACCCCGATGAGATCTGCCTACGCTAGGCTTTCCATTGTGGCGCGTGATCCTCTCCGCGGCG
>NZ_LBJP01000004.1:199212-236432 GCF_028128715.1 Bradyrhizobium sp. CCBAU 51745 | reverse complement strand
GAATCTGGTCGCGGCCCGCGGCGGCGCGCACGATATTCGGTTCGACGACGATGTCGGTGGGGCCGCCGATCATCAGGAGATGCTCGATATTGTCACGGCGGACCAGCACCAGGCGCCGGCGCCCATCGACCGCGGCGGCGTCGATCACGGCGAGCCGGGGCATCCTGCCGCGCTGGGTGTTGGCACCGAGCCGGGTGGTCGCGAATCGGCGGACCAGCCACGCCGCGACGCCGATCAACGCCAGAACGACGATGAACGCGACGATGAAGGTGATAGGACTACCGTTCATACCTGTCCCCGGTAAATGGCGCTTCTGTCGTGCCTATGGTCGGATCCCGACCATCGGCCTGCGATGCCCCAAACCTGTGATTTCTTAACGTCCCGCGGCAAGTTTTGCCGTCCCCAACTCTTAATAGCCCATGAATCGCCCGATCCAAAACGACTTCTTGGCCTGCGCATGCGTCGCCAAGCGGTTGGGTTAATGCGGCTTTTGGAACGGGTCGAATCAGGCGGCGGGATTACATGTCTCAATCGGAAACATGGATCCACCGTGCCTTAACCACCTGTTAACCATACACGCGGCAAATTCTGCCTAGCTTCGGATCTCAGGGTCCGCAAGAGGCGGAAGGAGCCGCAACGATGTCCATCAACGATCTTCCGGTGCTGTCGGCGCTTCGCACCAAGATGCAGTGGCACCAGGAACGCCAGCGCGTCCTGTCCGAGAACGTCTCCAATTCCGACACCCCCAATTTCCGGCCACGGGAGCTGGTCGAGCCGAAGTTCGACAAGAACGGAGCCACCACAGGCTCGATGGGGACCCTGGCCATGACTGTCACCAGCGCCTCCCACATGACGCCGTCGGGTGCGGCCTCGAGCTTCGACCAGAACAAGAACGCCGGTTTCGAGACCCGCCCCGCAGGCAACGCCGTCAATCTCGAAGAGGAGATGATGAAGTCCGCCAACAACCAGATGGACTACGCGGCGGTGACCTCGCTCTACTCGAAGAGCCTGCATCTTCTGAAGACCGCGATTGGCAAAGGCTAGAGCGAGAGGAACTAGATCATGGCCAACGACAGCAGTGACTTTGCCCGCTCCATGGCGATCGCGACCTCGGGCCTGCGGGCCCAGGCCGGGCGCATGCGGGTGATCTCCGAGAACATCGCGAATGCGGATTCGACCTCGGCCACCGCAGGCGGCGATCCCTATCGGCGCAAGGTGCCGACGTTCTCCTCCGCGCTCGACCGCACGCTCGACGCGCAGGTGGTCACGCTCGGCAGGATCAAGCCCGACCAGTCCGACTTTCGCGTCAAATACGAGCCGACAAATCCGGCGGCGGACGCCAGCGGCAACGTCAAATATCCCAATGTGAATTCGGTGGTCGAGATGACCGACATGCGCGATGCGCAGCGGTCCTACGAGGCCAATGTCAACATCATCAGTGCAACGCGCCGGATGATCCAGCGCACGCTCGACATCCTCAAGGCCTGAACAGGAAATTTAAGCCATGGCAACACCGACAATCGCGGCCAATGCCTACGCCAATCTTGCGCGCGTGCTGGAAAACACCGGCGCGGGCAAGGGCAGCGAGCCGAACGGGCAGTCCTTTGCCGCGCTGCTCAAAGACGCCGTCGGCAGCGTCATGGAATCCGGCCGCAAGTCCGACGCGCAGACCGTGGCGATGGCCAACGGCAAGGCGAACGTCATGGACGTGGTGACGGCGGTCGCAGACACCGATGTCGCGGTGTCCACGCTGGTCTCGGTCCGCGACCGCGTGATCGCGGCGTATGAAGACATCATGAAGATGCCGATCTGATCGTCATTCCGGGGCGCGACGAAGTCGCGAGCCCGGAATCTATGGTGCTCAGATGACGCGGCTGAATGGATTCCGGGTTCTCGCTTCGCGAGCCCCGGAATGACAAGACAGAGTGAGAAATTGCAAATGACCGGACCCGAGACCCTCGACGTCGCCCGCGATGCGATTTGGACCATCGTGATCGTGTCCTCGCCGCTGATGGTGGTCGGGCTGGTGGTCGGCGTGATCGTGTCGCTGTTCCAGGCGCTGACGCAGATCCAGGAGCAGACGCTGGTCTATGTGCCGAAGATCCTGGCCATCTTTGCCACAATGCTATTGGCGCTGCCGTTCATGGCCGACGCGCTGCATTCCCACATGCTGCGGATCTCGTCGCGAATCATCGGCGGCTGAGGCACAATGCGCCCACCATGCGCATCGACGTCTCGCTGCTGCCGGCACTTGCCGCGGCCTTCATGCTCGCTTTCGCCCGGGTCGGCGCGATGGTGATGCTGCTGCCGGGGCTCGGCGAGACCAACATCCCGACGCGGGTGAAGCTGTCGATCGCGCTGCTGCTCACGCTGATCATCCTGCCGCTGCATCGCAATGCCTATCAGATCGACATGGGCTCGCTCGCGCCGATGCTGGTCCTGATGCTGCATGAGATCGTGATCGGCATCGTGCTCGGCGCCACCGCGCGCGTGACGCTCGCGGCGCTCCAGGTCGCGGGCGCGGTGATCGCGCAGCAGATGGGACTTGGCTTCGTCACCTCGGTCGATCCGACCCAGGGGCAGCAGGGCGTTCTTGTCGGCAACTTCCTCACCATGCTGGGCGTGACCTTGCTGTTCGCCACCGACAGCCATCATCTGGTGATCGCGGCGCTGAACGACAGCTATTCGATCTTTGCCCCGGGCGAGACCGTCTCGAGCGGCGACGTCGCCTCGCTGGCGACGCGCGCCTTCTCCGCCGCGTTCCTGCTCGGCCTGCAGTTGTCGGGGCCGTTCCTGGTGTTCGGCCTCGTCTTCAACATCGGACTTGGGGTGCTGGCGCGCCTGATGCCGCAGATGCAGGTCTATTTCGTCGGCGTGCCGCTGTCGATCTTCGCGGGCTTCATGGTGCTGGCCGTGGTGCTCACCGCGATGATGGGCACCTATCTCGACTACTTCATCGGCGTCATGCACCAGATGCTGCCGCTCAAGTGACGGGTGATCGATGGCGGAAGACAACGATCCAGAGAGTCAAACAGAAGACCCGACGCAAAAGCGCCTCGACCAGGCGCTCGAACGCGGCGACGTCGCCAAAAGCCAGGAGATCAACACCTGGTTCATGATCGCGGGCGGCACGCTGGTGGTCTCGACCTTCTCGGGCTCGGTCGGCAGCGGCCTGCTGACGCCGTTGCGCAATCTGCTCGCCAATTCCTGGATGATCAAAACCGATTCCGGCAATCTGCTCGCGCTGATGCAGCAGATCGAGGTCGCGGTGCTGGCTGCGGTCGGCGTGCCGCTCTTGATGCTGGTGATCGCGGCCATTGCCGGCAATATGCTGCAGCACAGGCTGGTGTGGTCGACCGAATCCCTCATTCCCAAATTCAGCAAGCTCTCGCCGGCTGCCGGCTTCAAGCGCATCTTCGGCAAGCAGGCAGGGGTGAATTTTCTCAAGGGCATCGGCAAGCTGGTCGTGCTCGGTGTGGTCATGACCACGATCCTGTGGCCGGAGCGGCACCGCATGGAGGCGATGGTCAAGCTCGATCCGATGGCCATGTTGGGCGCCTCCACCAGCCTGACCGTCCATCTGCTCGGCGCGGTGGTCGCAGCGCTCGCGATCATCGCCATCGGGGATTATTTCTTCCAGTATCGCAGCTGGTTCCAGCGGCAGAAGATGTCGCTGCAGGAGATCAAGGAAGAGTTCAAGCAGTCCGAAGGCGACCCGCACATCAAGGGCAAGCTCCGGCAGTTGCGGCAGCAGCGCTCCAAGAAGCGCATGATGGCGGCGGTTCCCAAGGCGTCGGTGATCATCACCAACCCGACCCACTATTCGGTGGCGCTATCCTACGAACGCGGCATGTCGGCGCCGATCTGCGTCGCCAAGGGCGTCGACAATCTCGCTTTCAAGATCCGGGAGATCGCGCGCGAGCACGACATCCCGATCGTCGAGAACGTGCCACTGGCCCGCGCGCTCTATGCGACCGCAGAAATCGACAAGGAAATCCCCGTCGAGCACTACCATGCGGTCGCCGAAGTCATCGGCTATGTCATCCGGCTGAAGCGCGGTTTCAGTGCCGCGCGGCAATAAAACCCCGGAAAAGTACCGGAAATGGCCGTAAACTGGGAATCAGCGTACCTTTCGCCCCTGTCGCCCTTGCGTCTGCGGGTCCGATTCAGGCAGGGAGGACCCGACGTGCCCTGTGGCACGTTGATTCTCTGCCGACAGGCTGCCCTAGCGTGAAATGACCGCCGAGACCGACCACGATCTGTCACGCGAGCCCGTTGCGGCGCATGAGCCGTCGCCGCGCTCGGGCAGCATTGCGCTGGTGCTGCTGGTGGCCGCCGGCCTCGTCGCGGTCGCCGTCGGCCTGATGACGCTCGGGCGCGCGCAGGCGCAGCCCTACATCCTCGGCATCCTCGCCGTGCTGGCGATGATCGGCCTGTTCAACCTGTTCGCCTTCGCCGCCGGGATCATCCGCTTCGCCGACCGTAATCTCGACGATCCCATCATCGGCCGCATCTCCGACCATGCCTTCGACGGCCTCGCCGTGACCGATCCGCGCGGCCATGTGGTCTATTCCAACGCGGCCTATCTGACGTTGACCGGTGCCGCCGGACCGCAGGACGTGCGCCCCGTGGAGCGCGTCTTCATCGGCAATCCTGACGTTTCCGAAGCCGTGTTCCGCCTGCTGAAAGCCGCGCGTGAAGGAAAACGGCAGCAGGAAGAGGTGCGCATTTCCGGCCAGGACGGCAGCCACGGGCGCTGGCTGCGCATGCGGGTGCGTCCGCTCGGCACCGGCAAGCGCGAGGCCAAATATGCGGTGTGGTCGATCGCCGACATCACCCGCGACCGCGAGCGCCAGGAGGACGTGTTCCAGGAGCTCCAGCACGCGATCGAATATCTCGATCACGCGCCGTGCGGCTTCTTCTCGGTCAATCCCGCCGGCGAGCTCGCTTATGTCAACGCGACGCTGGCCAACTGGCTCGACTATGATCTCGCCGAGATCGGCTCGGGCGGCCTGAAGCTCGCCGACATCGTCTCGGGCGACGGCGCTTCGCTGCTGTCTTCGATCGTGGCGGTGCCGGGCGAGGTGAAGACCGAAGTCTTCGACATCGATCTGCGCATGCGCACCGGCAAGACCATGCCGGTCCGGCTCTATCACAAGCTCGCCTTTGGCGCCGACGGCGCGCCGGGACCCTCGCGCACGCTCGTCATCAGCCGCGCCCGTGACGAGCGCAGCGATCCTGATCGTGCGGCCGAAGTGCGCTTCATGCGCTTTTTCGACCACACGCCGATGGCGATCGCCACCGTCGATCGCGGCGGCAACGTCGTGCGCGCGAATGCGCGCTACGCCAAGCTCGCGCAGGGCCTCGGGCTCGACAGCGCCTCCAAGTCGATCTTCCGTGCGGTCAATGCGCGCGATCGGCACCTTTTGATTGCAGCCATCAATCAGGCGGCCGAAAATCAGGCCGACATCGCGCCGGTCGAGGTGGCGTTGGAAGGACGCAAGGAGCGCTGGGGCCAGTTCTTCGTCACGCCGGTCGATGCCGCCGAGAACGATGCGGAAGCCGCGATCGTGCACATGCTCGAGACCACCGAGCGGCGTGCGCTGGAGAATCAGATCAACCAGTCGCAGAAAATGGAGACGGTCGGCCAACTCGCCGGCGGCATCGCTCACGACTTCAACAACGTGCTCTCCGCCATCATGATGGCGAACGACTTCCTGCTGAACGCGCACAAGCCGACCGATCCGTCGTTCCAGGACATCATGCAGATCAAGCAGAACGCGACGCGGGCTGCGACCCTGGTGCGGCAGCTGCTCGCCTTCTCGCGGCGGCAGACGCTGCGGCCGCAGGTGCTCGATCTCGGCGATGCGCTCTCCGATCTCACCATGCTGCTGCGCCGGCTGATCGGCGAGAAGGTCAAGCTCGACCTGATCCACGGCCGCGACCTCTGGCCGGTCAAGGTCGACGTCTCCCAGTTCGAGCAGGTCATCGTCAATCTCGCGGTCAACGCGCGCGATGCCATGCCCGACGGCGGCAAGCTGATCATCCGTACCGCCAACGTCGCGACGGAAGAGGCGGGCAAGCTCGCCTACAAGGGCATGCCGGCGGCGGACTATGTGCGGATTGAAGTTGCCGACACCGGCACCGGCATTCCCGCTGATATCCGCGACAAGATCTTCGAGCCGTTCTTCTCGACCAAGGAAGTCGGCAAGGGCACCGGCCTTGGCCTTTCGACTGTCTACGGCATCGTCAAACAGACCGGCGGCTTCATCTACGTTGATTCCCAGCCGGGACAAGGCACCTCGTTCCACATCTTCCTGCCGCGTCACCACGCCGAGCCGGAAGTCCAGGTCGAGCAGCCTGCGGCCGTGGCCGCCGCGACGAACGGCGCCGCCAAGGACGCTGCGCCCGCCGCTGTGGAGGCCAAGCCTCGCACCGATCTCACCGGGCAGGGCACCATTCTGCTGGTCGAGGACGAAGAGGGCCTGCGCGCGCTGAATGCTCGCGGCCTGCGCTCGCGCGGCTATACCGTGGTCGAGGCAGAGAACGGCGTCGAGGCGATGGAGGTGCTGGACGAGCAGAGCGGCGCGATCGATCTCGTCGTTTCTGACGTCGTCATGCCGGAAATGGATGGTCCGACGCTGCTCAAGGCGATGCGGGAGAAGAACCCTGATATCCGCTTCATCTTCGTCTCCGGCTACGCCGAGGATGCTTTCGAGAAGAGCCTGCCCGAGGGCCAGCAGTTCGACTTCCTGCCAAAGCCGTTCACGCTCAGCCAGCTCGTGGCGGCGGTGAAGGAGACGATGACGAAGCAGGGGTGAGGTAGGCGCCAGACACTTCATCATTGCGAGCGTAGCGAAGCAATCCAGAATCTTTCCGGCGGGGCAGTCTGGATTGCTTCGCTGCGCTCGCAATGACGGGGAAGGAGCGGAATTCCCCCGCCGGTAACCCGCGACCACAGTTCCAGCCCGTATCCGGCCAACCCCCCGTCAAATATGGACTTTTACCGTGTCCCCGCGACCGAGGGCCGCAGCCGCGGGTTCCGAAACCGGCTTCCTTTTTGGTGAAGTCTGCCCATGTTACTGGCACGTCCCCATGCCGGGGATTTGGGAAACGAACATGAATTTCTCGCAATGGTCCCGCAGTCTCGTGAAGACGATTGCCGTCGTTCTGGCGCTCGCGCTGCCGACGGCTCTGGCGATCTCGTCCGCTGACGCCCGCGTCGGCGGCGGCTTCTCGTCGGGTTCGCGCGGTTCGCGGACCTTCTCGGCCCCGCCGTCGACCACGACCGCGCCGGGCTCGACCTCGCAATTCAACCGCACCTATAGCCAGCCGGGCGCGGGTATGAGCACAACCGCACCTTCGCGCGGCGGCTTTTTCAACCGCGGCGGCGGTTTCCTGGGTGGTCTTGCGGCCGGCTTCCTCGGCGCCGGCTTGCTCGGCATGCTGTTCGGTGGTGGCCTGTTCGGCGGTCTCGGCGGCCTGTCGTCGTTCCTGGGCCTGATCATCCAGATCGTGCTCGTCGTGTTCGTGGTGCGGCTGGCGATGTCCTGGTGGCAGCGCCGCAATTCGCCGCAGGCGGCCTATGCCGGTGCGGGACCGCAGACGAGCAATCGCAGCGGTCTCGGTGGCGCCCTTGGTGGCGGTCTTGGCTCTGGTCTGGGCGGCGGCTTCGGCTTCGGCGCCAACAACGCGCCGCTCGAGATCAAGCCTGCTGATTATGAGGCGTTCGAGCGCCTGCTCGGCGACATCCAGTCGGCGTGGTCGAACGAGGACGTCGCAAAGCTGCACACGCTCGCGACGCCGGAAATGGTCTCCTATTTCGAGCAGGACCTTGCCCAGAACCGCGCGCGCAACGTCGTCAACAAGGTGACCAACGTCAAGCTGTTGCAGGGCGACCTCGCGGAAGCCTGGCGTGAAGGCGAGACTGATTACGCGACCGTGGCGATGCGCTTTTCGCTCACCGACAAGACGGTCGACCGCAACACCGGCGCGATCGTCGCCGGCAGTGAGCAGCCTGGCGAGGTCACCGAAGTCTGGACCTTCGCGCGCCGCCCGGGCAGCCCCTGGGAATTGTCGGCGATCCAGCAGACCAACTGATCGCACGCAGAGCAACAAACGAGGGCGTCGTGCCTCAAGCACGGCGCCCTTTTTCGTTGAGCCGCCGATGTCCTGATACGGCCGAGCATTTTGCGGGAAGCACTTAATTGCTTGTTGCCTGCGCCGAGCTCCCGCAACTTCGCGCCAGCCAGGTGCAGAAGGAGATATTCGGTGAGCCAGTCCGTCGCGCACTCCAGGACACATCACGACAACCCCGCCAGAAATTCGTCCTTGCCGTTGGAGGCGATTGAAGCTGCCTATGACCGGATCGAGGCCGAGCGCGACCGCAATTGCTGGATCTATGTCCGCCCGCGCGAGGAGGCGCTCGAAGCATGCCGCAAGCTCGTGGCGCGCGCGCGGACGGGCGAACATCTTCCGCTGCTCGGCATTCCCTTTGGCGTGAAGGACAATATCGACGTCGAGGGAATGCCGACCACCGCCGCCTGCCCGGCGTTCAGCTACACGCCTTGGCATTCCGCGCGCAGCGTCGAACGCCTCAGCGCGGCCGGCGCAATCTGCCTCGGAAAGACCAATCTCGATCAGTTCGCCACAGGCTTGTCCGGCGCGCGTTCGCCCTATGGCCCCTGCGCGTCGGTTGCCGATGCGCGCTATGTTTCGGGCGGCTCAAGTTCCGGGTCTGCGGTCGCCGTGGCGGCAGGGCACGTGGCGTTCGCGCTCGGCACCGACACCGGCGGGTCCGGCCGCATACCCGCCGGTTTCAACAACATCGTCGGAATCAAGCCGACCGTTGGGCTGGTGTCGTCACGCGGGCTGGTGCCGAATTGTCCGACGATCGATTGCGTTTCGGTGTTCTGCAATACCGTCAGCGATGGCGAGGCAATCCTCGACATTATCGAAGGGTTCGACTTCGAAGATCCCTACAGCCGCCGACCGAGGGCGTCTTCCTTCGCGGGAGGATCGTTGTCATCGTTCCGGTTCGGCCGCATTGCATCAGCCGATCTCGAATGCTTCGGCATGCCCGAATGCGGCGAGCTCTATCAGCGCGCCTGCGCGCGTTTCACCGAGATCGGCGGAACGGCTGTTGAGGTGGACTTTACCCCGTTCCGCCAGGCCGGGGAGTTGATGTTCAGCGGACCTTGGGTCGCCGAGCGGCACTCTGCAATCGCTGCGCTCCTGGACATCGAGTCCGGCTCCCTGCTCGATGTCACCAGGACCGTGCTGGCTTCAGCCGCCGGCTATTCGGCGATCGACACGTTCGGGGCGATTCACCGTTTGCACCGGCTGCGCCGCGACGCCGAGGCGATCTTTGCGGGGATCGACGCGCTGGTAGTCCCGACCGCACCGCGGCCCTTCACATTGGAAGAGATGCTGCGCGATCCGATCACGCTCAACAATCACCTCGGCTACTATTCGTACTTTGCCAATCTGCTTGATCTCTGCGGCGTAGCGGTTCCGAATGCGACATTGCCTGATGGTATGCCGATGGGCGTGACCCTGCTGGCGCCGGCCTGGCACGATCGCGCGCTGATCGGACTGGCGCGGCGATTCGAGGCTGGTGCAGACCGAGCGGCGTTCGAATTGAAGTCCAGCGCCTGAAAGGCGAGATTATTCCATCTCCTGCCCGAGCATCGAAAGATCCAGGATCGAAATCACGGATCTGTCGTACCGGATCACGCCTTCCCCCTGGAGCCGCGCGAGTTGCACGGTCACCCATTGGCGGGTGGACCCGATGAGATTGGCGAGATCGCCGTGGGTAAACGGCATGCCGACGACGATCTCGTTGTCGCGCTTCACGCCGTAGACGTGCGACAGGAAAATCAGCAGGCTGTGCAGCCGCTCGGTCACCGAGCGCGTCCCAAGCATCTGGGCCATCGCCGAATAGCATCGCGCCTTGAACGCCAGGGCATCCAGCAAGGCGACGGCGATCGCCGCCGATTCCAGCGCAAGCCGCCGCAGCGCCGGTCCGGGCATGAACGTCAGCTGGCTGCGTTCGGCCGCAACCGACGTCCACATATGTGGGCCCGTTCCGAACATGTCGGGGCCGCCGACGAAGTTGCCGGGAAACCAGTAGGCGAGGGTGACCTCGCGCCCTGACGGCGCCGCATAATAGCTGCGGATGCGCCCCTCGCTGATCAGGTAGATCCCGACCTGTGCGTCGCCCTGAGACCAGACCAGCTGGCCGGCTTCCAGCGTCTTCTCGCGTCCGATCGCACGCAGGCGATTGCGATCGGCCCGGTTGAGGCCATCGAGCAGGCCAGGCAGCGGCCTGACGAGGTCATCCGACTCGGCCAGCATCACACCTGCCGCTATCGCGCTGTTCGCCCTGTGCATCGCCGGCTCCACCATGAGACCCGGCGTCGATGATTCAAGAACCATGCCAGCGCAATGCGATTCTCCTCTCGATTTGCGAGGTCGAGGTGATCAGCTCGCGTCCGACTGATTGAACGCCCGCAATCCTTCGGCGCGGATGACGTCGAGACAATCCTTCTTGAGGGAAAGATAGGTTGGCTCGACCATGATCGTGCTCGACCGCGGACGCGGCAGCTTGACCGCGACCTCGCGCAGGATGCGGCCGGGTCCCGCGCTCATGATGAGAACGCGGTCGGCCAGCACGATGGCTTCATCGATGTCATGCGTGACGAACACGATCGTTGCGTTGATCCGGTCGCGCAGTTCCAGCAGATTGTCTTGCATCACCGCCCGGGTCTGCGCGTCGAGGGCCCCGAAGGGCTCGTCCATCAGCAGCACGCGGGGCTGGTTGGCCAGCGCCCGCGCGATCGCCACGCGCTGCTGCATGCCGCCGGACAGCGTGTTCGGATAAGCGTCGGCGAAACGCTTGAGACCGATCATCGCGATCAGATCGTCGGCGATGGCATTCGCTTCCTTCCTGGACTTGCCATGCATCCTGGGGCCGTGCGCGATGTTCCTGCGGACCGACTTCCAGGGGAAAAGATGCGGCTGCTGGAACACCATGCCGACATCGGACCGCGGGCCGCCAACAGGCGAGCCTTCCACCAGGATGTCGCCTTCATAAGGCACTTCCAGTCCGGCGATCGTGTTGAGCACCGTCGATTTGCCGCAGCCGGAGGGCCCAACGATGCAGACGAACTCGCCAGGCGCGACGTCAAAGGACACGCGATCCACCGCGACGGTCTGCCCGCGATGGGTGTCGAACACGATGCTCAGGTTCGAGACTTGAATGGCCGGTTGCTTCCGCGCCTCCTCGACGGAGGCCGGTGAGCTTGCCAGCGCCAGTTTCACGATCGATCGAGATCCCGACATCAGCGCCACCAGACGGTACGTTCGGCAAGAACCGCAAACAGCCGGTCGGCAATGAACGAAATCAACCCGAGCGCGGCGAGCCCGCCCATGACCTGGCCCGTCTGCATGTTCTGCTGCGCAATCTCGATCCGGTAGACGATGCCGGCGAAAGTGCCGGCAAGCTCGGCCGCGACCAGCGTGTAAAAGGAGATGCTGACAGCGGTGCGCAAGCCCACCACGATGTAGGGCAGCGCGCCCAGCAGCACGATCTCCTGCAGCATCTGCCGCCGCGGCGTGCCGAGCATCAAGGCCGCCCGGATCAGGCCGCGGTCGACCTTCTGCACGCCGATATGGGTCGAAAGCCAGACCGTGAAGAACACGCCCCATACGACGAGGAAGAGTTTGCCCGCCTCCGACAGGCCGAACCAGAGAATGACGATCGGCACGAAAGCAATCGGCGGAATTGGCCGCAGGATGTGGAAGAGCGGTGACAGCAGGCTCGACATGACCGGGAATTGGCCGGTGAGGATGCCGAGCAGGATGCCGAGGGCGCCGCCGACGATGAAGCCCGTGGTGACGCGGTAGAGACTGGCCAGGAGATCGCCGAGGAATTGTCCGCTTCGTATCCACTCGAGCACGGCCGCGGCAACCACCGTCGGCGGCGGAAACAGCACCATGTTGACGGCCCCGGAGCGCGACGCCAATTCCCAGAGGCCGACGAACAGCGGCAGCGACAGCGCCCCGACCAGAATATTGAGGCGGCGAAGACGGGCTGAATCCGGCCGCCGATTGCGGCCGCTGCTGCGAACAGCAATCTGCTGTGGCGCCGAGGTGCCGTCCTGCATGGCTGTGCGGGGGCCTATTTCCACGAAAGAGCGACCCGTTCGGGGGCAATCTTTTTCAGCGGCTCGCTGACGACGACCTTGCTGAAGTCGGGCATCACAGCTCCCGGAGGATGGTTGCCGCTCTCGAGGCGCCATGCGGAGTGGGTCTTGAGAATCTCGACCAGCCGGTCGTCGAGACGCACCCGGTAAACATAATCGGTCCAGATCGGGGCGAGTTCGTCCCGCTTCATGCCGACGGCGTCCGCCACGACCGTGATCGCGTCATCCGGATGTGCCTTCATCCAGACCTCCGCATCGATCAGTGCGGCGATGAACTTCTCGATCAGCGCGGGGTTGGCGTCCAGATAGGGCCTCATGACGACGATGTTGAACGTCTCGGAATAAGTGCCTGAAGTATCGAGCTCGGCGACGGCTTCGCCCAGGGCCTTCTTCGCGTTGGCGATGTGGGGCTCCCAGGTGTCGATCGCATCGATGCTTCCGGCTGCGAGCGCCGGCAGCATCTCCTGCGGCCGCAGGTTGACGAGGGTGACATCCTTGGCCGTCAATCCCGCCGACTTCAGCAAGGTCGCTGTGTAAACCTCGCTGCCGGTGCCGGCGGTGAATCCGATTCGCTTGCCGCGAAGATCCGCCCTGGTCTTGATGGCGGCCTTGGCCGTGACGACCGTCTTGAGGTCGGAATATTCCATGCCGGCGACGAAGGCGATGGGCTGGCCAGCCATCGCTGCAGCGGTGACCGGCGCCTCGGCCGTCGTCGCGATGTCGGCGCCGCCTCCGATCACGGTGTCCAGGCATTGCTTGCCGGACGTGAAGTTCGAGACCGTGATGTCCAGTCCGTTCTTTTCGAAAATCCCCTTCGATTTGGCGACGATCGCAAGGCCGGAGATCGGCCCGAGGTTTTGCGCAAGCCGGGCTTTGAGCAATTCCGCGGCCGAGGCGCGGCCTGGACCGATGGCAAGGCAGCAAAGCGCAAGTGCTGCGATTGGGCGGACGGTGTTCCAGTGCATGACGATCTCCCTCGCGCCGCGCCCGGCGGCAGCCCCGATGCGACCGCGGAGACCGCCCTGAACGGTTCCGCCACAGACTCCCGCGTCCTCCCCGGCCGGTCGCTTGAGGATCGGCCTATGTTGGCATGCTCGCCCGGCGCCACGATCTCGGGAAGCAATTAATCGACACGGCGTTCGGGGGACCGGCGTGATGGAGTGTCAGCAAGGCGGCGCCGTCTCATCCTGACGGAACATTCGACCGCATGCTACATTGGGTCCGTCGCTCCCACGCTCACGGACCCCTCCCATGAAATACGAGCTCTATTACTGGCCGGAGATCCAGGGCCGCGGCGAATATGTGCGGCTGGCGCTGGAGGAGGCGGGTGCGGCTTACGTCGACGTCGCACGCGGCCCGCGCGGCAGCGACGCCATGATGAAGATGATGGAGGCCCGCAAGGGCACGCCGCCCTTTGCGCCGCCGTTCCTGAAAGCGGGAAAGCTCGTCATCGGCCAGACCGCCAACATCCTGCTCTATCTCGGCGCGCGACATGGGCTCGCGCCGAAGACGGAAGCGGGCAAACTCTGGGTGCACCAGCTTCAGCTCACGATCAGCGATTTCGTGGTGGAGATCCACGACACCCATCATCCGCTCGGGCCCTCGCAGTACTACGAAGACCAGAAGGCGCCGGCGAAGAAGCGCACGGCCGACTTCTGGGACGAGCGCGTGCCGAAATATCTCGGCTATTTCGAGCGGCTTCTCGACGGAAAGGGCGGCGCCTATGTCACCGGTCGCAGGCTAACCTACGTCGATCTCTCGCTATTCCAGATCGTCGCCGGACTGCGCTATGCCTTTCCC
Source organism: Bradyrhizobium sp. CCBAU 51745 (assembly GCF_028128715.1). NCBI lineage: Bacteria > Pseudomonadati > Pseudomonadota > Alphaproteobacteria > Hyphomicrobiales > Nitrobacteraceae > Bradyrhizobium > Bradyrhizobium sp. CCBAU 51745. The sequence goes on along the minus strand of NZ_LBJP01000004.1, from coordinate 222,426 downwards.
AGGCGCATGAAAGCGTTCGAGAAGAATATCCCTGGTCTCGTCGGCCTGCACGACCGCGTCGCCGCACGGCCGAACATCAAGGCCTATCTCGGCAGCGAGCGCCGCATTCCCTTCAATGAGCAGGGCATCTTCCGGCGCTATCGCGAGCTCGACGCCTGAGGTCGCGCTATCCGGCACGTTGCGGCCGGGCATGCGAAAAGCCCGGCCGTCAGCACCGGGCGATCCATCGCAGAAAGGCTTGATCAGGCGAGCTGATCGATCCGGGTGCCCTGACCCGGGGGCAGCGGCGCCGGCGGCGTCGGATGGTAGGTCGGGTCGTTGTCCTGGGTCTTGGTCTGGTCGTCCGGCTGCTTGGTCGTGTCGTAGCTCGGGACCACGATCGTGACAGGCGGCGGCGCAACGCTGGAAACGCTCATCCACAGATCCTCACAGATTGAACCTGGTGACGCTGCCCTGCGAGGGACGAAGTTTCCTTCAAGCCAATCGTTAAAATGCGAGTAATCTGGTGGGTTGAATGACGTTTTCTCGCGCCAATCGCCCCGATGTCCCGGCGAGCCAGTGGCCTCTCCTCGTCATTGCGAGCGCAGCGAAGCAATCCAGAATCCCTCCGTGGAAAGACGCTGGATTGCTTCGCTGCGCTCGCAATGACGGAGTACGTCGTGGGCAGCGTCGCGATGCCCTCTACACTCGGGGAAGGAGTGAAGGCAGCCCGGCCTACTCGTCCTTGGGCCGCGTGATCGCGATCGCGGCTTCCGTCTTGGTGCGGGTGCATTCCATGTTGAGCCGCTTGTAGCGCATGGTGATCTTGTCGCCGCGGAGCAGGCCCATGCGCTTCAGGCAGCGCGTGGCGCCGGTCGTGGTGTCGTCCTTGGTCACCGTGAAGATGATCGCGGCCGCGGAGGCCACGAGGTCATAGAACTGCGGCGTCGGCTTGCGGTCGCCCTTGGCGTAGAGCTCGTTGGAATAGGCCTGTCCCTGAGAGCGGCAGCCGAGCGACAGCTCCTTCGCCGCGGGATGGGTGAGGTAGATGATGTTGGCAGCCTTGAAGTTGACCTTCAGCCCGTCGATGCCGCCGGCAAGCTGCTTGGCGATGTCGTCGCACTGGTCGGCACGCGCGGGCGCGGCGAGGGTCACAAGGCCGGTGATTGCGGCGGCTACAATAATCGCGCCGCGGACGTGCAGTCTGGAAATCATGATGAAAAGCCCCTTGAGGGCGCGCATTCAACCGTCGCCGCGCGCGAAGCGCAAGGGTGCAACCCGGCTCGACCGGGCACAATTCCAGCTATTGAAGGTAGGCGGCAAAAATGGCCGTCATGGCACCCAAAGATGGCACCGAATCGGGATGCCCCGGCCGCGCCAGGACGCCTTCCCTTTGTAGCAAAAAAGCTTAGAACGCTTCCATGCTGAGAGGCCCGCCAGGGCTGCAAAACCCGAGATCGCCCCATGAACGCTCCCACCGCCTTCCCCGACCAGTCCAAGCCCGTCCCGCCCTACAAGCACACCCCGCTGTTTCCGCTGGGCAAGGACGAGACGCCCTACAAGAAGATTTCGTCCGAGGGCGTCAGGGTCGAGAAGGTCTTGGGCAAGGACATGCTGGTGGTGTCGCGCGAGGCGCTGCGGGCGCTGTCGGAGGCGGCTTTCGGCGACATCAATCATTATTTGCGCCCGGGCCATCTGAAACAGCTCCGCGCCATCCTGGAGGACGGCGAGGCCAGCCCGAACGACAAGTTCGTCGCGCTCGACTTCTTGAAGAACGCCAACATCGCCGCCGGCGGCGTGCTGCCGATGTGCCAGGACACCGGCACTGCGATCATCATGGGCAAGAAGGGCTGCAACGTCATCACCGACGGTGAGGACGAGGCGGCGCTGTCGGAAGGCGCGCGCGATGCCTATCTGCGCCGTAACCTGCGCTACTCGCAGGTTGCTCCCTTGTCGATGTATGAGGAGAAGAACACCGCCAACAACATGCCGGCGCAGTGCGAGATCTATGCCGAGGGCGGCTCTTCAGAAGTAGATTCGGCCTACAAATTCATGTTCATGGCGAAGGGCGGCGGCTCCGCCAACAAGAGCTTTCTGTTCCAGGCCACGCCCTCGGTGCTGACCAAGGACCGGTTGCTGGCTTTCCTGAAGGAGAAGATCCTGACGCTCGGCACCGCCGCGTGCCCGCCTTATCACCTCGCCATCGTGATCGGCGGCACCTCGGCCGAGCTCTGCATGAAGACGGTGAAGCTCGCCTCCGCCCGCTATCTCGATGCGCTGCCGACCCACGGCTCGCCCGATGGCAACGCCTTCCGCGACGTCGAGATGGAGAAGGAAATCCACAAGATGACGCAGTCGCTCGGAGTCGGCGCACAGTTCGGCGGAAAATATTTCTGCCACGACGTGCGGGTTATCCGCATGCCGCGCCACGGTGCCTCGCTGCCGATCGGGCTTGGCGTGTCCTGCTCGGCCGACCGGCAGGTGCTCGGCAAGATCACCAAGGACGGCGTCTATCTCGAGGAGCTCGAGCATAACCCGGCGCAGTACCTGCCGCAGGTCGAAGAGGCGCTCGGCGGCGAGGTCGTCAAGATCGACCTCAACCAGCCGATGAAGGACATCCTGGCGACGTTCTCGAAATATCCGATCAAGACGCGGGTCTCGATGACCGGCACCATGATCGTCGCGCGCGACAGCGCACACGCCAAGCTGCGCGAGCGGCTGGAGAAGGGCGAGCCGCTACCCGACTATTTCAAGAACCATCCGGTCTACTACGCCGGCCCGGCCAAAACGCCCGAGGGCTACGCCTCCGGCGCGTTCGGTCCGACCACGGCGGGCCGCATGGATTCCTTCGTCGACCAGTTCCAGGCCGCCGGCGGCTCGATGGTGATGGTCGCAAAGGGCAACCGCGCGCCGGCCGTGCGTGAGGCTTGCAAGAAGTATGGCGGCTTCTATCTCGGCTCGATCGGCGGTGCGGCGGCGAACCTCGCCGAGCACTGCATCAAGAAGGTCGAGGTGCTCGAATATCCCGAGCTCGGCATGGAAGCGATCTGGCGCATCGAGGTCGTCGACTTCCCGGCGTTCATCATCATCGATGACAAGGGGAACGACTTCTTCAAGGAGTTGAATCTGGGCTGAGCCGGCGCTCCAGCGCCGTCATTCCGGGGCGCGCCTCTTGGCGCGAGCTATGATGCGCAATTGCGCATCTGAGAATCCATCGGGCTTCAACGTTGGTGGAAGAATGGATTCCGGGCCTGCATGCTGCGCATGCATCCCGGAATGACAGGGAGGTGGAGTAGCTCTACGCCCGTGCTCCGGTGAACGGGAAACTGCCCATCGGGCCGATGCCCATCTCGCCGTTGATGTTGTCGCCGGAAACCGTGCCGGTGAATTCGAGCGTCAGCGGCATCGGATTGGTGATCGAGACTTTCCAGGAGACGTTGTCGCCGTTGACGGTGCCGTCAAAAATCTCGGCAGTATTGCCGTCCGCGTCCAGCGTGCCCGTGAGCGTGCCGCCGGCTTGCTTCAGGCTCAGCGTTGCCTGGCGCTCGCCCATCGGCGTCGTCATGGTCAGATTCCAGTTGCCGTCCACGGCCATTCGCGTCTCCCGAACGTTGTCCCGGCCGGTTGCGACGATCCGCAACCAGTCCCGAGCCGAGCCTATAGCGCAACTCGGCTCGCGCGCCTAACGTCGTGTCAGCGGCAATCAGGCGCGGGCGGCGGCGCGGCGGCGATTGGTGACGGCGAGCCGAAACACCACGTACTGCACGGCAAAAGCCAAAACCTTGGCGCCGCCCGCGATCACCGAGATATAGAACGCCCACAGCTTCAGATCGCCGGTCGAGGCGACGATGATCGTGCCGGCACCGAGGGCGAACATCAGCGCGGCCCAGGCATAGCCCGCAGCGGTGACATATTCCGGCGCGGTCTCGACCACCATCCGCGGCATGTAGCGCAGCATCCAGCCGCGCTTGAGCATGATCGCGCCGATCGCGAAATGCGCGATCGCGGGCTTGGCCAGCATGAAGCGGGGATCGTTGGTGAGCAGCGTCACCGTGCCGAGCACGACGACGAGCGCGACGCTCGCATAGGTCATGTAGCCGAGCTCGCGCCCCTTGACGCGGGCAAAGATCACCTGCGCGATCGCGCCGGCGACCGCCACCGACGTCGCCAGGATGACGTTGTCGGTGATCAGATAGATCACCAGGAAGACGATGGCCGAAAGGAAGTCGGAGGCGAGGCGGGCGAATACGTCCTTCATCGTCGGTCCTGTCTCACGGGGCTTCCGGCAGCGCGGCGGCCTGCGCACCATACTTGATCTGACGATATTCGGGATACCACTTGGTAAAATAGATCGCGCTGTTGCGGACGGCGAAGGCGACCGCGAGGCCCGACCATACCGGCAGGCCCGGGAAGTAGAGCAGCGCTATGTTGGCGGCCATCATCAGCAGCGCGGCCACGGTCCATGCCGCGGTGATGACGTAGTTGGCGGTGAGGAAGCCGGGCATTGCCGCCGTCTCGGCCGGAACGGACTCGATCGCGTATTGCAACGTGAAGGGCCGGCGCGCCAGCATCGAGCCGAGCGAGATGACGAAGATGCCGATATCGACCGAGAGCTTGACGCCGAGCGTGCCGAGCGTGGGGTGCAGCACGAGGAAGAGGCCGATGCCGGCGAACAGGCTCGCCGAGCCCGCGGCCAGGATTTTCACCGAGCGGCCGCGGGCAACATCGATCGCGATCGTGGCGAGACAGATCGCGGAGCCCGCGAACACGCTGATCGTGGCCGACGTCATGAACATCAGGAAAGTGTAGACGCCATAGGGGGCAAGGATCAGGAAGATCGTCATGGTCGCCTCGGTCGCACCAATCTTTACGATGTCAAGATTGATAGTTCAGCGCCGGCGCCGGGTCAAGCAAAATCTTTACAGTGTCAAAATGACGTGAATGACCTGTAAAAACTCAATTGTCGCAATGGCTTGTTCCGACATCTCCTCCGCCATGGCGGCCCAGGGCAGGCGCGACAGGATGGTCAGCGCGGAGGCGATCAGAACGCCGATGGTCAGGTAGATGCTGCCGCCGCGGCAGATCATGAATTTGCGCGAGCCCGGCTTTGCGTACATGCCGAGCGGATGTAGCAGCCGCGACAGCAGAAGCACGCCCATCAATACGTGAATGCGCAAGGCCGATGCGCCTGACATTTCGAGCAGCGCGACCATCAGCGTGATGATGGGGACGTATTCCATGAAATTGCCATGCGCCCGGATCGCGCTGCGCAGCTTTTCGTCGCCGCCATCGTCGAAGGGCGCCTTGCTGCTCCATCGCAGCCGAATGACTTGCAGCGCGAGCGCGGCGTAGATCAGCGCGAGGATGGCGAGATAGTTCGCGGTGATCGAAGGTATATGCATGCGAGATCTCCTCTACCCGTCATTCCGGGGCGGCGCGAAGCGTCGAGCTACGGTGCGCAATTGCGCACCTGAGAATCCATCGGGCGGCATCACTTGATGCGAAATGGATTCCGGGCTCGCGCCAAGTGGCGTGCCCCGGAATGACAGGAGGGAGCTATCGCGCTCCCGCCCAATTGCCGTGGAAGCCGTCGGGCACGCGATGGCCGAGCTGCACCAGCGCGACGGGGCCGGCTTCGATGTCGGTGGCGTTGAACACGGCGAGGTCGCTGCGGTTCTCCCGCGCGCGCCAGACCACCGCCAGCAGCCAGCCGTCGCCTTCCGCCGCATCCTTCGATCGTTCGACGAACACAGGCTCGGAGACGGTGTCGCCCGCCGGGAGCAGATACTGCCCGAGCCGCTTGCCGGTGCCGTCGACATGAACGATGCCTGATAAGGCGCCGAACATCGGCAGACGCGGGTTGGCGCAGGCGTACCAGCCGTGACGGCTCTTCAAACCGGCGCGGCGATCGTCGATGCGCGGGAATTCGCCGGTGAGGTCGTCCAGATAAGTCTGCTGAAAGCGGTCGGTATTGCCAGAGAGGTCGAAGCTCCAGCGGCAGTGGCGGGCGCGCGATTTCTCCGGATCCGTCGGCCGTCCATCGGGATGCGGAAACAGCGGCGCTTGCTCGAATTGCATGACGTCGGCGATGATGCGGTCGCCGTCCTCCCACGCGTTCATGACGTGGAAGACGTAGCAGGCCTGGGCGCGGAACCAGACGATGTCCTTTGCCGTGCCGTTGCGCTTCATCACGCCGACATAGGCGCCTTTCTCGGGCTCCCAGGCATAGGGCGGCTTGCCGCTCATCGCGCGCTCCGTGCTGCCGGTGAGGGGCAGGATCGGAAACAGCACGTGATGTTCGGTGACGATGAAGTCGTGCACCATGCTGGCATAGGGCGTCTCGAAGCGCTCGAAGCGCGTGACCTTGCCGCCCGCGTCGATCGATCCGTAGGAGAGGGCAGGGGTCAGCGGGCCCGCCGCATTGTAGCCGAAGAACACCAGCTCGCCCGTGACAGGATCGACCTTCGGATGCGCGGTGAAAGGGCCGGCAATGCGGCTCTGGTAATTGCAATAGCCGCGCGTCGCCAGCGTGCCCGGCTCGATCTCGGTCGGCAGATGTCCTTCTTCAAGCGCGAGCAGCTTGCCGGCATGGAAGATGATGTTGGTGTTGGCGACGCCGCCGTCGGTCAGGTTCGTGGGCGCATCCGGCAACCTGCGTCCAAAGCCGCCGAACAGCGCGCGGCCGGCATCGTGCTCGGCGATCCATTTCGGGGTGCGGACCCAGCGATTGCGGTAGGAGGCGCGTCCCTCCTCCAGGCGGAAGGCGTGCAGCATGCCGTCGCCGACGAACCAGTGGGCGCCGGGGGAATCGAACTGCGGATTGGGGCCGTTGCGATAGAGCGTGCCGTTCAGCTCGCGCGGCAATTCGCCGACGATCTTGAGGAAAGGCGCGTCCGCCTCGAACGGGATGGGAGCGATATTGTTGCGGCGCTCGGCGGTCACGTCATGATGCACGGCGTATCCCTCGCTATCTTTACATCGTAAAGATGCATAGAGCCAGGCGCGGCTTCCGTCAAGTGAAATCTTTACACTGTCAATATTGCGTCATATAGCTTGCAAATGGCCAAGAGCGACACCAGGGGCGACACCAAGGGCGGAACGGCACGTAGGCCGCGCAGCCCCAAAAGGACATCACAGGCATCTCGTGCCGCGCGCCGCCCGGCAGCAGCGAAGACCGAGACGCCGTATCATCATGGCGCCTTGCGCGAGGCACTGCTGCAGGCGGCCGAACGGGTGCTGGAGCGCGATGGGCTCGCCGGCCTGACGCTGCGCGCGGTGGCGCGCGAGGCGGGCGTCTCGCATGCCGCGCCGACCCATCATTTCGGAGATCTCACCGGCCTCGTCAGCGAGCTCGCGGCGATCGGCTTTCGCCAGTTCAATGCAGCGATGGCCTCGGCTTGCGATACGGCCACCTCGCCGCTGGAGCGGGCCCTGGCGCGGCCAAAAGCCTATGTTGCCTATGCCCAGGCGCATCCCGGCATGTACGGGTTGATGTTCCGCACCGAGCGGCTCGACTATTCGAGGCCCTCGTTGCACGAGGCTGCGGAATCCTCGTTTGCCGGGCTTGCCAATGCCATCAGCGCGATGCGGCAGGAGCCGATCAGCGGCAACGCCCTGACTATCGAGCAGGGTGCCGCGATCGCGCGGGCCTGGTCGATGGTGCATGGCTTCACTATGCTGCTGCTGGACGGGCGGCTCGAGGATATCCTGGAGCGGCTGCCCGCAGGCACCACGGCAGAGCAGCTTCTGGAAGCGATCCTGAAGTCGACGGTGGCTGCCAGGATGCCCTCAGGCACCTGATCGAGCGAAACGTTCGATGCCACGGAACTCGCGGCGCTGCACATTGTTCACTGTGGGCAAGCATCAAACGATACAGGGATAGGCCTGACAGCGGGGCGGAATCGTTCTAGAAGAGCGGCTTCGCTCGGGCTCAAGCAGCCTCGTCCGCGTCCTCTTGACACCTGATCATGCCAGTCATCGCTCCCCGCAAAGCCTATCGCGTCGGCCGTTCCAAGACCGGACTTGGCCTCTTCGCCACCATGCCGATCAAGAAGGGCACAAGGATCATCCGTTATTTCGGTCCGATCCTGGACTCCCGCATCCCTGAGCACGACGAGATCGAGAACAAATATCTGTTCGAGCTCAACAACCGCTGGACCATCGACGGCTCGGTGCGCAAGAACCTCGCGCGCTATATCAACCATTCCTGCCGGCCCAACGCCGAATCCGACGTGCGCCCGCGCGAGCGGAAAGTGTACATCCGCGCCATCAAGAACATCGAGCCGGGCGACGAGATCAATTACGATTACGGCACCGATTATTTCAAAGCCTATTTGAAGCCGATCGGCTGCAAGTGCCCGTCCTGCGAAAACAAGCGCAAGAAGCAGCGCGCCGAAGCCCGGGCCGAACGCGCCAAGGTGAAGGCGCGCGTGGAGCGCAAGGCGCAGAAGGCGGGTGCAAAAACCAGCGCGGCGAAAAAGAAGAAGCTGAACGGCAAGCATTTTGCCGGCAAGGTCGGCCGCGCGAAGGCGTAGTTACCGCCGGGCGGCTGGCTCTCACATCAGTTCCCCTGATTGGTCCTCAGGCTGCAACTGCTCCATCCGCAGTGGCCAGGACATTTACGTGAGCTGCCAGCCCGTCGGGCAAAACACCCTGTCGAGCCGCGCCTTCAAGGGCGTTTCCCGATCGTCACGACGTACGGCGGGGAACAGCTTGCCACACGCGCGGATATCGTAGGGTGGGCAAAGCGAAGCGTGCCCACGACAACCGGAGTGGTGGGCACGGCGCCTTGCGCCTTTGCCCACCCTACGGCATCGCACGTTGCAGCGCGTGCGGGACACGAGCGCTTCACGCCGCCACTGCACCGCCGCTCTTGCGCAGCCCCAGATATTGCAGCTCGGCGAACACGCCGGTCGCGATCGCCTGCGCCACGACCATGAGTTCGCCGAGAAGGTTCGGCGACACCGCGCCCGAGAACAAGAGCGCGATGCTGCCGACTGTCCAGGCGGCGTTGCCGACCACGACCAGCAACACCAGCGGCCTCAGGACCGCTGTGCGCGAGGCGAGCCAGCCGACAAGCGCGGTGTAGGCGATCAGGAACAGACCGGTTTCGCGCAGCAGCGCCTCGGGTAGGTTGAACAGGGTGGCAAATGCACCTGCACCAAAAGTGAAGCCGAGTGCGGCGACGCCGCTGAAGACGGCGTCGGCGAGCAGGGCGCGGCGCAGGAAGGTGGATGCGTCGATCATCAGAAGTCTCCTAGGTTGGGGTGGCTTGGGGAACTCAATGCCTGCAGCGCCACCAGGCGCGGAGCAGGCGGGCGAGGCGGGACGGGCAGAGGCTCGTGCCGACGCTGTGCTCGAAGGCCGTGACATGTGCGACGACATAGTCGCCGGTCGAATGCACCAGCGGCTCCGGCATGTTGAGGCTGCGCGCCAGCATCCGGGTCGCGAGCGTCATGGCCCAGGGAAGAAGGTGGTCTGCAAGGGTGCGGTAGAGCAGCAGCGCGATCATGGTCATTCTCCTGTGCTCGGGAAGATGAGCTGGCCGGGGGCCCAATTCGATTACCTCGCGGGTAATGGAACGGGTGAAATACGCATGGTAGGTTTTGGGCCATGAACGCACATGCATCCACGGCACGCGCCGAATCCAGCCAGCCGATCCATATCGGTGATCATTTGCGCGAATGGCGGCAGCGCCGCCGCATGAGCCAGCTCGACCTCGCCAGCGAGGCGGAGATTTCGGCGCGGCATCTGAGCTTCGTCGAAACCGGCCGCGCCGCGCCCTCGCGCGACATGGTGCTGCGACTCGCCGAGCGCCTCGATGTGCCCTTGCGCGAACGTAACGTGCTGCTGGTCGCCGCAGGCTTTGCGCCGGCTTTTCCGCAGCGCTCGCTGGAGGATCCCGCCTTGAAATCAGCCCGCCAGGCGATCGACCTCGTCCTGAAGGCGCACGAGCCAAATCCGGCGCTGGCCTATGACCGGCACTGGAACCTGGTTTCCGCCAACCGCATGGTGGCGCCGCTGCTCGCCGGCGTTCCGGAGCGGCTGCTGGCGCAGCCTCTCAACGTGCTCCGGCTCGCCTTTCATCCCGAGGGACTGGCGCCACGCACGGTCAATCTCGCGGAATGGTGCGCGCATCTGCTCGAGCGTTTGCACCGGCAATGTGAGACGACGGCCGATCCCGAGCTCATCAAGCTCTATCACGACCTCAAGAGCTATCCCATCCCGGCGCGCTCGGGGCCGCTGTCCGGCGACAATGTCGCCATTCCCTTCAAGCTGCGCCAGAATGGAGAGATACTAAGTTTCTTCTCCACCACCATGGTGTTCGGTACGCCCGTCGACATTACCCTGTCGGAGCTGGCGCTGGAGACGTTCTTCCCGGCAGACGAGCGCACCGCGGAGCGGCTCAGGCAGATGGCCGCGGCCATGACCTAGCGCCTCATGCGTGACCCTTGCCTCGGGGCGGGTTCGGCTTATCTTGGAGCAAACCCGCACCGCCCAAGGAGGCGCTCATGAGCACCCTCAAACCGCTCCAGATCGATGTCGTCTCCGACGTGGTGTGCCCCTGGTGCTATATCGGCAAGCACCGGATCGAGAGCGCGCTCGCGCTTGTGCCCGACGTTCCGGTCAAGCTGAACTTCCGTCCGTTCTTTCTCAATCCCTGGGTGCCGCGCGAGGGCATCAGCCGCGAGGATTATCTCACCACCAAATTCGGCTCGGTCGAGGCCTATAAGGGCATAGCGGGGCGCGTCGTCGCTGCGGCAAGCGAAGAGGGCCTCGTCTACAAGCCCGAGCTGGTCGCACGTCAGCCCAACACGACCGATTGCCATCGCCTGATCCTGTGGGCCGAGGCGATCGGCAAAGCGCCGGAAATGAAGCAGCGGCTGATGGAGCTGTATTTCCGCGATGGCGGCGATCTCACCGATGTGAACGTCCTGATCCAGGCGGCCGCCGATGTCGGCCTCGATGCCGACGATGTGCGCAAGCGCCTTGCCACCGACGAGGACCTCGCGCGGGTCTCGGCCGATGCGCAGGAGGCCGCCGACAAGGGCATCTCCGGTGTGCCGACCTATGTCTTCGCGCAGAAATACGCCGTTTCCGGCGCGCAGGATCCGAACCTGCTCGCCCGCGCCATTCGCCAGGTGTCGGCGGAGATCAACGCGCAGGCGGCGGAGTAGCGTCGGCTCGGTTGCGGAGCAGATGGACCGCGCGGCGCGCGGCCTCGCGCGCATAGCCGCGTGTGCTGAGCGCCGCATGAATGAGCGCCACCATCGGACCATGTCGTCGCAGCGGGATCAGCACGTCGCCAATCGCAAGGCGGTCGCGCCAGATCGGGTTGATCATGGGATGGTCGGCGCTCGCGGTCGAATCCGCGCTTGCGATGGTCGGATCTGCGCAGAGATGACGAGTCAGATCGAGCGTGAGCTGCACGCCCGGCGAATATTTTGCGAAGCGCTCGTCGATGCCGAGCTTGAAGAAGAAGGCGCGGTCCTGGTGGCGCAGCACGATGCCGGCCGCCACCGGAATTGTCCCGGCGCGCAAGCTGACGATCTCGCATTGCGCGGTCTCGGCAAGCGCAGGGACGGCGCGGCGGATGAAGGCCGCATCGCCCGTGTCCTGAAGCAGCGCGGTGCCGCGCTTGCCCTTCCAGCCGCTGGCCTCGAGTTGCAGGAAAATTTCGAGCGCGGGCCCGATCTCCTCGACCTTGCGCGCGACGTCGAAGCTGATCGCGCCATGTTCGGCCAGGCGACGACGCTGCCGGCGCAGCTCCTTGAGCCTCTTGGCACCGAGCGCCGCGTGCAACAGCCTGTCGCCATCCTGTGTTGCATCGAGACTGGCACGGACATGGGAGCCGAGCACGCGCGGCTTCAGGCCGGCCCGGCCAAGCGCTTCCTTGATCGCGCCCATCGCGGCGCCGTCAAGCGCAACGTCGCGCAGAACCAGCGCATGCGCACCAGCTTCGCGTGCCCGCTGCAGCAGGCCTGTCGCGGCCTCGGCCGAGACGTCGCGGTCGATCAGCGGACTGCACAGCGTGCCATAGGGATGCGCGCTTACCAGTGCGGGCAGGGGGATCTTGCAGGCCCGCCAGAGCGAGACCACCGGCATCAAGCCGATCAGTCGCCTCGAGGCGCCGGCGCGTACGGACAGGGCCGAGGCACCGATACGGCCGCGCGCGGTCGCGCTGACGGCGAGCTCCCAAGCGGGCAAATAATAGCCGTTCGGCTCGACCGCCCGCTGCGCCAGCGCGCGCCACTGGCCGGGCTCGATGGCTGTGAGCGGGACGAGCGCAGCCGTTGCATCCTCTGGCGATGCCGGATTGATCGCAGCCTGGTGCGCGATGTCGACCACGTCCCGTCGTCCCCGTTTACGCCGACATCAGCCGGCGTTAGAGGTCATGCTTAGCGCAAAGATTGGAAAATACCGTTGGGAAACGCGTTCAATCTGAGCGGTATTGTTAACGTCTCATTCACCATCGAGGGGCGCGCCGAGGGCGTCGGTGTCACTGGTCGCGGGGTATGAAGTGATCGCGAGCGCTTGCGCGGCCGCCATCGGCGGTGTCCGTAATGGCGATATCGATGTCGCGCGACGTCTGCGGTAGGTGGGCCGGGTTGACCTGCACCGACAGGCGGATCTCGCGGGTCTGATCCTGCCCGACCTCGATGACCGGCTTGTCGTCGGGGCCGGCTGCGATGCCGGCGACGCGAACGGTCGCGCCCGGCAAACCCGAAACCTCGAGTGCGAACGATCGCGCTGCGCCCTTGTTGAGGATGCGCACGGTGTAGTCGTTGCGCACGCCGCCATCCGAGAGCTGAACGAACAGCGGATTGCGCTCATGCAGCACGTTGACGTCCATCGTTGCGCGCGTGGCGAGGGTATAAAGCATGACGCTCCCCACGACGGCGATGGCCGCGGCATAGATCAGCGTGCGCGCGCGGATCAAGCGGTAGATCGGCGCCTTGCCGTCGCGGCGGCGCTGCATGTTGATGTCGGTGTCGTAGCCGATCAGGCCTGTAGGCCGGCCAATCTCGCGCATGACGTTATCGCAGGCGTCGATGCACAGGCCGCACTGAATGCAGCCGAGCTGGATGCCGTGGCGGATATCGACTCCGGTGGGGCAGACATTGATGCATTGGTGGCAGTCGACACAGTCACCGGCGAGATCGCCATGGGCGCGAGCGGCTTCGGCCTTCTTCACTGACATGCGCGGTTCGCCGCGGTCGCGACGATAGGTGACGTTGAGGGCCCACTCGTCGGTCAGCGCCGCCTGGATGCGCGGCCATGGGCACATATAGATGCAGACCTGCTCGCGGGCATGCCCGGCGAAGAGGTAGGTCGTTGCGGTCAGGATGCCGATCCAGAGATAGGCGACGACCGGGGCCTGGAAGGTGGCGAGATCCTTCACCAGCGTCGGAGCGTCGGCGAAATACAGAACCCAGGCGCCGCCAGTCCACCAGGCGATCATGATCCAGAGAAAGTGCTTCAGCGCGACCTTGCGGATGTGAGCGAGCGACCAGTAGCGCTTGTCACCTTGCATGCGCTCGCGCCGGTCGCCCTCGACCCAGCGCTCGACGGCGTAGAACAGGTCGGTCCACACCGTCTGCGGGCACATGTAGCCGCACCACAGCCGGCCGGCGAGGGCATTCATCAGGAACAGCGTCATTGCCGCGATGATGAGGAGACCGGTGAAATAATAGACCTCCTGCGGCCACAGCTCGATGAAGAAGAAATAGAAGCGGCGATGCGGAAGGTCGATCAGCACGGCCTGGTCAGGCAGGCCGGACCCGCGATTCCAGCGCACGAACGGTAGCAAGTAGTAGGTTCCGAGCGTGACGCAGAGGATCGCCCATTTGATGCGGCGGAACGGGCCGTGCACCGATTGCGGATAGACCTTCTTGCGCTTTTCGTAGAGAGGCCCTTCGATGAAGGTATCGTCAGTCATGGCAGGCTCCCCGCGTCGCGTTTGCGAAACGCCTCAGTCCGGTGCGCAGAAGAGGCGGTACAATGTCTCCAGCACCAGGCGTGCTTCCCGGCTCGCAAGGCTGTAATATATCGTCTGTCCCTCCCGCCTGGTTTTGACCAGGCTCAAAGCGCGCATCTTTCCGAGATGTTGGGATAGTGCCGCCGAGGAAAGGCCGGCGATGTCGGCGAGCTCACCGACGGATTTCTCGCCGTCCAGCATGTTGCAAAGAACCAGGAGCCGCTTCGGATTGCCCATGGCGGTGAGGAGGCGGGAGGCCTCGTCAGCCTTCGCCTCCAGAGCGACCAATTCCTGATTTCGGGGCTTGCGTGCCATGGCTGCGCTATATATTAGTATATTCGAAAATAAGAAGCAACGGAATTAAGAGATATCCTGTGCCCATGCCATAGGGCTCACACCGATTCCGGAGGATCAAAATGAGCGTCACCCATTTCACGCCGGTCGCCTCGCTGCTGGGCGGCGCGCTGGTCGGTCTGTCCGCCGTGCTCTTGATGTGGGCGACGGGACGGATCGCCGGCGTCAGCGGCATCGCGGCGCGGTTGTTCCCGCCCTACGAAGACCGTGAGTTCGCCGGCCGGTTGGCCTTCGTTGCCGGCCTCATTGCTGCACCCTTGGTGGTGCGGCTCGTGACCGGAAGTCTGCCGGAGCAAACGATCGCCGCGGGGGTGCCGGCGCTGATCGTTGCGGGGCTGCTGACCGGCTTCGGATCGGTGTGGGGCAGCGGCTGCACGTCCGGCCATGGTGTCTGCGGCCTGTCGCGACTCTCGGTGCGCTCGCTGGTGGCGACCGCGACCTTCATGGCGGCCGGCATGGCCACTGTTTTCGTGATCCGGCACTGGAGCTGAGACGATGGCCATTCTCGTTCAATTCGCGATCGGCCTCGTCTTCGGGCTTGGTCTCATCGTGTCCGGCATGGCGAACCCGGCAAAGGTCTTGAACTTTTTGGACGTCGGCGGGATTCCCGCGGGGACGTGGGACGCGAGCCTCGCGTTCGTGATGGCCGGTGCGGTCGCAGTGACCTTCGTCGGATTCAATCGCGTCCTGAAGCGTGCGCGGCCGTTTTTTGCCGCTCGCTTCTATGTGCCGACGCGGACCGATATCGATCCCAGAATTGTCGCAGGTCCCGCCATCTTCGGCATTGGCTGGGGAATGGCAGGCTTCTGCCCCGGGCCGGCGCTGACCGCGCTCGGTTTCGGCTCGGCGTCTGCCTTCATCTTCGTCGCGGCGATGTGTGCCGGCATGGTGCTCGCCCGCTTCATCGCTCATTTGCCGTCGCTGACGCGCTACGCCACGCCAGCCGATCCGCTCGAAACCTGAAATCAACAGAGAGTAGCGTCATGGACAAGGACTATCCCGCGATCATCCGGCAGATCTCCGCCAATATGAAGAAGCTCCGCAACGACATTCCCGACACGATGAAGGGATTTGCCGCGCTCGCCCAGGCGGCCACGCGTGACGGCGCGCTGGACAAGAAGACCAAGGAACTGATTGCGCTCGCGCTCGGCGTTGCCGCCCATTGCGACGGCTGCATCGGCTTTCACGCCGAAGCGCTGGTTAAGCTCGCTGCGACACGCGAAGAGATCGAGGAAGCGCTTGGCATGGCCGTCTATATGGGCGGCGGGCCATCGCTGATGTATGCGGCGGATGCAATCGCGGCATATGAACAGTTTCAGCAGCAGATGGTCGCTGCCTGATCCGATCCGGCGTCACGTCGAGCGAACAGACCGGGCGAAGTTGTTCGCCCGGTCCCGTCCAGTCCTATTGTGCTGCTTACCAGCGGTCGTCGCCGACTCCGACGCCCACGCTGACACCGGGCGCGCGAATGCCGACGCCGGCGCGCGGGCCGTCATCCCAATCACGGTAGGTGCGGCGCTCGTAATAGCGTTCACGCGGCATGCGGGCGTAGGAGTCGCGCACGATCACGCGTGCGCCGCCATGGGTGCGGTAGCAATTGCCGGCGTCATCGCAGACGAGCCGGACCTCCTGAATGAGATCGGGGCTGGTGTATTCGCTGGTCGTGTAGATATCCGCAGCCTTCGCGCCGCTCCCCGCCGCCAGAGCGCCGACACCGGCCAGCAGTGCAATCGTGAACATCCTCATCCTGTCCTCCTCCGAAACTGCCCTCGGCGGTAACAAGAATGAGACGCCGCGATCGTTCCGGTGGAATTTCAGGTTTTTCCCGGAACCGGATTGCCGTGCGGCGTGAGGTTTCGCTAGATCGGCTGGTAGGCTTCCGACCCGCAGATATCATCTGCCTCCGCGCGCCGCCGGTCGATGATCTTCCCGCCCGATATCGTGACGATGTAGGTCTGGGTGCCCAGTGCGGAGCCGGTGGCGGCAGTGAGGTTCGCGCGGACGCAGGCCGTCCAGCCCGATCCGCGGACCTCGTGATGGGGCAGGGCGACCTGTACCTCGCGCGGATAGGATGTGTTGAGAAAGACCACGTCAATCTGCTCGCGGACCACGCGCTTGACATCCGGCGGCGGCTCGGGCGGCGGCTGTTCGGCCTCCTTGATGCGCATGAACTCGGGCACCGGCGCGCGGCTGTCGGCAAAGCCGCACGCACCGAGCGCGAGCACGCAGGCAAGCAGCGCCACATGAGCAACAATCCGCAACATTCGTGAAGGTCCCCCGCGGGCCAACAGATAGGCGCGAATTCGAACGGAACGAAGTCCTGCCCGATCAACATTTGCTGAAGGGCTGGGGTGCGCCGCGTTAGCTATGATTCGTCGCAGGCGCAGATGGGCGGCGGCCAGCGCCATTCGAACGAGGCGGACAACACGCCCAAAAGGCCGACGAAAGGCCCAAGCTGGGGTAGCGACCCCGGCGGTTCAGGCCTCGCCCTTCAACCAGGTGATCGCGCTCGATGCCGCTGCAATGGCCCGGCGAAGTCCGGATCACAAATTGATGCTTGCGTGCGGGTCGTGCGAACCGTCATTCACATCGTGCGCGCTATTGCACGAAGGCGAGGCCGACACGCCTGTCGTTTCGCCACACCGCGCGGCAATGCCGCACGAAATTGTCGCATGAAATCGACAGCGTGAACGAGGGCGGCAATAAAACAGGATTTTCAAGGTCGATCGCGGCACCGCGGTCCGAGATGTTGCGCACCGTGCAAGCCACGCCGCTGCCTTCAAAGGTGACCGTACCACCCTTGAAAACCCGATGACGTTGCGTTGCACGCTTCTCGATCATCCGCGTTGGTCCATAGTGACGATTGTGAAATAGCGCATAGAAATTGCGTTGATCTAAACTCAATACTGGCGCTACTTGCACGGCGCTTAAGATTTCGTTTACGACGTTGAGGCGGCGAGTTACTCCGCCGTGTTTATCCCGCAAGCCTTTCCTTTATGGCGTTACGCGCCCATGGAGATTCCGAATGAAGACTAAGCTTTCCCTTTTGTTCGCCGCAGCGCTCTCTTTGACATCGATGCCCGCCCACGCCGTCAAGTGGGACCTCTCGACCATGACCTGCAAGCAGTTCCTCGAGAGCGGCGAGGACAACATCGCCGTCGTGCTGACCTGGATGGACGGCTGGTACAAGGGCGATGAGGACAACGCGATCATCGACACCGAGGTCTTCATCGAAAACGCCAAGAAGTTCGGAGCCTATTGCGGAAAGAATCCGACCGTCAGCGTCGTCACCGCGGCCGACGAAATTCTCGGCAAGTAATCCTTGAAGTAATTCTTGAAGCGAGCGGGCCGAGGCGTGATTGCGATCGCGCCTCGCCTCTCGCTTCGATATCATTGGCACCGAGAGCCGCGGTGCGCCTTGCGCGCACGCGGCTCTCTTCGTTTCGGATGATGCTCAGCCCGGCAGCATCGCGAACGCGCTCGACACCATCGCGACCTGCTTGTTGTCGCTGGCGGAGAGCAGGGTGACGCGACCGAAGCTCATGGTGCGTCCCAGTCGCACCACGCGCGCATCCGCCAGCACATCCGACGAGGCGACCGCGCGCATGAAATGCGTGGTCTGGTCCACCGTCGTCATCGGACGATAGCCCTTGTTGGCGGCGAGGTTCGCGATCACCATCGCGGTGTCGGCCAGCGCCATCAAGGCCTGGCCGCAGACAACGCCGCCGTTGCGGCATAGCTTCTCCGAGAACGGCATGCGGAGCAGCGCGCCAGGCTGCCAGTCCGGCACATCGGCCGGCGGCGTGTGCTCGATGCGCTCGACGGAGAGGTTGAGATCCTGGACCCAGGGCGCAAAGACCTCGCCGAGGATGCGTCTGGCCTCGGCGATGCCGAACTCGGCTTCTGGCTGTGATGGCATTGCGGTCGTTCCCTCCTGTGTTGCCCGATGTTTCGGCCACACTGCGCGCCTGGGCGCGGTGACGTCACTGCTGCGGTCGGCTTGAAAATGCCTGACTTCGCCCGATATGATGCCATGCTTGGGAGCGGGTGGACGATGTTGCGTCGATGTGTCCTGATATTTTGCTTGGCCGCGCTCGGCCTGGCGCTGAACGGCTGCACCAAATGCGGTCCGATTTGGGACGACTGGCTCCATGAGCCGAAATCGTGCAGGTCGGATCGGCTCTAGCGGGCTGAAGCGGCGCCCGGCGCTGCGCAGAGGGGCAGGGTGTGGTATCCGCCCTCCGTCCACGATCAAGGAGTGAGTGATGAAGCTTTTCCGTATGGCGGCGGTGCTGGCGCTGGTGGCTGGACCGGCCTTCGCGCAGGATGGGGCGGCACCCCATATCAATCTGATGGCTGATGGCCCGCCCAAGACCGATGATGAGAAGGCCGCGGATGCTGCGCGCGAGAAGGCCTACAAGGAAACGCTGAAGAAGATTCCGGATGCCAAGGCGTCCAACGATCCCTGGGGCGGGATGCGCGCCGACCCGCCGAAGCAGCCCGCGCCGAAGACCTCGGCCGTCACCAGCGCGCCCAAGAAGCCCAAGGCCGGGACGGCCGCCAACTGACCGCGCTCCCGGAGGCGGTTGGCGCCTCCGGCGGGACTCGCCTTTGCCGGGTAGCGATCCTACATCCTTCGCAGTGTTGCGTTGAGGAGGCAGGACATGGCGGATCGTCCGCGGGACCTCGCCGAGCGGATGGCGCGCCGGCGCAAACCGGCCGCCAGAGCGAGCGAACCGGCCGGCGACGGCTATCTGCGCGAGAGCTTCACCCTGCCGCGCGCCGCGGCAAGAGCAAGGGCGCAGGCCTTTTTCGCGCGCTATCCGAAAGCCGATTACATGAGCGAGGTCGAAACCTGGCGCGAATTGCCCGGCGGCGACATCGAATTCACCATGCGGCGGTTGCCCAGCGCGGACTAGTCGTCCGGTTTCGGTCAACCCCGCCGGTTCACGCCGTCTTGCGCCCGATCGCCTTCAGTTCCCGATCGATACGTAACTGCACCCGACGGATGGCCAAGAGGTCGATCTTCGTCTCGGTCTTACCTGTCTTGGTCTCGTCGCCGATCCGGAACTGCCATTGCCACACACCCGGGATCGCCGTCTTTGCAACCGTGAACTCTACGCCCCTGTGATTCATGGTCACCTCCACGATTCACCTATCCATGTGCGCAAACATGTTGGGCGTGAGAATATTCCGCCGACAAGCGAAATTTGCCGTTAAGTGGAGGAAAATTCACGAAAATCCTGAAAGCGCGCGCAGCTCGAAGCATGCGAAATCAGATTCCGAAACTGGAGGCCGACGATCGCGTTGCATGGGCGGCTGGTACCGCGATTCACGGCCGCGCACCCGCCCGCCAGGTCATCGGCCTTACGACCAGGAACTCTGTTCATGGCAGGAGAACCACGGAAGCGCGCGACATGCGCTCACGCGCGAAAAAAAACCCGCCAGGGGAGAGCCGGGCGGGTAGAAGGTTATTGGAGGCTGAGGTGCTGGGCTGCAACACCATAGCCAAATGACCGTAGCCCGCTCAGCTTACGACAGCCTGACAGGACGGATCGGCGACTGAGCATGGAGGCTCATTGTTGGTCCACCGGGCAAACCGACGCTGGAGCAGTCGCGTCCCAATTCAGACATCTCCGCGCACAACTTCAGACACAAGCGTTGGCGACACTTTCCGCGCACGGCGAAGCCATGGGGGATACGTGGCGCGCCGACAGCGGGGTGGCATCATGGACAAGGTTGAGCGGTCATTCGCCGCCGCGACGGCGGCTGGCTTCGTGGTGTTGGTGATCGGCATCGTGCTGCTGGCGCTGATGTAGGGACCGAGCGGCACGCGCCGCCATAGCTACGAAAACAACCCCATGCACAGTAGGCAGCGGCTCGTTTCGCGTGGCCTTTATCCTTAGTGCACCTTGATCTCGTCCAGGGGCAGATGCAGATCGGCGGCGCGCTCCTCGCGGTCCTTCTTGCGGAACTCGCTTTCCCTGCGCTCGAACTTCAGCATCTCCTCGAGCGCGGCCGCGCGCAGCTGATTGCGCCTGTTCGCATCGTGGTGCGCATCTTCCGTCATGACCCGATCCCCGACTGTGCCAGCGCCGTTCTCAAAGAAACGCCCGCGGCCACAGAAAAGTTCTGTGCCGAAGGATTGCGAAATTATGACGGCAGAACGGCTCTTCCGTCTTTGATACACATCATGTGTCAGAAGAGCGCCGAAAGCTCATTTCGGGAAATAAGGACATCCGATGTTCCCCTGCCGGAACACCGCAGTTTAACGGACTTCACATCCTCCACGATCTCGGTAGAAATACGTGGGCCGGGGCTGGAATTTGATCCCGAACAATTATTGCAACCGGCAAGGGGCCACCGCGAGGTGGCCCCTTTCGATTCCGACATTCGCCAAGGCGGATGAGGGCAGCCCAAATCTGGCGCTGTCCTAATACGGCCAGCCCCTCCAAATCTGAAAAGAACATATTGCGAACCTAGAACAAATAGTGTACATTGTTTTTATCGACGATCCGCCGCGTCAATCGTTTGTCCCGCACCCGAATCCTCGCCATAAGGAGCACGACCCAATGTCCACCACTGCCCTGCGTATCGTCGAAGGATCTTCCATGGACAAGAGTAAAGCTCTGGCTGCCGCGCTCTCCCAGATCGAGCGTCAGTTCGGCAAGGGCTCGGTGATGAAGCTCGGCAAGAACGACCGTTCGATGGACATCGAGGCAGTGTCGTCAGGCTCGCTCGGGCTCGATATCGCGCTCGGCATCGGCGGTCTGCCCAAGGGGCGCATCGTCGAGATCTACGGGCCGGAATCCTCAGGAAAAACCACGCTGGCGCTGCACACGGTGGCAGAAGCCCAGAAGAAGGGCGGCATCTGCGCCTTCATCGACGCCGAGCACGCGCTCGACCCGGTCTATGCCCGCAAGCTCGGAGTCAACATCGACGAGCTCTTGATCTCCCAGCCCGACACCGGCGAGCAGGCGCTGGAAATCTGCGACACGCTGGTGCGTTCGGGCGCGGTGGATGTGCTGGTGGTCGATTCGGTCGCGGCCTTGGTGCCGAAGGCCGAGCTCGAAGGCGAGATGGGCGATGCGCTGCCGGGTCTTCAAGCGCGGTTGATGAGCCAGGCGTTGCGCAAGCTGACGGCCTCGATCAACAAGTCAAACACCATGGTGATCTTCATCAACCAGATCCGCATGAAGATCGGTGTGATGTACGGCTCGCCGGAAACCACGACCGGCGGCAACGCGCTGAAGTTCTACGCCTCGGTCCGCCTCGACATCCGCCGCATCGGCGCGATCAAGGAGCGCGACGAAGTGGTCGGCAACACGACGCGTGTGAAGGTGGTGAAGAACAAGCTGGCGCCGCCCTTCAAGCAGGTCGAGTTCGACATCATGTACGGCGAGGGCGTCTCCAAGATGGGCGAGATCCTCGATCTCGGCGTCAAGGCTGGCATCGTCGAAAAGTCCGGCGCCTGGTTCTCCTATGACAGCCAGCGCCTCGGCCAGGGCCGCGAGAATTCGAAAGCGTTCCTGAAGTCCAACCCGGACATCACCGCCAAGATCGAGACCGCGATCCGCCAGAACTCCGGCTTGATCTCGGAGCAGATTTTGGCCGGCACGCCCGAGAGCGACGCCGACGGCGAGGAGCCGGCGGACGAGTAAGCCCTAAAGCGAGAAGTTTTTCGCGAGGAGCGGGCGCTGAGGACGTTGAGTTGCCGACGTCGTCAGTGCCCGTCTCTTTTTGCGTTGGAGTGATCGGGTGGTGTGGTGAAGCGCGTGATCCTGACCAGTTCGTCCGGCGTTGGTCTCACCTTTGCCGATCGCGCCGACATGGTCGTCCCGCTGATCTTTCGATTCGTCTCCGGACCACTGCCTACGTCGCACCATCTTGAACAGTATCTCACCGGAGGCTCTTTCAGAGGCTCTTTCTTGGGCGAGCGGGAGGTACGTTGGTCCGATCTGGTTGCGCGGGTCGCCCCAGAGCGGTCTCGCGCACAAGGAGCTCGGACTGGTCTGGTTCTGCAAAGCCTACGGTGTCGAAGAGATCGAGCTGTGGTTTGATCCCAGCCCGAGCAATCAATTGCAACTGATCTGGATCCTCGACTATCTCCGTTCCGAGTCGTACGCGGCCGAGCGTACCAGGCTGCGAATAGTCGATTTCGATTTGCTCGGAGCCCACAGTGCCAGGCTTCGCGATCACACCATCCGACAGTTGGATGTCACGGAGTTCGACTTCGAGGCCGCCCGCATCGCCTGGGAGGCCTACCGGTCACCAACGCCGGAGCTCTGTTTCGGATTGCTCAGTCAGGACTTTCCCGGGCTCCCCTTCCTGAAGCCGGCGATGGAGGAATTACTGGCGGAATTGCCGTCTCCGATCACCGGACTTGGCGCGACGGAAGCGCGACTGCTCGGACTGATCGCGAACGGGCACAACCGCACCAAGGAGCTATTTGAGCCGGACGGGCTGCTCGAAACGCGTGTGTTCGACCAATGGGAGCTGGGCCCGCTGCTTGAAGGGCTAGCCTCCGGTCCGATGCCGGCGATTGCGGGTCTCGATCCGAAACTCGCAACCCTCCCACAACGCGATGCGCGAGGTCGCAACGCCGCCTATCGCCGGAGCCGGCTGTCGTTGACGGAGTTTGGTCAGGCTGTCCTGGACGGCCGGGAGGATTTTCGCGGTCACAACCCGATCAGGCGCTGGTGGGGCGGTACGCTTCTGACCAACGAACGGCTTTGGCGGTGGAATGGAGAAACCCGTTCGCTGGTCGCGCCTTAGAAGCGCATTCAGTGCCGTAGGGTGGGCGAAGGCGCACTGGCGCCGTGCCCACCATCTTTCACGTCATGCAAAGGTGGTGGGCACGCTTCGCTTTGCCACCCTACGAGACCGTCGTTGCGTCTTACTCG
>NZ_LBJP01000004.1:198880-199039 GCF_028128715.1 Bradyrhizobium sp. CCBAU 51745 | reverse complement strand
CTGCGGAAGCAGAATTGGTGGGTTACGCCGACGACTGCGCTTCGCGCAGCCGCGTGCTAACCCACCTTACGAAGCTTACTCCGCAGCTTGCGCGTAATCGCTCACCGGCCGGCAGGAGCACACCAGCCGTAGGGTGGGCAAAGGCGCACTTGCGCCGTG
>NZ_LBJP01000004.1:0-198143 GCF_028128715.1 Bradyrhizobium sp. CCBAU 51745 | reverse complement strand
AGCTTGCGCGTAATCGCTCACCGGCGGGCAGGAGCACACCAGATTGCGGTCGCCATAGACGTTGTCGACGCGGCCCACCGGGCACCAATATTTGTCGGTGCGCGAGACGCCGTCGGGGAAGCAGCCTTCGCTGCGGGTGTAGGCACGAGCCCACGCATCGTCGGCGATATCGTGCACGGTGTGCGGAGCGTGGCGCAAGGGCGAGGCTTCGATCTTGAAGCGGCCGGCCTCGACCTCGGCGATTTCCTTGCGGATCGCGATCATGGCATCGCAAAAACGATCCAGCTCGGCCTTGGATTCCGACTCGGTCGGCTCGATCATCAGCGTGCCCGGCACCGGGAAGCTCATGGTCGGCGCATGGAAGCCGTAATCGATCAGGCGCTTTGCGATGTCGTCGACGGTGACGCCCGAGGTCGTCTTCAGCGGTCGGGGATCGACGATGCACTCATGCGCGACGCGGCCCTTCTCGTTCTTGTAGAGCACCGGGAAATGCGCATCGAGGCGTGCGGCGATGTAATTGGCGTTGAGGATCGCGATCTCGGTGGCGCGCTTCAATCCTTCGCCGCCCATCATCAGGATATAGATGTAGGAGATGGTCAGGATCGAGGCCGAGCCGAACGGCGCGGCCGAGACCGGGCCGACCGCAGCATCCGCCTTAGTTGCTGGGTGACCCGGGAGGAACGGCGCAAGATGCGCCTTCACGCCGATCGGGCCCATGCCGGGGCCGCCGCCGCCATGCGGGATGCAGAAGGTCTTGTGCAGATTGAGGTGGCTGACATCGGCGCCGTAATCGCCGGGCCTGCTAAGGCCGACCTGCGCATTGAGGTTGGCGCCGTCGAGATACACCTGGCCGCCATGGCCATGGACGATGTCGCAGATCTCGCGGATATGCTCCTCGAACACGCCGTGGGTCGAGGGATAGGTGATCATCACAGCGGCGAGATCGTTCGAGTGTTTCTCCGCCTTGGCACGGAGATCATTGACGTCGACGTCGCCGTTCTTCTCGCAAGCCACAACCACCACGTCCATGCCGACCATCGCGGCCGAGGCCGGGTTGGTGCCGTGGGCGGAGGAGGGGATCAGGCAGATCTTGCGATGGCTCTCCCCGCGCGCCGCATGATAGCCGCGGATCGCCAGCAGCCCGGCATATTCGCCTTGCGCGCCGGAGTTCGGCTGCAGCGAGATCGCGTCATAGCCGGTGATGTCGCACAGCCACTTCTCCAGCCGTGCGAACAGCGCGTGATAGCCGGCCGCCTGCTCGCGCGGGGCGAACGGATGCAGCGAGCCTAACTCCGGCCAGGTCAGCGGCATCATCTCAGTGGTCGCGTTCAGCTTCATGGTGCAAGAGCCGAGCGGGATCATGGCGCGGTCGAGCGCGAGGTCGCGATCCGAGAGCTTGCGCATGTAGCGCAGCATCTCGGTTTCCGAACGATGCGCGTGGAACACCGGATGGGTGAGGAACGCGGTGGCGCGCTTCAGCGCTTCCGGCAGCGCCTCGCGCGTGGTGCCGTCGATCTCGGCATAGGACAGCGTGCCGCCGAAGGCGCGCCAGACGGCTTCGACCGTTGCTGATGTCGTGGTCTCGTCGAGCGCAATGCGAAGCGCGGTATCGCCGATGCCCAGATTGATCTTCTCGGCGGTCGCGCGCGCAATGATTTCGGCGCGCTTGGCGCCGGCATCGACGCTCAACGTGTCGAAGAAAGCTTCGCTCTCAGGCGCAAAGCCGAGCTTGCGCAAGCCAGCCGCGAGCACGGCGGCGCGGCGATGCACATTGCGCGCGATCTGCGCAAGGCCCTCAGGGCCGTGATAGACCGCGTACATCGCGGCGATCACGGCCAGCAGCACCTGCGCGGTGCAGATGTTGGAGGTCGCCTTCTCCCGGCGGATGTGCTGCTCGCGGGTCTGCAGCGCGAGGCGATAGGCGGAGGCGCCGCGGGAGTCGACGGAGAGGCCGACGATGCGGCCGGGCAGCGAGCGCTTCAGCGCATCGCGCACCGCCATATAGGCGGCGTGCGGTCCGCCATAGCCCATCGGCACACCGAAGCGCTGTGCCGAACCGATCGCGATGTCGGCCCCTAATTCGCCGGGCGAAGCAATCAGCGTCAGCGCGAGGAGATCAGCGGCGACGATTGCGAGCGCGCCCCTGGCCTTCAGCGCTGCGATCGCGGGCCTGAGGTCGCGCAATGCGCCCGAGGTTCCCGGATATTGCAGCAGCGCACCCAGCACGTCCGCCTTGTCGAGATCGGTGAGGGGATCGCCGACGACCAGATTCCAGCCCAGAGGCTCGGCGCGGGTGCGCATCACGGCGAGCGTCTGCGGATGCACGTCCTTGTCGACGAAGAAAGCTTTCGCCTCGACCCTCGAGTGCCGCTCCGCGAGTGCCATGGCTTCGGCGGCGGCGGTGGCCTCATCGAGCAGCGAGGCGTTGGCGACGTCGAGGCCAGTCAAGTCGCAGATCATGGTCTGGAAGTTGAACAGCGCCTCCAGCCGGCCCTGGCTGATCTCGGGCTGATAGGGCGTGTAGGCCGTGTACCAGGCCGGATTCTCCAGAATGTTGCGCTGGATCACCGCGGGCAAAATCGTGCCGGAATAGCCCTGGCCGATCAGCGAGGTGAAGACCTGGTTCTGACGGGCGAGCTCGGCCATATGCGCGATCGCCTCGGTCTCGCTGAGCGGCTTGCCGAGATCGAGCGGGGCGGCCTGCCGGATCGCGGCCGGCAGCGTTTCCGACATCAACGCGTCGACGCTCTTCGCGCGGACCGTCTCGAGCATTGCGGTGACATCGCGCGCGGAGGGGCCGATGTGGCGGCGGACGAAACTGGCGGTGTCGCCATTGGATTTGCGGTGCGCGGTCATCATGGGTCCTCGCTTTAGATTTTGCTGTCGCTGTCATGCCCCGCGAAAGCGGGGCATCCAGTACACGCAGCCGCTTCGGCTGGGGCCGATAGGCCGCGGCGTACTGGATCGCCCGCCTGCGCGGGCGATGACACCGAATATGAGGTCAGAGTTCGCTTCATCTCACGCCGTGTGGGCCTTGTAGGCGGCTTCATCCATCAGGCCGCCGAGCTCGCTCTTGTCGGCAATCTTCATCTTGAAGAACCACGCCTTGGTCTGCGCGTCCGAGTTCACCAGCGCGGGTTCGGCGGCGAGCGCGTCGTTGGTCTCGACCACCTCGCCCGAGATCGGCGCGTAGACGTCGGAGGCGGCCTTGACCGACTCCACGACGGCGGCAGCTTCCGCCTTCTTCAGGCTGCGGCCGACCTTGGGCAGTTCGACGAACACGACGTCGCCGAGCTGGGACTGCGCGTAATCGGTGATGCCGACGGTGGCGACATCGCCGTCGATCGCGAGCCATTCATGGTCGGAGGTGTACAGCGTCGTGGTCATTATCTTAGTCCTCAGCGTTTGTAGGTGTTTTTCACGAAGGGCATGGCGGCGACGGCGAGGGGGAGGCGTTGCCCGCGCACTTCCGCAAAGAGCTTTGTGTCGAGCGCGCTCAGACGCGTGGGCACGTAGCCCATCGCAACAGGCGCGTTCAGGCTCGGGCCGAAGCCGCCCGAAGTGACCTTTCCAATCGGCTCGCCACCTTCGCTATCGGCAAACAACAGTGCGCCCTCGCGCACGGGCGCGCGGCCGTCGGGCCGCAGGCCGACTCGGCGGCGGGATGCGCCGTGATCGAAATGCGCGAGGATCTTTTCAGCGCCGGGAAAACCGCCGGCTCGCGCGCCGCCGCTGCGGCGGCTCTTCTGCACCGACCATTCCAGCGCGGCTTCGACCGGCGTCGTCGCGGTGTCGATGTCGTGGCCGTAGAGGCAGAGCCCGGCTTCCAGCCGCAGGCTGTCGCGGGCGCCAAGGCCGATCGGCATCACGTCAGGATTTTCCAGCAGCGTCTTCGCCAGACGTTCGGCATCCGCCGCAGGCACTGAAATCTCGAACCCGTCCTCGCCGGTGTAGCCGGAGCGTGAGACGAAACAGGCGAGGCCGGCAACAATATGCGGGCCGGCATCCATGAACTTCATGGCCGGCGCTGCTGCACATAATTTCGTCAGCGCCGACTCCGCCTTCGGGCCCTGCAACGCAATCAGCGCGCGATCGGCGAGCGAATCGATGACACAGGTATCGGAGAGATGCGCGCGCAGGTGCGCCTCGTCCTCGGCCTTGCAGGCGGCGTTGACCACCAGGAACAAATGGTCGCCGAAATTGGCGACCATCAGATCATCGAGAATGCCGCCGTCCGGATTGGTGAACTGGGCGTAGCGCTGGCGGCCAGGTGCGATCGCCACGATGTCCTGCGGCACCAGCCGCTCCAGCGCGCGGGCGGCGTCCTCGACCTTGCCCGACTTTGGCCGGAGGGCGATCTGGCCCATATGGGAGACGTCGAACAGGCCGGCGGAATTGCGGGTATGGAGGTGCTCTTTCAGCACCCCCGCGGGGTACTGCACGGGCATGTCATAGCCCGCAAACGGCACCATCTTGCCGCCAAGGGTCAGGTGCAGGTCGTAAAGAGGGGTACGTTTCAGGGAGTCTTTGTCGTCACGCACGGACATCACAGGGGCCCTCGGCGGTTCCCCGGGGACGATTCCCCGAGACAAACCAGTCGAAGCCCCATCTGTCGCTGTGCCTGAGAGTATTATCCCGTCGGCGGACGCTATCCGGGTCTTAAGCCCGCTAGCGCCTCTTTCCAGATGTCGTCAAAGCCACGCGGTCCTTTTGCCTGAGAGTTTCCGGGGCGGTTGCTCCTTCGGCGCCGGCACCCAATGCCGGTCTCTCCCGACGTGGCCGTACGATATAGATGGGTAAAGACCACAGGCCAGCCAAGCCTGTCAACGCAGGACTATCGGCTTTCAACGGGATTGCAGGGGATGACGCGACTGCGGCAACCCTCTGATCTCTCTGCACAGTTTCTGGACAGGAAAGCAGGCCTTGTCTAAAAGCGCTTTGGCCCGCAGATATCAGCCCAAATCGCCAGGTTTGGATGGCAAATTGGCGGGTCCTAAAGCGCGCTGAGAGTCATCGCGCTTTAGCTCTTTGTTTGAGCATGATCTTTCCGGAAAACCGCTTCACACTTTTCCGGATCATGCTCCAGCACACCCGATTGGATGAACATGAGCGGCGTCAACGAGATCAGGTCGACCTTTCTGAACTTCTTTGCCGAGAACGGCCACGAGATCGTGTCGTCCTCGCCATTGGTGCCGCGCAACGATCCGACGTTGATGTTCACCAATGCCGGCATGGTGCAGTTCAAGAACGTCTTCACCGGCGTCGAGAAGCGGCCTTACCAGCGCGCCACCACGTCGCAGAAATGCGTGCGCGCCGGCGGCAAGCACAACGACCTCGACAATGTCGGCTATACCGCACGCCATCTCACCTTCTTCGAGATGCTCGGCAACTTCTCGTTCGGCGACTATTTCAAGGAGCGCGCGATCGAGCTGGCCTGGAAGCTCATCACTGAGGATTTCGGCCTGAAGAAGGACAAGCTGCTCGTCACCGTCTACCACACCGACGACGAGGCGCACGGGCTGTGGAAGAAGATCGCCGGCTTCTCCGACGACCGCATCATCCGCATCCCGACCTCGGACAATTTCTGGGCGATGGGCGACACCGGCCCCTGCGGCCCGTGCTCGGAAATCTTCATCGACCGCGGCGACCATATCTGGGGCGGCCCTCCCGGCTCGCCGGAAGAGGATGGCGACCGCTTCCTCGAATTCTGGAACCTGGTGTTCATGCAATATGAGCAGGTGACGAAGGAGGAGCGCGTGAATCTGCCGCGCCCCTCGATCGACACCGGTATGGGCCTGGAGCGCATGGCCTGCATCCTGCAGGGCGTCGACAGCGTGTTCGAGACCGATTTGTTCCGCCATCTGATCGACGCGACGTCGTCGGCGCTGGGCAGCGGGCCGACCGAGCAGAACGCGGCCTCGTTCCGCGTCATCGCCGACCATTTGCGCTCCTCGGCCTTCCTGGTCGCCGATGGCGTGCTGCCTTCCAATGAAGGCCGCGGCTATGTGCTGCGCCGGATCATGCGCCGCGCCATGCGCCATGCGCAGCTTCTGGGTGCGAAAGAGCCGCTGATGCATCGGCTGGTCTGGGCGCTGGTCCGTGAGATGGGCCAGGCCTATCCCGATTTGATGCGCGCGGAGAATTTGATCGAGGAAACGCTGCGGCTGGAAGAGACGCGCTTCCGCAAGACGCTTTCGCGCGGCTTGGCGATTCTGGACGAGAAGAGCGCGTCCTTGAAGAAGGGCGACATGTTCGACGGCGACGTCGCCTTCACGCTGTACGACACCTATGGTTTCCCGCTGGACCTGACGCAGGACGCGCTGAAGTCGCGCGGCATCGGCGTCGACCAGGCCGCGTTCACCGACGCGATGGAGCGGCAGAAGGCCAAGGCGCGCGAATCCTGGAAGGGATCGGGCGAGGCGGCGAGCGAGGCGATCTGGTTCCCGCTGCGCGAGAAGCTCGGGGCGACCGAATTTCTGGGCTACGAGACCGAGAGCGCGGAAGGCGTGGTCTCGGCGCTGGTGAAGGACGGCGCTGAAGTTGCCAGCCTCAAGGCCGGCGAGACGGGCGCGATCGTGCTGAACCAGACGCCGTTCTACGCGGAATCGGGCGGCCAGGTCGGCGACACCGGCGTGCTCACGGGCGAGGGCGGGATCAAATTCCGCGTCACCGACACGCAGAAGAAGCTCGGCGATTTCTTCGTGCATGTCGGCACGGTAGAGGGCGGCGAGCTGAAGGTCGGCACGGCGCTGCAGCTCGAGGTGGATCATGCGCGGCGCTCGTCGATCCGCGCGCATCACTCGGCGACGCATCTCATTCACGAGGCGCTGCGCCAGGTGCTCGGCGATCACATCGCCCAGCGCGGCTCGATGGTCGCGCCTGATCGTTTGCGCTTCGACTTCGTGCATCCGAAGCCGATCACGCCGGAAGAACTTGCCCGCGTCGAGGACATCGCCAACGACGTGGTGCTTGAGAACGACGAGGTCACGACGCGCGTGATGGGCGTGGACGAGGCCCGCGAGGCCGGGGCGCGTGCGCTGTTCGGCGAGAAGTATGGCGACGAGGTGCGTGTCGTCTCGATGGGCAAGACCGCGCGCGAGCGCGGCGCCAATGCGCTCGGCTGGTCGGTCGAGCTCTGCGGCGGCACCCATGTGCGGCGCACCGGCGATATCGGCCTGATCACGCTGACCGGCGAGAGCGCGGTCGCCTCCGGTGTGCGCCGCATCGAGGCGCTGACCGGCAATTACGCCCGCAAGCATGCCAACGACACCATGGCGCTGGCGAAGACCGCGGCGAATGAGCTGCGCACCTCGCTCGACGACGTTCCGGCGCGCATCACCGCGCTGATGGAAGAGCGCAAGAAGCTCGAGCGCGAGCTCTCCGATGTCCGCAAGAAGCTGGCGATGGGGGGCGGCGCGGCGGCCGGTGGCGGTGCAGCGTCCGGCGTGCGTGAGGTCGGCGGCGTCAAGCTGATGGCGCGCGCGGTGGAGGGCATCGAGATGAAGGATCTCAAGAGCCTCGCCGACGAGGCCAAGAAGCAGATCGGCTCCGGCGTGGTCGCCATCGTCGGCCTCACCGAGGACGGCAAGGCGGGGGTCGTGGTCGGCGTCACCGCCGATCTCACCGCGCGCTTCAACGCGGTGAACCTCGTGCGCGTCGCCTCCGAGGCGCTCGGCGGCAAGGGCGGCGGCGGCCGTCCCGACATGGCGCAAGCCGGCGGCCCCGACGGCGCCAAGACGACCGAGGCGCTCGCGGCGATCGAAAAAGCGATGGGGGCTGCGTGAAGCCATGCGCCTCGTTCCGCGAGGACGTGGGCTTCGCGATCCGAACCTGAGGGATCGCCTCTACGAATTGCTGGAGCACGATCCCCTGGCCTATTCGGTCGGATCGCGCTTCATCCAGCTGGTCATCAGCGTCATTGTGCTCGACGTGGTCGCGATGATCCTCGCCTCGGTGCCGGAGCTGGACGCGCGGTACGGCACGCTCTTTTCGGCGATCAAGATTCTGGCCGTGATCGTGTTCGCGCTGGAATATGCGGCGCGGCTGTGGACGGTCGCGGGCCACACGCCGCGCAAGGGCTCGGCGCTGTCAGACCGGCTCGGCTACGCCTTCTCGGCACTCGGCATCATCGACCTCATGGCGTTCCTGCCCGCTGCAATCGTGCTGGTGATGGGGCGCCACGCGACGCTCGCCGCGCTTGGCGTGCTGCCGTTCTTCAAGCTGATACGGTATTCGCCGGCGATGCGCTCGCTGCTCGCGGCTGTGCATGCCGAGCGGCGCGCGCTGATCGGCTGCGTCGTCATCCTGATCGGCGTGGTGCTGACCTTCGCCTCGCTGCTTTATGCCATCGAGCGCGACGTGCAGCCGACCAAGCTCGGCACCATTCCGGATGCGATGTGGTGGGCGATCGTGACGCTCGGCACCGTCGGCTATGGCGACGTCGTGCCGGTGACTGCGCTTGGAAAATTTGTCTCGGTGTTCGCGATCATCTCGGGTTTTGCCATGATCGCGCTGCCGGTCGCGATCATCTCGACCGCCTTTGCCGAAGAGGTGAAGCGGCGCGACTTCGTCGTCACCTGGGGCATGCTGGCGCGGGTGCCGCTGTTCTCGCATCTGTCGGCCTCCGAGATCGCCGACATCATGCGGCTCTTGCGCGCCCGCACCATCGAGCAGGGCGAGATATTGGTGCGGCGGGGGGATCCCGCCTCGTCGATGTATTTCATCACTGCGGGCGAGGTCGAGATCACGCTGCCGAACCAGCAGGTGCGGCTCGCGGACGGCACCTTCTTCGGCGAGATCGCGCTGCTGCACAAAACAAAACGCAGCGGCACGGTGACCGCGACGCGCAAGACGCGGCTCCTGGTGCTGGACGCACAGCATTTTCACGCCCTGATCGAGCGCATGCCGACGCTCGCCGCCCATGTCCACACCACCGCGAAAGCGCGGCTCGAGGAGACCGGCGATCTCGCGGCGACGGAGCTGGCGCAGGCCGAGCGCGAGCGCACCGACCGCTGAGCGGTCAGCCTTTCTTCAGGAAAATGTAGTCGGCCGAGTAGGGCGCGCTTCTGAACTCGCCGGCCTTGTCGCAGGACCCCTCGAGCTTGCCGCCATGGGTGTTGATGCGCTGGACTGTCGTCACCGGCGTCAGCGCGCCGCTGCCGCGGCGGGAGGCGACCTCCAGCTTCAGCCAGGGGATATCGGCAGCCGTCGCGCCCGGCGCGTTGCCGATGGCCTTGCCGACCACGGCGCTGCCGTCGGCGAGCTCCCAGTTCGGGCCGGCATAGTGGCGGCCGATGGTCTTGCCCTCGGAGAGCAGTGTCGCGACCGGCTCGCGGAAGGTCCAGGCGAGCTTGCCGTCGGCACCCGGCTTACACTCATAGACCTGCGCGCCCTCGGCATGGGCGCTGAGCACGACGCTCTCGCCTGGGGCGGCGATGGCTTCGGGCAGGGGATCGGCGGAGGCCGGCCCGGCCACGGCGGCGAGCAGCAGGCAGGGGACGGCGAACTTGGTGATGGACATGGGAGACCTCCGCACGATGGTGCCAAAACGAATGGGCCGCGCCTGCGCGCGGCCCATCATGACGTCTAACCCCGATCGGGCGAAAATAATGCGCAGGGCAGCTTACGCCGCCAGCGCCTTCACCAGATTGTCAGCGACCTTGTCGAGGAAGCCGGTGGTCGAGAGCCAGCGCTGGTCGGCGCCGACCAGCAGCGCGAGGTCCTTGGTCATGTAGCCTTCCTCGACGGTGTCGACGCAGACCTTCTCCAGCGTCGAGGCGAACTTCGCCAGTTCGGGGTTGTTGTCGAGCTTGGCGCGATGGGCGAGGCCTCTCGTCCAGGCGAAGATCGAGGCGATCGAGTTGGTCGAGGTCTCCTTGCCCTTCTGGTGCTCCCGGTAGTGGCGGGTCACGGTGCCGTGGGCGGCTTCGGCCTCGACGGTCTTGCCGTCGGGGGTGAGCAGCACCGAGGTCATCAGGCCGAGCGAGCCGTAGCCCTGCGCGACCGTGTCGGACTGCACGTCGCCGTCGTAGTTCTTACAGGCCCAGACATAGCCGCCGGACCATTTCAGCGCCGAGGCCACCATGTCGTCGATCAGGCGGTGCTCGTAGGTCAGGCCCTTGGCGTCGAACTCCTTCTTGAACTCCTTGTCGAAGATCTCCTGGAAGATGTCCTTGAAGCGGCCGTCATAGACCTTGAGGATGGTGTTCTTGGTCGACAGGTACACCGGATAGCCGCGCAAGAGGCCATAGTTGAACGAGGCGCGGGCGAAGTCGATGATGCTGTCGTCGAGGTTGTACATCTCCATGGCGACGCCGGCGCCCGGAGCCTTGAACACTTCCTTCTCGATCACGGTGCCGTCCTCGCCGACGAACTTCAGCGAGAGCGTGCCCTTGCCGGGGAATTTGATGTCGGTGGCGCGGTACTGGTCGCCATAGGCGTGGCGGCCGATGATGATCGGCTTGGTCCAGCCCGGAACCAGGCGCGGCACGTTCTTGCAGATGATCGGCTCGCGGAAGATCACGCCGCCGAGGATGTTGCGGATGGTGCCGTTCGGCGACTTCCACATCTGCTTGAGGCCAAACTCCTTCACCCGGGCCTCGTCAGGGGTGATGGTGGCGCACTTGACGCCGACGCCGACCTTCTTGATCGCCTCGGCGGCGTCGATGGTCACCTGATCGTTGGTCTTGTCGCGGTACTCCATGCCCAGGTCGAAATAGAGCAGCTCGACATCCAGGAACGGGTTGATCAGCTTGTCCTTGATGTACTGCCAGATGATCCGGGTCATCTCGTCGCCATCGAGCTCGACGACGGGATTGGATACCTTGATTTTTGCCATGATCGGGGAAGCCCTCTTGGGAACGGCGCCATTGGCGCCAACGTGAATATCCGCCGCCTCTTAGCACTGGATCGCGGCGGGCGAAAGCCAAGCGATTATGCACTTTTAGCCCATCCAGCTTCCACAGACGGGGAGCGGGGCCCCGGGGTGGGGGTGAGGTTTCAGGCGAGATTCAAAAGTCGAATCCAAGCCGTTATTTCCCTTGAGAATTTTATCAGGACAGGCAAACGACAGGCGGGCAGCGCCCGGGCCGGCCGGTAGCCGCCTTGAATCATTTCCTAAGTGGGCCTTGCCAAGGCCTTGAGACAGTTGTGAAAGCGAAGCCAGATGTCGGGGACAGACAAGAGCAAGACGGGCCTTTCCCTCGACGGTCCCATCGTCATCCTGGTCGAGCCGCAGCTCGGTGAAAACATCGGCATGGCCGCGCGCGCCATGGGCAATTTCGCGCTTGGTGCCTTGCGCATCGTCAACCCACGTGACGGCTGGCCCAACATCGCCGCGCAGCGGGCAGCTGCCGGCGCCGACCACATCCTGGAAAAGGTCGAACTGTTCGACACCGTCGAGCAGGCGGTTGCGGACCTCGACCTCTTGTTCGCCACCACCGCGCGCCCGCACGACCAGGCCAAGCCCGTGGTCGGGCCGGAGGCGGCAGCCAGCGAGATCGCCGGGCATGTCGCGACCGGCGGCAAAGCCGGTATCCTGTTCGGCCGCGAACGCTGGGGGCTGACCAACGAGGAGGTCGGGCTCTCCAACCGCATCATCACCTTCCCGGTCAATCCGGGCTTTGCCTCGCTCAACCTCGCCCAGGCGGTGCTGCTGGTCGGCTATGAATGGTTCAAGCTGATGACGGCGGCCGAGCTGCCTCAC
Source organism: Bradyrhizobium sp. CCBAU 51745 (assembly GCF_028128715.1). Taxonomy (NCBI): domain Bacteria; kingdom Pseudomonadati; phylum Pseudomonadota; class Alphaproteobacteria; order Hyphomicrobiales; family Nitrobacteraceae; genus Bradyrhizobium; species Bradyrhizobium sp. CCBAU 51745. The sequence goes on along the minus strand of NZ_LBJP01000004.1, from coordinate 186,439 downwards.
AGCATGCCTGAACGTTCCGAGCGCGCCTCGCAGCACCAGATGCAGGCCTTCTTCGACAATCTCGTGCGCGAGCTCGACAAGGTCGAATTCCTGCGCCCGGCCGAGAAGCGCGACACCATGCTGGTGAACCTGCGCAACATCTTCACCCGCATGGAGCCGACCAAGCAGGACATGCACACGCTCCACGGGGTGGTCATGGCGATCGCGGAAGGGCGCAAGGGCCCTGCCAAGGGCGGCGTGCTCGACGGCGAGCAGGCGACGCGCCTGCGCGCGCTATTGGCCGAGCACGGGCAGGCTGGCGGGGCGCCCGACAGCGGCTCGACCGTGCGCGGCCTTGCACGCCTGCTCCGGCGCAACCCGACGGATGCCGAACGTTTGCTGTGGCAGGCGCTCACGCGCGACCGTCGCTTTGCTGGCCAGTTCAAGCGCCAGACCCCGGTTGGCCGCCACATCCCGGACTTCGTATCATTCCCGCACCGGATCGCGGTCGAGCTGGTCAATCCGGGCGAAAGCGAGACAATTGCCGCTGATCGCGCGTCGCGGCGGGCGTGGCTGGAGGCGCGGGATTATCGCGTGCTGGAGATCCGGGCCGCGGATGTGGAGCGGGATCTGGAGACGGAGCTGGTGCGGCTGCAGGGGATGATGGAGCAGAGTGCGTAGGCCAGGCGAGGCCTCGTAGGGTGGGCAAAGGCGTATTGCGCCGTGCCCACCACTTTTTGTGTCGGAGAGAGATGGTGGGCACGCTCCGCTTTGCCCACCCTACGGCACTGCCGATGTGGAAATTAGCTCGCTGCGAGCGGGCCGCTGATCCGTCAGGCACGGCCCGCGTCGTTTCGCCTACAGCTTGCAATCGGTCGGTTGCCAATGCTACGGTTGGTAACATTACGGGTCGTCATCCAGCGGTTGCGGCGGCGAGCGGAAGAAAGAATGCGCCATGTCCAGTCGATCTGCCCAACGCGACACGAGCATCACAACCCTCATCCCCGGGCTCGACGCTCTGGCCGCGGAGGCGATGGCGGAGTGGCAGGTGCCGGCGGTGACGCTCGCCGTCGTGCAGGACGGCGAGACTGTGCTGCTCAGGGCGTGGGGCCAGCGCGACGTCGAGGCCGGGCTGCCCGCGACGCCGGAGACGCAGTTCCTGATCTGCTCGATCACCAAGACGTTCACCGCCACGGCGTTGGCGCTGCTGGTGGACGAGGGACGGCTCGACTGGACCAAACCGGTCCGCGACGTCATTCCCGAATTCCGCCTGCATGACGCGATCGCGACCGAGCGCGTCACCGTGCGCGATCTGCTCAGCCATCACTCCGGCCTGCCCCGCCACGACTGGATTTGGATTCCAGCCGATCTCTCGCGTGGCGAGATGATGACGGCGCTGCGTCACCTCGAGCCGGCCCGGGACATCCGCACCGAATTTCAATACAACAATCTCGCCTACAATCTCGCCGGCCTTGTCGTCGAGCGCATCAGTGGTCATAGCTATGAAGATTTCATCCGCACCCGGCTGACCGACAAATTGCGGATGCCGGTCGGCTTTTCGGCCGAGGAGCACGCCGCTGCCACCGACGCCGCCGTTCCCTATCTGGTGGAACGCGGCGACGTGCGCTCGCGCAGCAAATTCTTCCCCATCACACCACGACGGGCGCCGGCGCCATCGTCACCTCGGTTGCCGCCCTCGCCAACTGGATGAAATTCTTGCTGGCCGAAGGCGAGTTCGCCGGCGAGCGCCTGCTGTCGTCCACGCGGGTCCGGGAGATGCAATCGCCGCTTGTCTTCGCAAGCGCTGCAGAGTGGGAGGAGTTCGGCCATTCGCATTACGGGCTGGGCTTCAACAACACCACCTACCGCGGCGAGCGCGTGGTCGGACATTCCGGCGGCTGGCTCGGCTGGAGCACGCTGATGCGCCTCATGCCGGCGCGAAACACCGGCGTCGCCGTCTTCACCAACACCGGCGCCAACCCGGTGTCCAGCATCCTGATCAACCGCGTTCACGATCATCTCGCCGGCAACGAACCCGTGCCCTGGCTGGACCGCCTGCGCGACATGCGCCGCAAGGCGCTGGCGCAGCAGAAAAGCGACGATGCGGCGAAGCCGACGGCGCGCAAGCTGAACACGAAGCCCAGCCATGATCTCGCGGATTTTTGCGGCGCCTATGAGCACCCGGCCTATGGCCGGGTGGTCATCACCCAAGACGGCGACAGCCTGCATTGGGCCTGGCGCGGCACCAAGGCGAAGCTCGCACACCGGCACTACGATTCGTTCCAACTGCCTTACGTTTTCGGAGAGCTCAATCCGGACGATCTCGTGATTACCTTTGCGACCGACCGCGACGGCAACATTGCTAGCCTCTCGGCCCAGCTCGAGGCGCTGGTGCCGGACATCGTCTTCACGCGCGCCGCCGCCGGCGAATGTATCGACCCTGCGTTCCGGTCGGCCTGCGTCGGCGAATATATTCGCGGCGATCAGACCCACGTGGTCACCGAGGATGCCGAGGGCGAGCTGACGCTGAAAATTCCGTTCGTGCCGCTCTACCGGTTGCGGCCCTACCAGGGCGCGACGTTCAGCATCGTCCAGCTCGACGGCTATCGCACCGAATTCCGCCGCGGCCCGTCCGGTGCGATCGAGGAACTCGTGTACCACCAGCCGAACGGCACCTTCATCGCGAAGCGCAGCCCGTAGGGCGGATTGGTTAGCAAACGGTTCGTAGGGTGGATTAGCCGAAGGCGTAATCCCACCCTACGAACGCGCCGTCACTTCGCCGGACGAGGCGCGATGCCCAGCGCCTTGATCCGCGAGGCCAGCGTGGTCGGCTTGATGTCCAGCAGTTCGGCCGCGCCGCCGGGGCCGAACACTTTTCCGGCGCAGGCCTCGAGTGCGGCCAGAATGTTGGCGCGCTCGTGGTCGCGCATTTCGGATGATGTCATGACCGCCGGCCGCGCCTCGGCCTTCTGGCGCGCGGTGCCGGTCGCAGCTTGCGTGCCCGAGGCATCAGGCAAATCGATGCGCAGCCGGCCGTTCTGCGACAGGATCGCGGCGCGCTCGATCACGTTCTGCAGTTCGCGGACATTGCCGGGCCAGTCGTAGCGGGCGAGCCGCCGCGCATCGCCCTCCGACAGGCGCAAATTCGACTTCAGCGCCTTGCCCTCGCGGTTGAGAAAATGCTGTGCGAGCAGCGGAATGTCCTCGCGCCGTTCGCGCAACGGCACCGTCTCGATCGGGAACACGTTGAGGCGGAAATAGAGGTCCTCGCGGAATCGGCCGCGCTGGACCTCCTGCTTGAGATCGCGGTTGGTCGCGGCGATGACGCGGACGTCGACGGTGCGCGTGCGCTCCTGACCGACGCGCTCGAAATTTCCCTCCTGCAACACCCGCAGCAGCTTGCCCTGCAATTCCAGCGGGATCTCGCCGACCTCGTCGAGGAACAGCGTGCCGCCATCGGCGAGCTCGAAGCGACCGATGCGGTCGCGCGTCGCGCCGGTGAAGGCGCCGCGGACATGGCCGAAGAATTCGCTCTCGAACAATTCGCGCGGGATCGCGGCGCAGTTGACGCGGATCAGCGGCCGGTCGCTGCGGGTGGAATCCTCATGGATGGCGCGCGCGATCAGCTCCTTGCCGGTGCCGGACTCGCCGGTGATCATCACCGCGGCCGTGGTCGGTGCCACCAGCTTGACCTGGCGCAGCGTCTTCTTGATCGCCTCGCTTTGACCGATGATGCCGCGCGGATTGGTCTCGATGCGGATTTCTTCCTGGAGATAGGCGTTCTCCAGCTCCAGCCGCTCGCGCAGGCGATCCACTTCGGTGAGCGCGGCATGCAGCTTCTCGTCGGCCTCGCGGCGCTGGCTGACGTCGCGAAACACCACGACCGCGCCGACGACGACGCCGCGGTCGCGAATGGGCGTCGAGGTGTATTCGACCCAGGCGGGCGAGCCGTCCTTGCGCCAGAATACCTCGCCGTCGACCTGGTGCACGGCACCGTCGCGGAACGCCGCATAGATCGGGCAATCATGGTTGTGATAGTGCCGGCCGTCGTGATGGGTGTGGTGGACGATCGGATGGATCTCCTTGCCGACCAGCTCCTCGGCCGTCCAGCCCAGCATCCGCTCGGCCGCCGGGTTCACGAAGGTGGTCTTGCCTTCGGCATTGACGCCATAGATGCCTTCGCCGGCGGCGCGCAGGATCAGCTGGTTCTCGCGTTCGATGTCCTGGAACACGCGCTCGACCCGCTGCCAGGTGGCGATGCCGCTGCGCATGTGATCTTCGGCGGCGGCATCGACGTTGCGGCGGCGGCGCGCTTCGAGATCGGTCAGCGTCAGCAGCAGCAGCGTGCGGCCGTCATGGGGCAGGAGGCAGCCGGCATATTCGAGCCTGAGCGTTTGCCCGGTGGCATGGCGCGGGGTGAGCGACGTGGTCCAATAAGCGCCCTTGTGCAGCACGGCCTGGGTGAACACGGTGAGGGCCGGAAGCTCGCCGGCGTGGAGGGTGCTGGCCCTGGTCTGTCGCAGCAGCGCGCGGTCATAGCCGAGCAGGGCGCAGGCGGCCGGATTGGCATCGATGATCTCATCGCCATAGGGATCGACCAGCAGCGTGGCTTCGACCGAAGATTCGAAGGCTGCGGCGCGCGGGTCGATGGCTGGAGCCACATCATCGTGGGCGAGCATTGGCGTCGTTGCCATTGCGAAATCTCGTAATTGCACTACGAAATCTCGTTTATCACGAGTTTTCGTCATGACCAAGTCAGGGGAAAATCGCCGCGTTATCAAGGCGCTGGCCGCTGCTGACGGCATGGCACGCTCCTTGCTGAACTCTTGCTCGCAATGACGCGCAGGAGGTCCGATGTCCATTTTCGACAATCCGTTTGATCCCGATCGCAAGCTTCGGGCCGGTTGTGCCTGTGGCCAGCACCGATCCGCGGCGGAGCACGAGCAGGCCGCCACGCCGCGCTGTGCTCCGGTCGAGAGCGAGCAGCAGCGTTACGAAGGCGTGGTTGCGTCTGCGGTGATGCGCGCGATGTTTCCGCAGGATGTGGCGCGGCGCGCCTTCCTGAAATCGGTCGGTGCCTCCACCGCGCTTGCCGCACTGGCGCAATTCTTCCCGCTGAAGACCGCAACGGAGGTGTTCGCCGACAGCGGTGCGCCCGAGAAGAAGGACCTCAAGGTCGGCTTCATCCCGATCACCTGCGCGACGCCCATCATCATGGCGGCGCCACTCGGCTTCTATTCAAAGCACGGTCTCAACGTCGAGGTGGTCAAGACTGCCGGCTGGGCCGTGATCCGCGACAAGACCATCAACAAGGAATACGACGCCGCACACATGCTGGCGCCGATGCCGATCGCGATCTCGCTCGGCCTTGGTGCCAACGCCATTCCCTTTGCGGTGCCCGCGATCGAGAACATCAACGGGCAGGGCATCGTGCTCGCGACCAAGCACAAGGACAAGCGGGACCCGAAGGACTGGAAGGGTCTGAAGTTCGCGATCCCCTTCGACTATTCCATGCACAATTACCTGCTGCGCTATTATCTCGCCGAGCACGGGCTCGACCCTGATACCGACGTGCAACTTCGCTCGGTGCCGCCGCCGGAGATGGTCGCCAACCTCCGCGCCGACAACATCGACGGCTTCCTCGCGCCCGACAACGTCTGCCAGCGCGCGATCTATGACGGTGTCGGCTTCATGCATTTGCTGTCGAAGGAGATCTGGGACGGCCATCCCTGCTGCAGCTTTGCCGCCAGCCGCGAGTTCATCACGACGGCGCCGAACAGCTTTGCGGCCCTGACGCGCGCCATCGTCGATGCCACCGCTTATGCGTCGAAGGCGGAGAACCGCAAGCAGATCGCCGAAGCCATCGCACCCGCCAACTACATCAACGCGCCGGTGACGGTGCTGGAACAGGTTTTGACCGGCACCTATGCCGATGGTCTTGGCGGGGTGAAGACCGACGCCAAGCGCGTCGATTTCGATCCTTTCCCCTGGCAGTCCTTCGCGGTGTGGATGCTGACGCAGATGAAACGCTGGGGCCAGATCAAGGGCGATGTCGACTACAAGGCGATTGCCGAGCAGGTGTATCTGGCGACCGACACCAAGAAGCTGATGACCGAGATGGGGCTTACGCCGCCGGGGAGCGCTTACAAATCGTTCGCGGTGATGGGCAAGAATTTCGATCCGGAAAAGCCGGAGGATTACGTTGCGAGCTTCAAGATCAGGAAGGCATCGTGATCATGCGCACTATCTTTCCGCTGTCGTCCCGGCGAAGGCCGGGACCCATACCGCGTGATCTGTCAATTTTCTGCGGTAGGAGTACCGAACAACTAGTCTTCGCCAAACCTCTCCCTGTGGTTATGGGTCCCGGCCTTCGCCGGGACGACGTGGGGAGAGGGCTTGCACGATGAACTCCTCCCTCCGTCTCCGCGCCGGCCTTGTCTCCATCGTGTTGCTCGTCGCGTTCCTCGGCATCTGGCATCTCGCCACGCGCTCCACCGCATCGGTGGCGACCATGAGCCCGGAATATGCCAAGCTGATGGGCCTGACCGCCACGCAAGGCAAATCCGCCATGCCCGGGCCGCTCGACGTCGGCGCCAAGCTGTGGGAGCACCTCAAGCGGCCGTTCTACGACAACGGGCCGAACGACAAGGGGCTCGGCATCCAGCTTGCCTATTCGATCGCGCGCGTCGGCACCGGGTACCTTCTTGCCGTGCTGGTCGCGATCCCGCTCGGATTCCTGATCGGCATGTCGCCACTGCTAAGCCGGGCTCTCGACCCGTTCATCCAGGTGCTGAAGCCGATCTCGCCGCTCGCCTGGATGCCGCTTGCGCTCTACACCATCAAGGATTCCTCGATCTCCGCGATCTTCGTCATCTTCATCTGCTCGATCTGGCCGATGCTGCTCAACACCGTCTTCGGTGTCGCGAGCGTGCGCAAGGAATGGATCAACGTGGCGCGCACGCTGGAGGTCGGCACCATCAGGCGGGCCTTCACGGTGATCCTCCCCGCTGCGGCGCCGACCATCCTGACCGGCATGCGCATCTCGATCGGCATTGCCTGGCTCGTCATTGTCGCCGCCGAGATGCTCGTCGGCGGCACCGGCATCGGTTACTTCGTGTGGAACGAGTGGAACAATCTCTCGATCACCAACGTGATCATCGCGATCCTCTTGATCGGAATCGTCGGCATGCTGCTCGACCAGATCCTCGCGCGCTTCACGCGCATGGTTACGTTTCCGGAGTAGGCTGTGACTGACAAATTCATCTCCATCGAAGGAATCGCGAAGCGCTATCCAGGCTCGGGCGGTGCCACGACGACGATCTTCGAAAATCTCTGGCTGTCGATGGCGCGCGGCGAGTTCGCTTGCGTGATCGGCCATTCCGGCTGCGGCAAGACCACGGTGCTCAACATCCTCGCCGGCCTGGATGCGCCGAGCGAAGGTGCCGTCATCGTCGATGGACAGGCGATATCGGGCACCAGCCTCGACCGCGCCGTGATCTTCCAGAGCCACGCGCTGCTGCCGTGGCGGACCGTGCTCGGCAACGTCGCCTATGCCGTGAGCTCGAAATGGCGGAGCTGGGACCGCGCCAAGGTCAAGGCGCATGCCCAGACCTTTATCGATCTGGTCGGCCTGACGGGTTCGGAACACAAGCGACCGTCCGAACTCTCCGGCGGCATGAAGCAGCGTGTCGGCATCGCGCGGGCGCTGTCGATCACGCCAAAGATGATGCTGATGGACGAGCCGTTCTCGGCGCTCGATGCGCTGACCCGCGGCACGCTCCAGGACGAGGTGCGGCGGATTTGCCTGGAGACCGGGCAGACCGCATTCATGATCACCCACGACGTCGATGAGGCGATCTATCTCGCCGACAAGATTTTCCTGATGACCAATGGCCCGGGTGCAATGCTGGCCGAGGTCGTCGAGAACCCGTTGCCGAGGGATCGCGCCCGCACCGACCTGCACCGCCATCCGCTCTATTACGTGCTGCGCAACCACATCATCGATTTCCTGGTGACGCGCAGCAAGACCTTTGTGGCCGAGCAGCCTGATCACGATCCGCGCAACGTGCCGACCGTGCAGATCGGCAAGCCCGGACTGACGCTCGCCTCGGGCAGTGAAGAGCAGCAACGACAGATCTGGACACCCGGGACCAATCCCGGATTGAGCGCCTAACAAGGAGACCGACATGAAACGCGAAGACCTCACCGAAAAACTGCTCGACATCAAGCGCGAGAAGGGCTGGAGCTGGAAGCACATCTGCGAAAAGATCGGCGGTTATTCCGAGGTGCTGATCGTCGGCGCGATCATGGGCCAGATGAAGTTGACGAAGCCGCAGGCCGCCAATGCCGGCGAGCTGTTCGGCCTGTCGAAGGCCGAGACCGCGATGCTCAACGAGGTGCCGATGCGCGGCACCGGCACGCCGATGCCGCCGACCGATCCCTTGATCTACCGCTTCTACGAGATGGTGATGGTGAACGGTCCGGCCTGGAAGGCGCTGATCGAGGAAGAGTTCGGCGACGGCATCATGTCGGCGATCGATTTCGACATGGCCATCGAGCGCGTCGCCAACCCCAAGGGCGACCGCGTCAAGATCACCATGTCAGGCAAGTTCCTGCCGTACAAATATTACGGCGCCAGCGGCAACGTGCCGGAGTACGGGTTCAAGGAGGGTTGAGGGGGCGAGTGGCGTGTGCACGATGCGGCGGCATCGTCACTGCGCTCCCTCTCCCGCTTGCGGGAGAGGGTGGGGGAGAGGGTGTCTCCGCAATGGGACAACCCCCTAGAGGAAAGAACCCTCACCCGCCACGCACGGGACGATGCTTCGCATCGCCCGGGGCGTATCGGCCTCTCCCGCAAGCGGGAGAGGCGGAGCAAGTCCGCAGGCCATCGTGTTCACTTACAGAATCGCGCCCGGCGTGTATTTCGCCGCTTCAGGCTTCGCCTTTGCCAGCGCGTCGACCTGCTCGGCGAAATAGTCGACCTGGGCGCCGGCGTCGCCGGAATTGGCGCGGCCGTGCTCGAGCACGCGGGCGAGCTCGGCTTCGCCGAGGCCGAGGCGCTGGTCGGCGGCGAGACGCTTGAGCAGATCGTTCTGCACGATCTTGCCGGTGCGCAGGTCGCGGATGGCCGCGACCGCGTGCTCCTTGATCGCTTCATGCGCGCCTTCGCGGCCCGCGCCTTTCTTCACCGCTTCCATCATCACCGTGGTGGTGAGCAGGAAGGGCAGATAGCGGTTGAGCTCGGTGGCGACGACGGCGTCGAAAATTTCCATCTGGTCGAGCACCGAGAGCAGGGTCTCGAGCAGGCCGTCCATGGCGAGGAAGGCGTCCGGCAGCATGACGCGGCGGACCACGGAGCAGGAGACGTCGCCCTCGTTCCACTGGTCGCCGGCAAGGCCTGCGGCCATCGCGAGATAGCCCTTCAGCACCACATGCAGGCCGTTGATGCGCTCGCAGGAGCGGCTGTTCATCTTGTGCGGCATCGCGGAGGAACCGACCTGGCCCTTGGCAAAGCCTTCGCTGGCGAGCTCATGGCCCGCCATCAGGCGCAGCGTCTTGGCGAAATTACCTGGACCGCTGGCGAGCTCGGTCAGCACGCTGACGGCGCGGAAGTCGAGGCTGCGCGGATAGACCTGGCCGACTGCGTCAAAACTCCTGGGCAGGCCGAGATGCTTGAGAATTTGCTTCTCGAGCGCGCGCGCCTTGCCGGCATCGCCGTTGAACAGCGTGATCTGGTCGAGCCTGGTGCCGACGGCGCCCTTCAGGCCGCGCGCGGGATAGCTGTCGAGCACGCTGACGAGGCTCTGATGCGCCACCAGCATCTCCTCGCCGAACATGGCGATGCGCTTGCCGAGCGTGGTGACCTGTGCGGCGACGTTGTGCGTGCGCGCCGTGAACGGCATGTCGCGGAATTGCTTGGCGTGCTTGGCAAAGCGAATGAGGGCGGCGATGCTCTTGGTCTCGATCAGCTGGAGCCCGCGATAGACCTGGAGCTGCTCGACGTTCTCGGTGAGGTCGCGGCTGGTCATGCCCTTGTGCAGGTGCTCGTGACCGGCGAGATCGCAGAACTCCTCGATCCGGGCCTTGACGTCGTGGCGGGTGATGCGCTCGCGCCGCATGATGGAGTCGAGGTCGACCTGGTCCTTGACGCGCTCATAAGCCTCGATCACGCCATCTGGCACCGGGATACCGAGGTCGCGCTGGCCTTTCAGCACGGCGATCCAGTAGTCGCGTTCGAGGCGGACCTTGCCTTCGCCGCTCCAGATGGCGCGCATGGCGGGCGAGGCATAGCGTTGGGCGAGGACGTTGGAGATGTGATCCTGAGACATGCCGCCCATTTGGCACCGCCGGGGGCCGGCTGCAAGCCCGGGAGGACGAGCAGCCCGCCGCTCGCCGTTAAGCTTACTTGCCGGCCTTCACATCGGCGGCCGCGACCGCGATCAGCTCGCTCATCTTGGCCCGAATCGCCTGTTCGGTGAGGGCCACGTTCCCGGCGGCGAAATCGGCCATGACCTTGCGCAGCACGTCGCCATCGCCGGCCTCCTCGAAATCGGCAGCGACCACCTCCCGGGCATAGGCGGCGGCGTCTTCGCCCGTGATTCCGAGCTTTTCGGCCGCCCACAGCCCCAGCAGCCGGTTGCGGCGGGCCTCCGCCCTGAACTTCTGCTCCTCGTCGAGGGCAAACTTCTTCTCAAAGCCTTCTTCGCGCTTGTTGAATTCGCTCATACGTATTCCGATTCCTGGAGGGGCTACTGGACGCGGGAGCCCTCGTTGCGAGGGGCCCTGCTCATGCCTAGATAAAGGGCAGGATCGGCGAAACAACGAGCCGTAAAGCCGCAGGCAAGGCGGTATAAGTCAGCGTCGGATGGGCCGGATCGATTGTGCTGAGACAGCCAATCGGATAGGTTGCCTGAAGGCTTGGTTCCCGTTCTGTTTCCTCAGGTTTTCCTTGGGTTATAGATGGGTTCCCGGCCGTTCACGGCAGCTCCGCTGTGGGTCGTAACCTGGTAACCGGAGCACACCAAATACATGGATTTCAACAAAACACGGTACATCCCAATGAGCCGTCGGCGTCGCATTTATGAAGGCAAGGCAAAGGTTCTTTACGAAGGTCCCGAGCCCGGTACCCTGATCCAGCACTTCAAGGACGACGCCACCGCGTTCAACGCGAAAAAGCATCAGGTGATCGAGGGCAAGGGTGTCCTCAACAACCGGATCTCGGAGTACCTGTTTCAGCACCTCAACGACATCGGGGTGCCGACCCACTTCATTCGCCGCCTCAACATGCGCGAGCAGTTGATTCGCGAGGTCGAGATCGTGCCGCTGGAAGTGGTGGTGCGGAACGTTGCCGCCGGCTCGCTGTCGCAGCGCCTCGGCATCGAGGAGGGCACCCAGCTGCCCCGTTCGATCATCGAGTTCTACTACAAGAACGACCAGCTCAACGACCCCATGGTGTCGGAAGAGCACATCACCGCGTTCGGCTGGGCCACGCCCCAGGAGATCGACGACATCATGGCGCTCGCCATTCGCGTCAACGATTTCCTCACCGGCCTTTTCCTCGGCATCGGCATCCGCCTCGTCGACTTCAAGATGGAGTGCGGGCGCCTGTTCGAGAACGAGATGATGCGCATCATCGTCGCCGACGAGATCTCGCCGGACAGCTGCCGCCTCTGGGACATCAAGTCGAACGAGAAGCTCGACAAGGACCGTTTCCGCAGGGATCTCGGCGGCCTGCTCGAGGCTTACACGGAAGTGGCAAAGCGCCTCGGCATTCTCATGGAGAACGAACGTCCGCAGGGCACGGGTCCCGTACTGGTGAAGAGCTAAGAGGAATATCGACGTGAAGGCACGTGTTACCGTTACCCTGAAGACGGGCATCCTCGATCCGCAGGGCAAGGCCATCGAAGGCGCGCTGAAGTCGCTCGGCATCGACGGCGTCGCCAGCGTCCGCCAGGGCAAGGTGTTCGACATCGAGCTCGCCGGTGCCGACAAGGCCAAGGCCCAAGCAGCGCTGAAGGACGCCGCCGACAAGCTGCTGGCGAATACCGTGATCGAGAACTATCGCGTCGAGATCGTCTGAGTTTAGGTGCGGCCGTAGCCCGGATGGCTCCATCCGGGCTACGAAGCTGCTCGCATCACAGCCAGCCGACGCGGCGGAAGCGCCAGTACAGGCCGGCGCAGGCGAGCGCCATCAGCCCCATGACGACGAAGTAGCTGTACTCCCATTGCAGCTCGGGGATGTATTTGAAGTTCATCCCGTAGATGCCGGCGACGGCAGTGGGGACGGCGAGGATCGCAAGCCATGAGGCGAGCTTCTTCGACACCGCCGTCTCCTGCGCCTGGCCGACCAGAAGGCTCGCCTCGAACGCGAAGGCCAGCACCTCGCGCATGGAATCGATGCGCTCCTGGATATTACGGACGTGGTCGGTGACGTCGCGGAACAGCGGCTGCATGGCCTGCCGCACCATCGACAGCTCGTCATGCTCCAGCCGGCGGCAGACTTCGACCAAAGGGCCGATCGCGTTGCGCAGCCGCAAGAGGTCGCGGCGCAGCATGTACAGGCGCTCGATCTGCGCCTTGGTGATCGGCTTGGAGAGCACGTCTTCCTCGATGCCCTCGACCTCGTCGTGAATGCTCTCGAGCACGGGCGAATAATTGTCGACGATGAAATCGAGGATCGCATAGAGGATGTAATCCTCGCCGCGGGCGAGCGCCCGCGGACAGCTTTCGCAGCGCTCGCGCACCGGTGTGTAGGACGTCGAAGGGCCATGACGCACCGAGACCAGATAGCCTTCGCCGACGAAGATGTGGGTCTCGCCGAAGGCGATCCGGCCCTCGATCAGTTGCGCTGTGCGCGCGACGATGAACAGGGCCTCGCCATATTGCTCGATCTTCGGCCGCTGATGGGCGTGGTTGGCGTCCTCGATGGCGAGCTCGTGCAGGTCGAACTGCTTCTGCACGGCGGCAAGCAGCGCCATGTCGGGCTCGTGCAATCCGATCCAGACCACGTGGCCCGGCTTGGCCCGCCAGCTTGCGGCCTCCTCGATGGCGATATTGGCGACGCGCCTGCCGTCTACATAGGCGCCGGCAGCGACGACACCCTCGGTGGGCACTGGTTCGGCAGGAGAGGTGGGCCGTGACGGGACATTCATGGCATCAATCCCGGGCAAAACCGTCGGGCTCACCCGCCCTGGCTATGGCCTGTGTACAAGGCCATTGCGCAAGGCTAGCACTGGTAAAATTCCCGTCAAATGGCTATGTCTCCTGACGAATTGGCCGCCAGGCCACCGATTCCAGCCATCGTCGGAACCCGAAGCATGAAAGCCGCCATCCTCGTCTTCCCCGGCATCAACCGCGAGCGCGACATGGCGCGGGCGTTGAGGCTGATCTCGGGCCATGAGCCGGCGATGGTGTGGCATGCCGAGACCTCGCTGCCTGCGGGCACCGACCTCGTTGTCGTGCCGGGCGGCTTCTCCTACGGCGATTACTTGCGCTGTGGCGCGATCGCGGCGCGGGCGCCGGTGATGGATGCGGTGCGCGACTATGCGGCCAAGGGCGGCCTCGTGCTCGGCGTCTGCAACGGCTTTCAGATCCTCTGCGAGTCCGGCCTGCTGCCGGGCGTGCTGATGCGCAATGCGCGGCTGAAATTCATCTGCAAGGACGTGCATCTGCGCGTCGAGCGTTCCGACACGCCGTTTACGCGCGGCTACAATGCCGGCCAGGTCATCCGCGTGCCGGTCGCCCATGGCGAGGGCAATTACGAGGCGGATGAAGAGACCATCAAGCGCATCGAGGGCGAGGGGCGCGTGCTCTATCGTTACTGCTCGGCTGATGGCGTGGTCGACGAGGCCAACAACATCAACGGTGCGGCGCATTCCATTGCCGGCCTTCTCAACGACAAGGGCAACGTGCTCGGCATGATGCCGCATCCCGAAAACCACGTCGAAGACATCATGGGCTGCACCGACGGCCGCGGGCTGTTTGCAGGCCTCACGGCGCATCTGGAAAAGGCCGCGTGATCGCTGTGATGGTGAAGCGTGCGCTCGCCGCGATCACGGCGCTCGCGCTCACGCCTGCGGCATTCGCGCAGGATTTTCCGAAGCGTCCGATCACCATGATCGTGCCGTTCGCGGCCGGCGGCACGTCGGACGTGATCGCGCGCACCGTCGCCGAGCAGATGAGCGTGGCGCTCGGCCAGTCCATCGTGATCGAGAATGTCGCGGGCGCCGGTGGCTCGACCGCGCTGGCCCGCGCCTCCCGCGCCGAGCCTGACGGCTACACCATTGCCATCGGCAATGCCGGCACGAATGCTGCGACCTACACGATCTATCCCAAGCTGCCGTTCACGCCCGAGTCGTTCGCGCCGATCGCGATGGTGGCCAAGACCTTCGGCATCATCGCACTGCGCAAGGATTTCCCTGCGAAGGATTTGAAGGAGTTCATCGCCTACGCCAAGGCCAATCCGGGCAAGATCAATCTCGGCCATGCCGGGGTCGGTTCGTCGAACTACCTCATCTGCAAGAGTTTTGTCACGGCGGCGGGGATCGACGCGACGCTGGTCGGCTATCGCGGCGCTTCGCCTGCGCTGACGGACGCGATCGGCAGCCAGATCGACGGGGTCTGCGATGCGGCCGCCTCGGTGTCGCAGTCGATCAACGAGAAGCTGGTGAAGGGGCTCGTGGTCGGCTCGACGGTGCGGCTTGCCACGCTGCCCGATCTGCCGACGTCAACTGAAGCGGGCCTGCCCGAATTCGAGGCGCAGGGCTGGAACGGCCTGTTCGCGCCCAAGGGCACGCCGCCTGATATCATCGCCAAGTTGAATGCGGCGGCGCGCAACGCGGTGGAAACCGAGGTGGTGAAGAAGCGCTTTGCGGACCTCTCGACCGTCGCACCTGACTCCGACGAGCACACCCCCGAGATGCTTCAGAAGCTCGTGACGCGCGACGTCGAGAAGTACCGCAAGATGCTGGCGGACGATGCCAAGCAATAGCCGTCCGCGCGAGCGCAGTTGCCGTTGCGCCGGCACGGTCACCGCGGCGCTGCCGGCTTCCGCTTCACCCGCTTGATCGTGCCGGAGAACGTGAACAGGCGGCGTTCCCCTGACATCATCTCCCCGCGCAGAAAGATCAGCGAGCCGCCGGCACGGGTGACCTCGCCGGTGCACTCGATCAGCTCGCCCTCATGGCCGGCATCGAGGAATTCGCAGGCGAAATTGACGGTCACGCCCTTGCCTTGAAGGGCGTGGCGGCCGATCGCGAACAGGCAGTAATCGGCGAACGCCATGAAGCAGCCGCCATGGACGTTCTGGGAGCCGTTGAGGTGCTTTTTCTCAACCCGGAAGGCGCAGCGGACCCGGCCGTCCGCCTCAAAGCGGTGCCAGAAGGGGCCGATATGATTCTCAAAGCTGTCGCGGATCCAGGTCTGCCAGCCCGCGAATTCGCCCTCGGTCGCGACATGGAGGTCGGGACGGTGGGGCGGGGGCGTTTTGGTCAATTCGTGCAAGGAAATGGGCCTTCAATTGCGGGTCTTTAGCCCTTAAATCCGATCCGTCCACGCCGTGCAATTGTTGTTCCCGCGACCGCCCGCCCTCCAAAACGTGGGACAGCGGGAAAATGCGCCATAAAGGGCTTTTCGAAGCCGTCCGATCTTCCTAAGAACGGCCAAACCGCCGCCGAAAGCTCCTGAAGCCATGAAGAACGAACCCAAGATCACCCCCGAACTGGTTGCCGCCCACGGGCTCAAGCCCGACGAGTATGAGCGCATCCTGAAGCTGATCGGACGGGAGCCGACCTTCACCGAGCTCGGCATCTTCTCGGCGATGTGGAACGAGCACTGCTCCTACAAATCCTCGCGCATCCATCTGCGCGGCCTGCCGACCAAGGCGCCCTGGGTGATCCAGGGCCCCGGCGAGAATGCCGGCGTGATCGACATCGGCGACGGCCAGGCCGTGGTCTTCAAGATGGAGAGCCACAACCACCCGAGCTATATCGAGCCGTACCAGGGCGCGACCACCGGCGTCGGCGGCATCCTGCGCGACGTCTTCACCATGGGCGCGCGCCCGATCGCCTGCCTCAATGCGCTGAGCTTCGGTGCGCCCGAGCACGCCAGGACCCGGCATCTCGTCTCCGGCGTGGTCGCCGGTGTCGGCGGCTACGGCAATTCCTTCGGCGTGCCGACCGTCGGCGGCCAGGTCCGCTTCCACACCCGCTATGACGGCAACATCCTCGTCAACGCCATGGCCGTTGGCCTCGCCGACGCCGACAAGATCTTCTATGCGGCTGCCTCCGGCGTGAACATGCCGATCGTCTATCTCGGCTCCAAGACCGGCCGCGACGGCATCCACGGCGCCTCGATGGCCTCGGCCGAATTCGACGACAAGTCCGAGGAGAAGCGCCCGACCGTGCAGGTCGGCGATCCCTTCGCCGAGAAGCTGCTGCTGGAAGCCTGCCTCGAGATCATGGAGAAGGGCTGCGTCATCGCGATCCAGGACATGGGCGCCGCGGGCCTGACCTGCTCGGCAGTGGAAATGGGCGCCAAGGGCGACCTCGGCGTCGATCTCGATCTCGACGCGGTGCCGACCCGCGAGACCGGCATGAGCGCCTACGAGATGATGCTCTCGGAAAGCCAGGAGCGCATGCTCATGGTGCTCAAGCCCGAGAAGGAAAAGGAAGCCGAGGCGATCTTCAAAAAGTGGGGCCTCGACTTCGCGGTGGTCGGCTACACCACCCCGAGCAAGCGCTTCGTGGTCAAGCATGGCGGCGACGTCATGGCCGATCTGCCGATCAAGGAGCTCGGCGACGAAGCGCCGGTCTATGACCGGCCGCATGTGCCGTCCGAGGCGCTGCCGGTCGTGCATGCGCGCGAGGTGCCGGCGCCGATGGCGCTTAGTGCCGCCCTGGAGAAGCTGATCGGCACACCGGACATGTGCAGCAAGCGCTGGGTCTGGGAGCAGTACGACCACGTCATTCTCGGCAATACCATGCAGCGTCCCGGCGGTGATGCCGCCGTCGTGCGCGTGCAGGACGGGCCGAAGGGGCTGGCGCTGACCGTCGACGTCACGCCGCGCTATTGCGAGGCCGACCCGTTCGAAGGCGGCAAGCAGGCGGTGGCGGAAGCCTGGCGCAACATCACCGCGGTCGGCGGCAAGCCGCTCGCGATCACCGACAATCTCAACTTCGGCAATCCTGAGCGACCCGAAATCATGGGGCAGTTCGTCGGCTGCCTGAAGGGCATCTCGGAAGCCTGCCGCACGCTCGATTTCCCGGTCGTCTCGGGCAACGTCTCGCTCTACAACGAGACCAATGGCCGCGCGATCCTGCCGACGCCCTCGATCGGCGGCGTCGGCCTGCTCGACGACTTCACCAAATCGGCTTCGCTGGCGTTCAAGGCCGAGGGCGAGGCGATCCTGCTGGTCGGCGAGACCCATGGCTGGCTCGGCCAATCCGTTTATTTGCGCGACATCTGCGGTCGCGAGGAGGGCGCGCCGCCGCCGGTCGACCTTGCTGCCGAGAAGCGCAACGGCGACTGCGTGCGCGGCATGATCCATGCGGGCACCGCGACCGCGGTGCACGACCTCTCCGACGGTGGGCTCCTGATTGCGCTGGCCGAAATGGCGATGGCGGGCGGCATCGGCGCAAAGCTGCTGGCAGCGCCGACCTCGCTGGTCTCGCAGGCCTATTGGTTCGGCGAGGACCAGGCGCGCTATCTCGTCACCGTGCCGGAAACCGAAGCCGGCCGCGTGCTCGCCAAGATGCGCGGCTGCGAGGTGCCTTGCGTGCGTATCGGCACCACCGGCGGCGATGCGATCGCGATCTCGGGAGAGACGCCTGTCACGATCGATGCGCTGCGCGCCTCGTTCGAGCGCTGGCTGCCGGAGTATATGGGCGGGAAGGCGGCCTGAGACCGCCACCACAGCATCAGACTCGTAGCCCGGATGGAGCGCAGCGTAATCCGGGACCATCGTCGTTTGTGGCAAGACCCGGATTGCGCTGCGCTCCATCCGGGCTACAAGGTCACAGCACCTTCGATGCCCCGGGGATTTGGCGCAAGGCGCGCGTCAGCGCCCAACTGAACGCGACTGTCAGCACGAATCCCACCATCGCCTTGACGATCGCTGGCAGGCCATAGTCGAACAGCCAGTATTGCAGCCAAAGCGCGATCGGGTAGTGCACCAAAAACATGCCAAAGGCGTCCCGCTGCATCGGATCGAGCAGCCTGGCCGAACCGGATTGTTTGAACCGCTGGAAGAAGGCCAGGATCAGAAACATGATGGCCACGCTGAAGACGGTGACGTTGGCCGCGTAAAGTCCTTCATACCAGTTCGGCAGCGGTGACGGATTCCCGAGGATCTCTCGCTTGATGAAGATCAGCGTCCAGAGCAGGCAATACGGAACGATGGCCAGGACCAGCCACTCCCAGCTCACTTTCGCCATCCGGCCCTCAGCCGAGAGCAGCCCGCGATCCATATTGGCAACGCCGATGCCGGCGCCGAAAAAGAAGTAGGTCGCATAGAGCATCACGCGCCCGTGCTGGACCGAAAACGGCCCGAACTCGAACCAGCTGCTGGGTCCGAAATACATCAGCCCGGGGACGTAGAACGCGGCGCTCACGGCCAGCATGACCGCGAAGAATTCCGCGGGTCGCCGCCGTCCGCGCACCGACAGGCGATTGATCGGGTCGAGCAGGTTGGGCCGCAGACTGTAGAGCAGGCATGCGATCAGATCGAAGGCGAACAAGACCCAGAGAAACCAGATCGGCCCTGATGGCCACGGGCCTTTGGTGATCGTGGTCCACCAGAACTCTGAAAATCCGATCTCCGGATTATTGCGCAGCGAGATCGCGTAGTAGGCGATCGGAATGACCGTGAATGCGCAGATCACGAACGGGATGCCGAGCCGACGAATACGGTCGGCGAGATAGCTCGCCGGCCCCTTGCGAGCGATTCCCGACCAGGCGAACAGGCCCGACAGGAAGAAGAACATCGCCATGAAGAAGCTGTCGGTCGCCAGCACGACCATGTCGAAGCCGAAGAAGAACTTCGGGTCGGTATGACCGAAATAGGTGTAGGGGATAACGGCATGGTGCAGCAGCACCACCAGCGTCAGAA
This sequence comes from Bradyrhizobium sp. CCBAU 51745, assembly GCF_028128715.1. NCBI lineage: Bacteria > Pseudomonadati > Pseudomonadota > Alphaproteobacteria > Hyphomicrobiales > Nitrobacteraceae > Bradyrhizobium > Bradyrhizobium sp. CCBAU 51745. Next base: position 167,355 of record NZ_LBJP01000004.1, on the reverse strand, counting down.
AGGTGCGAGCGCGATCGAGCGATAAATTCCGCGTCTTGGCCTTCGGCTCGGCATACGTTTCCGCGCCAATCGTCGCAGAAGTTGACATGGTCATCATGGCAGCCCCAGTCGCGTTTCCGTCCCGGCCGGACCTAGCGCCGGGACCCCGATTCAGCAAGCGCAGTTTGCGCCGCGACATTCTTCCATCGTGCCTTAGGAACCAGTTCCGCGCAACGCAGTTAGCGTTCCCGAAACGGTGAGCGGCCACCGATTGCGGTCACCAATGTTGCGGAGCTGGCGATGACGATCCTGAAATGGGCCCTGATATTCCTGCTGATCTCGATTGTAGCCGGTGTGCTCGGCTTCACCGGCATCTCCGCCGCCTCCGCCGACATCGCCCGCTTCCTGTTCTACGTCTTCGTCGTGATCTTCCTGGTGCTGCTGATACTCGGGCTTACGGTGTTCAGGGCGTAGCGACAGGAGTCGTTCCGGGGCGATGCAAAGCATCGAACCCGGAATCTCGAGATTCCGGGTTCGCGTCTAGGACGCGCCCCGGAATGACGGCACCAAACAACTACCCCACTTCCTCGATCTTCACCTTGTCCGGATAGAAAGCGAGATGGCCCGTAATCTCCGCCATCGCGGGGAAGGGCGTCTCGTAGGTCCAGATGGCGTTGTCGAGCGTCTTGCCGTCGGCCTTGATGCTGTAATAGCTGGCGTCCCCCTTGTAAGGGCAGTGGGTGGTGCGCTCGGAGCGCTCCAGCAGCGCCATGTTGGCGTCTTCGCGCGGCAGATATTGAACTGCCGGATATCTGGCCTCCTTCAGCGTCAGTGCCTTGGTGCTCTCGGCGATCACGATGTCGCCCGCCGTCACGCGGACGCGGCGGGGATTTTGGGTGATGGTGATGGGGTGGTCGGGGCCTGGAAGCTTCATGATTTCACGCCTTTTCGATCAATCTGCCGCGCGCGGCACTTTGTCGTGCCTTTATCCTGATGGGATCAGGGATATAGTGCCGGAAAGCGTGACGTAGAAGGCCGTTCACGCTAAGTTTGGTCCTGCCGGCAAGTTCGGCTTTACGGATCCGGACCCCGGCAAATGATTCGACGCCAAGGCTGCAAGTCGTCACGCTGTAAGCCGACATAAGGAGCAAGACCCGAATGCCCATGGACGCCCACGATATCGAGGCGATGATCAAGGCAGCGATCCCCGATGCCGAGGTGACCATCCGTGACCTCGCCGGTGATGGCGACCACTATGCCGCGACCGTGATCTCGGAATCCTTCCGCGGCAAGTCCCGCGTCCAGCAGCACCAGATCGTCTATCGGTCCCTGCAGGGCCAGATGGGCGGCGTGCTGCATGCGCTGGCGCTGCAAACCGGCGTACCAAGTGCTTGAATAGATTGCACCTGACCTGATCGCGCGACGGGGACGCTGATGGCTGCGGACAATCCGCGCGGCGCGATGTTTCGCGTCATCGTGCCGAACCGGCCGAGCCGTGTCACCAATGCCGAGCTGTTCTTCGACCTGGTTTTTGTCTTCGCCGTCACGCAGGTTTCGCACACGCTGCTGAACCACTTCACGCCGCTTGGCGCGGTCGAGGTCACCCTGCTGTTCCTGGCGGTGTGGTGGGTGTGGGTCTACACGGCCTGGGTCACCAACTGGCTCAACCCCGACCTGACGCCGGTCCGCATCCTGATCTTCCTGATGATGCTGGGCGGCCTCGTGCTGTCGACCACGATCCCGACCGCCTTCGATGGCCGCGGCCTGTGGTTTGCCATCGCCTATGCGGCCATGCAGGTTGGACGTACCGCGTTCTGGCTGTTTGCGACTCCTCGCCATCGCACCGCCGTGCGGCACAATGCGATCCGCATTCTGGTCTGGCTCTGCGGCTCTGCGGTGTTCTGGATCCTGGGCGGTCTTGCCCAGGGCGAGGAGAGACTGTGGTTCTGGATCGTGGCGCTCGGAATCGAATACGTCTCGCCCGCGGTCCGCTTCTGGGTCCCCAAGCTCGGCTTCTCGTCGGTCGAGGCCTGGGCCGTCGAGGGCGGCCACATGGCCGAGCGCTGTGCCGGCTTCATCATCATCGCACTCGGCGAGGCCGTCGTCGTCAATGGCGCGGCCTTCGCCGAGCTGACTTGGAGCGCGGACAATATCCTGGCTTTCGTCACGTGCCTGGTCGGGAGCATCGCGATGTGGTGGATCTATTTCCACAAGGGCGCCGAAGCCGGCTCCGAGGTGATCTCGAAAGCGGCCGAATCCGGCCGGGTGGCGCGGCTTGCCTACACCTATCTGCACATGCCGATCGTCGCCGGTATCATCCTCACCGCCGTCTCGGACGAGCTGGTGCTGAAGCACCCCGCCGGGCATCCCGATGTCCGCACCGTCGTCAGCACGATCGGCGGTCCCCTGGTGTTTCTGGTCGGCACCATTCTGTTCAAGCACTCGATCCGCGGCTTCCTCCAGCTCTCCCACGGCATCGGCATCATCCTGCTGCTGGCGCTGTGGTGGTTCGCGGCGGACCTGTCGCCGCTCTGGCTGTCGGTCGCGACCAGCGTGATCATGATCGTGGTCGCGGTGTGGGAATCGGTGTCGCTGGGATCGAAGGTGGAGGAGGTTGAGGACTCGGGGGCCACCTGAACAAGCTCCTCGTTCTTCGAGACGACCGCTTGCGCGGTCTCCTCAAGATGAGGCTAACCGGCGTCGGTGCCGCTGAAACTGGTGCCGCATACTCCGTCCTCATCCTGAGGAGCCCGCCTCAGGCGGGCGTCTCGAAGGATGTGCCGCAGGATGCTCGCGCCGCAGCTTTTACTCCGCGACCTCCAGCGCGTGCACCGAGAACATCTTCGCCGCATCGGTCCAGCTCTCGCGCACGCGCCAGCCGGCGCCTTGCGCCAGCGCGGCGAAGCGCTCCAGGCTGTATTTGTAGCTGTTCTCGGTGTGAATGCTCTCGCCGGGCCGGAACGAGAAGCTGGTGCCGAGCAGGCGCACGGTCTGGCTCTTCTTGCTGATCAGGTGCATCTCGATGCGGTGCCGCTCGTGATTGTAGATCGCGCCATGGGTGAACGCGGAGATGTCGAAATTGCCGCCGAGCTCGCGGTTGATCCGCACCAGCACATTGAGGTTGAACCGCGCGGTGACGCCGGCCGCATCGTTATAGGCGGCGTGAAGCAGGCGCTCCTCCTTCTCCAGGTCGGCGCCGATGACCATCTGCGCGCCCTGGCCAAGGATCTGGCGGGCGCTCCTCAGGAACGCCTGCGCTTCGTGCGGCTCGAAATTGCCGATGGTCGAGCCCGGGAAGAAGCCGACCTTCGGCATTGATGCGACCGCCTTCGGCAGCTCGAACGGCGTGGTGAAGTCGGCGGCAACCGGATAGATCCCGAGCGAGGGGAAGTCGCGCTTGAGCCCATTGGCCTGCGCCTGCAGGAAATCGCCGGAGATATCGACCGGGACATAGGCGGCGAATTTGGCCTGGTTCAGCAGCAGGCGGACTTTTGTGGTGGAGCCTGCGCCGAACTCGACCAGGGCGGCATTCCCGGGGATGATCTTTGCGATCTCGCTGCCGCGTTCCCTCAGGATCGATAGCTCGGTGCGCGTCGGATAATATTCCGGCAGTCGCGTGATCGCCTCGAACAGCTCAGATCCTGTCGCGTCATAGAAATATTTCGGCGACAGTTTCTTCGGCTGCTGCGAGAGGTCCTCGATCGCCTCGCGGGCGAAGGCGGTCGTCTGCTCGTCGGGGAGATGGGCTTCGGCCAAAGCGCTGGCGTGCACATTCATGATACTCTCCTGAACGCGCTGTCCGGCGCGTATTGTCGTCGGATGAGAACTAGTCGTAGTCGGCGAGCCGCAATCCCGTGAACTGCCAGCGGTGATGCGGATAGAAGAAGTTGCGGTAGGTGACGCGGCTGTGACCGTCAGGTGTTGCCAGCGAGGAGCCGCGCAGGACCAGCTGGTTGACCATGAACTTGCCGTTGTACTCGCCGAGCGCGCCTTCTACGGAGCGGTAGCCGGGGTAGGGCGAATACGACGACCGCGTCCATTGCCAGACGATGCCGAAGGCATCGTTGAGCTGCCCCGCGCGCGCCGCGACCTCCCATTCCATCTCGGTCGGCAGATGCTTTCCGGCCCAGCGCGCAAACGCATCGGCCTCGTAATAGCTGATGTGGCAGACCGCCGCGTCCGGATCGACCGGCTTGACGCCGGCAAGCGTCATCACATGCCACTGCCCGTCGATCTCACGCCAATGGCCTGGAGCCTGCCAGTCTTCCTTGCTGGCCGCGGCGAAGCCGTCCATCAGCCACAGCGTCGCACGCCGGTAGCCGCCGTCGCGCATGAAGGCGAGCCATTCGCGGTTGGTGACGAGATTGCGGGCGATCTTGACCGGGCCGACCAGCGCGCGATGCGCCGGCTTCTCGTTGTCGAAATGAAAGCTGTCGTCGACATGGCCGACGGTGTGGATGCCTTCGGTGAGCGTCAGCCAGTCCTCGCCAGCGCGCGTCCCGGCCGGAAATCGCCAGTCCTTGTCGTAAGCCGGATAGACCGGGTTCTGCGCGAAGGCGTGCAGGATGTCGGTGACCATCAACTCCTGATGTTGTTGCTCATGGTTCAGCCCGACTTCGACCAGGGGCGCGATCTTGCGGAGCTTGTCCTCGCCGGCCTTGCGGAAGAATTGGACGATCGCGGCATCGACATAGCTGCGATAGGCACCGACCTCGGTGGCGCTGGGCCGCGTGATGTCGCCGCGATGATTGCGGGCGTGGCGCGGACCGGCGCTGACGTAATAGGAATTGAACAGGAAGGCGAAGTCGGGATGGAAGGGGCGGTACCCGGGCGCGTGCTCGCCGAGCAGAAACTGCTCCCAGAACCAGGTGGTATGGGCCCGATGCCATTTCGCCGGGCTCGCGTCCGGCATGGATTGGATCTGCTGGTCCTCGGGTGAGAGCGGCGCGGCGCGCCGCTCAGTCTCGGCACGAACGGCCAGAAACGCGCTCTCCAGCGCCTGCGCGAGGCCATCAGGGGTGGCCGGGGGTGACGAAAGCGGCTGATCGGCCGTAGCGGAGGCTTGTTTCGTCACGTTTTTCTCCAGACAGGACAAAAGAACGTTGTTGGCGAACCCAGGTTCCAAAACCAAGGTTCGTCCTAGATAGGGGCTCCGTTACGGTATGAAAGTCCTCCCCGGCGATGATATTCGTGTCATCATGCAATGGCGCCGGGGCCGCCCTGGCCTGACGTCCAGGGACTGCTCTTTGCCATTTTACTTTGGATGCACAACGGTTTGGGCTACATATATAGGCAGGTATCGGGTTAACTCGGCTGAGCCGGCCCGGATTGATAATTGAGGGCTCTGCCCCAGAAGGACACGGATATGAGCATCGCGGAATTCATCGACAACGAAGTGAAGTCGAACGACGTGGTTCTGTTCATGAAGGGGACGCCGCAATTTCCGCAGTGCGGTTTCTCCGGCCAGGTCGTGCAGATCCTCGACCACATCGGCGTCGGTTATAAGGGCCTCAACGTGCTCGAATCCGCCGAGCTGCGTAACGGCATCAAGGAATATTCGAACTGGCCGACGATCCCGCAGCTCTATGTGAAGGGCGAGTTCATCGGCGGCTGCGATATCGTGCGTGAGATGTTCCAGGCCGGCGAATTGCAGCAGCTCTTCTCCGAGAAGGGCGTCGTCGTCGCGGCCTGATCCGTGACAGTGCTGAGGCGCCGGATCGGCGACGTCCAGCTCGAAATCATCGTCGCCGACATTACGACCCTCGGCGTTGACGCCATCGTCAACGCCGCCAACTCGTCTCTTCTTGGTGGAGGCGGCGTCGATGGTGCGATTCATCGCGCGGCCGGCCCGGAGCTGGTGGCCGAATGCCGCATGCTCCACGGCTGCAAGACGGGCGATGCGAAGATCACCAAAGGCTACCGGCTCAAGGCCGCGCACGTGATCCACACCGTGGGACCGGTCTGGAACGGTGGTACGCTGGGTGAGGACGATCTGCTCGCCTCCTGCTACCGCCGCTCAATGGAACTGTGCGGCAAGCACAAGTTGTCGTCGGCGGCCTTCCCCGCGATTTCGACCGGCATTTACCGCTTTCCTGCCGGCCGGGCCGCGAAGATTGCGATCGAAACGACCATTGGAGCCCTGCCGGCCTCCCCCTCGGTCGGCCACGTCATATTTTGCTGCTTCTCGGAGGCAAGCGCCGCCCTGCATGCGGACGTTCTGGCCCGGCACGGCAGCCCTTGTGCCTGACAATTGGGTCAGTACACTCCGCCAGCCATGTTCCGGGAGGGGATATGATTTCACGTTTTGGACGATTTGCATTGGCCTGCGGTGCGCTTGTCTCGTTTGGGACGATGTCGGCGCGCGCGGAGGGCACCTACGAGATTCCGGCCGGCGCACATTTCAATCAGGACAAGCTCGCCAAGGTCAGCGAGTTCTTCAAGAACGAGGTCGCGACCGGCAAGATCGCCGGCGCGACCGTGCTGATCCAGCAGCACGGCAAGCCCGTCTATCACGAAGCCTTCGGCGTGCAGGACGTGGTCAGCAAGGCGCCGATCACCGACAAGACCATCTTCCGCCTGTCGTCGCTAACCAAGGTGATCACCTCCGTTGTGGCGATGCAATTGATCCAGGACGGAAAGATCAAGCTCGACGATCCCGTCTCGAAATACATTCCCTCCTTTGCAAATGTGAAGGTCGGTGAGGAGAAGAAGGCCGAAGACGGCACCAAGACGCTCGAGCTGGTACCACTGGTCCGGCCCATTACCATTCTCGACCTGCTGCGCCATACCTCCGGGATCACCTACGGCTTCTATGGCGACAGTCTGGTTCGCAAGGCCTATCGCGACGCCAACATCTACGCGGGCGAATTCGATCTCGCCGAGTTTGCCGAGCGGATCGCCAAGCTGCCGCTGCACAATCAACCTGGCGCGCTCTGGCAGTACGGCCATTCCACCGACATTCTGGCGCGGATCATGGAGATCGTGTCCGGAAAGACATTGTTCGAACTCGAGAAGGAAAAGCTGCTCGATCCGCTCGGTATGACCGATACAGGCTTCTTCGTCACCGAACCGGAGAGGCTGAAACGGCTCGCCCAGCCGCTGCCGAACGACAGCAATTTCCGGGTCGGCCGCGAGTACAGGACTGAGGTTCGCCAGAAGTGGGAATCCGCCAGCGGCGGCATGGTCTCGACCATGGCGGACTTTTCGCGCTTTGCGCAGATGCTGGTCGATGGAGGAACGTTCGAGGGCAAGACTTATCTCAGCCCGAAGACGTTCGAGCTGATGGCATCGGACCATGCCGGCAAGGACTCCGGCGTTGAGCGGGACTACTTCTATTTTCCCGGTGACGGTTTTGGCATGGGACTTGGGTTTGCCGTGCGCACCGATCCCGGTAATGCCAAGCCGCCGCCGCCCGGCGATCTCGGCGAATTGAAGTGGGACGGCGCCAGCGGTTGCTATTTGGTGGTCGATCGCAAGCAGGACATGTTCTTTGTGCTGCTGGAGCAGACCCCGACCGAGCGCCAGCGCATCCAACGGACATTGAAGCTTTTGGTCTATGAGGCCATGGAGAATTGACATGTGCGCGCCGCGCGCTCCTCGCGGCGCTCGCTCTCTGAAGACACTGATCTATCGGGCGATGGGGCGGCGACGAACGTAGTCTTGCTGCCTTCGTAGCCCGGATGGAGCGAAGCGCAATCCGGGGACTCTCGCCGCTGAAACTGTCCCGGATTTCGCTGCGCTCGATCCGGGCTGCGGGGCCAGGCCTCACGCCGCGCGCACGATCTCGCGCACGTAGCCGATGGCTTCCTCGATCTTCGCCGCGTCGACGTCGAGATGGGTGCAGGCGCGGATGCGGCCGTCCATCATCGCGAGCGTCACGCCGCGCTGCCTGAGGGCCGCGACCATCTTGTCGCCGGGGATGCCGGCGCCGTCGGGCTTGAAGAACACGAGGTTGGTCTCGGGCTCCTGGACCTCGATGCCGGCGATCTGCGACAGGCCGCGCGCGAGCGCGCGCGCATTGGCATGGTCGTCGGCGAGGCGCTCGACGTGATGGTCGAGCGCGTAGATACAGGCGGCCGCGCAGATTCCAGCCTGCCGCATCGAGCCGCCAAGGCGCTGCTTCCACTGCCAGACCGCGTCGATGAATTCGCGGGTGCCGGCGAGCACGCCGCCGATCGGTGCGCCGAGGCCCTTGGAGAAATCGATCCAGGCCGAATCCCAGCCCGCGGTCATGTCGCGCGGCGAGATGCCGCTTGCCACTGTCGCGTTCAGCAGGCGCGCGCCGTCCATATGCGTCACAAGGCCGTGCTGTTTGGCGATCGCGACGATCTCGTCGAGCGCGGCCTTCTTCCAGATCGTGCCGCCGCCGATGTTGGCGGTCTGCTCGACGCTGACGACCCGCTGCGTCGGCTGGTAGCGCGTGCGCGGATGCAGCGCCTTGCGGAGCGTCTCCGGCGTGAACTGGCCGTCGGGGCCCTTGAGCTGCGTGACCTGGAAGCCGCCGATCGCGGCATGCGCGCCGCCTTCGCGGGCGATGATGTGCGCGGTCTCATGCGCCAGGATCTCGTCGCCGGGCCGGCAATGCACCAGCGTCGCGGTGACGTTGCACATCGTCCCTGACGGCATGTAGACCGCCGCTTCCTTACCCATCAGCGCGGCGACGCGCTCGCACAGCGCATTCACGGTCGGATCGTCGCCGACCTGCTCGTCGCCGACTTCGGCCCGCGCCATCGCCTCGCGCATCGCAGCCGTCGGCCTCGTCTGCGTGTCCGAGAGCAGATTGATGCGCACCGGCGGCGCCTTGGGATCGACGGGGGGAGGGGTGTAGAGCATGCGACGGCTCCTCAAGCGATGCGGCCACTGAAATGTGGCTCTTAAGCAAAAAGGCCCCGGCGAACCGGGGCCTTTCGACATTCAAATCTTAGCGCGAATAGAATTCGACGACCAGATGGGGCTCCATCTGCACCGGGAACGGCACGTCGGAGAGGGCGGGGATGCGCACGTACTTTGCGGTCATCTTGCCGTGGTCGACTTCGAGATAGTCGGGGGTGTCGCGCTCGGGGAGCTGGCTGGCTTCGAGAACGTGGGCGAGCTGCTTGGAGGCTTCCTTGACCTCGACGACGTCGCCGACCTTGACCTGGTAGCTCGAGATGTTGACCTTGCGGCCGTTCACCTTGATGTGGCCGTGGTTGATGAACTGGCGTGCGGCGAAGATCGTCGAGACGAACTTGGCGCGATACACGACCGCGTCGAGACGACGCTCCAGCAGGCCGATCAGGTTCTCGCCGGTGTCGCCCTTGAGGCGGCTGGCCTCGACATAGATGCCGTGGAACTGGCGCTCGGAGATGTTGGCGTAGTAGCCCTTCAGCTTCTGCTTGGCGCGCAGCTGCACGCCGAAGTCCGAGAGCTTGCCCTTGCGGCGCTGGCCGTGCTGGCCGGGGCCGTACTCGCGGCGGTTCACGGGGCTCTTCGGGCGGCCCCAGATGTTCTGGCCCATACGGCGATCGATCTTGTACTTCGCCTCACTGCGCTTAGTCATCGCGTCCTCTTCGGTTGCATGGTTTGAGGAAACGCGCCCTCCTGTGTGACGGGATGATTCCCGGCACCGACAGGTCCGATCCCCAAAGCTTAAGGGACCAGACCACGGGTCGCGAAACGCTTCGCGGGCCGAAACCGGCCCGCGAGCAGGCGGCTTTTAGGGGAATTTGGGGTTGGCTGTCAATTCTTTAGCCCGGTCATTCCGGGGCACCCGCAGGGTGAACCCGGAATCTCGAGATCCCGGGTTCGGTGCTGCGCACCGCCCCGGGATGACCGCTACGATCACGTCCCAACCGCCCGGATCGGCTTGGTGCCCGCCGCGCGCAATTCCGCAGCAATTTCAGTGTTCAGGACCTGTTCCAGCCGGGTCAGGACCCGGGCGATAGGGGCAGCGTCCGTCACCCGGTGGTCCCAGCGGATTACGACCTGGATGGTCTGGTCCGGCTCGACAAGGCCGTAGCTGACGATGAACGGGCCGGGTGTGATGGGATGAAGCTCGCCGCCGCCATAGGCGGCCACCGAGCTGACCGCGAAGCTGCCGAACCAATTGCCGCGCTGCCGGCCGAAATTCAGGCCCACCGCCCAGAACAGGCGCCGCAGCGGCAGCGGTAGCCGGGTGACCCGCATGACCTTACGGAACATGGGGATATCAGCGACCGGGGCCGTCTTGGCGCGCCGGATCTCGGTATCGATCGCGACCAGGGTCATCACCTCTGGCGCAGCGATCCGCTGCGGCATGACGCATTCCTCGCCATTCTCGAGCCGGGCGATCGCCACCGACGCCACGCTATTGGGGAGCTCATAGAGCGTCGGCCGGGGCCATTTGGCGTAGACGGTGCGCAGCACCGGCTCATCCCTTGCCACCAGGGCAAAAGCCTTGACGAACATGGCCGCCCAGCCGGCCGGCGCCCTCGCGCCCGCGCGGGCCTCCTGCAGGGGGCGGATATTGAGCGCGCGGGAGAGCGACACGAACGGCACGCCACTCGAGGCGTGCATCAGGTCGATGATCAGGCGACGCGGCAGGGAAATGTTCTTGGGTTGACCGCGCATCGTTCCTTCGGTTCCCGCGGACTCACATGGGACTGGCGGCGAGGGGCCCCGCGCGCCGCCTGCTCTAGCACGCCGCGACGGCTGAAGGCGAGAACGAGCATTTCTTGAGCATTGTTCCGTCTGGCACGGCCCACCCCGGGCTCCGGCAGGCGGTTCAGCGCCTGATCCCGTCGAACGCCGCCATGATGCCGCGCTGGAACAGCGACCAGTCGAAGCCGAGTGCGATGGCGCGGTAGCCGCGGTCAATGAGCTGGTTGGCCTGGTCGGCGGTGCGCGCCACGCCGCCGATCGGCACGCCGCTTTTGAGGATGCCGGCCTCGGCCCGCGCGATCAGCGCCAGCAATTCCGGATCGTCCATCTGACCACGCTTGTTGATGGACGTGGCAAGATCGCCGGGGCCGATCACCGCGACATCGACGCCTGGTGTCGCCATGATCTCGTCGATGCGGTTGACGGCATCGACATGTTCGATGGTGATCATGCAGATCATCTCGTCATCGGCTGAGGCCATGTAGTCAGGCATTGACTGGCCCCAGCGGAACGGCGCGTGGAACGGCCCCCAGAGCCGGTCGCCGCGCGGCGGATAGCGCACGCTGCGCACCGCTTTCTCGGCCTCGTCGCGATTGGTGATCATCGGGAAATTGATACCGAAGGCGCCGATATCCATCGGTGCTTTGGCAAGCCACGGCTCGTTCGCGGCGATCCGGACCAGCGGCGTGCACGGCGTTCCCGTCGTCGCGGCGATCATGGCATGCGCTTCGGTGAGGCCGATCGGGCCGTGCTCGAGATCCACGATGATCCAGTCGAGCGAGCGCGCCATGATCTGCACCATCTGCACGCTCGGGATCGTTGCGATCGCGCCGAAGGCGGGGCGGCCTTCGCTCCACATCTGGCGAAGGCGATTGAGCGGCTTTGCGGGGACCGACATGTGAAGACCTGCGCGGGGGTAACGATGCGCGAAGCCTAGCAGCACGCCGCCGGCGCGCAAAGTCAGGCGACCGCGCGCCCGCCGAAGAACGGTGTCAGCGTGGCGGAAAGGCCATGCGCGCGGTTCGAGGTGAAAATCATCTCAGCGCCCGTCTGCGCGATGCCGCAGCCGTACGGGCCGAGAAGGTCGGAAACGCGGCGGGCGATCGCAGGCGCCGGATCAATCCATTGGACCGGCCAGGGCGCCAGCCGCTCCATCCGGTCGAGCAGCAGCGGATAATGAGTGCAGGCCAGCACGATCGTGTCGGTGCGCGCAGTCGCATCCTCGGAGTTTCCGACGAAGCAAGGTTTCAGCTCAGCGAAAATGTCGCTGTCGTCGACTGTGGTGCCGCTGAGCGCAGCCTCGGCGAGCGTGGCGAGTTCGGGCGAACCGACCAGCGTCACCTCGCAGCCTTGGCTGTGATCCCGGATCAGCGCTTGGGTGTACTCGCGTTTGACGGTCGCTTTCGTACCGAGCACGGAGACGCGGCGGGTCTTCGACTGCGCGCAGGCCGGCTTGATCGCCGGCACTGTGCCGACGAACGGCACGCGATAAGCGGCGCGCAAATGGCTCATGACTGAAACGGACATGGTGTTGCATGCGATCACCACCAGGTCGGGCTTGTGCGTGGCAATCAGCTCCCCCATCAGCGGCACGACGCGGGCGATGATCTCGTCCTCGCTGTGATGGCCATAGGGGAAGAAGGCGTCGTCGGCGACGTAGGTATAATGCGCATCCGGGCGCGCCGCCACGACCTCACGCAACACGGTGAGGCCGCCAAGACCGGAATCGAATACCAGGATCGTCGGGGAATTGGTCACGTCGCTACCTTAAGACCCCATGGTTACCATTCGGTTTTTGGGGCGGTTTTGCGGCGGGGGCGGCCGGCGCCCAGTTTGGAACGATTCAATTTCACCTCTGCCGCCTGTACCCGCTATCAGCCGTGCTGCGCTGCGATTGGGATACCCGTAAGTTTTCGGGAGCCGACATGATCAGAAACACTGGGAATGGCTGGGGGAGCGTCGCCCGGTGGTTTCACTGGGGCCTGGCGCTGGCGATCATCGGCATGATCGGCTTCGGCTGGTGGATGAATCACATCCCGGCGCGCGCCGACAAGTTCTTCTACCGCTCGATCCACGCCGATATCGGCTACGTGATCCTGCTGCTCACAGTGTTGCGATTGACCTGGCGCATCACCAACGCGACCCCGGCGCTGCCGACCGAGTCCTTGCGCTGGCAGAAGATCGCAGCCCGCGTCAGCCACGGCGGCGGCAGTCTGGATTGCTTCGCTGCGCTCGCAATGACAGGGTAGGATGTGGCGCCAGTTTTGCTTCATCTCTTCAGGAGACGTTATGCTCACCGTCCACCACCTCGGCAAATCGCAATCCGAACGCATCGTCTGGGTCTGCGAGGAGCTTGCGATCCCATATGAGCTGAAGTGCTATGCGCGCGATTCCGTCACCATGCTGGCGCCGCCCGACTACAAGGCGCTGCATCCGATTGGCGCTGCGCCCGTGATCACCGACGGCGATCTGGTGCTGGCCGAATCCGGCGCCGTCGTCGACTACATCATCGCCAAATATGGCAACGGCCGCCTCGTGCTCCGCGCTGATGATCCCGATTTCGCGCAGTTCCTGTACTGGTTTCACTTTGCCAACGGCACCTTGCAGGCCGGCATGGGCCGGCTGATGCTGCTGAACCGGCTCAAGCTCACTGACGACAATCCGATGCTGGTCGCGATCAGGGCGCGTGTCGACCGTGCCTTCGACCTTGTCGACGCGCGCGTGCGCGAAGCCGAATATCTGGCAGGCAGCAACTTCACCACGGCCGATATCATGACGGTCTTCACGCTCACCACGATGCGTTATTTCCAGCCCTATGATCTCCAGCGTTGTCCGAACGTGGTCAAATATCTCGGCCGCGTCAGTGCGCGTCCGGCCTATCGTCGGGCGATGGAGAAGGGCGATCCCGGCATGGCGCTGCTGCTCAGCTGAGCGGACGATCAGGCGATCTTGTTCGTGGTCGCCGTTCGCGCTGCGGCCAGCTGCTTCTGCAGGCGATCGATGTTCTGCAGCAGGCGCTGGCTGGTCAGCACCAGGAAATAATAACCGAACTGCGGATCCTGGAAGTAGATCTCGAGCAGGCGGTCATAGGTGATCGTGAGCACCTGGCCGTCTTCGATGCATTCGATCGTTCCGGTGCGGCGGTTGTCGGGCGTGAGGAAGCCGAGCTCTCCCATCAGCGCGCCGGGCCCGATCTCGACGCCGATCTCCTTGACCAGGAACTTGCCGGTCACGGTGAGGAGCATCTCCTGGGCCGGATCGCCGAGCTTGAACAGGGTGTCGCCGCGGCGATATTTGCGCTCGGTCATGAATGGCTTGAGCCACTCGATCGACATGTCGCCTTCGGCGGCGTGCCGCGCTTTCTTGACCAGCTTGAGCATCTGACGAAGCCGGAGGGCGTTGATCGGAAGCATCAGGAGATAGAGCAGGAACGTCGAGACATTGGCGGAGAGCGCGCCGAAAATGGCGAAGAAGGCGCAGCCGATCATGTTGGCGACGCGCAAGGGCACCATCGTCCGCATCAGGAGGGTGGCGACGAAGAAGCCGGCGCCGATCGTCGCAAATAGATTGGCCAGCGTGATGTTGTGGACGAAGATCTCGAGCAGCCGGTTGAAGATCGCGTCCCAGGTGACGTTGTTGGGGTCAAGGCCCATCTGGACCAGGATCTTCGCGATCCTGAGATTGTCCGTGGCCGCATCGAGAATGCGGTCAAGGATCGAGGAGACGTCTGCGCTGCCGGACGGCATGGTACTATCCCTGCGTAAGGCCTTCAGTCCTGGGCGGTAGGCTCGACACCTATAGCCGAAATGGAACGACGACCGCTTGAATGAAACCTTCGGTCGCCGTTCCGCAACAGGCAAATTTTAGCCCGAACCGTCGTTTCGGCAATTGCCCGTTCGTTGCGCGCATGGTCCGGCCGCCCCGTGATTCGGGGACGGCCCCGGTGGACTTCAGCGTCCGGAAGTGGCGCTGGGCGCCAAAAAGGACAGAAGGTGGGCCTACGGCTTGACGCCAGGCTGGACGACCTGCTGCTCGACGAGGGTCAGGTGCCCGGGCAGCGAGCCGGCACGCAGCTGCATGGCGACGCTGTTGGCCTCCTCCAGGGTGAAATTGCCCGAGATCTGAACCGAGCCGCCGGTGATGGGCTCGCGGATCACGGGGGCGGAGATCACCGTGTCGTCAAGCGCGATGGCGATGGGCTTGCCGATATTCTCTTCCGTGAGATGGGCAAAACGCCGCGTGCCGCGTCCGTTGAAGCGGAAGGAGACAACCGGATCCTTCGTCCCGGGGGCGAAGCTTGGCGCGGCATCGCTGATGTCCTCGCCGTCGAGCGTGCTTTCCTTGGCGACCAAATAGGGCCGCTTGTCCTTGAACCCGAGCAAGACCTCCGTGCCCTCGGGCGGCTTGCCGGATTGCGCCTGCTCCGGAGGCATCGATACATCGACCTGGCGGAGGCTGACCTTGACCCTCCGGGCGAAGATCGCGGTGATGTGCTCGGGATCGGTGACGCCGGGCAGGAAGATGCGAATACGGTCAGTCCCGTCGGGGACGGCGCTGACAAGCTTGATGCCGGTGTCCTTGAGACGCTGCTCGATCATGGCGATGGAATCTTCGACGAGCTCATGCAGCCGTGCCGCGGATGCGGCATCGGTCGGCGCGAGCCGGACCGCTCCGTCGCCACCGTCGGTCACGGAAATGGCATGCGACGGCAGTCCGTCCGCGGCAGCGGCGAGCTTGCGCGCAAGCTGGTCGCGTGCCTTGGCGTCGGCGATCTTCACATCGACGCCACCGTCACGGATCGCGAGATTGGAGAAGGCGATATGGCCGTCGTGCAAGGCCTTGTAGACGTCGTCGCGCAGATCGGTGACAACGCTCTCGCGCAGGCCGTCGCCGTCCACCTTGTAGATGATCCGAGACCCGCCCAGCTTTTCCATCTTGTCGACGACGAAGGCCGCGAGCTTGGCGCGCATCTTGTCGAGCTGGCTATCGGCGAGCGCTGCGCGCGGCAGGACGATCATCGAGGCCAAGGCGAAGGCGAGGATCAGCCGTGTGGCGCGGTCCCGCAGGGGCGTGGTCATCATCACCTCAAGTCCATCGGCGGGACGCTGGCAGAAGAGTCCAGTGCCTGATCTTGGTACCTGGATCGGCCAGGAAGGTTCAAAAGCCGCTCGGGCGAGGTCTATCGCCGTAGCCGGTCGGCAATGGACGAACGCCAAATCATCCATCATTGTAGTCCCGCCCGGCCGGCCAATCGGTCGGGAGGACCCGCCGCACGAAATGTCAAAAGACAGGCGGCGAGGGACGACCTGAGGGAGGACGGAATTCCATGGCGGGCATCCACACGCTCGATCGGCTTATTGGCGACAACTATCCGGAGTTCTTGACGGACGAGGAGGTCCGGGCCTTCGAGCAGGTCCCTTATGCCGACCGGGTCGCGGCCGAGAGCACCTATGACGCCATCAGGCTTGGGGCCGCACGCAACCCCGACGGCGCGGTGATCCAGTTTCTGCAAAATGCCGATCCTGCCGACACGGCTGTCGTGGTCACCTACCGCGATTTCATCGCGCGGGTCACGCAGGCGGCCAACATGTTTCACGCGCTCGGTGCGGAGAAGGGCGATGTGATCTCGTTCATGTTGCCGCTGCTGCCCGATGCCTTCGTGACGCTGTTCGGGGCCGAAGCCGCGGGCATCGCCAATCCCGTCAACCCGCTGCTCGAGCCGCATCAGATCGCGGAAATCCTGGAAGCGGCGAACACGAAGATCCTGGTGGTGCTTGGGCCGATGCCGGGCACCGACATCTGGCAGAAGGTCGAGCAGATCCGCCCGCAGCTCAAGCACCTCAAGGCGATCGTGCAGGTGGCTGGCGGCGGCGATCCGGACAAGGGCATCTTTGCGTTCAACGATCTGGTCAAGCAGCAGCCGGCGGACCGGCTTGTCAGCGGGCGCAAGATTCTCGGCAGCGACATCGCCGCCTATTTCCACACCGGCGGCACGACAGGCACGCCAAAGCTGGTGCGGCACACCCATGCCAACCAGGTCTATCAGGCCTGGGCGCTGAACCTGCTGCTGAAAGCGAAGCCCGGCGCCAACCTGCTGTTTGGCATGCCGCTGTTTCATGTCGGCGGATCACTGACGCAGGTCCTCGGAACACTGTCAGCCGGCGGCTCGCTGGTCGTGCTGTCGCCGAGCGGCTGGCGTAATCCCAACGCCGTGAAGAATATCTGGGGCCTGGTCGAGCGCTTCAGGCCTGAGGCCCTGTCCAGCGTGCCGACGGTGCTCGCCGCAACACTCGCGGTGCCGCCGGGAAATGCCGACATCTCCAGTTTGAAATATGCCGCCGGCGGCGGCTCGGCGATCCCTGTCGCGGTGGGATCTGCGATCCAGGAAAAACTCAAGCTGCCGGTCGTCGAAGTCTACGGCATGACAGAGACCTCGAGCGTGCATACGCTGGCCTATCCGTCACGGCCGATCCGGCTCGGCTCGGTCGGCCTTCCCATGCCGTATTCCCGCGTGCGTATTGTGCAGCTGGATGCCGACGGCAATTTGATCCGCGACTGCAAGGTGGACGAGATCGGCGTCGTCATCATGGCCGGTCCCGGCGTGTTCGGCGGCTATCTCAATGAGGCCCACAACAAGGGCGCCTTTGTCGACAAGGTCTGGGTCAATTCCGGCGACCTCGGCCGGTTGGACGCCGCCGGCTATCTCTGGATCACCGGGCGCGCCAAGGACCTCGTCATCCGCGGCGGTCACAATATCGATCCGGCTCCGATCGAGGAGATCATGTTCCGCCATCCCGCCGTCGGCTTTGCCGCGGTGGTCGGTCAGCCCGATGCCTATGCCGGCGAGCTGCCGGTCGGTTACGTGCAGTTGAAGCCCGGCGCGTCCGTCGAGCCGGGCGAGCTCGAAGCGTGGGTGCGCGAGCGCACGCCGGAGCGCGCCGCCGTTCCGGTCCAGGTCATTCCGATCGACCCGATGCCGGTGACCGGCGTCGGCAAGGTCTTCAAGCCACAATTGCGCTGGGACGCGGCGCAGCGCGTGTTCACCAACGTGCTGCGGCCACTCGTCGAGCGCGGTATCGACTGCAAGGTGAAAGTCGGCGCCCATGGCAGCCACGGCTCGATCGCGACGGTGACACTGACGGGCTTGCCGGCCGACCAGCGCGACATCGTCGCCGGCGAGGTGCACACGCTGCTCGCGCCGTTCGTGATGCGGCACGAGGTGGTACAGGCGTAGCCTCGCCCACGCGGCAGACGTTTTACGCCGGCATCGCGGTTTCAATCAGGCGCACCCAGAATGAGGCGCCGTGGCCGAGGATGTTGTCGTTGAAGACGTAGGCCGGGTGGTGGCACGCAGGGCTCTCGCCCATGCCCACCAGCACCATGGCGCCGGGGCGCTCTTCCAGCATGAAGGAGAAGTCTTCTGCCCCCATCATCGGGATGATGCGGTCGTTGACGCGCTCGGCGCCGACGATGTCACGGGCGACGTCGGCGGCGACGCCGGCTTCACGCGCATGATTGAAGGTCACCGGATACATCCGCGTGTACTTCGTCTCCGCCGAGCCGCCAAAGGCGCGGGCGACGCTGTCGGCGACTTCGCCGATCCGGCGCTCGATGAGATCGCGCACCTCAGGATCGAGCGAGCGCACGGTGCCGCAGAGCTCGGCGGTCTCCGGGATGATGTTGAAAGCGGTGCCGGCGTGGAATTGCGTGATCGAGACCACCGCCGACTGCAGCGGATTGACGTTGCGCGCGACGATCGATTGCAGCGCGCCCACGATCTGCGAGCCGATCAGGACGCTGTCGATGGCCTGGTGCGGGGTGGCGCCGGCATGGCCGCCCTTGCCGCGCACGGTGATCTGGATGTTGTCGGAGGAGGCCAGCATCGGGCCCGGCGTGGTGGCGAAATGGCCTTCGGCGAGACCCGGCATGTTGTGCATGCCGTAGACCTGGTCGATGTTCCAGCGCGTCATCAGCCCGTCCTCGACCATGGCCTTGCCGCCGCCGCCGCCTTCCTCGGCGGGCTGGAAGATCATGACCGCGGTGCCGTCGAAATTGCGCGTCTCGGCGAGGTACTTTGCCGCGCCCAGCAGCATCGCGGTGTGGCCGTCGTGACCGCAGGCGTGCATCTTGCCCGGGATCTTCGAGGCGTAGGGCACCTCGGCGGTTTCCATGATCGGCAGCGCGTCCATGTCGGCGCGCAGGCCGATGGCCTTGCCTGAGGCGGACTTGCGACCACGGATCACGCCGACGACCCCGGTGCGGCCGATGCCCGTCACCACCTCGTCGCAGCCGAACTCGCGCAATTTGTCGGCGACGATGCCGGCCGTGCGGTGGACCTCGTAAAGCAACTCCGGGTTCTCGTGAAAGTCATGGCGCCAGGCGGCCATTTCGTCGGAGAGGGCGGCGATGCGGTTGACGATGGGCATGGGCGTCGGGTCCGTTTTTCTCGGTAGGGCGAATGGGCGCAGCGTAGCCCGCCACGAGGCCCGGGCGAAAGGCAGATCCCGTCTCAAAAATTAACTGTCAATCACGGATCATTGACTGACAGATATTGAAATCTGTCAGCGAGACATGTATATCCGTTCCCGGACGCTCCGATTGGGCGTCCCGCGGCCATCCCTCCCGGAGCCTGAGGTCCGAAATGCCTGCGGATCGAGGCGCGTCATTTTGGGGTGGGAACCGCGGACGAATGGAGACTTACGACAATGACGACCGAAATCATCAACTTCACCGGCACGATTGGGCATTGGCTCAATTTGCTGGTTGCGCGCCAGATCGCGGCGCAAGCTGCAAAACTGCCTCATTAAGGCGAGAGCTTTCCGAAACGACCGGTCAAGGGCGCTTCGGTAAGCATCCTTCGCCGGGGAACTGGACCCTGAACGGGAACATGGTGCTGGCATGAACGAAGCTGTTGTCTTGACGCCGGAGCGGATCCTCGAAGTGACCGAGGATGTCTTGCGGCGCTACGGACTTGCCAAGGCCACCGTGGTCGACGTTGCCCGTGCGCTCGATGTGAGCCACGGCAGCGTCTATCGCCACTTCCCGAGCAAGGCTTCGCTGCGCGAGGCCGTCGCCAAACGCTGGCTCGACCGGATCGACGCGCCGCTGCTGGCGATCGCCAATGAGCAGGGGCCGGCGCCCGACAGGCTCGACCGCTGGCTGCGTACCCTGTTCGCGGCCAAGCGCTCGCGTGTGCTCGACGACCCCGAGATGTTCGAGACCTATCTGACGCTGGCGCGCGAGGCGTGCGCGGCCGTCAAGTGCCACAAGGACACCATGATCGACCAGATCGCGGCGATACTGGCCGACGGTGTCAAGCAGGGCGAGTTCGCCGTGGACGACGTCAAGACGGCGGCGCGCGCGCTGTTCGACGCGACCTGCCGCTTCCATCATCCAGCCCATGCCGACGAGTGGAAGGATGCCGATCTGCCGGCGCGCGTGGACGCCACCCTCGCGCTGCTGCTGCGCGGGTTGAAGGCCTGCTAGACCGCGGTGGCCGTTCGATACACGCGCCGTCCCATCAACTTCTAACCTTGTTGAGAACGACGCCATTGCGGACCGATGGCGTGGACGTACGTGCGCGGAAAGCGCCGTCGGACGATGGGACGACCGGTGGACTCTCCGGATAGGCGCTGATCGCGATTTCGACGTCGTCCTTCGATCGCTTTCGAAGGCGCTCGAATGCCAGTTCCTGATCGAGGGCAGGACAGCGGAAGTGGACCACGGCGGTATCGGGGAGGCGGCAGAGTTCGTCGATGAGATCGCCTACCGTGATGACGGGGGGATGGGCGACTGCCTTGTGGTGACCCTTACTCATGACTTCTACTCCTTCACCCTGCTAACTGGAACACAATAGCCTCCGTTCCTATCCGCTTGGCAGAATGAGAAATTTCATCTCATTCGAGGCATTGCGGCAGGGCCGCTGCTAAATCCGCGTCAACTCGCAAGCCGCGGCAAGCCGCACCAGCTGCGCGTCCGTGCGCGCGCCGGTCTTGGTCCTGATCAGATAGTGGTAGTTCTGGACCGTCTGAAGCACGAGGCGCATGCGATCACCCCAAAGTTTGATAAGCTCAGCCTAACAACGCCGCCGCGTCTTGCCAATTGCAGGGATTGGGCCCGATTGCAGCTCGGGCAAATTTCCCAAGCCCGATTGGGCATCGCTCTTTGGACCTGCAGCGGCGGCTTTGATTTGATCGGGGTGGAAACATCGCAGGCCAATCCCTGCAAGGTGAGGAGCGTGCAGCATGAGTTCGATGACGATTGGACCGATCGCGCCCTCGACTGCCGACCCATCCGAGCGCAGCGCTCTGCTGTTCTGGATGATCTTCACGGGACTGTCGATCTTCGCCGTGGTGCTGCTGTGGCGTTTCGGCCTGATCCATCTGATGCTCACATCAGACCGGACCTACATTTCGAGCGTGATCGCGGCGCTCTATCTCGTCACCTGCGGTCACTGCTTCCTGCGCACGCGAGCGATTGCCCGTGAAGGTGCGGCGGCCCGGCGCTGCCGCGCGGTGCTGGCGGCGCCCGAGGGCAGCAAGGTGCTCGGTGCGCGCGCCACCGCGCTGCCGCGCGGGCTGGTGCGCGATCACATCGAAAGCCTGGTGACGAAAGCGGCGGCGCAGGATTACCGTCCGGTCGACCAGACGCTGCTGCTGCGGACGCTCGCGGACCGCCTGCGCGGCTCCAACGGGTTCGGTGCGTTCGTCTCCGACACGCTGATGAAGCTCGGCCTGCTCGGCACCATCATCGGCTTCATCATCATGCTGGCGCCGATCGCGGGACTGGACGCCGCCGACAAGGTCGCGATGCGCTCCTCGATGGGACTGATGAGCGACGGCATGGCGGTCGCGATGTACACGACGCTCGCGGGCCTCGTCGGCTCCATCCTGGTCCGGATCCAGTACTACATGCTCGATGCCGCGACCCAGCGGGTGTTCTCGGATGCGGTGGTGCTGACCGAGACCTATGTGACGCCGGTTCTCGAGCGTAAAGGTGCTGGAACGCCGTCATGATGGATGATTTCGGCCTCTATCCGCGCGAGGAGCCGTTCGATCCCCTGGGCGTGATGCTGTTCAAGGCGCTTCAGGTGGTCGCCTTCCTGTTCTTCCTCGCGCTGCTTGCGGTCTCGCCCGATGCCAAGGATGGCAAGATCGACTCCAAGGCCGAGTTCATGATCACGCTGGACTGGCCGGACAATCATCCTGACGATCTCGACCTGTTCGTGCAGGATCCCGCCGGCAACATCGCCTGGTATCGCCACCGGGAGGCCGGCTTCCTCACGCTCGACCGCGACGACCGGGGCGGGGCCAACGACTTCATCATGGTCAATGGTAAGAAGATCGCTTCCCCCATCCGTGAGGAGATCGTCACGCTGCGCGGCATCGTCCCCGGCGAATACACCGTCAACGTCTCGCATTTCGTCGCCACGACCGGCGAGCCCGTCACGGCCAATGTGAAGGTGCAGAAGCTCAATCCGACCGCGCAGGTGGTCTTCGACAACAAGTTCACGCTCGACCACACCGGTGACGAGAAGACCGCGGTGCGGTTCCGGCTCGATGCCGAGGGCAAGGTTATCGATGTGAGCCAGCGGCCGAAATCGCTGATGGAGACCTTCCGCAGCACCTGGCGCAATGGCGCCGATATCGACCCGAACACGCGGGTAAGGGTGCGCCGTGAGTAATCAGCAGACGGTCATCCTCTCGCTGTCGGTCGCCTATGCCGTGATCGGCGCGCTGCTGCTGGTCGTGCTGGTCTATGCGCGGCTGCACTGGTCGCTGAAGGCGGTCGCCGTCGTCGTGACCAGTGCCTTCTACGTCGTCAGCTTCACGGACATGCGCGGGTTGCTCGGCTGGGCCAGCACGGACAGGCTCCCTGCGTCCTTCAAGCTGCTGGCGGCGCGGATCGTCGAGCCGCATTCGCTGGAGGGCGATCCCGGCTCGATCTATCTGTGGGTGGAGGAACTCGATGCGGATCATCGTCCGAGCGGCATTCCACGGGCCTTCCGCGTCCCCTATAACGACACCCTGGCCGACAAGACCCATGCGGCGGAGAACGAGATCGCGGCGGGCCATCCGCAGGGCGGGCGTGCGGCGGACTTTGGCGGCGGCGAGGGCAGCCTGGTCGACATGATCAGGGAGTATGTGACGCCCAAGGCCATCCTCGAGACCAGCGGCGGCGATTCCTCGACCGGGGAGTTCAATGCCCCGCCATCAGGCGCGCAAGGCGCCGTCTTCACGCCGTTGCCGCC
Organism: Bradyrhizobium sp. CCBAU 51745; assembly: GCF_028128715.1. Taxonomy (NCBI): domain Bacteria; kingdom Pseudomonadati; phylum Pseudomonadota; class Alphaproteobacteria; order Hyphomicrobiales; family Nitrobacteraceae; genus Bradyrhizobium; species Bradyrhizobium sp. CCBAU 51745. Next base: position 144,509 of record NZ_LBJP01000004.1, on the reverse strand, counting down.
ACCTCGGATGCCGCCCAAGGACGAGCAATAGGCTCTTCACCATTGCGGCCGCGTGGCGCTGGTCAACCGCCTTGCGCTGGCGCATCTTGTTGACCTCCCTCAAATTGGCTTTATCGGCTTAAAATAAGACTATTGAGGGTGGAGGGTGCGTGCTTCTCGCTGTCTTCTCGGATATCCACGGCAACCGGCAGGCGTTCGAGGCGTGCCTGAAGGTGGCCCGCGCCAGGGCTGCGGAGCGGTTCATCCTGCTCGGCGATTTCGTCGGCTATGGCGCCGACCCGGAATGGGTCGTGGACACCGCCATGGATCTGGTCGCCCATGGTGCCGTCGCCGTGCGCGGCAATCATGACGAAGCCGTCAACACCACCACCGAGAACATGAACAACGAGGCGCAGATCGCGATCGAGTGGACGCGCGGGCGGCTCGATGCGGCACAGCGGCGGTTCCTGGCCGAACTGCCGATGCTGGTGGACGACAGCGATCGGCTGTTCGTGCATTCGGAAGCCTCGAGCCCCAAGCGCTGGCATTATGTCCGCTCGACGGCGGATGCCGCCAGGAGCCTGATCGCAACGCCGGCTCACGTCACGTTCTGCGGCCACATTCATCGGCCCGCGCTCTATTCGATGTCGGTGACGGCGAAGATGACGAGCTTCGTGCCCAAGACCGATGTGCCGGTGCAGCTCCTGCGCGGCCGGCAATGGCTCGCCGTGCTCGGCTCGGTCGGCCAGCCGCGCGATGGCGATCCGTCGGCATCTTTCGTGCTGTTCGACACGGTCTCGTGCCAGATCACCTATTGCCGTGTGCCCTATGACATCGCGAGCGCGGCAAGCAAGATCCGCGAGAACGGCCTGCCGCCCTGGCTCGCCGATCGGCTGTCGCAGGGGCGCTAGAGGCCGATGCCCAAATCCCTGGTCAAATCAGGCGCTGTCATCGACGGCTACACGATCGGCGAATGCGTCCATGCCGGCGGCATGGCGACGCTGTGGACCGTCACCCGTCCCGGCATCGAGGTGCCGCTGCTGATGAAGGTCCCGCGGGCGTCGGAAGGCGAGGACCCCGCGGCAATCGTTTCGTTCGAGATGGAGATGATGATCCTGCCGCGGCTGGCCGGCCCGCACGTGCCGCACTGCTATGGCACCGGCGATTTTGCCCGCCAGGCCTATGCCGTGATCGAGCGCATTCCGGGCACAACGCTCTACAAGCGGCTGCCCGATCTGCCGCTACCTTACGAGGAGGCGCGGTTGCTGGTTGCCAAGATCGCGGCTGCGCTCGCCGATCTGCATCGGCAGAGCGTGATCCATCACGACATCAAGCCAAGCAGCGTCATGTTCCGCGAGAGCGGCGAGGCAGTGCTGATCGATTACGGCCTGTCGCACCACGATCATCTGCCCGACCTGCTGCAGGCGGAGTTTCGTCTGCCTTATGGCACAGCGCCCTACATGGCGCCGGAACGGCTGCTGGGCGTGCGCGACGATCCGCGTAGCGACCTGTTTTCGCTCGGTGTGCTGCTGTACTTCTTCACGACCGGCGAACGTCCGTTCGGCGAGGGCGAGACACTGCGCGCGATGCGGCGGAGGCTGTGGCGCGATCCGCATCCGCCGCGGAGCTTGCGCGCCGACTATCCGCCCTGGCTCCAGGAAGTGGTGCTGCGGTGTCTCGAGATCGAGCCGGTCCGGCGCTACCCGACCGCGACCCAGCTCGCCTTCGATCTCGCGCATCCGAACCAGGTCAGGCTGACCGCGCGTTCGGAGCGGATCAAGCGCGATCCCTTGAGCGTGGCCTGGCGGCGCCGGTTCAACCAGGACGCCATGCAGCCGCGGGCGAAGGCGGATGTTGCCGAGCAGATTGCCTCGAGCCCGATCCTCGCAGTCGCGCTTGACACGGTGGAAGGTGAGCCGGAGCTGAACGAGGCGCTGCGTGTGACCACGGAGCGCATTCTCGCGACGCTGCCGTCAGCGCGGCTTGCCTGCGTCAATGTGCTGAAGCTCAACCGCATCGCCATCGACAAGACGCTGGACGACCAGGGCTCCAACAAGCATATCGACCGCCTGGTCGCGCTCCGGCATTGGGCGACGCCGCTGAAGCTGGATGAAAGCCGGCTGTCGGTTCACGTGCTGGAGGCGGTCGATCCCGCCACGGCGCTGCTGGAATTCGCCGAGGTCAACCAGGTCGACCATGTCGTCATCGGCGCGCGGCAGAGCTCGTTCAGGCGCACGCTGCTTGGCAGCGTCTCGGCCAAGGTGGCGGCGGAGGCGACCTGCACCGTCACCGTGGTGCGGCCGCCGCGCATGGCTGTTGCCAAACCGGACGCCGGCGTGGTGTGGGGCTAGGAAAGATTCACGCCGCGTGCGCGGTGTGCATCGAACGCTTGCGACGGATCGGCCAGGTGAAGTGCGGGCCGGCCTCGCCGTGATCCGCGCTGCCGCCGAAGTACTGAATGATCTCGCGGCAGGGCTCGCAGTTGAAGAGGTTACGCGACGCGGACGCCTTGGTCATTTCCTTCAGGCAGTTCGGGCAGTGCGGTTTCATTGGTTGAGTCCAGAAAAGGATTTCAATGCCGGCGCGGTGACCGGAACGAGTGGTCCAGGTCTACAGTCTCGGCGCCCGGATCGTCGCGCATGTTGCCTTCGGTGCGTTCGAGCCGACCGAAGAAATAGTCGAGGTTCGGATGCGGGCGGCGCGGGATGCGGCACCTGCGTTTCGGCTGACGCTTCACGAGGGCGATCTGCATGGCGTCAGCCCGGATAGCGGCGGCGACCGATGATGCGGGTCGAACGCGCCGGGACCTGCACCGGTCCGGCCGATGGGCCGAACACAACGAACGCACAAAAACCGATCCACAACGCCACGCCAGTCCAAACCAGGGTCGTCGTCATGATGTGCTCCTGTCAAATCAGGCAGGAATCACTAGCGATGATTTGCACGAATCAGGGAAGTCCGGAGGAGTACGGATTTAGGTTGCAATTTTAGTCATTGCGCGTCGCAATGCCCGTAAAGGCCGCAGTTTTGCCGGCGTAGCGCCGGTCAGATCGCCTCGCCGCGCGCCGCGAGTGCCGCGTTGCGGATCGCTGCAATATTGTTCTTGTACGCATCCTGCGTGCCGCCCTTGAACACGGACGTGCCGGCGACGAAGGCGTTGGCGCCGGCGGCCGCAAGCGCGCCGGCGACATCGGGGCCGACACCGCCATCGACCTCGATATCGATCGGACGCCCCGCCGTCATCGCGCGAATGTCGCGGATCTTGCCGATGGCGGAGGGGATGAAGGCCTGGCCGCCGAAACCGGGATTGACCGACATCACCAGCACGAGATCGACCAGGTCGAGCACGTATTCGAGCACGCTGATCGGCGTGCCCGGATTGAGCGAGACGCCCGCCTTCTTGCCGAGCGCCCGAATGGCCTGGAGCGAGCGGTGCAAATGCGGACCTGCCTCGGCATGCACGGTGATGTGGTCACAGCCGGCCTTGGCGAAGGCCTCCAGATAGGGATCGCAGGGCGAGATCATCAGATGCGCATCGAACACCTTCCTGGTGTGCGGGCGCATCGCCTTGATGACGTCAGGGCCGTAGGAGATGTTGGGCACGAAGTGCCCGTCCATCACGTCGAGATGGATCCAGTCGGCGCCGGCAGCATCCACCGCGCGGACCTCCTCGCCGAGCTTCGAGAAATCCGAGGCCAGGATCGAGGGCGCGATGGCCAGGGGGCGGGGGGCGAAGGCTTGGGTCATGGCGCTGTTTCCCGGGGCGGCATGGGGGCTGTTGGCCTCGCCTAACATGGGCCTCCCGGCCGGGCAATGCAGGGAGGTTGAGCTTCCTGTGGGCGGAAATTTCTGCCGCCAGCGGGCATGAATTGCCGATGGTCCCGCACCCCGCAAGGCCCGGCGGATATGGATTTCATTGAGCTTTTCGCGCTGGCACGTCGCTTGCTGACCTCACGGCCAGAACATTGGCCGCGGCATGCCGCATGGTTTGGAGTTGTGCAATGTTGTTTGCGCTTGGTGCCGTCGCGACTGCGCTTGATGCCATTCAATCGCTGACGAGCTCGAAATCGTCCTCGACGCAGCAGACTGGCTCGTCGCAAGGCGCGGCCAACCCATTCGCGATCGACAGCAGCACCAGCAGCACGTCAAGCAGTGCAGCTCCGTCGGCGAATCCTGGCTATTATCCGCAGATCTCGCCGGAGACGATGAATGCGCTGTTCGCCGCGCAAAGCCAGTCGACGGACCAGACCGCCAGCACGGGCAACGCGACTTCGAGCAGCCGCGACGCAGCGCTGAAGGACCTGTTCTCGCAGATCGACGCCAATGGCGACGGCAAGATCACCCAATCGGAGTTCGAGAACGCGCTCGGCGCCGGCGGCACCAATCTGGCGCAGGCCGACGACGTGTTCTCCAAGCTCGATACCAATTCGGACGGCAGCGTCAGCCTGGACGAGATGTCCAAGGCGCTGAAGGGCGCCGGCCATCATGGCGGCCACCACGATGCGCACGCGCCGAGCGGCTCGGGCGGTGCGTCGCGCAACGGCTCGGATTCCTCGTCATCGCCGAGCGGCGGGTCGACCTCGACCACCACGACCGCCGCCGACGGCTCGACCACCACAACCGTCACCTATGCTGACGGTTTCAAGATGACGACAGTGGTGCCGGGCGCCTCCAGCGCCAATTCGCCCTATGACTGGTTCGGCCAGATGATGCAGCGCCAGACCCAGACCGCGGCCGGTTCCGCGGCTTCGTCGATGTCCATGAGCGTGTAAGGGGCGCATCCGCTGTCATGCCCCGGCTTGCCGTCTTCGCTGAAGCTTCGCCGGCCGAGCTCCTTGCAGGCCCGGCGTAGCCTAGCGGAGCCGGGACCGGGGCATCCAGTACGCCGCGGCCTCTCATTTCAATCGCAATCATCTTTGGAATAATGGATCGCCCGGTCTTCGCCGGGCGATGACACCCGACGTGGGGAGAGAGGCGCTCTCGTTACACTCCGAACCGATCCTTCCACGCGGGCTGCGCGCCCGGGAACGGCAGCGCGGTCGCGTTGTAGACGCCGCGGGCGATGGCGCGGGCAACCACATTGGCGGCGACCATGCCGAGCTCGGTGAGGCCGACGATCGGATCAATCGGCTTTGCGCAGGTTGCGGCGGCGAGCAGCACGTCACCATCGGTCGGCGCATGCACCGGATAGATCGCACGCGCAAAGCCGGTATGCGCAATCATCGCCAACCGCTTGGCCTGGGGCTTGCTCAGCACTGCATCGGTGACGACGGCGCCGATCGTGGTGTTCTCGCGCTCGGTTGCGGCGGGGCCGCCCTTGATGCGCAGCTTGAGCATGTCGTCGGTGAACTTGTCGGGCAATCCGCGGCCACCGAACTCGCCGCCAAGCTCGAACGGCGCCGCCCAGAACCAGGGTCCGTCGCCGACGGTGGCGCTGCCGACCGCGTTGACGGCGATGAGCGCCGCGACCTTGACGCCGCTGCTGGTCACGGCGGATGCCGAGCCGAGGCCGCCCTTGAACGTCGCTGTGGTGGCGCCAAAGCCGGCCCCGACGCTGCCGAGCGCAAACTCGCTCCCGGCTGAGGCGGCTGCGGCATAGCCGAGATCGCGATAGGGCGCGAAGCGGCCCCAGGCCTTGTCGCCGCCGTTGAGCAGATCGAACAGGATGGCGCCCGGCACGATCGGGATCAGGGCCTCGCGGACGCGGAAGCCGCGGCCCTGCTCGGCAAGCCAGGCCTGGATGCCGCCGCCGGTCTCGATGCCGAAGGCAGAGCCGCCGGACAGCGCGATCGCGTCGACGCGCTCGACGGTATTGGCAAGGCCAAGCAGCGCGTCCTCGCGCGTGCCGGGTCCGCCGCCGCGGATGTCGATCGCCGCGACCGCCGGCTGATCGAACACGATGGCCGTTGCGCCCGAGGCAAGTTTTGCGTCATCGGCATGACCGACGCGGACGCCGGCAATATCGGTGAGCAGGTTTTTCAAGGACGGCACTCCCATGCGGCTGGCACGGTCCCAGCGATAGCGTACGCGAGCGGCGGGCTCAACTCGCCAGCGCGGTCCTGAGCATCTTGGCGAGCTCCGACTTGCGGTAAGGCTTGGCCAGCAGCAGCACGCCGGAATCGAGCCGGCCGTGATGGACGATGGCGTTTTCCGTGTAGCCCGAGGTGAACAGCGTCTTCAGCTGCGGTCGCCGCCGTGTCGCCTCATCGGCGAGCTGGCGGCCGTTCATGTTGCCGGGCATGATGATGTCGGTGAAGAGCAGGTCGATGTCCTTGTCGGCATCGATGATGACGAGGGCTTCGGCGGCGTTGGCCGCCTCGAGCGCGGCATAGCCGAGGCTCTTGACCTGGGTCACGACATATTGCCGCACCAGCGCGTCGTCCTCGACGATCAGGACCTTCTCGTTACCGCCGGTGATGGGCACGTTCTGAGGCTGTTCGTACTCGGTCTCCTGCATGCCGGTGGACCGCGGCAGGTAGATCTTCACGCTCGTGCCGTGGCCTTCCTCGCTGTAGATATTGATGTGGCCGCCGGACTGCTTGACGAAGCCGAACACCATGCTGAGGCCAAGGCCTGTGCCCTTGCCGACCTCCTTGGTGGTGAAGAACGGATCGAACACCCGCTCGAGCAGCGCGGCCGGAATGCCCGAGCCGGTGTCGCTGACCGCGATCATCACGTAATTGCCGGCGACGACATCGGGATTCATGCTGGCATAGCCGTCGTCGAGGAAGATGTTGCGGGTCTCCAGCACCAGGGTGCCGCCGTCGGGCATGGCGTCGCGCGCGTTCAGGGCGAGATTGAGGATCGCAGTCGAAAGCTGGCCTGGATCGACCAGAGTAGGCCAGGCGTCTTCGGTGAGCTGCGGCATGATCGTGATCTGCTCGCCGAGCGTCGGATGCAGCAGCTTTGCGGCCTCCAGCACCAGCGCATTGACGTCGATCTCGCGGGGCTGGAGCGGCTGTTTGCGGGCGAAGGCGAGCAGATGCTTGGTCAGCTGCGCACCGCGCTCGGCAGCGTCGTCGATCAGCTTGGTGATGGCGGCAAGCTCGGGCCGGTCGGCGACCGCGTCCGACAAAATGCCGATCGTGCCGGTGATGACGGTGAGCACGTTGTTGAAGTCGTGGGCGACGCCGCCGGTCAGCTGGCCGATGGAATCCATCTTCTGGACCTGCCGCAGCTGGGCTTCTGCGGCTTGCTTGTCGGTGAGGTCGCGGCCGATGAAGAAATGGCGCTTGACGGGCTCCGACCAGTTTCCGACCCAGTTCAGCGAGACCTCGTGCCCGTCATAGTGGTAATAGCGCGCCTCGAAGCTACGCTTGGTCTGACCGCGCCGCGCAGCGCGCATCTCTTCGCGCGTCCTGTCCAGATCGTCGGGATGGATGAATTCGATCGCGCTGTGCCCGATCATGTCCTCCGGGTTGAAGCCGAGAATGTCCTTCACGCTCGGGCTGACCTGGATGAAATTACCGTACCCGTCGGTGACCAGGATCAGGTCCTGCGAGGTCTCGAAGATGCGCTCGCGCTCCTCGATCTCGCGGCGCAGCTTCTCCCGCGCCTGCTTCTCCTCGGTGATGTCGTGGGCAATCTTGGAGGCGCCGATGATCTCGCCATTGTCGGATCGCAGCGGCGAGACGTTCAGGACGACGTCGATCTGCCGGCCGTCCTTGCGGATGCGAACGGTCTCGTGCTGGGCGATCGACTCGTTGCTGCTGATGCGGTTGAGAAGACCCCTGGCTTCGGCCCTACGGTCCTCCGGCACCACGAGATCAATCGATCGGCCGATGGCTTCGTTGGCTGAATAGCCGAACAGACGCTCGGCAGCTCTGTTCCAGCCCGTGATGCGGCCGTCGAGCGATTCGGTGATGATGGCATCGTTGGAGGATTCGACCACGGCGCCATAGAGCGCGAGACGCTTGCCGTAATAGTCGCGCTCGAAGGCCGATTGCTCGCGCAGCCGGCCGACAAGGCCTATCGTGCTCGCCTGCAGGCGGACGTTCTCGATCAGGAGCACGGCGAGCACGAAGCTCGCGGCGAATAGGCCGTAGATGCGGCCGGCGTAGAAGCCGAGGTCGTAGCGGGCGACATTGACGATCGCCGACAGCGCGATGTCGAACAGCCAGGCGCACATCGTGACCATCAGCCAGATGTCGATCACCGTATGCGGCCTGCGGAGCCAGAGCGTGATCAGCGCCGCGAAGCTCAAGGACCAGACAAAAGACACCACGCCGATCATGGTGGTGGTGTAGCGGCCGTCCCTCAGCAGGACCGGCAGCAAATCGTGCCGCGCCGTGACGAACCAACCGATGACGATCATCGCGACAATGACGCCGAGCACGGCGACCACGATCGACCGCTGCGTCGGTCCCTCGATCTTGTTGCCGCCGTTGCCGTCCTTCAACCAGCCATAGGCCAGCACGAACAACGGGAATCCGCCGTGCCAGATCATGTAGAGCCAGACCGTGGTCTGGGTGCCGGCGCCCAGCAATCCCGTCGGCGCGAACAGTCCGGGGAAGGTGAGGGCGTGTGTCACCGCCGCCGCTGCGGTGAACAGATACCCTATTGACAGCAGCAGCAACGCGCGGCTGCGCAGGACCGAGAATTGCGACAGCAGCAGAACAGCGGTAATGATATCGCTGACGGCCAGCGCCGACTGGTAGCTGGCCACGAAGGCCGGCATCTGGACCAGGGGAGTCGCCGCGAAGGGGACAGCCAGTGCGAACAGGATCGCGGAGATCCCGACGATCGCCAACGCTGCAGTGCGATCGCTCTGCATGGCCGGCAAGGTTGAAAGGAATGTGCTTCGGTCGTTTCTGGCGTGCACGTTGACCTCTCGCAGGGACGGCATGGGTAGTCCACGTGACTTCATCGGCCGGCCGCCTCGGGTACTGGCCTGGCGTCTCGGCCTTGGCCTCCATGGTAACCCGCTCTGGGCGCGTGTCCCGAGGGGATATGCCCACGACTCAACCGAGGGTTACAGCTTACTTAACTCGGACGGGGAATCGGAATAGGAAATCGGTAAGGTTGGCTTTACTTGACGGGCTCATACTACCTTGCCGTACGTCGCCGTTTGAATTGAAACCAATTAATGATGCGAATCCGGGAGTTGTTCCCATGCCCCGTGTCCTTGTTGTGGATGACCAGAAGGACGTCCGCGCCATGGTCTCGATCGTCCTTCGGGTCAACCAATTTGACGTAGTTGAAGCCGAGAGCGGTGTGGCTGGCCTCAAGGCCTTTGGCGAAGAGGTTTTCGACGCGGCCATTGTCGACATCTTCCTGACCGACATCAGCGGTATCGAGGTCATGGCGGCTATTCGCGAGCGTGTTCCCGGATTTCCGATTGTGGCGGTATCGGGGATGACGACACTGGATTTCATCCGTGAGGCGCCGGGTCTCGCCGGCGTGATCTGCGTGCAAAAGCCGTTTCGGCCGAACGATCTGCTGCAAGCGCTCCGGAAGGCGCAGACAGCGGCTGGCGGCGAATTGTCTGCTGCCGTTTGACCGGCTTGCGAAAACAAAACGCCCCGGCGAGCCGGGGCGTTGACGTCAAGCTGGTTAAAAGATCAGGCGACCTGTCTTAGGTGCCGTGGGCGTTGAGCTCGGCGTAGCCGCCCTTGGCGTCCCACTTGTAGACGACATAGTCGATCTGCTTGATGTCGCCCTTGGCGTCATATTCGAGAGGCCCAAGCACCGTATCCCACTTGCCGGCCTTGATGGTCTCCATGACCTTCTTGGCATCGGTGGTGCCGGCCTTCTTGACCGCCTGCGACCAGACCTGCATCGCGGCATAGGTGTAGAGCGTGTAACCTTCCGGATCGATGCCCTTGGCCTTGAAGGCCTCGACGATCTTCTTCGCGGTCGGCTTGTTGCGCGGATCGGGACCGAAGGTGAACAGCGTGCCTTCGCCGGCCGGGCCCGTGATCGAGGCGTATTCCTTGTCGGCCAGCGCGTCGCCCGACATCAGGACCGTCTTCATGCCCTGGTCGCGCATCTGGCGCAGGATCAGGCCCGCCTCCTGATGATAGCCGCCGACATAGACGAGGTCGATGTTCTCCTTCTTCAGGCGCGAGACGATCGCGTTGAAGTCCTTGTCGCCCTTGTTGTAGGACTCATTGAGCTTCTCGGTGATGCCGGCCTTGTTGAGCGCCTTCTTGGTCTCATCCGCCAGACCCTTGCCGTAGGTGGTCTTGTCGTTGAGAATCGCGACGTTCTTGCCCTTGAAGTTCTTCGCGATGTACTGCGCGGCGATCAGGCCCTGTTGATCGTCCCGGCCGCAGACGCGCGCCACGTTCCAGAGCTTGCGCTCGGTGAAAAGCGGGTTGGTCGAGGCGGGCGTGATCTGGAGGACGTTACCGTCGGCATAGGCTTCCGAAGCCGGGATCGACGACGACGAGCAGAAGTGGCCGGCGACGAACGGGATCTTCGCGCCCGCGATCTTTTCGGCAACAGAGCGGGCCTGCTTGGGATCGCAGGCATCGTCCTCGGCATCGAGGACCAGCTTCTTGCCGGCAACGCCGCCGGCGGCATTGAGGTCGGCCACCGCCAGGTCGGCGCCGTTCTTCATCTGGCGGCCGAAGGCGGATTCGGTGCCGGTCATCGGGCCCGCGACTGCAATGGTGAGGTCGTCTGCGAACGCCGCCGTTGACAGCGCAACGGAAGCGCCGAATGCCAGACCGATGAGTTTCAGTGATTTCATGAGATACCTCGCGGGTGATCGTCTGTGGGAGTTGCCGGGCAAGCCCGGTTCAAACCGGCGCCATTGTTCAATGAATTTTTCGAGAAGTCACCGGCAAAATACGGGCAATTGCAAAGATATCTCGCCATATTCGGCCGCACGCCAAGGCCGTCAGGCGTGCCGGCCGCCTTCCAGGTAGGCCGCGCGAATCTCGGGGCGCTGCAGCAACTCGGCGCCGGTCCCGGCCAGGGTGATCAGGCCGTTGACCATGACATAGCCGCGGTGGGCGAGTTTCAGTGCATGGTTGGCGTTCTGCTCGACGATGAGGACCGTCAGGCCGTCCTGGCGGTTCAGGGCGCGGATCGCATCGAAGATCTGCCGCGCGATGAGGGGCGCGAGCCCCAGCGAGGGTTCATCGAGCAGCAGCAGGCGCGGGCGGCTCATCAGCGCCCGGCCGATCGCCAGCATCTGCTGCTCGCCGCCCGACAGGGTTCCGCCGCGCTGCATGACGCGTTCCTTCAACCGGGGGAACAGTGCGAACACGCGCTCCCGGGTGCTTTCCCGCTCCGCCTCCGTGCTGTCGGTGACGTCCGCGCCCATCTGCAGGTTTTCCGCGACGCTCATGCGCGGGAAGATGCGGCGGCCCTCCGGCGACTGAGCAATGCGCAAATGCGCGATCTGATGGGTGGGGACAGCGGAGATGTCCTTGCCGTCGAACAGGATCTGGCCGGCGCGGGCGCGCGGCTTGCCGAAGATCGTCATCATCAGCGTCGACTTGCCGGCGCCGTTGGCGCCGATCAGCGCGACGATCTCGCCGGCATTGATCTCGACATCGACGCCCTTGAGAGCCTCGATCTTGCCGTAGGCGGCGCGCAAGCCGCGGATCGCGAGCAAGGGGGTGGCAGCCGTCACGATCCGCTCTCCATCACGGCCGCAGCCTCTTCCTCGTCGGTGCCAAGATAGGCGGCGATCACCTTCGGGTCGTCGCGCACCTCCCGCGGCGTTCCTTGCGCGATCTTCACGCCATGGTCCATCACCACGATGTGGTCCGAGATCTCCATCACCACCGACATATCGTGCTCGATGAGCAGGATCGAGGTGCCGAGCTCGCCGCGGATCGACTGCAACAGCTCGCTCAGCGCGGCGCTCTCGCGTGCATTGAGGCCGGCGGCGGGTTCGTCCAGGCAAAGCAGGGCGGGCTCGGTGCACATCGCGCGCGCGATCTCGAGCCGGCGCTGGTCGCCATAGGCGAGGTTGCCTGCGGCATCGTCGGCGCGGTCGAGCAGATTGATCCGTTTGAGCCAGTCGGTCGCGAGCGCGATCGCGCGCTTTTCGGCGTCGCGATAGGTGGGGACGCCGATCAGGCCGAGAACCGTGAAGCCCGATGCGAGCATCAAGGTGTTGTGCTGCGCCACCATCAGGTTCTCGAGTGCCGTCATGCCGGGAAACAGGCGGATGTTCTGGAAGGTGCGCGCGACCTTGGCCTGCTTGGCGATGCGGAAATCGTTCAGCCGCTCCAGCGCGGTCTGCCTGCCGTCGTCCTGGGTGAGACGAATGGTACCGCCGGTCGGCTTGTAGAAGCCCGTGATGCAGTTGAAGACCGTGGTCTTGCCCGCGCCGTTCGGTCCGATCAGCGCGGTGATCTGCTTCCGTTCGGCTGCAAACGACAGGTCGTGCACGGCGACGATGCCGCCGAAGCGCATGGTGAGCCCGTCGACGCTGAGAATTGGTTCGCCGCTCATCCGTGGCCCTCCTTGACGAGGTCGGAGGAGATCGCCTGCGCCTTGGTCAGATATACGGTCGGCGCGCGATGGCCGATGATGCCGCGCGGCCGCCAGATCATGATCAGCACCATCGCCATGCCGAACACCAGCATGCGGTAGGTCTCGAGGCCGCGGAACAGCTCGAAGCCGCCGATCATGGTGAGGGCGGCGAGCGCGACGCCGAGCTGCGAGCCCATGCCGCCGAGCACGACGATGGCGAGCACCAGCGCCGATTCCTGGAAGGTGAAGGATTCCGGGCTGATGAAGCCCTGGCGTGTTGCGAAGAACGCACCGGCAAAGCCGCCGAACATCGCGCCGGTGGCGAAGGCCGTGAGCTTGGTGGTCGTGGTGTTGATGCCGAGCGCACGGCAGGCGACCTCGTCCTCGCGCAGCGCTTCCCAGGCGCGGCCGATCGGCAGGCGCCGCAGGCGGATCGTCACCCAGTTGGTGAGCAGCGCGAGCGCCAGGATCAGATAGAACAGGAAGACAATGCGATGGGTCGGCGAGTAGTCGATACCGAGCTTGGCGGCGAGCCCGTCATCGCTGTTGTCGAGCGGAATGCCGAACAAGGTGGGGCGGGGAATGCCGGATACGCCGTTGGGTCCGCCGGTCAGACTCTGCCAGTTGAGGATGACGAGCCGGATGATCTCGCCAAAAGCGAGGGTCACGATGGCGAGATAGTCGCCGCGCAGCCGCAGCACCGGAAAGCCGAGCATGACCCCCCAGATCGCGGCGAGCATGCCGGCGAGCGGCAGGCAGACCCAGAACGACCAGCCGAAATTGGTGGCAAGCAGCGCATAGGAATAGGCACCCACCGCGTAGAAGGCGACATAGCCGAGGTCGAGCAGGCCGGCGAGCCCGACCACGACGTTCAGGCCCCAGCCGAGCATCACATAGGTGAGCACGAGGATGGCGAGGTCGAGGATATAGCGCTGATTGTAGAAGATGACGGGCACGAGCAGGGTGAAGACGAGCAGAGCCGGACCCAGGAAGCGGCCCGCCAGTGACAGGCCGCGCTGGACCGGCGCTGGCACGAGCTTTTCCGCGCCGATCGGTCCGAGCCATTGCCGCAGCAGCTCAATGATGATGGAGCCGCCGAACACGAGGCCGACGATGGAGGCGAGATCGCCGAAACGCGTCCACCAGGTCAGCTGCCCGTCGGGACCGGCCTCAGTGCGGATGCCGATCATCAGCGAGAATAGCACCAGCGCAACGCATGCGCTGAGGAAAGCTTTTTTCAGAATGAACGGAATGCCCGCCGTGCGGCTGGCCTGCATAGTTTCGGTTGAAAGAGCTGTCACGCGAGGGCCCGTCAGACTTTTTCGACTTCGGGCCGGCCAAGCAAGCCGGTCGGCATGAAGATCAGGACGATGATCAGGATCGAGAAGGCGGCGACGTCCTTGTACTCCACCGAGAAATAGGCCGACCAGAAGGTCTCGATCAGGCCGATCGCGAGCCCGCCCAGCACCGCGCCGGGCAGCGAGCCGATGCCGCCCAGCACGGCCGCGGTGAAGGCCTTGATGCCCGCGACGAAGCCCATGTTGAAATCGACCTGGCCGTAATAGAGCAGGTACATCATACCCGCGACCGAGGCGAGCGCCGCGCCGATCACGAAAGTCATGGAAATGGTTCGATCGACGTCGACGCCGAGCAGCGCCGCCATGGTCTGGTCCTGCTCGCAGGCCCGCATGTCGCGGCCGAGCCGTGTCCGCGAGACGAGCCAGGTGAACATGGCCAGCAGCACGATGGTGACCAGCACGACCATGATCTGCATGTTGGAGAGCTGCACCGCAAACCCCTCGGCGCCTTCATGCAGCGTGTAGCCGCCCGTGATGATCGGCGGCACGGGCTTGACGCGGGCGCCCTGCGCGACTTGCGAATAGTTCGTCAGCACGAAGGACATGCCGATCGCCGACAGCATCGGTGCGAGCCGGAAGGAGTGCCGCAGCGGCCGATAAGCGATGCGCTCGACCGTCCAGCCATAGAGTGCGGTGACCGCCATCGCGACCAGCAGGACGAGCAGCAGGATCAGCGGGATCGCAGTCAGACCGAGCGAGACCAGGAGCAGGAAAGTGATCAGTGCGATGAAGCCGCCGATCATGAAGATGTCGCCATGGGCGAAATTGATCATGCCGACGATGCCGTAGACCATCGTGTAGCCGATCGCGATCAGACCGTAGATGGAACCGAGCACGAGGCCGTTGATGAGCTGCTGGGCGAAGTAATCCATGGGCTGCCGTTACCGAACCTGACGTTGAAAGGGAGCTATTCGAGAGAGTGCTTGGTTTCTTCTCGGGCCCCGGCAGCCCCGTCTTCTTCCCGTTTTGTAACAGGAGGGAACTGGCGGCCGCAACTGGGGATGCCCTGGCACAAGCGCTTGTACAGAGTTGATTTCGGCTTCGGATGCCGGCTCCCGGTTCCGCACCTGCGAGGAACCGGGTTCCGCAAGGCAACCAAAATCAACACCGGCGGTTATCTCCCAACTGACGTCCAACAAGGGAGCTTTCCCCCATGACGAAGCAGCAGAACCAGAATCCGGGCCAGCAGAATCAAAGCCCCGGCCAGCAGCGCCCGGGCCAGCAACCAGGGCAGCAGCAGGGCGGCGGCCAGAAACCCGGACAGCAGCAGCAGCACGATCCGATGCGCCAGGGCGACAAGCCCGGCCAGCAGCAGGGCGGCAAGCAGGACAACAGACTGGATTGACCCCCTGGGAGTAGCGCAACGTGGTCCCGCCGAGAGGCGGGGCCTTTTTTTTTGTCTGGCGTCATTCCGGGGCGCTCGAACAGCCGAGCCCGCAATCTCGAGGTTCCCCGGTGCGCAATTGCGCACCTGAGGTCTGGTGCTCACGCACCATCCCGGAACAACGGCCTGTCAACAGGCCAGTTAAGGTAAACAAAGAGTTTAAATTGCCGCCGCAGTCCGGTGCGAGTTAGCTCCCGGCAAGGCCTTACCACGAAGGCGAGTAGACGAAGCGGGAAGCGGCATGTTCAAAAATTGGCGGATCAGCTCGGTCAACGGCGCGCTGCTGGCGGCTTATTTCATCCCGGCCTGGACGATGGTCGCCTTCAACATCATGGTCGCGCCGGTGCATGGTCTCTACGAGCGGCCGAGCGTCGCGGTGGCGCTGTTCCTCAGCGACCAGCTGCAGATGTCCGGCCTGAGCACGGTGCGCGCCGCCTGGTTGCTGGCGCTGGGACGGCTGACCGTGGTGGCGTTCTTTGCGATCTGTCTTGCGCTTCTGGTCATTCCGCGCACCCGCAGGAGCGGGGCCAGCGACGAGGCGCTCGGCATTGCGCTCGCAATCGGCAGCCTGATCTCGTTCGCAAGCATGGTCATGGCCTCCAAGGTCGGCGAGATGGCCGCCCTTCGGTTGCACGCCACGGAGCTGCTGCTGCTGCTTGGCGCCGCGATCGTGCTGCTGATCGAGCGGCCGGACGGAGCGCCGAAGACGGTTGCCGTTCCGGATACCGCGGCGCTAGCCTTTGATAAGGCCGAGCTCCTGCACAATCGCTGAGGCTTCCTTGACGGCGTGGTTCGCCGCCGGGACGCCGCAATAGATCGCCTGCTGCAGCAGGATTTCCTTGATGTCGTCGGGGGTGAAGCCGCCCTCGGCCAGCGCCGCGCGCACGTGCAGGCGGAATTCATCCCATTGTCCGAGCGCGACCATGGTGCCGATGACAAGCACGCGCCGCGTCCGCTCGTCGAAATGCGGCCGGGTCCAGATCTCGCCCCAGGCATAGCGCGTGATCATGTCCTGGAAATCGGTGTTGAAGGCGTTGCGGTTCGCGATCGATTTGTCGACCCAGGCATTGCCCAGCACCTTGCGGCGTACGGTCATGCCGGCATCGCGGCGCTTCTGGTCGTCCATGCTGTTTCCTCCGGATCAGTCATTCCGGGGCGATGCGAAGCATCGAACCCGGAATCTCGAGATTCCGGGTTCGCCTCTTCGCGGCGCCCCGGAATGACGGTGATAACAACTACCGTTGCGTCAAGAATCCCACCACCGCGTCGGTGAACGCGTGCGGCTGCTCGACATTGGAAATGTGGGCGGCGTCGATGATGGTCATGCTGGCGCCTGGAATGCTCGAGCGGATCAGCTCGCCCGCGGAGATCGGAGTGGCCTGATCGTGGCGGCCGGCGATCACCAGCGTCGGGCTCTTGATCTTGGGCAGCAGCGCGCGCTGGTCGAGCGTCGACAGCGCCTCGCAGCAGGCCAGATACCCTTCGACCGGGGTCGCAAGCAGCATCGCCTTCATCCTGGCGGTGATCTCGGGCTCGCGCTCGCGGAAATCCTGCGTCAGCCAGCCCGCGATCACGCCATCGGCGACCGCCGCGATGCCGCCCTTCTTCACGGCGTCGATGCGCTCCAGCCATCTGGTCGGCTCGGCATAGTAGCAGGTGGTGTTGGCGAGGATGATCTTGCCGAATCTTTCCGGCGCGTTGGCGCCGAGCCATTGCCCGACCATGCCGCCCATCGACAGGCCGCACCAATGTACCTTCTCGATGTTGAGGTCGTCGAGGATCGCGAGCACGTCGCGGCCGAAGCGCTCCATCGTATAGGGGGCGGGCGGGACGTTGGACTTGCCATGACCGCGGCGGTCGTAGCGGATGACGCGGAACACCTGCGTCAGCGCCTTCATCTGCGGCTCCCACATCTGCAGCGTGCAGCCGAGCGAGTTGGAGAGCATCAGGGTCGGCCCGCCGTCACGGCCCTCGACAGAGACGTTGATCAGGCAACCGTCGGCATCGATCATGGGCATTGCATGTTCCTTGTCATGCGCGGGCTTGACCCGCGCATCCATCTAGAAGGTGAATCTATCCTGGATGATGGATTGCCGGGTCAAGCCTGGCAATGACATCAGGAGAGATCCAACGAAGCGAGCAGGCGATCGATCAGGGCCTGTGACGCACCTTGATAGGCCATCGGCTCGAACAATGCCGCAATTTTCTCCGGCGTCAGATGCGCGGTGACCTGCGAATCGGCGGAGAGGATGTCGCGCAGGTGCTTCTTCTCGGCGACCGCGCGCTTGCTCGCGACCTCGATCAGATGATGCGCATCACTCTTGCCGATCTTGTCGGCGAGCGCAAAGGTGACGGCTTCCGCCATGATCAGCCCGTGCGTTGTATCGAGATTGCTGCGCATGCGCGCGGCATCGACCTCGAGGCCTTCGGCGATGTCGACGATCGCGGCGAGCGCGCCCGAGGTGACGAGCATCAATTGCGGCAGTGTCGGCCATTCCGCATGCCAGGGCCCGGCGCTGCGCTCGTGGTCCTGCACTTGCGCGGCCAGAATCGTAGCGGTGAGCTGCGGGGCGATGGTCGCGCAGCCGAGCGCGCTTGCGGCCGCGACCGGGTTGCGCTTGTGCGGCATGGTCGAGGAGCCGCCGCGGCCTTCGCCGGCGGGCTCGAAGGCTTCGCCGACATCGGTCTGCATCATCAGCGAGACGTCGCGCGCGATCTTGCCGCAGCTTCCGGCGAGGATCGCGAAGGCTGATGCAGCTTCGGCAATGCGGTCGCGATGGGTGTGCCAGGGCGCCTCGGGCAGCGGCAGGCTGAGCTCCTGCGCCAATCGTTCGGCGACTGCGAGGCCGTTGTCGCCGAGGGCTGCGAGCGTGCCGGCGGCGCCGCCGAATTGCAGGGCGAGACCCTCGCGGCGGAGCCGCCGCAGACGGCAGCGGGCACGGGCGAGGCTCGAGGCATATTCAGCGGCCTTCAATCCGAACGGCATCGGCAGGGCGTGCTGGAGCCAGGTCCGCGCCACCATCGCGGTGTTGCGATGGGCGCGCGCGAGTGCGGCGAAGCCCTTGATGGCGCGGCCGAGGTCGGCATCCAGCGCATCGATGGCGGCGCGCAAGCCCAGCATGGTCGCGGTGTCGATGACGTCCTGGCTGGTCGCGCCCCAATGCACATAGCGCGCGGCCTCCACGTCAGCCTTGCCGACATTGGCGGTCAGCATCTTGACCAGCGGGATCGCGAGATTGCCCGACCGGGTCGCAGCCATGGCCAGCGCGGTCATGTCGAAGGCATCGGCCTTGCAGGCCGTTTCGATCGGGCCCACTGCGGATGCGGGAATCACACCGGTGGCGGCCTCGGCCCGGGCCAGGGCTGCCTCGAAATCGAGCATGTTCTGCAGCGTGGTCCGGTCGTCGCAGACGGCGCGCATGGCTGCGCTCGACAGCATCGGCGCAAGCAGGGGGGAGAGGGCTGTGCTCATGTTGCGCAAGTCCGGTAAAGAGACCTAATCATCATGATCAGGCTCTGCCAATCCCTGACGATCGGCACAAGACTTTTTGCAGGTGCGAATATGCATTCCACGTGACCATGGGTGACCCTTTTCTTTGCGGTCTCCCTGCGTTACTTGAGCATCCCACCTTTTGCGACCCCGGAGGCGCCCCATGGCCATGACAATGAACGGCGAAGTCCAGCTTGCGGCGCCGCGCGAGGCCGTATGGGAGAAGCTCAACGATCCCGCGGTGCTGAAGGCCTGCATCCCCGGCTGCGAGGAGCTGGAGAAGACCGAGGACGGCGGCTTCCGTGCAACGGCAAAAATGAAGGTCGGTCCGGTCTCGGCGCGCTTCAAGGGCAAGGTGATGCTCTCCGATCTCGACCCGCCGAACGGCTACAAGATCTCGGGCGAGGGCGAGGGCGGGGTGGCCGGCTTTGCCAAGGGCGGCGCCGCAGTGAAGCTCGCGGAGAAGGATGGCGGCACGCTGCTCTCCTATGACGTCGAGGCGCAGATCGGCGGCAAGTTGGCGCAGCTCGGGCAGCGCCTGATCAACGGCACCGCCAAGAAGCTGGCCGACGAGTTTTTCGCGAATTTCGCCAAGGCGGTACAGGGCTGATCGCCCTCGCTTTCCGTCATGGCACCTTGCGCTTGGGGCAATGTTGCCCCCGGCCATAATGGCCCATATGATGGGTTGGAATAATTATAAGAAAGAACCGCTTCGACGGGACCCGTCGGGGCGCTGACAGAGAGTGCTTATGGCAAAAATCTCCCTCATCGTGAACGGCAATCCTGTTACCGGCAATGTCGACCCGCGGACGCTCCTCGTGCAGTTCCTGCGCGAGAATCTGCGCCTGACCGGCACACATGTCGGCTGCGACACCTCGCAGTGCGGCGCCTGCGTCGTGCATCTCGACGGCAAGGCCGTGAAGTCCTGCACGACGCTCGCCGTGATGGCCGACGGCCACGAGGTCAAGACGATCGAGGGATTGGCCGCCGACGGCGCGCCGCTGCATCCGATGCAGGAAGCCTTCCGCGAGCACCATGGCCTGCAATGCGGCTTCTGCACGCCCGGCATGATCATGACCGCGATCGACATCGTCCATCGCAAGGGCCACGAGCTCGACGACCATACCATCCGGGAAGAGCTGGAAGGCAATCTCTGCCGCTGCACCGGCTACCAGAATATCGTCGCCTCGATCGCCGCCGGCGCGAAGGCGATGGCGAAATCCGATCTCGCGTAACCGCGCGCTCTCCGCGATCAGGACACCCCCAGGATACCCCCATGTACGAATTCAAATACCACCGCCCCGGCACCGTCCGGCAGGCCGCCAATCTCCTGGTGAAGAACGAGGACGCCAAGCTGATCGCCGGCGGTCACACGCTGATTCCGGTCATGAAGCAGCGGCTCGCAAGCCCGCCGCATCTGGTCGACCTCTCCCATATCGAGGGGCTGAACACGATCGAGACGAAGGGCCGTTCGCTGGTGATCGGCGCCACCGCCAGGCATGCCGAGGTCGCGACCTCGGCTGTCGTCGGTGAAGCCATTCCGGCGCTCGCCAATCTCGCCGGCCAGATCGGCGATCCCGCGGTGCGCCACAAGGGCACGATCGGCGGTTCGCTCGCCAATAACGATCCGACCGCGGACTATCCGGCCGCTGTGCTCGCGCTCGGCGCCACCATCGTCACCAACAAGCGCCGCCTCAAGGCCGAGGAGTTTTTCCAGGGCCTGTTCTCGACCGCGCTGGAAGCCGACGAGATCATCACCAAGGTAATGTTCCCGCTGCCGAAGAAGGCTGCCTATATCAAGTTCCGCAACCAGGCCTCGCGCTACGCGCTGGTCGGCGTGTTCGTGGCGCGGCGTCCGTCGGATGTGCGCGTCGCCGTCACCGGTGCTGGTTCGGACGGTGTGTTCCGCGTCGATGCATTCGAGGAAGCGCTGAAAAAGCGGTTCTCGTCCAAGGTGCTTGAAGGCATCGACGTGCCGGCGGAAGGGCTCAACAGCGACATCCACGGCAGCGCCGAATACCGCGCGCATCTGATCGGCGTGCTGACACGGCGCGCCGTCGACGCGGCCAATGCCAAGGAGTGAGTGGACCTCACGCCTTGGCCCGAGACTTGCCCGTTAGCGAGGGCCTAACGAGACTGGCACTTTCATGACTTCAGCGACCCTGCCGGCATCGGTCGATGCGATGCTCGAACTCTTGACCTCGCGCGGCTATCTGGCCGAGCGGTCGCTGGCGACGGTGACGTATCTGTCGCTGCGCATGGGCCGGCCGCTGTTCCTGGAAGGCGAGGCCGGCGTCGGCAAGACCGAGATCGCAAAAGTGCTCTCGGCGGCGCTGGGGCGGAAGCTGATCCGCCTGCAGTGCTACGAGGGCCTCGACGTCTCCTCCGCGGTCTATGAGTGGAACAGCGCCGCGCAGATGATCGCGATCCGGATGGCGGAAGCCGCCGGCGACACCGATCGCGAGCAGCTGTCGAGCGACATCTTCGCCGACCGCTACATGATCAAGCGGCCGCTGCTGCAGGCGCTGGAGCCTGACGTTGCCGGACCGCCGGTGCTGCTGATCGACGAGCTCGACCGCGCCGATGAGGCGTTCGAGGCGTATCTCCTGGAAATCCTCAGCGACTTCCAGGTGACGATCCCCGAATTCGGCACCGTGAAGGCGCCGCATCCGCCGATCGTCATCATCACCTCCAATCGCACCCGCGAAATTCACGATGCGCTGAAGCGGCGCTGTCTCTATCACTGGGTCGACTATCCCGCTGCGGAGCGCGAGCTTGCGATCGTCAAGACGCGCGTGCCCGGTATCTCGGTCAAGCTGTCGCAGCAGGTCGTCCGCTTCGTGCAGGCGCTGCGCAACCAGGATTTCTACAAGTCGCCCGGTGTCGCCGAGACCATCGACTGGGCCACCGCCTTGTCCGAGCTCGATGCCCGCTCGCTGACCCCGCAAGTGGTCGGCGACACGCTGGGCGCGCTGCTCAAATACCAGGACGACATCACCCGGATGCAGGG
Organism: Bradyrhizobium sp. CCBAU 51745; assembly: GCF_028128715.1. Lineage (NCBI taxonomy): Bacteria > Pseudomonadati > Pseudomonadota > Alphaproteobacteria > Hyphomicrobiales > Nitrobacteraceae > Bradyrhizobium > Bradyrhizobium sp. CCBAU 51745. Next base: position 122,853 of record NZ_LBJP01000004.1, on the reverse strand, counting down.
CGACACCCTGCAGAAGGTGCTGAAGGAAGCGACGAGCGAGAATTAGTCGTCGTCGTTCCGGGGCGATGCGAAGCATCGAACCCGGAACCTCGAGATTCCGGGTTCTCTGGTTTCACTCGCGCCCCGGAATGACGAGAAGATGAGTACCAGCATGGCCATCAACCACCTTGCCCCGGAGCAGACCGAGCAGTTCGCCGACAACATCGTCGGCTTTGCGCGCGCGCTGCGCGCGGCCGGAATGCCGGTCGGCCCCGGCGCGGTGATCGATGCCATGAGCGCGCTGCAGGTGATCGACATCGGCAACCGCGCCGACGTCTTCACCACGCTGGAGGCGATCTTCGTCAAGCGCCATGAGCATGCGCTGATCTTCAAGCAGGCTTTCAACCTGTTTTTCCGCGCCTCGGAAGAGTGGAAGCACCTGCTCGATTCGGTGCCGCTGCCGGAGCAGGCCAAGAAGAAGCCCCAGGCCGGCTCGCGCCGCGTCCAGGAGGCGATGTCGCAGCCGCGCATGACCGAGACGCCGCAGCACCAGGAGCAGGATCTGCGCCTGTCGGTCTCCGACAAGGAGATCCTTCAGAAGAAGGATTTTGCGCAAATGAGTGCGGCCGAGATCGCAGAGGCGCTCCGCGCCATCGACATGATGCACCTGCCGCAGGCGGAGCTTTTGACGCGCCGCTATCTGCCCGATCCGCGTGGCCTGCGGCTCGACATGCGCCGAACGCTGCGGGCGTCGTTGCGCACCGGCGGCGATATCATCGACATCCATCGCCTCGGGCGGATCGAGAAACCGGCCCCGATCGTGGCCCTGCTCGACATCTCCGGCTCGATGAGCGAGTACACCCGCCTGTTCCTGCATTTCCTGCATGCCATCGGCGATGCGCGCAAGCGCGTCTCGGTGTTCCTGTTCGGCACCCGCCTGACCAATGTGACACGCGCGCTGCGCCAGCGCGATCCCGACGAGGCGCTGGCGAGCTGCTCGGCGGCAGTCGAGGACTGGGCCGGCGGCACGAGGATCTCGGCCTCGCTGCACAACTTCAACAAATTATGGGCACGGCGGGTGCTGAGCCAGGGCGCGATCGTCCTGCTGATCTCCGACGGGCTGGAGCGGGAGGCAGATTCCAAGCTGGCCTTCGAGATGGACCGGCTGCACCGCTCCTGCCGGCGGCTGATCTGGCTCAACCCGCTGCTTCGGTTCGGGGGCTTCGAGGCCAAGGCCCAGGGCATCAAAATGATGCTCCCGCACGTTGACGAATTCCGCCCGGTACATAATTTGAGCTCGATCCAGGAGCTGATCACGACGCTCTCCCGGCCGCTGCCGCCGCATCACCGCAGCCTGATCCGCTCCGCAGCTTGAGAGGCTAGCCATGCTCGATCGCGACGAGGACATCCTGAAGGCGGCGGAGGACTGGCAGAAGGCCGGGCGCGGCGTCGCGCTGGCCACCGTTGTCGAAACCTGGGGTTCGGCCCCGCGCCCGGCGGGCTCGAGCCTTGTCATCAATGACGAGGGCACGTTCCTGGGCTCCGTCTCCGGCGGCTGCGTCGAGGGCGCCGTGGTCACCGAGGCCATGGATGTGATCGAGAGCGGCAAGCCGAAGATGCTGGAGTTCGGCGTCGCCGACGAGACCGCCTGGAATGTCGGTCTGTCCTGCGGCGGCACCATCCGCGTCTTCGTCGAGAAGGTCGGCTGACCGTGAAGCTCTCAATTCTGCACGAACTCAATGCCGAGCGCGCCGCGCGCCGGCCGGTGATTTTGGTGACCGACACCGAGAGCGGCGAGCAGCGCCTGGTGAAGGCGGCCGACTTCGCCAAGGACCCTCTGCGTACTGAATTGGACAAGCAGCTTCGCATGGGCAAGAGCGCCAATGTCGAGGCCGGCGGTAAAAAACTGTTCCTCAACGTCTACGCGCCGACCGCAAAGCTCGTCATCATTGGCGCGGTCCATATCAGCCAGGCGCTGGCGCCGCTGGCGCGCTCGCTCGGTTATGACGTCACCGTTGTCGATCCGCGCACGGCCTTTGCCAGCCCCGAGCGCTTCCCCGACATTCCGCTGGTCGCCGAATGGCCCGAGACCGCGCTGCCGCCGCTCAATGTCGATGCCTACACCGCCTTCGTCGCAGTGACGCATGATCCCAAGATCGACGATCCCGCGCTGCTGCATGCGTTTGAGCGCAACTGCTTCTATATCGGCGCGCTGGGCTCGCGAAAGACGCATGCCAAGCGCGCTGACCGGCTGCGGGCGCAGGGCGCCAAGGAAAGCGACATCGCGCGCATCCACGCGCCCATTGGCCTTGCGATCGGCGCGGTCTCGCCCTCCGAGATCGCGGTGGCGATCATGGCCGAGATCACGGCGGTGCTGCGGCTGCCACCCAAGGAAAAAGAAGAAGCGGCATGAAGTTCGGCCCCGCGAGCCCCAGGGATGCGATCGGCGGGGTGACCGTCCACACCCTGCGCCAGGGACCGCTGGTGCTGAAGAAAGGCACGACGATCGGGCCTGCCGAGGTCGAACAGCTGGAGCGCGCCGGCATCAAGGACATCGTGGTGGTGCGCATGGAGGAAGGCGACGTTTCCGAGGACGTCGCGGCCGCCAGCATCGCGCTTGCCATCGGGGGCGAGGGCATCCATGTCGAGCGCGCCTTTACCGGCCGCGCCAATTTGTTCGCCGCGCGGCCGGGCGTGCTGGTCATCGACCGCGCCGCGGTCGACCGCATCAACAATGTCGACGAGGCCATCACCTTTGCCACGCTCCCCGCCTACAAGCCGGTGGTCGAAGGCGAGATGGTCGGCACGGTGAAGATCATCCCGTTCGGTGTCGAAGGCAGCTTGCGCGATGCCGCGGTGAAGGCGGCCGGCAAGGACGTGCTGAAAATCGCGCCCTATGTCATCAAGCGTGTCGGCGTGGTCTCGACGCTGCTGCCGGGCTTGTCGTCCAAGGTGGTCGACAAGACCTTGCGCGTCACCGCCGAGCGCCTCGCGCCGGCCGGTGCCAGCATCGTCGCCGAACGGCGGGTTCCGCACGATGAGCGTGCGCTGTCGGCGGCGATCAAGGAATTGCTCGCGCTTGGCGCCGAGCTCGTGATCGTGTTTGGTGCTTCCGCAATTGCCGACCGCCGCGATGTGATTCCGGCTGCCGTCACCGGAATCGGCGGCGAGATCGAACATTTCGGCATGCCGGTTGATCCCGGCAATCTGCTGCTGATCGCGCGCGCCGGCAGCGTGCCGGTGCTGGGCGCGCCGGGCTGCGCGCGCTCGCCGGTGGAGAACGGATTCGACTGGGTGCTGATGCGTCTGCTCGCCGGCATCAAGGTGACACGCTCCGAGCTGATGGGCATGGGAGTCGGCGGCCTGCTGATGGAGATCGTGACGCGGCCGCAGCCGCGCGCCAAACCCGAGATCGAGGGCAACAGCCAGGTCGCGGCCATCGTGCTCGCGGCCGGACGCTCCACCCGCATGGGCGGGCCGAACAAGCTGCTCGCCGAGCTCGACGGCAAGAAGCTGGTGCGGATCGCCACCGAACAGGCGCTGGCCTCCAAAGCATCCGAGGTGATCGTCGTCACCGGACATCAGACAGAGCTGGTCGAGCAGGCGCTGCAAGGCCTAAACGTAAGGTTCGTCAAGAACCCTGATTTCGCCGGCGGCATCGCGAGCTCCGTGAAAGCAGGCATTGCGGCCGTGCCCGACGCCAGCGACGGCGCCGTAATTTGCCTCGGCGACATGCCGCTGATCGATGCCGGCCTGATCGATCGCCTGATCGACAGCTTTGCGCCTGATCGTGGCAATCTGATCGTCGTGCCCGTCAGCGAAGGCCGCCGCGGCAATCCCGTGCTGTGGTCGCGTCGCTTCTTCAAGGAATTGATGACGCTCGACGGCGACGTCGGCGCGCGGCATTTGATCGCAAAACACACCGAGGCGGTCGCGGAAGTGCCCGTCGACGGCGAGAGTGCCTTCCTCGACATCGACACGCCGCAGGCTCTGGAAGCGGCAAGGCGCGGTTGAAGGTGCTGTAACTTCGTAGTGTGGGTTAGACAGCGGCTGCGCGAAGCGCGGTCCGCTGGCGTAACCCGCCACTTCCTTTTCTGCGATGACACATTGGTGGATTACGCTTCGCTAATCCACCCTACGGGTCCTTGCTTGCCTATTTCTTGGTGTTCGACAGCTTCTCGCTGGCGGCCTTCAGATCGACGCCGCTCTTCGTCAGCAGGGTCTTGTCGCCGCTGCTGAAGGTGAAGGTGTCGGCGCCCGCGCTGATGCCGTTCCATGCGACGGCCTCGCCGAGGGACAGATACCACAGTCCCTGGAATCCGGCCGAGTTGTTGAGCTGTCCGGTCCAGACGGTGGTCGACCCGCAGCCGAGGTAATTCACCGAGAAGCTGATCGCGGTGCCCGTATTGCCGTAGGCCAGCCAGCCGGTCACGCCCTGCGGCTTGCCTTCATCGCAACTGCTCGCCGCGTTGTTGGTGTAGGTCCCCGCGATCGCGCCCGTGTTCTGGTTGAAGCTGGTGATGGCCAGGGTCGAGCCATACTGGTTGGTCCAGGTCCAGTTCACCGACTGCGCACGCGCAGGCAGGGGCCCGATCAGACAGGCCGCCGCAACGATTCCGAACAGCATTGAATTGATTGGACGCATGAACGTTTCCCCTGCCTCTCTGCTTGACGCTATACGACCTTAAATAACGCTATGAAAAATTACAACTATAAAGTGTGTTATGCAGCGTCACTATTCCGTCATGGCTTCAACCACCCATTCACCATCTGGAAACGACCGCCGCTTAGAGTTGCCGCCGCTTGCCTTGGGGGTGAGGGGTTTTTTCCATGGTTACGACCGTCGTCGCGCGCCGTTGCGCGATGTTTTTCTTTGCGCTGTCGGTCTGTGTCGCCGGCGCCCGTCATATAACCGAGGCTCATGCGGCCGGCGCCCTTGCCGTTGGCAAGTGCGGCGCGTATGGCCAGGCCTATGATTACGGCGCCGAGCACGAGGCCCGTGCCGCCGCTCAAAAGCAGTGCAAGGGCGAATGCACGACAGTGACGATGAGGCGGGCCTGTGCGGCCATGTCAGTCGACATGACCAATCCCTGTGGCGCCTATGGCTACGCCGTGAAGCCGAAGATCTCGGCCTCGCTCAATGCCGCGACCCGCGAATGCTACAAATATGGCGGCAAGGAATGCGTGATCCGGGCCTGGGCGTGCGACGCCAAAGGCTAATCAAGGATCGAACTGCCGTTAGCGCAGCCAGCCCGCGCTGGTTCGCACCAGCTTGATCGGCTGCTCCGCCGCGTCCACTGACCAGGGCACCTTGGCCCCAGCGAATTCCGACCAGGCCTTTAGCAGCCGCGCTTTGACGCCGACCGTCGCATGGGCCTGCCAGCCCGTGATCGCCGCCGCGGCCATGCTGCTGCCGATCGCGCCGGCATTGACGTCGGCGAGCAGCGACGACGTCGTCGCCATGTCGTTGTAGATTCCGAGCTCCTGCTGGAGATCCGCGAGCTTGCGCGAGAAGCGCTTTGCGGATTTGCCGTGCCCGCAGAGCGGCAGCAGGAAGTCGGCGAAGTAGCGCAGCTTCTTCGCGGCGAGGCGGACGCGGTGCCGTTGCTCGGTCGTCAGCGATTTGAATCTGCGGCCGCGCTTCAGCACCTTGGCATGCTGCGCCGACAGGATGTTGCGTGCGAAGTTGATCGCCGGCTCCGCCAGTTGCGCCAGGCCTTCGGGAGCAACGTCGCTGCGCCAGCCGCGCGCTTCGATAAAGGCGCCGAGCCCGATCACGAAATACTGGCAGCGTCGGTCGGCGAGGGCGAGGCGGGCCGCATCGTAACAGGCTGCGCGACGTTCGTCTGCGAGCGCGCCGAGCGTGTCGAAGCCGGTGACCGACGGACAGCCGTCCGCGACGGTTCGCAACGTCTCCTGCCGGAACACGTCCCAGTCACGCGCGCCGGCGAGACATCCCGCAAGCCATTTTGCTTCAGCGCGCATCAGGTCGAGCTTGGCAAGCGATACCACCGACCGCATCAGGTCGAGCGCGGAGCGCAGGCGGCGCAGCGCGACGCGAAGCTGGTGCATCCCCTCGGGGTCGCGACCGTCCTCGGCTAGGGGCAACGACTGGAGCAAATGCAACAGACAGGATCGCAGGATCTCGGCGAAGGCTTCGTCGAGCGAGATCGATGGATCGAGACGAAGCTTCGGCGGCTTCGGGGTCCGCGGCGGCGCATCGGCCGCGAGGTCAAATCCGCGCGCCGATTTTGTCCGGATCGACGGTTTCACGGAACCATGCTCGGCGAGCCGCAGTGCGAGCTCCCAGATCGCGGACGGGCTGCCGCTCTTGAGCTCCAGCTCGATCTCGCTGACCGGCAACGAGCGATCGCCTGCGGTCAGATGGCCATGATCAAAGGCGAGTTCGACCGTGCCCGACGGCAAGTCGACGAGGCGCTGATGCCGGTGGATGTCGCTGCCGAAGACGGCTTCGACCGGGTGACGCTCCAGCTCAGTGCGCAGCTTGTCCGACACCAGCGGCATGGCCAGCGCGATGTCGGGCGCCATCGACGGCACGGCTGCCTCCCACTCGCCACGTCGCAGCGGATCGTTGCTGGATTCCGTTTTCACGGTCTGCGTGAATCGCGTGCCGCTTTGGCGCACCCTGAAGCTGAATCCGTCACGCCGAAGCGCGCGCTTGGGCGTATCGTAGTAGACAGCCTTGAGATGCTTGCGCGTCCCCTTGTTGCGCGCATTCGCTGCGATGATCGGCGCATTGTTGAAATCCGCCAGACGATCGGAAGCCACGAGCAGCTTGAGTTCGATTTCGCTCGCGTGAGGCGCAACATCGCGGGGCGAAGAGACATCCGGCGTCGTCGCTTCGGCGCCGATATCCTCGGCGGGCAGGCCGGCGGGACGTGGTCCACTGCGCGGGGGCTCGATGTCGGAGATTTTGGAACCAGGTTTTTGTTCCGCAGCGGAAGCCGCGGCGTTCTTGATTGCAACGTGCTGATCGTTTGACCCGGCGAGACGCCGCACCGGTTCGAGTGCTCGCTTGATGGCGCCGGTTTCGGACATTGGTAGCTTTATGTCAGTTCAGTGACAGGGCATCGACGTATATCCGACTTGACCGGCGGAGAGAAGCATAGCCGATCGCATCCCGCATTGAAATTTCTGCGCTGTGATCGCTCGGAGAATTCGCGTTACATTTCATCACCAGTCGCAGCGCTCGGGATTTTCTTTTCTTTCCAGGCGCTTGCCAGATGTTTGGATGTGCGCGGGAGAATTCATGCAGTTCGATACCAAGATTGCCGTTGTCATTCGCAACGACCTCCAGGCCTGGCAGAAGCTCAATGTTGCGTCATTCCTGACAAGCGGCGTCGCGGCTGCCTTTCCGGAGTGCATCGGCGAGGCCTACGAGGACGCTTCAAGCACGAAGTATCTTGCGCTGATCGGCCAGCCGATCCTGATCTATGGTGCGGATGGCCCGGCGTTGTCGCGCGCACTCGATCGTGCGCTCACGCGCAACGTCAGGCCGGCGGTCTATACCGAGGACATGTTCAAGACCACGCATGATGCCGCCAATCGCGAGGTCGTGAGGGCGGTCGCGCGCGGCGATCTCAATCTCGTCGGCATCGCAATGCGCGCCGAGCGGAAGCTGATCGATAAGATCGTCGACGGATTGAAGTTCCATAGCTGACGCCAGGTGCGCTCTTCGCTGCCAGGCGCGCTCTTCGCTGCCGCGCGCGCTCTGCGCTCCGCCACGCGACCAATAAACCTGCGTTGTTTGACTCCAATCAAGTGAGAGCTGTGCGGCATTGCTAGTCTGCTTGCGTCATGCAATGGAGCAGAGCAATGCCGACCATGAAAGCCGCTGTTGTCAAACAATTCGGCAAGCCGCTGGTGATTGAGGATGTACCGGTACCGCAGCCCGGTCCCGGTGAAGTCCTGGTCAAGGTAAAGGCCTGCGGCGTTTGCCACACCGACCTGCACGCCGCTTCGGGCGACTGGCCGGTCAAGCCGGTGCCGCCGTTCATTCCCGGCCATGAAGCCGCCGGCATCGTCGCGGCGCTCGGGCCCGGCGTCAAAAATCTGAAGGTCGGCGATGCCGTCGGCGTCGCCTGGCTGCACGACGCCTGCATGAGTTGCGAATATTGCGAGACCGGCTGGGAGACGCTGTGCGAGCATCAGCACAACACCGGCTACAGCGTGAACGGCGGCTTTGCCGAATATGTCATCGCCTCGGCGGCCTTCGCGGCAAGGCTGCCGGCCACGATCGACTTCGCGGCCGTGGCGCCGATCCTCTGCGCCGGCGTCACCACCTACAAGGGATTGAAGGAGACGGACGCGCGACCCGGGGAGTGGGTTGCGATCTCGGGCGTCGGTGGGCTCGGCCATGTCGCGATCCAGTACGCCAAGGCGATGGGGCTCAAGGTCGCGGCCGTCGATATCGCCGAGGACAAGCTGAAGCTCGCGCGCGAGGCTGGCGCCGATCTTGCGGTCAACGCGCTCGCAAAAGACGCCGTGGACAAGGTGCTGACGGCGACCGGCGGCGGGGCTCACGGCGTGCTGGTCACGGCGGTGTCGACTGCCGCGTTCGCGCAGGCGTTGAAGCTGGTGCGGCGGAAGGGCACCGTCAGCCTCGTCGGCCTGCCGCCGGGCGAATTCCCGACGCCGATCTTCGATGTCGTGCTCAAGCGCATCACCGTGCGCGGCTCCATCGTCGGGACCCGCAGGGATCTCGACGAGGCCATTGCGTTCGCTGCCGACGGCAAGGTGAAAGCCGAGGTGACGAAAGTGCCGCTTTCGCAAATCAACGACGTGTTCGAGCGGATGAAGGCTGGCAAGATCGACGGCCGCATGGTGCTCGACTTTGGCTAAAGCGTGTTCGAGCGCCTCAACCGGGCGGCATCCTCTCGAATTTCGTCAGGCCGGAATCGAGAGGATCCCAGTCATACGCACGCACCGCGTAGGTGACCGCTTGCGGCTTGTAGCGGGTGGGCTCGTCGAGGCTGGCGGCGCGGATGGTGAAGATGTCGGGCATGACCTTGAAGGTCATGTAGACAGCGACGCCGCATTCAGGGCAGAAGGCGCGCGTCTTCACGTTGCCGCTGTCGCCGGTCATGTCCCATGTCTTGGCCTTGCCCGTCACCGTGACGCCGGCGCGCGGGAAGGTGGCGTAGGAGCCGTGGCCGGTGCCGCTTTCGCGCTGGCAGTCCCGGCATTGGCAATGATTGGAGAACATGGGCTCGCCGACGACTGAATAGCGGATCGCGCCGCAGGCGCAGCCGCCGGTATAGGGCTTGGTCATCGCAATAACTCCTCAACTGTCTTCGCCGCTGATTTCGTCGAGCTGCCGGATCACCTTCTTCCAGCCGCCACTCATGACGGTGTAAGCACTGTCGTTCCTCGGCATGACGAAGCCGGCATGAACCAGCTGAATGCGCGTGCCGGCTTCGACGGGGGTGAGGGACCAGGTCACGACAGTGTCGAGCGGCGCGCCGTAGCCAACGTTACGCTCGTCGCCGCCCTTCCAGGCGTAGACCAGACGCCTGTTAGGGACGACTTCCAGAACGCGGCAATGGATGACGCCGTCCCAGTGGCCGCCCGGCTTGGTCTGGTAGGTGAAGACATTGCCTTCGACAGCCTCGAAGCCGGTCGGCGGCATCAGCCAGCGTGCGATCAGCTGGGCAGATGTCAGCACCTTCCAGACCGTCTCCGGCGCGTGAGGGAGCACCTCGTCCATCACGATATCTTTGGTTTCGGCTTTCAGCGCGGCTGCACTCACGGGTCGATCTCCTTCAAGAGGTCACGCAGGTTCTGGAGGCGCTCGCGCCAGAAGACACCGTAATGATCGATCCAGGTCACAAGCGGTTCGAGTCCTTGCGGCGCAGCGCGGTAATAGACGTTGCGGCCTTCGGCGCGCTCGGCGACGAGGCCCGCCTGCTTCAGCGATTTCAGATGTTGCGAGATCGCGCCCTGCGTCACCCCGCTGCCGCGCGTCAGCTCGGCGACGCTGATCTCCTTGCTGTCGAACACGCGCTCGAACACCGCGCGTCGGGTCGGATCGGCGAGGGCGCGCATCACGGCGGTGACGGGATTGGGGGCGGCTTCGATCATGTCGATCAATTAGCGAACACTAATGCATTAGTCAATGCTAATTCGTTGTGTCGCGGAATGGCCCAGGCCTCATTGACATTGACTGACTAGTCAGTCATAAACTTAGCATGACAAAGAAGCTCACCAAAGCGGCTACGGCCAAAGCAGAGACGCGCAATCCGGAAGCCGGCGACGAAGCCGCGCCGGTGTCGAACCGGGCCACGCGCGCGGCGGAGCGGCGCGATGCGATCGTCGCGGCGGCGATGGAGGAGTTCATCACGCGGGGCTTTGCCGCGACGCGGCTCGACGACATCGCCAGGCGCGCCGGCGTGGCGAAGGGCACGATCTACCTGCACTTCAAGGACAAGGAATCGATGTTCGAGGAGCTGGTGCGCACCGTCATCGTGCCGGTGGTGGCGAAGCTGAACGCGCTGCCGCCGCCGACGGGCTCGGTGCGCGATCTGATCGAAACCTTTGCCGGCAATTTTCTCAAAGAGGTGATCGGCACGAGGCGCGGCGATCTCGTCCGCCTGATCGTGGCGGAGGGGCCCCGCTTTCCGGCGGTGGCGGACTTCTACTACCGCGAGGTGGTCTCGCGGGGGATGGCCGGCATGCGCGCGCTGATCGAGCTCGGCATTGCCCGTGGCGAGATCCAACAGGCAAAGCTCGCGCGCTATCCGCAGATCCTGATCGCGCCGGCGATGATCGCGGTGATCTGGCAAAGCCTGTTTGCGCGGCACGCGCCGCTCGACGCGCAAGAGATGCTGCGTGTCCATCTCGATTTGATTTTTGGCGAACGGAGGACGACATGACGTCGTCACGAAGGATTTTTGCAGCCGCATTGGCCGCCATGCTCGCAACCGGACTTGCCGGCTGCAACGAGAAGCGCGATCCCGGTTTCCAGGGCTGGGTCGAGGCCGACATGATCTATGTCAGCCCGGATGAAGCCGGGCGGGTAACGAAGCTGAATGTCCGGGAGGGTGACGAGGTCAGGGTCGGCGAGCAGCTCTATTCCGTCGATGATGATCTCCAGCTCGCTGATCTCAACCAGAACAAGGCGACACTGGCCAATGCGCAGCAGACCTATGATCGCGCAGCCTCGCTGAGCAAGACCGGTTCGGGCACGCAAGCCAATCTCGATTCCGCCGTGTCGTCGCTGCGTGTCGCGGAAGCGCGGGTGGCAACCTCGGAGACGCGACTAGCGCGCCGCAAGGGTTTTGCGCCTGTTGCAGGCACCATCCAGCAGATCTATTTCCGCGAGGGGGAGATGGTGGCGGCGCAGCGGCCGGTGCTCTCGATCATGCCGCCCGGCAACATGAAGCTGCGCTTCTTCGTGCCGGAAACGGAACTGCCGAAGCTGTCGATCGGCGACACGGTGCGGATCGCCTGCGACAATTGCGCGGCCGATCTCACCGCCAAGATCTACTTCATCGCGACCACGGCCGAGTACACCCCGCCCGTGATCTACAGCCTCGAAGAGCGCAACAAGCTCGTCTATCTGGTCCAGGCGCGACCGTCGCGGCCCGATGCCTTGCGGGTGGGGCAGCCGATCGACGTCTATCTCAACCCCAAGAATCTTGATTTCAAGACTCCGGTGGCGGACAAGCGATGAACGGTGCGAACGACATCGCGATCGACGTCAAGGGCCTGACCAAGTCGTTTGGCGGCCGCGAGGTCGTGCACGACCTGTCGATGCAGGTGAAGCGCGGCTCGATCTACGGCTTCCTCGGGCCGAACGGCTCGGGCAAGACCACGACCATCCGCATCCTCTGCGGCCTGCTGACGCCCGACAGCGGCGAAGGCACCTGTCTCGGCTACGACATCCTGCGCGATGCCGAAAAGATCAAGCGCAAGGTCGGCTACATGACGCAACGCTTCAGCCTCTACCAGGATCTCTCCGTGCGCGAGAACCTCGAATTCGTTGCGCGGCTTTATGGCCTTGACGACGCGCGCGGGGCTGCGCGCGACATGATCAGGCGGCTTGGCCTCTCGGGCCGCGAGGAGCAGCTCGCGGGCGAACTCTCCGGCGGCTGGAAGCAGCGCCTTGCATTGGGGGCCTGCACGCTGCCCAATCCGGAATTGCTGCTGCTCGATGAGCCGACCGCGGGCGTCGATCCGAAGGCGCGGCGCGATTTCTGGAACGAGATCCATGCGCTCGCCGCCGGTGGCCTCACCGTGCTGGTCTCGACCCATTACATGGACGAGGCCGAGCGCTGTCACGAGATCGCCTATATCGCCTATGGCCATCTCCTGACGCACGGCACGGTCGACGAGGTGATCGCGAAGTCCGCGCTAGTGACCTACACTGTCACCGGCGAGTTGAACGGCCTCGCGGCCCAGCTTGCCGGCAAGCCCGGGATCGACATGGTGGCGCCGTTCGGCACCTCGCTGCACGTCTCGGGCCGCGACATCGCCGCCCTCGAAGCCAGCATCGCGCCGTGGCGCGAGAAGGGTGAGCTGCACTGGCAGAAATCGGCGCCGTCGCTGGAGGACGTCTTCATCGAGTTGATGGGCCGCTCCAAGGACAATTTCCAATGAGCACTGTCCAGACAACCGGCCTTGCACGGGAGATCCGCGACCGCTTCGGCTTCTGGCGTCGATCCTATGCCATGATGGCCAAGGAGTTCATTCAGCTTCGGCGGGACCGCGTCTCGTTCGCGATGATCATAGCCATCCCGGTGATGCAGCTTCTGCTGTTCGGCTATGCCATCAACACCACGCCGCACCATCTGCCGAGCGCGGTGCTGCTGCAGGAGGACTCGGACCTTGCCCGTTCGATCCTGAAGGCGTTGGAGAATACCGCCTATTTTCGCTTCGTCTACGAAGTGCACGACGTCGACGAGTTCGACAATTTGCTGAAGTCCGGCAAAGTGCTGTTCGGCGTCGAGATCCCGCGCGGCTTCGAGCGCGCGGTGCGGCGGGGCGACAAGCCGGCGCTGCTGGTTGCAGCCGACGCAACCGATCCGGTCGCCGCAAGCTCCGCACTCGGCTCGCTCGGCATGATCGTGCAGACCGCACTCGCGCACGATCTCTATATCGGCGATCCCCCGGCGATGCCGTTCGAGATCCGCGCCCATGCGCGCTACAATCCGGCGGCGGAATCGCGGCTCAACATCGTGCCGGGACTTGTCGGCACCATTCTCACCATGACGATGCTGATCTTCACGGCGCTGTCGGTGACGCGCGAGATCGAACGCGGCACCATGGAGAGCCTCCTGTCGATGCCGATCAAGCCGGTCGAGGTGATGATCGGCAAGATCGTTCCCTACATCCTGGTCGGCTTCGTCCAGGCCTTCCTGATCGTCAATATCGGAGTGTTCCTGTTCGGCGTGCCGGTGCTGGGCAATCTGTTCCTTCTGGCGGGACTTTCGACCCTTTTCATCGCTGCAAATCTCGCGATCGGCTACACGTTCTCCACCATCGCGCAGAATCAACTGCAGGCAATCCAGATGTCGTTCATGTTCTTCCTGCCGAGCATTCTCTTGTCCGGCTTCATGTTCCCGTTCGCGGGGATGCCGGCCTGGGCGCAATATATCGGCGAATGCCTGCCGCTGACGCACTACATTCGCATCGTCCGGGCCATCATGCTGAAGGGCGCCACCATGCCGAATTTGCGGTTCGATACGTTGGCGCTGGCCATCTTGATGCTGGTGGCCATGACCATCGCCGTGACGCGCTTCCGCCGCACGCTGGATTGAGGCACAATAGCTGAGGTCATTCCGGGGCACGCGAAGCGTGAACCCGGAATCTCGAGATTCCGGGTTCGATGCTGTCGCATCGCCCCGGAATGACCCGGGGGAATAATGGTCAGCTTCTTGAGAGCCCGGCGCAGAGCCGTCTTGTCGGAGGAGTTCGAGCGCGAGTTGACCCGCGAAGTGCTGCGGACCGAGCTCCTGCGGGTGCAGGCGCTGATCGCCACGGGCCTCGTCATGCTGGTCTTGCTCACGGCGACTTTCCTGATCGACCCTGCCATCGCGAACCGGATCTGGCGCGGGACGGACGGCATGGTCCGCGAATACGGCCTTGTGATAGGCTTCCTGCTGTTCGAGGTCTGGGTCCACAGCCAGATCAGGCGAAACCTCAAGCTTGATCGCGACCTGCCGGTCATCAGGCGCTATATCGGCGCCTTTATCGAGACCTCGTCGCCGACGCTGATCCTGATCCTGCAGATCCGCAGCATGGGCGCTGGGCCAGCGCTCGGCTTCGTACTGCCGTTCGTCTATTTCATCTTCGTCATCCTTTCGACGCTGCGGCTCGATTTCTGGCTGTCCACCTTCACGGGATTTGTCGCAGCGAGCGAACTGCTGGCGGTCGCGCTGTATTTCAATTCGGCGAACGACGCCGGCGAACCCTTGATCTACTTCCACACCGTGCGCAGCGCGGTCATCCTGCTCTGCGGCGTGCTCGCGGGCTCCGTCGGCGCGCAGTTGCGGCGGCAATTTGGCGCGAGCATCGCGGCGGCGACCGCGCGCGACCGGGTGACCAATCTGTTCGGCCAGCACGTCTCGCCGCAGGTGGTCGAGCGGCTGATGGCGGAGGGGACCAGCGTCGCCGGCGATATCAGGCGCGTCGCCGTGATGTTCGTCGATTTCCGCGGCTTCACCGCCGGCGCCCAGTCGCGCACCCCGCAGGAGGTCGTCGACCGGCTCGACGGCGCTTTCGCCGTGCTGGTCGATATTCTCGACCGCCATGGCGGCATCGTGAACAAGTTTCTCGGCGATGGCTTTCTGGCGCTGTTCGGCGCACCCCTGGAGGCCTCCGATGCCGCGCATCGCGCAGTCGCCGCGGGCCGCGAGATGCTGATCGCGATGGATCACATCAACGCGCAGACGAGCTGGCCGCTGCGCATCGGCATCGGCATCCATTTCGGCGAGGTCGTCGCGGGCAATATCGGATCGCCCAGGCGCAAGGAATATACCGTGATCGGCGACACCGTGAACTTCGCATCGCGGCTCGAGGCGCTCAATAAAGAGTTTGGTTCGCAGCTCCTGATCTCGGCGTCCGTGCGCGAGGCGCTGGGTGAAGACGGCGAGGATGCGGTCGCGCTCGGCGAGGTCACGGTGCGCGGCTATGAACAGCCGGTCGCCGTGTTTCAATTGGGGTGAGGGGATCGCTCGCGTTTCTTTGCAGGCGCGTGCTGAAATATCCAGCCCGGCTTCGGATCTGCCGCATGCGGTATTTTAGTAGCGCTTGACTCCTATCTCATCTAGTCATCTATATGACTATATGAATCCGGCCCCGCGCGACGACCGCCTGCCACGCTACCAGCTCCTGCGCGACGACCTCGCCGCGCGGATCAACCGCAATGAATGGCGGCCGGGCGAGCCCATCCCATCGGAGGCCGAGTTGGCGGCGCATTACGGCGTCGCCATCGGCACGGTGCGCAAGGCGATCGACCAGCTCGTCGCGGATGCCGTGCTGGAGCGGCAGCAGGGCCGCGGCACCTTCGTGCGCCGCGCCCGCTTCAACTCCTCGCTGTTCCGCTTCTTCCGTTTCCAGTCCCAAAGCGGCGAGCGGCGCGTGCCGAAGAGCCGCATCCTCAGGCGCAAGAGCGTGCCAGCGACGACGGCGGTCGCCTCCGCGCTGCGCATTCCCGTCGGCGAACCCGTGATCAGCCTGTCGCGCCTGCGGCTGCTCGATGATGTGCCGCTGCTCGCCGAGGAAATCTGGCTGCAGCAATCGCGCTTTGCGCCAATTCTCGAAATCGACACCGCCGAGTTCGGCGACCTTCTGTATCCGCTCTACGAAGAGCGCTGCGGCGAGGTCGTGGTTTCCGCCGAAGAAGTTTTGACGGTCGAGACAGCCAACGAAATGCAGGCCCGGCTGTTGCGCCTCGAGGCGCACGCACCGCTGATCGTGATCGAGCGCCTCGCACTCGACCTGGAACGGCGGCCGATCGAATGGCGCCGCTCGCGCGGGCCGGCGGATCGCTTCCGCTACCACGCCGAGATCCGGTGATGGCGGCCTTCAACGACACCAAGCAATAAACGCGTACAGGGGTAGGAAACATGTCGAACTGGTACAGTGAAAGCTCGCCGCTGGAGCGGCGCACCTTCTGGGCAAGCTTTGGCGGCTGGGCGCTCGATGCGCTCGACGTCCAGATGTTCGGTCTTGCCATTCCCGCGCTGATCGCCGCCTTCGGCATCAGCAAGGCCGATGCGGGCCTGCTCGGCTCGGTCACCCTGTTCTTCGGCGCGTTCGGCGGCTGGCTCGGCGGCGCGCTCGGCGATCGTTTCGGTCGCGTCAAGGCGCTCCAGATCACGGTCGCGACCTTCGCGCTTGCGACCTTCGCATCAGCATTCGCGATGAGCTACACCCAGCTCCTGGTGCTCAAGGCGATCCAGGGCCTCGGCTTCGGCGCTGAATGGGCCTGCGGCGCGGTGCTGATGGCCGAGATCATCCGCCCCGAGCATCGGGGCAAGGCGCTCGGCACGGTGCAGAGCGCCTGGGCCGTGGGCTGGGGCGCGGCCGTGCTGCTGTCCGCGCTGGTGTTCACCTATGCGCCGGCCGATATCGCCTGGCGGATCCTGTTCGCGATCGGATTGTTGCCGGCGCTGCTCATCATCTTCATCCGCCGCGGGCTGAAGGAGCCGCCGCGCGCTGTCGCCAGGGACGCAGAGGTGCCGTTCTTCGCGACGCTATCAGGCATCTTCCACCGCGACGTGCTGCGCTCGACCCTGGTCGGCGGTCTGTTCGGCATCGGCGCCCATGGCGGCTATGCCGCGCTGACGACGTTCCTGCCGACTTACTTGCGGGAAGTGCGGCACCTCTCGGTGCTCGGGTCCAGCGGATATCTCGCCGTCATCATCATCGCCTTCTTCTGCGGCTGTGTCGCCAGCGGGATCGTCAGCGACCGCATCGGCCGCCGCGCGAACGTGGCGTTCTTCGCCAGCGCCTGCATCGCCACCGTGCTGGTCTATATCTTTGCGCCGCTGAGCAACGGCCAGATGCTGGTGCTCGGCTTTCCGCTCGGCTTCTTCTCGGCCGGCATCCCCGCGAGCATGGCGGCGCTGTTCAGCGAACTCTATCCGGCCGGCGTCCGCGGCACCGGTGTCGGCTTCTGCTACAATTTCGGCCGCGTGGTCTCCGCCGCGTTCCCCTTCCTGGTCGGCTTTCTCAGCGATCACATCGGCCTTGGGCCCGCGATCGGCATCGACGCCGCGTTCGCCTATTCGCTGGTGCTGATCGCGGTTCTGCTGCTGCCCGAAACCCGCGGCAAGGTGTTCGAGCAGGCTGCGGCCGCGCGCGTTTGACGGGAATGAGGAGTAATCAACATGAAGATAACCGAACGCGGCATGACGCGCCGCCAATTCAGCGCGGGCGCCGCAGCCCTGGCGGCCATCGCGGCTGCGGGCAAAGCGGCAGGTGAGGCGACGATGCCTGTGATCGACACCCACGCCCATGTCTTCCACCGCGGACTGAAGCTCGCGCCGGGCCGGCGCTATGCGCCCGACTACGACGCGCCGCTGTCGCTGTATCTGGAACAGCTCGACCACAGCGGCATCAGCAATGGCGTGCTGGTGCAGCCGAGCTTCCTCGGCACCGACAATTCCTATCTCGTCGATTGCCTGAAGCAGACGGCCGGCCGCCTGCGCGGCATTGCCGTCGTCGATCCTGCCATGCCCGCCGAGGAGCTGCGTGAACTCGATCGTGCCGGCGTAGTCGGCATCCGCCTCAATCTCGTCGGCCAGCCCTTGCCTGACCTTTCGGCAAGCGAATGGAAGGGACTGCTCGCCAACGTGAAGGCGATGGGCTGGCAGGTCGAGATCCAGCGCAACGCGTCGGATCTCGCCGTGCTCACCCCGCGTCTGCTCGATCTCGGCGTCACCGTCGTGCTCGATCATTTTGCGCTGCCGGATCCCAAGCTCGGCGTCGCAGATCCCGGCTTTCAATCCGTGCTGAAGCTAGCGGCGACGAAGAACGTGTGGGTCAAGATCTCTGCGCCGTATCGCAACGGCGCAGCGGGCGAGAGCTTTGCCAAGGAGGCCTATCCGCTGCTTCGCAGTGCCTACGGGCTCGATCGCCTGCTGTGGGGCAGCGACTGGCCGCACACGCAGTTCGAGGCGACGCAGACTTACGCCAAGAACCGGCAATTTCTCGACACGCTCATCGTCGACGAGCGCGAGCGCGCGCAGGTGCTGGCATCGCCGCGACCCCTTTTCCGCTTCTGACGAGCGAGCGTGATTGCTCCGATTGCTCTCAATTTTGGGGCATGACGAGCGATGTTTCGCGCTTGTAGAGTGCTGCGCGAGGCGGCGCGGGTTGCCGCCGCCGTTAGCGTGAGGAAGCACCATGCAGCGCCGCTACATCACTGTCGACGTGTTCACCGACCGCGCCTTCGGCGGCAACCAGCTCGCCGTGGTGCTCGATGCTGCCGGGCTCTCGACGCAGCAGATGCAGGCGATCGCGACCGAGTTCAATTATTCCGAGACGACCTTCGTGCTGCCGCCGCGCGACCGGGACAACGACGCCGAGGTTCGCATTTTCACGCCGGTGAGGGAGATGCCGTTCGCGGGGCATCCCAATGTCGGCACCTCCTTCGTGCTGGCGAGCCTTGCGAGGGAGCCGAAGTCGCGTTTGCGGTTCGAGGAGAAGGCGGGCCTCGTGCCGATCGACATTTTTCGCGAGCAGGGGCGGGTCATCAGCACCGAGCTGACGGCGCCGCAGCCGCTGTCCCGATGGGCGGAAGTGTCCGCCGCTGATGTTGCGGCCTGCATCTCGCTCGCGGCCGACGACATCAGGACCGAACATCATGCACCGCAAGTCGTCGGCGTCGGAACGCCGTTTCTGGTGGCCGAGGTGGTGTCGCGTGAGGCGCTCAAGCGGGCAAGGCCCGACGCGGCCGCGTTCGGCAGGATCTTGCCGCGCGACGACGCCCGCTCGGTGTGGTTCTACACAAGCGATGTGCCCGCCTCGGAGGCGCCGTGCGAGCGGCAGGCGCGCATGTTCATGCGCGGCGCCGGCGGTCTCGCCGAAGATCCCGCCACCGGCAGCGCAACGGTCGCCGCAGCCGCGCTGTTCGCCGCTCTCGATCCTGTCGGGGACGGCGAGTTGAAGCTCACCGTCGGCCAGGGCTTTGACATGGGTCGCCCCAGCATCCTGCAGACGCGCGTCGTCAAGCGCGACGGCAAGATCCTCTCCGCCCATGTCGGCGGTGCCTGCGTGCAGATGATGGAGGGGACGTTCAGGCTGGCGGGGCAGGGGTAGGCTCTCCGCGCCAAGCGCCGATGATAGACCCGTCATCCTGAGGTGCGAGCCCTTGCGAGCCTCGAAGGATGTACGGCCGAGGTGTCGCCGCGACTGTGGCACGCCGCCGCCCTTCGAGGCCTCCGCTTCGCTACGGCACCTCAGGGTGACGGCTACAGCTGCTGCTACACCTGCCGCCCCGCCAAATTCTTCACCGCAACCCCGTCGCGTTCCTCGATGATCTCCGCGATCATCTGGCGGTGGCAATGGGTGTGGTCGCGCTCATAGCACAGCAGGCAGACCGGGCCGGCCTTCTTCACGAGGGCCGAGAGCTCATCCATCTGCTCTTTCGCCTCCGGCGTCTTCAGGTGCTTCGAGAAGATTTTCTCCAGCACATCGTACTGGCCACTGCGCGCAGCGAGGCGGCCTTCCTTTGGCGTGCCCAATGCGGCAAGATGCACATAGGCGATGCCGCGCTCATCGAGGCCTGCGGCGAGCTGCTTCTTGGAAAAGCCCGGCCGCCGTGACGACGTCACCGCGCGCACGTCGACCACGAGCTTGACGCCGGCCTGCTCGAGCTCATCCAGCACGGCCTTCGGCGGCGTTTGCTCGTAGCCGATGGTGAAGAGCTTCTTCGCCTTGGCCATGGAGCCTCCTCAACTCACCCGTGCGATCAGTTCCATGGCGCCGTGCGGCGCGCGTACCTTGCCCTCGTGGATGACATAGGCGAACACGTCGCGCGGTTCCTTTTTCGGCTCGGTCTTGTCAACTTTCGGCAGGTCGTCGGGTTCACTTCCCTGGGCCCAGGCCTTGAAGCGTGCGGCCCAGGCGTCGAGCTGCTTCGGTGGATAGCAGGTTTTGATCTCGTCATTGCCCTTTTGAAGCCGGGCGTAGACGAAATCGCCGGCGACATCGGCAATCGCGGGGTATTTGCCGTGTTCGGCAAACACGACGGGCGTCTCGAACTCGCGGATCAGGGCGATGAAGTCAGGCGTGCAAAAACTGTCATGGCGCACTTCCACCACGTGGCGCAGCGCGCGCCCCTCGAGCTTGCGCGGCAGCAGCTCCAGAAACTTGCCGAAATCGGCGCCGTCGAATTTCTTGGTCGGCGCGAACTGCCACAGCGCGGGGCCGAGATGGTCGCCGAGTTCCAGCACGCCGGAATCATAGAAGCGCTTGATGGAATCGCCGGCCTCGGCCAGCACGCGGCGGTTGGTGGCAAAGCGCGGCCCCTTCACCGAGAATACAAAGCCCTCAGGCACTTCGCTCGCCCATTTGCGAAAGCTCTCCGGCTTCTGCGAGCCGTAATAGGTGCCGTTGATCTCGATCGAGGTCAGCTTCGAGGCAGCATAGGACAGCTCCTTCGCCTGCGTCAGCTTCTCCGGATAGAACACGCCGCGCCAGGGCTCGAAGGTCCAGCCGCCGATGCCGATGTAGATGTTGCCGGATTTTTTGGTCGCGGTTTTTGCTTTGGCCACGGGAGGATCTCGCATCGACGGGAAGGGGAGAGCTGCATCCTATTCAAACCAGAAGTGATTGGCCAGTTGTCGCATCCCGTCTAAGCTTGCCCCGCGATCTGCACAAAAAGGAGAACAAGATGCGGATGCTGATGCTGGGAGCGGCGCTCGTCATGATGACATCTGCTGCCACACATTCTGTGAGGGCAGATGATGACGATGCAAAGGGCGCACAGAAGCTCGCGATGCAGGGCCGCGACGATTACTGGCATTGCCTGGCGCGCGAGTATTCGCGCGACTCCAATCAGGGCCTGTCGGAGCAGGAGTTCGGCCGCTCTGTTGCGGGGGCCTGTCCATCGGAGCGGCAATATTACCGGGTCGCGCTGCTCGATTATCTCACCACGCAATATCCTGATATCGATTCCGGCGCCCATCTCGCGACCGCGAACAGGGCGGTGGAGTCGGCGCAGAGGGACATCGTGACCGCTTACGTCAAGCACCGGCCGCCGGCGAAGTAGGGGAGTGGCGAATGGCCAATGGCGAATAGGGCGGGAAGGCATGGTTTACTTCATTCGCTACTCGCGATTCGCAACTCGCCCCCTGGCCCTTCCGACCGTGCATTCATCCGTGATATGACAGGGCTCATCTGGAACGGGGACGGGTTGGTATGTCGTCTGAGTCGGTCGGTGGCATTTTTGGCGCGATCGTCGCCGCGGTCGTGCTGGCGGTCGCCGTCGTCTTCGGGCCGATCGGCCAGTACGGCAAGCCTCCGAAGCCGGCCAAGGTCGAGGCCCCCGCCGCCATGGCGCCCGCGGCGCCTGTGGCCCCCGCGCCTCGGGGCCCGGTGATCCGAGAAGTCCCGAATCAATGATGGCCTGAAAAAGGGCGGGTTCGGCCCCTTGCAATCAGGCTTTTCCGTTCCCATCTAGGCTCTAACGGCGATGTTGAGCCAAAAGCTCCGGCGCTGGAACGACCTTGGAATAGCTTGGGCCTGCGCCGGATGTACGCGCGGTCCGCCGTTCCGGGGTCGTTGGCATTTTTGGGCCCCTTTGGGGCGGTTTCCCTGAAAAACCTCGGCTTGTAGCCCAAGAACTCCTAGCCCAAGAACTTATAGCCCAAGAACTTGGCATCGCTGGACGCGGCGGATATACGCTGCCGTCATGAATGAAGCGATCAGACCGGACGCCCACAGCCAAGCCCAAGAGGGGCCGGAACTGTCGGTTATCGTCCCGACCTTCAACGAGCGCGACAACGTCACCGTGCTGTACCGGCGCCTGGAGGCGACGCTCGTTAACGTCGCCTGGGAGGTCGTGTTCGTCGACGACAATTCGCCCGATGGCACCTGGGACGTCGTGCGCGAGCTGGCGCAGAAAGACAGCCGCGTGCGCTGCATCCGCCGTATCGGCCGCCGCGGCCTCTCGGGCGCCTGCATCGAGGGCATCCTGGCCTCGAGCGCGCCTTATGCGGCCGTGATCGATGCCGACCTCCAGCACGACGAGACGCAGCTGCCGAAGATGCTGCTGCTGCTCGCAAGCGATAAGGCCGACCTCGTCGTCGGCAGCCGCTACATCGAGGGTTACAAGAGCGAAGGTTTCAACAAAAAGCGCGCCGGCGCCAGCGCGCTGGCGACCGAAGTCGCCAGGAAGATGCTCCGGGTCGAGATCGCTGATCCCATGAGCGGCTTCTTCATGGTCCGCCGCGACCGTTTCGAGCAATTGGCGCCGAAACTGTCGGTGCACGGCTTCAAGATTCTGCTCGACCTCGTTGCCACCGCGCACGGCAATTTGCGCGCCGTCGAAATTCCCTACACCTTCGGCGCCCGCCAGCACGGCGAGAGCAAGCTCGATTCCATGGTCGCGCTGGACTTCCTTGGCCTCGTCCTGGCAAAGCTGACCAACGACATCGTCTCGCTGCGCTTCATCCTGTTCGCGATGGTCGGCGGCATCGGCCTCATCGTGCATCTCGCCACGCTGTTCATCGCGCTTCAGCTGATCAAGGTGTCGTTCGCGGAGGCGCAGGCCGCCGGCGCGATCGTCGCCATGACCAGCAATTTCATCATGAACAACTTCCTCACCTATCGCGACCAGCGGCTGAAGGGTTTTGCGATCCTGCGCGGCCTGATCATGTTCTACATCGTCTGCAGCGTCGGCCTGCTCGCCAATGTCGGCGTCGCCTTCTCGGTTTACGATCAGGAGCCGATCTGGTGGCTGGCCGGCTTGGCCGGCGCGCTGATGGGCGTGGTGTGGAACTACGCGATGTCCGGACTGTTCGTCTGGCGCAAGAAATAGTGCGCCGCTATGGGCGGGGCTGACGCGCGGATCGTCCGTAACACGGCGCTGGTGATCCTTGCACTGGTCGTCTTGCGGCTGGTGGTGGCCGCCTTGACGCCGATCACCTTCGACGAAGCCTATTACTGGATGTGGTCGAAGAACCTCGCGGGGGGTTATTACGACCACCCGCCGATGGTGGCTTACGTGATCCGCGCCGGCACCATGATCGCCGGCGATACCGCGTTCGGCGTCCGACTGGTCTCGATCCTGCTCGCGCTGCCGATGAGCTATGCGATCTATCGCACCGCCGCGATCCTGTTTGGCGGTGCGCGCGTGGCGGCGACCAGCGCCATCCTGCTCAACGTCACCATGATGGCCTCGGTCGGCACGCTGATCGTGACGCCGGATGCGCCGCTGCTGGTTGCCTCGAGCTTCGTGCTGTTCTTCCTCGCCAAGGTGCTCGAGACCGGCCGCGGTGCCTGGTGGCTGGCAGTCGGCGCTGCCGTCGGCGCGGCGCTGCTGTCAAAGTACACCGCGATGTTCTTCGGTGCTGCGATCCTGATCTGGCTTGCGGCGGTGCCGAAGCTGCGGCGCTGGTTCCTCTCGCCCTGGCCCTATCTCGGCGGTTTCGTCGCGCTGGCGCTGTTCTCACCGGTGATCCTGTGGAATGCGGATCATCATTGGGTCTCGTTCGTCAAGCAGCTCGGCCGCGCCAGGATCGAGGATTTCCGCCCGGTCTTCATTGCCGAGTTGATCCCGACCCAGATCGCTTTCGCAACGCCGCTGGTCTTCATCCTCGGTGCGATGGGTCTGCATGCGCTGACCTGGCGCCGGGCCGGCGCGCTGGCCTCGCGCGTGCTGATCGAGACGATGTTCTGGACCATTGTGGTCTATTTCGTCTGGCATTCGCTCCATGCCCGCGTCGAGGCCAACTGGTTTGCGCCGGTTTATCCGCCGTTCATTGTCGCCGCCGCGGCCGCCGCCAGCCTTGCACAGTGGAAGCCGCGGGCGCGCCGCCTGGTGGATTTCTGCCTGCGCTGGGCCGCGCCTGTTGGCATCGTGATGTTTGCCGCGCTGATCCTGCAGGCCAATACCGGCTGGCTTTCAGGCTATCGCCGCGACGCGACCGTGCGCAGCGTCGGCGTCGGCTGGCGCGAGCTCGCAGCCAATATCGAAGCCGAACGCGTCCGCAATGGCGCAACCTGCGTGCTCACGCCTGACTACGGTACCACGGGCTGGCTCGCCTTCTATCTGCCGCGCGGGGCTTGCGTGGTGCAGCAGAACCAGCGCATTCGCTGGGTCAACATGCCCGAGCCCGATCCGAAGCTGCTCGCGGGCAAGCTGCTCTATGTCGACGAGATCAAGCCCGGAGGCCATCCCTTCCTCAAAGACCTCTTCACACAAGTGACGCGAGTCGCCGAGCTGCAGCGCAAGCGCGGGCCGCTCGTGGTCGAGACCTATGGTGTCGATCTGCTTGAAGGCGCCAGGGGCGACGTGCTCGACCGCTCGCCGCCGCCTGAACTTGTGCCCTGAGCGATCACAAGATCTTGCCGTTGAACGACAACTCCTTGATCCGCTTTTCCCAGTCGATCAGGGACCGGTACCAGCCCAGCGTATGGGTGGTGGGATCGTCGCCGCTGACCGTGCCCCGCTCCAGCGCCTGCTTGATCTCCACGATGCCTTCATGGACGCGGGAGGATGGATCGAATTTCAGGCGCTGGATGATCTTGGCAAAGGACAAATTATAGGTTCGCTTGTCCGTCGCATCCGGGATCGTGTGGGTGACGATGTTCGGAATGATGTCCTTGACGAAGTTCGCGAGCTGTTTGATCTGGTAGTTGAGATCGTCACTGCCGACGTTGAACGTTTCCCCTGATACGACCGACGCTTCGCTCTCGATGCCCATCATGAGGGCGCGGCAGACATCATGAACGTGGATGAACGGCCGCCACTGCTCGCCGCCTCCCATGACGTAGATCACCCGCTCCTTCCAGGCGCGGAGCGTCATGACGTTGATGGCGAGGTCGAAGCGCATGCGCGGAGCCAGGCCGAATACGGTGCTGTTGCGCAAAATGACCGTTTCGAACGTGTCGCTTTGCAGCTTGCGCAGTTCGTCCTCGACGTGAAGCTTGCTTTCGGCATAAAGCGTCTGCGGGCGACAGACGGCGTGCTCGTTGAGCGACACTTCCTGGCCGTGGCCGTAGACCGACGCCGAGCTCGAATAGACATAGCGGCGCACGCCGGCCCGCTTGGCCGCGCGAGCCAGGCGAACGCCGCCCTGGTGATTGATCGAGACCGTCAGCTCGGGGTCGATTTCGGCGGAGGCGTCGTTGCTCAGTCCGGCCAGATCGATGACGGCGTCCATCCCCTCGAACTGCTGGGGGTCGACGGTGCGGATGTCGTCGACGAGCATCTTGATATTCGGGTGAGAAGCCGCCTGCATGAATCGATCTCGGCCAAAAAAGCATCGATCGAGCGCAGTCACCGAATAGCCCTTTTGCGCCAGCATCTGGCACAGAGGAATGCCGATATAGCCTCCGGCTCCAGTGACGAGAACTTTCTGCATGTCCTAGACTTCTATGTTCGTGAGGGTCTCGGGTCGGTTGCGGCTCTGCGACTAAGGCTTCGGTCTGTTTTGCGCCTGTTGGCGCGCGTACCGGATGGCGGAAACGACGAGATCGCATTCTTCGTCGGTCATGTCGTTGTAGACCGGAAGCGCAATGACGTTGTAAGCGACCCGTTCCGTCACCGGCAAACTCACTTCCCTCTGCGTCGTGTAGGCGGTCATGTGGTGGCAGGGCGGGCTGTAATATTTGCGGACGAACACATTGTGCGTCTCGAGCGCCGACGCCAGCGCATCGCGGCCGAGCCCGAACTCCCTGGCGTCGACGACGACAGGAAGATAGAGCCAGTTCGTTTGCGCGCCTGCGGGCTCTTGCCCCACGCGCAAACCGGGAATTTTGCAAAGCCCGGTCCGCATGCGTTCGACAGCGTGTCGGCGTGTCGCAGTGGTCTGCTCGAACGTCTTGAGTTGCTCGAGGCCGATGAGGGCCGCTATCTCCAGCATTTTCCCGTTCAGGCCCGGCTCGTGACAATCGGCGCCGTCCACTTGCCCGAAGTTCCGCATCGCCTTGACGCGCACGAGCAATTCCGCATCGTGGCTGCAGACGCAACCGCCTTCCATTGTCGCGAAGGCCTTGGTGGCGTGGAAGCTGAACATCTGCGCGTCCGCGCAGCCTCCCACCAGCTGCCCATTGATGCGCGTTCCGAAAGAGGGGGCGCTATCGACCAGAAATTTCAGCTTGTGGCGTTCGGCTATCCCGGCGAGCGAAGCGTAATCGCTGGGGATCCCATAAGCGTCGACGGCGAGGATGGCGACGGTTCGGTCCGTGATCCTGCGCTCGACGTCATCAGGGTCGAGACGCATGGTCTGGTCGTCGAGAATATCGGCAAAGACCGGTTCGGCGCCGACCCATTTGATCGCATGCGGTGTTGCGCTGAACGTGAACGATGGCACGATCACTTCGCCGCCGGTGATCCCCGCGGCCCTCAGCATGGCCATCATCCCGATCTGGCCGTTGCAGAAAACCAGCGTCGGGACGCCCAGATACTCGCTCAAGCGCCTCTCGAATTCGACGACCCAGCGGGAATTGTTCGTGACCTGGCCGGTCTCCAGCGCTGTCTCGAAAGCGGCCAAGAACTGTTCGGTTCTCGGAAACCTGGGACGCACGATATGAAGCGGGCTCCGGGCCAGCGGCGTGAGAGATTCAAACGGGACTGCGGCAGTCATCTCGAGTCCTGATTGTCGATGCAAGTTCGTGACGGCTTATCGATATAGGTCGAGACTTGTGTGGAGCATTCGTGCGCGACGTGATCCGCGATTGACAGGCGCGTTTGCACTAGCCGCGGCTGGCGAATCAATATTCTAGTGGCGCTCTCCGGGCATCCTTCCGCGAACGGTCCTTTTGGCAAATGAAGAACTTCGTCATCAATCTCGATCGCCATCCAGAGAAATTCGAAAACTTCCTGAAGCGGAATGCAGGCTGCGGAATCGCCTTCGAGCGTTTCTCCGCGACGAATGGTCTGGAGCTGACCGATCAGGAGGTGATGGCGATGCGGCTTGTCGCGCCCGGTTCGCAGTTCACCAGGGGAGCCGTTGGCGGCGCCGCTTCGCTGTGGCGGATATTGAACTGGATCGCCGGGCAGACTGAGCCTGCCCTTGTCTTCGAGGACGATTGTACCATCCGTCACGACATCATCGCACGTCTGGAGAATTTGCTTCCGACTCTTGGAAACTGGGACCTCCTGGTGCTCGGATACAATACGGATTCAGTGCTCGATCTCGAGCTCGCGCAGGGCATGAAGTCGATGATGGTCTTTCGGCCTGCGCACCCGGACGACCGAAGTGATGCCGCTTTCCAGAGCGCGAATTCCCAGGTGGCCGCGCTCCGGCTGAACACTTGCTTCGGACCAGCCGGAAACCTGATATCTCCGGCCGGAGCGAACAGGCTCCTGGAGCTGTGCTATCCGATGGATAATCGGCCGGTCCGGATCGAGGCGCTCGGCAATCGCATGCTGCCGACGACCGGGTTGGACGGGATGGGAAACAGCGTCTATCGCTTCATGCAGGCGTATGCCTGCTTCGCGCCGCTTGTGGTGCCGCGCAACAACAATGCGACGTCGACGACCTATACCCACGATGCGCGCATTTGGGGCTAGCAGGGCGTCACACGATGAAACTCGCGATCATGCAGCCGTATTTTCTTCCCTATATCGGCTACTATCAGCTCATCGGTGCGGTCGATCTCTTCATCGTCTACGATAACGTCAAATATGTAAAAAAGGGCTGGGTCAATCGCAACCGGATGCTGGTCAACGGCAAAGACGCGTTGTTCTCGCTGCCGTTGAAGAAGGCCTCGGACGCGCTTGATATTCGCGACAGGGAGTTGGCGGCCGAGTTCGACCGTGCAAAGCTGCTTAATCAATGGCGGGGGGCCTATAGAACCGCGCCCTTCTTCAAGCAGACCTTCCCGCTTCTGGAAGAGATTGTCGGCTTTCAAGATCCTAATCTATTCCGCTATCTCTTCAATTCGCTGCGGATGACCTGTGCGCATCTCGGTTTGAAGACTGCCTTCAAGATTTCGTCCGAGGTGCCGATCGATCATTCGCTCAAGTTCCAGGACAGGGTGCTCGCATTGTGCGAAGCGGAAGGCACGCAAAAGTACATCAACGCGATCGGCGGCCTGGAGCTCTATGATGCCGATGCTTTCAGGGCCCGCGGAATCGAATTCAGGGCCCTGCGATCCAGGCCGTTTCCCTATGAGCAGTTCGGGCAGCCCCATGTGCCATATCTGTCGATCGTCGATCTCTTGATGTTCAACCCGGTGTCGAAGTTGAGCGAGATCATCGCCGAAAATTACGATCTGGTTCAGCAGGACACGTAGGCCTCAAGGTGCGTCGATCCGAAAACGATCAGGCGTCGAGAGCGACGCCTCATTCGAACACGACGTAGCTCTGCTGCGGCGAGATCGTGCTGCGGCAGATGCGATAGCCCTCGGTGCCCCATGCTTCGCGCAACGCCAGGGTTTCGCCCGGATTCTCGGCGAGGACCAGCTCGTCAAACCCGACGATGCTGTTCTTCGCCAGATAGGGGCGAATGAGCTCGAGGCATCGCTTCGTCGGTTCGTAGAGATCGAGGTCGAAATAGGCCAGCGAGATGATCGTCTCGGGGTGCTTCTCAAGATACGCGGGAAGGGTCTCGGTCACGTCGCCCTTGACCAGCTCGAACTTGCGGAGGTGGCTGCGCGGGGCGAGTTTCTCCTGCGCCGACAGGATGTCTGCCAGCACGTCTTCGTAATTGGGCGAGACGCTGAGCCCGCCGACCTTCAGCCCGTCGAAATCGCCGTCCTGGGGTGCCACCGACGGGAAGCCCTCGAACGTATCGAAGCCAACAACCTTGCGGCTCATGTTGTAGGGTTCGTAGATGTGGCGCATGGTCGTGAACAGCGCCATGTTCTGGCCCCAGCGAACGCCGAATTCCATGATGACGCCATGGGTGCGCAGGGTCATCGAATAAAGGTCATGCATGAAGAGGATGCGTGCCAGCGACGGGCGATTGAGGAACAGGCCGAGATTTGCGTGGAATTCACGCGGAGGCAGCGGCGATGTCTTCATCAGCTCCTGCAGCCGGCTGTAAGCGGCCACTTCGTCCCGGGCAGCATAGGTAAAGTTCTGCGCGTCCTGCGGATCGTTTGATGTCATGATTTGTGCTCACACGTTTTCATGTTGATGAGAGGAGCGGACAACGCCGGGTTCGCGAGGCTCAATCTGCGAGCCGCCTGAGATTTTTCGCGCCAGTCTTCAGTCCGCCATAGTAGTAGTCGTGGAATCCCGCGGCCTCCATCCGGTCAAAGACCTTTTGCATGTCGTACGCGACCCGGTGCAGCGCGAAGGTCTGGCCGTCGAAGGTTGCGAACGCGGCTCGCGGATCGCCGTCGCGCGGTTGTCCGACGGATCCCGGGTTGCAATAGGTCTTTCCGCCGAAGGGGTGGATGCTTTGCACGTGGGTATGACCGCTTACGAAATGTGTGCCGGACAGTCGCGCGAAATAGTCCTCGCTCGGGTCGGTCAGGTATTCGTCGATCGGATCGCCCCAGCCGGCATGGACGATCCGGACAGTGTCCATTTGCAGTTGCAGGTGAAAGGCCCTCAGCCAGTTCACGTTTTCGGACGTGATGACCTTCCGCTGATAGACCAGACACTCGTTCACGCTCTTGGATCTGGTGCAGAACCCACCGTAGCCGAGATACCAGTCATGGTTGCCGAGAACGCTTGGGATGCCGCGCCTTCTCAGCTCATCGCAGCATTCGTTCACCTGGGAATAATAGCCGACCACGTCGCCAACGCAGACGATCTCCGCGACGCGCATGCGGTCGATCTCGGCAAGAACCGCTTTCAGCGCCTCGAAATTTCCGTGGATGTCAGAGATGAACGCTATGGTCATGAAAGATGAAATCCTCGGTATAGCGGACGGCTCTGCCGCGCCTGATGTCCGGTTGCACCGGCAGTCGTTGCTCGATGGCCATGTCGACCGCCATGAGCGCCTCGTTGTAGCCAAAGGCGGCGCGGATCGACGTCGATGACGAAATCCTCGGATTGATCTCGAGCAGCTTCAGGCCCGTGTCAGTCTTGCGGAACTGGAAATTGGTCGGCCCGACCGGCGAAAACGCCTTGCTCAGATCCCGGATCGCGTCGGAGAACTCGGCGTGGTCGACGGCCTCGGCCTTCTCCGTGTATCCATCCTTGGAGAGTTTTCGGCGAAGCGCCATGCAGGCGGAAAAGCTCCCTTGTCCGTCGCAGAACGCGGACACGGTAAATTCCTCGTCGTCTCGTCCGACGATGGGCTGGGCCATCAAAATTGTCTTTGTCGCGGGAGCAATCCTGGCAAGCTGCTCCGCAGTCTCGACCGTCACGATGCCCTTGGAGCCAAAGCCGCGGCGAGGCTTCAGCAGGAATGGCAAGCCGCAATTCGCCTTGAGGACATCGAAGTCGATGTCCAGATAGCTCGGAATCGCGTAGCTCGGCATCAATTCCTGCTGCCGCTGGTAGAAGGCCCATTTGTCGGAGCAGAGGGAAATCAGTTCGCGCGAATTGAGAACGACCCTGGTTCCGGTCGCTTCAAGTTCGGCGACGTGATCTGCCCATTTGTACATGTCGGCATCGATGCCGGGGAATGCGACGTCGACCCGATGTTTGCGCAGCAGCGCGGCAAGCTGGTCGAGGTAATCAGGCGCATCGGTCCTGGAGACGATCTCAAAGATGTCGCAAAATCCCGGCGCGACCGAGTCGGCATAGATCGAGGTGCCGATGAGCGTCATCGGTCGCTTCGACAGTCTGAGGGAGCGCAGGATTCCGTAGCCGACGATTCCGGCGGCGCCGGAAACCAGGACTGTCGTCACGATGCCAGCCTTCGATGAGCCGCTTCCATCTGCATGCCTTGCTCGGTGGATATGCGGGGAAGATAATCGATCATCCGGAACAACGTGTCGTCGCAAGAAAAGCCGTTGTCCGGGATGTCGGGCTTATCCCTCAGGAACCTGACCTTGCTCTTGCTTTCAAAAGCCGAAATCGCCGCCGCCGCAATCTGCGAATATCTGACGTTGTCGGGATTCACGCAGCGATAGATGCCCTCGATCCGCATCGCAATGACGGCCGAGAGAACCTTGGCCACGTCGTCAGCGTGAATGAAGTTTCTCAGAGGGTCATTCGAGCCGAAGATGTCGATGTCTTCGTTTCTCTCGGCCTTGTCCATCATGGTGTAGAGGAAAGGCTGATGTTTTCGAAACGACTCTCCCACGCCATAGATCTGGGAGGGTTTGAGTACCGCGACAGGCAGCCGAAGCTCTCTGCCGCAGAACCGCGCAACGTCCTCGGAATGCCTTTTTGAAAGGGCGTAAGCTCCGGAGAAGGGAGAATCGTTCGCGAGATCCGAGAAAATGCTTGAGATATGCACGAAGTGCTTCGCGTTGGCCCTGGAGCTGGCGTGACAGAGCTTCATCAGGCCGAGCACGTTGACATTCATGGCTTGCAGGGTGTCGGGCAATTCTTTGCCGCCGAAGGCGGCCGCCATATTCACCACGCAGTCGATCCCGCCGGGAATCTGGACATCGTTCGAACAGAGGTCCAGCTCGACATCGCAACCGCTGCGCCCGGCCGTCAGCACGTCGTACCGTTCACGAAGCAGCGGGATAAGCGCCTGCGCGCACGCCGAAGTTCCGCCTACGATCAATACCCTCATGATCGTGCTGAATCGTCCGGCGTGAGCTGCGCCAGTAGCCCGCAGGACAGTTCCGGGTAGTCAACGCCCATCTCGCACAAGGCTTGGATGATCTTGGTGTCGAGATGCAACGACAGGAGCTGGCTAGTCGCGAAGGGCTTGAGATAGATGCCTTCCATTCTCTCTATTTTGTAGCCGGCTTCGGTCACCAGCTTGGTGAGGGAGCCGACCGTAAAGTACCGCTGGTGCCCAAGAACCAGATCGTTCTCCGAAAGAGCCTCCATATCCGGCAGCATTCCCGCAAGATGTCCGAGCCTTCGGTTCATGACCTCGGCGTTGGGGACCGCCACAAAGAGTTTGCCCGTGGGGGTCAGAAAGTTGCTGAAACGGTTCAGGATCAGAAGCGGATCGTCGACATGCTCGAGAATGAACCCCATGACGATGAGGTCGAATCGTTCGTCCGTCTCGAACTCCTCGAAGTAGGTTTCGATGACCTCGCTTCTGTTCTCCGGAAACCGCAGCTTGAAGTTTTCGATGACCGCGGGGGAGCCTTCAAGAACCACATGGCGCTCGCAGCTGTCCGAAAAGAGTTCGGTGGCGAAGCCGTGCCCCAGTCCGAGGTCCAGGACAGCACGCGGATCCTTGACGACACGAGCAATGCGCTTCGGATACCAGGTCAACGAAATCTCGTTGTCGAAATCGTAGACGCTTTTGCCCTCGTAGGCGGCGACATGGACATCCAGCCGGCTGTTCATGGGCTCTCTTTCCCCTAGTTCGATGCGCCATCGGACGCCCGATCTCACGCTTATCAACGGCCCATTTGATTCGCCACGCGCGGGCGCGGCGAAGCGAAGGCGGTGTCAAGCTTCAAGCAAGCTTCGAACAAGCTACGAGCGGGATAGTCGAGATGCGGCGAGCTTCCCAGAATTTGGGAAGCGGGCTGCTGCCCGCTGTCCCATGATCCGGAAGGTTCTCCATGAATTATCACGATGGCACTCTCGCAAGGGCTGATGAGACTTCGACGGGGCCGTCGTCGCCGACGCGGGATGAAGTTTACCAGATCTGCCTTCGACATCTGAAGTCAGGCGAGCTCGAGCAGGCCGCGGCCCGTTGTCGGGAAGGCCTTGCCTCTGACGCGAACCATGCCGGCCTGCTTCATCTGATGGCCGGCGTCGCTCTGCTCAACGGCGACTACGATGCCGCCATCAACTGGGCCGGCCGTGCCCTCACGAGCGAGATGAAGGCGACCTATCTTGCGACGTTCGGAACGGCGCTGCTGGGCAAGGGGATGCAGGCGCAGGCGTTCGAGGCGTTTCAGCGTGCGGTGGCGCTCGATCCCGTCGATCCGTCGATCTGGGAGAATTTCGGCAACGCCTTGAACAGGGTGGGGCAAGCCGACCAGGCGAGCCTCTGCTTCCTGATCGCGCGGGCCTATCAGAAACTGCCGTTCCTCGGCGAGTGCGGTTCCGTTCCCCGCAACGAATGGAATGCCCTGACGGCGGAGTTCAATCCGCATCTTCGAACCCGCGCGAGATCGGACGAGGCCCGCGATCCCATTCACTGCTTCTGGTCGAACGTGCCGCTGAGCGATATGTCGCGCCTGTCGCTGCAGTCGATGGTCCGCCAGGGCCATCCGGTCAGGCTTTACACCTATGACAACCTCGCCGCGATGCAGGCGCGCGTGCCTTCAGGGGTGATGGTGGTCGATGCGGCAAGCCTCGTGCCTGCTGCTATCTACCAGCATGCCGTCCTGAACAGCGATATCCGCTATTTCAGCGACATCTTCCGCTATGCCGTTCTTCACGAGCTCGGCGGCTGGTGGCTCGATACGGACATCGTCCTGGTCAAGCCGCTGGATTTCGGCAGGGAGCACGTGTTCTCCACGCAATGGTCCGGCGTCGAGCAGGGACATGTCTGCGTTGGCGATGTGATGCGCGCGCCCAAGGGCTCCGTTCACATGGCCAACCTCTATGCGCTGTCGCTGCAGCGGATGTTCAGCGAGAATCGTGTCGAATATGGCGCGGTGGGACCGTTGCTGCTCAGCGAATATCTGCTCGTCGCAGGCGGCGAGGAGCTTCAATCGTCGATCCTGCCGCCGTCGAGCTTCAACGCGATCGACCGGCGCGAGGTGGAGCTGTTCGCCGTCGCAGGCCGTGCGGGCTTCGAGTTACTGAGCGACCCGCGCGTGACCGGTGTCCATCTCTGGGGCAGGATGTGGGCCGAACGGGGCTTGCGCTTCGATGCCGTCCCCGAAGAGAGCGTTGCGGGCTATCTCAAGAAGCTGGTGCTCGAGCCGAACTGGCTGACGCAGCTCGCGGCGAAATATGACTCGGACAAGGGCGCGACCGCCAAGGGCGATGTGGCCCATCACTACACGCGCGTCTATCACGAGCTGTTCCGATCCAAGGCGCTCGAGCCTGTCAGGATCCTTGAAATCGGCCTGTGCCGCGGCCGGGTGGAAGGCCGAGCCCAGGATCAGGTGCCGTCGCTGCAGATGTGGCTGGACTACTTTCCGAACGCCGAAATCATCGGCGTCGACATCGAGGATTTCAGCTGGTTCTCGCATCCGCGCGTCAGGATCCATCGCCTCGACCAGGGCGACCGCGGCATGCTGGAAGAGCTCGCGCGCAAGGAGAAGCCGCTCGACATCATCATCGATGACGGCTCGCACGCCTCGGTGCATCAGCATCTGACGCTCGGCGTGCTGTTTCCCGCGCTGAAGCCGGGCGGCCTGTTCGTCATCGAGGGTCTGGATTGGCAGCCGCCGGAGATTCCGTCGGGCAGGGCGCCGCTGGTCAAGGATGTGCTCAACGCGATGAAGCAGGGCGGCGCGTTCGCGTCGAACGTCATGACCGAGGCCGAGGCGAAATTGATCTCGGACGAGGTCGACGAGATCCTCGTCAATGACAGCTTCCGCGAGCTGATATCGCGCGGCCTGCTCGGCGGCCTCGGCGTGCTGCGGCGCAGGGCTTAGCAGGCTGCTCTCTACGTTGTCGTCCCGGCCTTCGCCGGAACGACAGCGGAGTTCAGTCGATCATCTCGGCACGTGTGGCGGTCTGGCTCGGCCTGTGCTGGTCGCGCCAGAACCAGACGGTCACGACGCCGGAACGGCCGCGGACCTGTGTGAGCAGGGGACCCGACAGCACGCCGTCGGGTGCGCCGTGGAATTCGGCAGCGTCCAGCAGCTTATCGGTGACGGCGAGCCGCGCGCCGTTTTGCGCGGCGACCTCCATCAGCCGGCTCGCGAGATTGACGGTGTCGCCATTGGCCGTGATGTGCTGATGGCTCTCGCCGAGCCGCGAGGCGACGATCGGACCGCAATGCGCGCCGATCTTGAAGCCGAGCCGCGCGCCGATCGCCGGCGGCAGCGATGCGATCCAGCGCGCGACGCCGCGGTGCAGGTCGATCGCGCATTTCAGCGCGCGCGCCGCATCGTCAGGCATTGCGCGCGGCAGGCCGAACAGGATCATGGCGCCGTCGCCGAGGAAGCTCGTGATCATGCCGCCGCAATCGATCGCGGCCTTGTCGATCAGCGCGTGAAACGCCTTCAGAATGTCCTGAAGCTGGTCCGGATCGAGCTGTTGGCTCAGTGCAGTGAAATCCGACAGATCGATGAAGACGACGGCCGCATCCTGCCGGACGGGCTTGGCCAGGAAATCGGGATCGCGCGCCAGCCATTCCTGCACCGCCGGCGCCTGCAATTGCGCCAGCGACCGGCTCCTGGCGGCGAGGTATTGCGTGCGGCGGGCTCCCGCCCAGGTCTGCACGCCGATGAACACCGCGACCGGCGGGATCGCGGCCGCGAGCGTGGTCGCAGCGTCGAGCCAGACGCCATGCGTGAACGCGAACAAATTGAGTCCGGCCCAGGCGACCATCACGGCGGCCGCCGCGACGAAGCCGAGCGCGCTGCGCCGCCACGCCAGCAGGCCGATCAGCAGCATCGGCAGCAGGATCGCGATCAGCGCGTCGGCGATGTGAACCTTGCGGTCGCGCACGATGCTGTCGCCGGCGACGAGATGCGTGATCGCGGTCGAGATGACCTCGACGCCGGGCATCAGGGAATCGAACGGCGTCGGGAAGAAGTCGCCGCCGCCGGCAACCGCGGCGCCGATCACGACGATCCGGTTCTCGATCGCCTTGCGATCGAGCGTGCCGTCGAAAATGCTCTGCGCGCTGACGGTGCGGATGGTTCGGCGCGGGCCGTAGTAAGTGATAGGCAGCGAAAAGTCGCGGTCTACAGGCACGACGCGATCGCCGAGCGTGAGATGATCGGGCGCGATCGTCAGCTTCTTGTCGAGCGCGCGGCTGGCGACCCGCAGCGGCAACGACAGTTCGACCTTGTCGCCGGTCCGGAACAGCATCGGCACCGAGAGCGGTGAGCCGGATTGCCCGGTCGCGACGTTGACGATGCCGACATCGGCGTGATCGGCGAAAGCAGGCAACGGCAACAGGAAACGCTCGGCCTGGGGCAGGACGGCGAGCGGCCCGGCGCTGCCGGGGCCAACGGTTTCGCTCTCGTTCGGGAAGATCGCCGCGGCCGCGAGCACCATGGGGCCGGTTGCGAGCGTGTGGGCCAGCGTGGCGTCGCCGATCGCAGCGCTGCGATCGACCAGCAGCAGATCGATGGCGATGACCTTCGGCTTGAACTGCACGATGGCGTCGACCACGCGCGCCAGATCGGCCCGCGGCAGCGGAT
This sequence comes from Bradyrhizobium sp. CCBAU 51745, assembly GCF_028128715.1. Taxonomy (NCBI): domain Bacteria; kingdom Pseudomonadati; phylum Pseudomonadota; class Alphaproteobacteria; order Hyphomicrobiales; family Nitrobacteraceae; genus Bradyrhizobium; species Bradyrhizobium sp. CCBAU 51745. Next base: position 86,409 of record NZ_LBJP01000004.1, on the reverse strand, counting down.
AGGTGCCGCCGCGCTTCACCACGGTGTCGTCGATGGCGACGATGGTGACGAGATCGGGCGGGGCTTGCACGCCGCGCGCGAGCGTGCGCAGGTCTGTCAGCGTCGCCTCGAGCCGATCGAGAAAGGCGAGATGGCCGTAGGTGTGAGCGGCAAAAATGCCGCCGCCCCACAGGGCCGCAAGGACAAGGGCGAGCAGGATCTGAAAACGTCTATTCATTACGTCGTACTACAATCTGTCTTTCCGCGTCTCGTGCGCGGGTCTTATTGATGTGTACGGGCCTTATTGACCCAATCTCGCCATCAGCGCATCGACGCGGGACTGGCCCCAAGTCTTGACAGTCAGCGGACCGCTCGCTTCCACGTCGACGCCTTCGCCGGGACCTAACACGACGCCGCGTCCGCGCGCCACCCTCCGGGTCACACCAACACGGCCATTGGCGACGAACACGGAGGTCTTGGTCTCTGCGACATCGACCGCCCATTTGGTGCCGCGCACCGCGGCAATCGCTTGCGGCGTCAGCACCTTAAAGGGGTTGCCGCCGGGTTTCCTGGGCACCTCGACCAGCAGCGCTTTGCCGCTCAACTCGACGGTGTCTATATGTCCGTCGCGGTTGACGTCCTTCAGTTCAAATCTCGCGCCGTTTTCTGCAACGATGGTGATGCCGTTGTCGCAACGCCAGACTTGCGTGCCGGCGGCGGAGGGTGACGCGGTGCAGCCCACGTCCGTGGCAGGCTGTGCGGTCGCAGATCCGATCAACAGCAATGACCACGCCAGGGCGCAACACCCCGCGCGCGAAAACCCACTCATGCCAGCCTCCGTTTGACGTGCTCGGCACAGTTCAAGGCGATGTTGATACGGTACCGTATCATGCGCAGAGGCTGCTGAAAAGTGCCGGAGCGTGTAGCTATTTTGCCGCCGCGGCCATTTCCAGATTGGCGCGATCAACTTTCGGTCAGGGCACCCCAGCGACGTCAGCGCCGTGAGGTGAAATGACGCCCGCCGAGCACCAGCCTCACGCAACGCTTCCCCGCTATCTTGCGGACATGGTGACCACGAAAATGACTTGGTTGGTGGGTCCAAAGGTGCGGTCGGCGAGGCGCTCTGAGCGTGCTGAACCGGCCGAGAATTATGGTTAACAGTGTCGCCTAAGTCCGTAGTTCTGCGGGCCTTTTTCTCAAAATGGCACAGCGTTAACGAGCTGCCCTACAACTGCCTGAACTTAATCTGCATTTAACTAAAAGTCGCCTTAATGACGCTCCGACCCTCTGCGAGATGCTGGTTCCGGAACGTGACCAGCGGCGCTTCGAAGGGGGACTGAGTGACACCGTCCTGGACGCAAGGCGAATGAGTACGAGTATCGCTGCGCCGAGTTACGCGGCACGGAAGCAGAAAAATTCCTATCGGAAGCCTTCCCGGAAAATGACCACCCAAAACCTGCTTGGCGCCGCCGTGGCCGGCTGCGTCTTGCTTGCCGGCTGGACCGTCTACAACAACATCTTCGCCGCCAGCGTCTATCCGACCGTCGGCAGCGCCGGTTACGACGAGCCCGTGGTCAAGCGCGCGCCCAAGGTGGCGCTGCGCGAGGCGGGCGAGGCGATCAGGGAAACCTTTGCACTGCTGCCGGACCGGCTGCAGGTGGCCAAACCGATTTCACGCGAACAGTTCAACGAGCGCTTTGCCGCCGCGGCGACGCAGGGTGTCGAATCGAACGCGGCCACCGCCGCGCCTGCGGCTCAGGTCGCGGAAGCCACGCCGAAGCCGACCGTTGTCGCGAAGGTCGCGGAAGTGCTGAAGCCGCTCAACCCCGCCAAGGTGGCTGAGAGGGTCGCTGACAAGGTCGCTGACGTCGCGAAGGGCAAGCGCTCGGACGCGCCGGTGCAACTCGCCTCCGCCGATCCGGCCCAGATCGTGCCGGCGCCGGAAGCCAAGCCAAAATCCTTTGCCGATCGCGCCAAGGCTGCGGTGATGTCGATCACCGGCCCGCGCCAGTCGATGGTGGAGAAGCTGTGGGGCAAGCGTGAGTCCTCCGGCGGCCTGCTCGCCTACGCTTCGGCCGATGCCAGCGTGACCTCGGCGATCGCGCCGAAGGAGCAGAACCCGATGCTCGGCGGCGCTCCGCCCTATGATCGCGACACCGCGGTCTACGACATCACCGCCAAGACGGTCTACCTGCCCGATGGCACCAGGCTCGAGGCGCATTCCGGCCTCGGCTCCAACCTCGACGATCCGCACTCGCAGCGCGTGCGCATGCGCGGCGTCACCCCGCCGCACATCTACACGCTGAAGCCGCGCGAGGCGCTGTTCCATGGCGTGCCCGCGCTGCGTCTCACGCCGATCGGCGGCGAGAGCGCGATCTACGGCCGCGACGGCCTGCTGGCACACACCTTCATGCTCGGGCCGAACGGCGATTCCAACGGCTGCGTCTCGTTCAAGGACTATTACGCGTTCCTCGACGCCTATCGCAACAAGGGCATCCGCAAGCTGGCGGTGCTGGCGCGGGTCGACTAGGCCTGGTCAATTCGAGATCATGCAAAAGGGCCGCTCGCTGCGGCCCTTTTTGATTTTCTGCTTCAGAGTGACTGCTACGCCGCATTGACCGGGACGGACTTGCGCAATGCCATCTCGATGGCGATCGCCTCTCGCACCACGGGCCGCGCCTGCATGCGTTCGAGATATCTAGCGAGCGAGGGCCATTGCGCGACGTCGACGCCGGCGGGGCGAAGCAGCAGCAGAGCCCAGGCAAGATGCGCGTCCGCGACGGTAAAACTGCTGCCGACGAGGAATTCGCGGTCCGTCAGATGCGCTGATGGCACCGACAGCGTCTGGCTGATCCGCGCGCGCGGCTTGGCGAGCGAGCCGTCGTCCTTGTACCAGAAGGTCGGAAACAGGAATGCCTTGTGGATCTCGGTGCCGACGAAGCTCAGCCATTCCTGCAGGCGGTAGCGATCCAGATCTCCCGGCCGCGGCGCAAGGCCGCGCTCGGGCCTGAGGTCGGCGATGTATTGCAGCACCGCCGCGCTCTCGGTCAGCCGCTCGCCGTTCTCCAGCACCAGCACCGGCACGGCGCCCTTTGCGGAGATGCCGCGAAAATCGCGCTCGCCGTCCGCGATCGTCTTGGTCGCAAGATGCACCTGGTGATAGCGCGCCTCGAGACCTGCCTCCATCAGCGCGATACGGCTCGCAAGCGAGCAGGCCATCGGCGAGAAATAGAGTTGCAGCATCATGTTGCTCCGTTATCTCAGAGCTTCGCCGCGCGCGATGATCGCGAAGCGGTCGGAAAGCTCGGCGAGCGCAACCTCGTGGATGGTGCGCGCGTCCAGCGTGCCGCCGCGCCCATCAGGCAGGTCGCGCGTGGCGCAGGCATCGGCAGCGATGGTGGTGCGAAAGCCGAGATCGAGCGCGGCGCGCGCCGTGGAGCTGACGCACATATGCGTCATGAAGCCGGCCAGCACGATGTTCTTCCTGTCGGTTGCGGCAAGACGCGACCTAAGATCGGTGCCGGCAAACGCATTGGGCAGCTCCTTCTCGATCACCAGCTCTCCGGCACGAGGCGTGAGCTCGGCGACGATGGCACCGCGCTCGCTGCCGCGATCGAACAGGCTGCCGGCCTTGCCGCGATGGGCGATATGGATGATCGCCCCGCCAGCCTCGCGTGCGCGTGCCAGCAGCGCAGCCGCCCGCGCGATCGCGGGCTTGGCGTCGGGCAAGGCGAGGGGGCCTGCAAGATATTCGTTCTGGATGTCGATCAGCACCAGCGCGGCATCGGCAAGGCGTGGCGGGGTGAGGTCGGCGCCGGCGAGCTCGAGCAGGGTCTTCGCGGTCGTCATGGTCAGGCAATCTCCAGGGCGAAGGCCGGGCCAGCATAACGCCGGAGCCGCCTGCCGATATGCAGGGATATTGCAGCCGGTGGCTGCGATATTGCAGACGCCTCCCAGCCGATGTAGCCTTAAAGCCCATGAACTGGGACGATCTGCGCATCATCGCCGCCATCAGGGACGAGGGCACCTATGCCGGCGCCAGCGCGCGGCTGCGCATCGACGAGACCACGGTGGGGCGCAGGCTGTCGCGGATCGAGCGAGCGCTCGGCCTGCGCCTGTTCGAGGCCGCCGACGGCGTGCGCAGGCCGACGCGGAGCTGCGAGGCGGTGCTGGCGCATGTCGAGGCGATGGCCGCGCATGCCGCCGAGATCGGCCGCCTCAGCGAGAGTCTGGAAGGGCCGGTCGGGCGCCTGCGCATCGCCTCCACCAACACGGTCGCCGAGGCGGTGTTGTCGCCGCGCGCGAGCGACTTCCTGCGCGCCAATCCTGGCCTCACGCTGCAATTCCTCACCTCCAGCGAGAACGTCAGGTTCTCGCGCTGGGAAGCCGATCTCGCCATCCGTCTGCGCAAGCCCGACAAGGGCGACTTTGCGATCTCCAGGCTCGGGGACATCAAGCTCTATTATTTCGAGCCTGCCGCGACCGAAGGCGAGCCGATGCTATGCACCTATCCGGACGAGCTCGGCGCCATTCCCGAGATGCAATTCCTGCGCACGAAGAAGGCCCGCGCGCGCTGCGTCACCGACAACGTCCGGGTCATCCGCAATCTGATCCGCGCGCATCGGGCCGCCGGCGTGTTGCCGGAATATGTCTGCGCGGACCTGCTCGGCGATCGGCGCCTGCGCGCCAGCCTGCTGCCGAAGCGGCGCGACGTCTGGCTGCTGGTGCAAAACCACCTCAAGCGCGACGCTGCAACGCGCGTGACGATCGACTGGGTGCGGGCGTGTTTTCAGGAGATGGCGCAGAGTTGATCGGCGGCCGGCGGCCGCTTTGAACGCAGCCCGGCAGCAGGACGACCAAGTCGGACGGGTCAGGGATTGTGCGCGCCTACAGGTTGCGCAATCCTGTGGCGACGACAATCTCGGGCAGGGAATGCGATGACCACGCTTCAGGACACCGTCCGGCCAAGGGCCAGACCTCGCGAATGGAAAGCGATTATCATCCTGATCCTGCTCGTGCCCGTGCTGTGGTCGCCGCTGATCCTGTTTCGCTACGTGCTGTTCCAGCCCTTCAACATTCCGTCCAGCTCGATGGCCCCGACGCTGGTGGTTGGCGACTACGTCTTCGCGGCGAAATATGCCTATGGCTACGGCCGCTATTCGTTTCCTTTCGCGCCATCCTTTGTCTCGGGTCGGTTCGGCGCCGCCGATCCCGCCTATGGTGATATCGTCGTCTTCCGGTCGCCGAAGGACAATGAGACCGACTATGTGAAGCGCGTTGTCGGATTGCCCGGCGATCGCATCCAGATGCGGCACGGACAACTCTTCCTCAACGACATCCAGGTGACGCGCGTCGCGCTGAAGGACGTAGCCGCGGGCTCCGCCTGCGGCGGCGAGACCGGGACCAAGGTCAAGCGCTGGCGCGAGACGATGCCGAACGGGGTGAGCTACATCACCTATGACTGCGTCGACAATGGCTACGCCGACAACACCGAGATCTACACCGTCCCTCCGGACCATTTCTTCGCACTCGGCGACAACAGGGACAACTCCACCGACAGCCGCTTCAAGTCGGTGATGGGCTTCGTCCCGATGGACAATCTGATCGGCAAGGTGACGCGGATCTTCTGGTCGCTCGATTCCGGAGGCGGGCTGCGTCCGGGCCGGATGGGGAAGGTGGAGTGACGGGGCCGGGCTCGCGTCATTCCGGGGCGGCGCGTAGCGCCGAGCCCGGAATCTATTGATCCGCAAACTCAGCTCGCAATTGTGGACACAGGTCGATCCATAACAGGCCATGCGCAAGTGGTGGAATGGATTCCGGGTTCGCGACTTCGTCCCGCCCCGGAATGACGAGGCCGAAATTCTACTTTTCCTGCGTGTGGCCGTAAAACGACTCAATGGAGTGCGCCACTTCTGTCATTCCGGGGCGCGCCTCTTGGCGCGAGCCCGGAATCCATTGATCCGCGTCTTCATGCCGTAGCCCGGATTGCGCTGCGCTCCATCAGGGCTCCGGTTGCCATCGGGCCTGACGCGAAGTTCTGTACAACCGCACTCCAGAGTAGCGCCGCGCCTGCGTGGCTGCTACGCAGGCTTTCGGCAAGTGCTGGCGGGCGGAGTTGGAATGTCGGGCGCAGGATCAAACGATGGGACGGGAAGATTGTCTCCTCTTTTGACGATATGGTGGAGACCGCGGCGGACAATCCGGGACGTTGTCTCCCGAGCTCCCAGCCGTTCGGTGCTCCTTTTCGCTGCGCTTGGAGGTGTTGCGACCGCTGTCGCAGGATTGTTGAATGTGGGCCTCGAGCGGTCTTTGGCCGACTGGCGTGTCCTCCTTCTGTGCCTTGTTGCCGGCGCTCCTCTCAGTATCGCGAATCTCTATATCGGTGCTTGGGTTGCTGCGGGCGTGGGGCGGATCTTGGGTGGGGTCGCGTCGGCAGCGAAGCTGCGCACCGTGTTCGCGTGGGGAATGTTGCCGACAATCGTGGCTGGTGTTTTGGCTATGGCCGGCGCAGTTGGGCTCCGCCTCACCAGCGGTCCGGCAGAGCTACCTGCGGCACTTGGGCTTGCGATCGGCCTTTTCAGCCTTTGGTCACTTGTGATGACGCTGCTAATGCTCGGCAGCGTCGAAGGATTCGGTTTCTTTCGCAGCCTCGTAACCTATGGCGTATCCGCGCTCTGCTTGCCAGCGGTCATCGCGCTCCTGATCAGAACCCTTCTGTTTCAACCGTTCAGCATTCCGTCGGGATCCAATATCCCCACCATGCTGCCCGGCGACTACGTTTTCGCCAACAAATTTGCCTATGGCTACAGTCGTTTTTCATTGCCGTTCGGGATGGCGTCGTTCCCGGGTCGCCTGTTCGCCACGGAGCCTGCGCGCGGCGACGTGGTTGTCTTTCGGCTGCCGAAGGATGAGCGGACCGACTACGTCAAGCGCATCGTGGGGTTGCCCGGCGATCGCATCCAGATCAAGGATGGCGAGCTCCTGATCAACGGAACGGCCGTGCAACGCGAGCGATTGCGTGACGCCCTTGAGGAAGGCGCCTGCGGCGAGGCGCTGAGCTATGCCAAGCGTTGGCGCGAGGTGTTGCCGAATGGGGTGAGCTACGAGACGCTCGACTGTGTCGACAATGGTTACTTCGATAACACCCCGACCTACACTGTGCCACCAGGACATCTGTTCATGCTCGGCGATAACAGAGATAATTCGACTGACAGCCGCGTGATGTCGGCCATCGGCTTCGTCCCGATCGACAATGTCGTTGGGCGCGTGAGCATGATCTTCTTCTCGCGCACAACAGCCGAGCCGGGCGCATCAAGCATCCGGTATGAGCGAATCGGCAAGATGGTGCGGTGAGACCCGGCTGTCATTCCGCGGTCGCACGTCAGTCGCCAATCTCTTTCAGAATGGCCTTTGCGTTTGCACAGGCTTCGTCGGTATCGCCGAAGCGACAGGATTTCGCCATAAGGCGCCGCGCCCGGTCGTGGTTCCTCTCGATGCCGATACCTCTGGTCAGGTGAAAGCCCATCATCGTGCAGGCCCACGGATCGTCCCGGCCGCATGCCAGTTCATAGGTTCGAATGGGGCAGGCATAGTCGCCACTGTCTTCCATGCTCGCGGCAACATTCGTGCAGCCTGAAGCAACGCCGAGCTTACAGGCTCTCAGAAATAGCGCATCGGAGAGTGGTCCGGTCTTGATCGTCCGCTGGACGACGAGTGCGGCCGAGTAGCAGTCGCCCGCATGGCCCGTGCGGCAGCGATCGAGACACTGCTCCACTGCGGCGGTGCATTCCTCGATGGAAAAAGCAGGCGCGCCTGCGTCTGCTGGCATGGCGTCGGCGGGACATTGCTCGGCTCGCTGCAGCCAATCCGGCCATGTCCCGGCCATCTTCCCGATCACCTCGTTGCTGTCTGACGCACCTGCGGGCATTGGCACGAACAGGCCCACGGCGATGACGCTGATAAGGGCTGCCAGCAGCGGAAAGATCATACGGCGCGACATTGCAATTCTCGTCAGGGCTCCGCGTAAGGCTAGCCGAGGTGATCAGAACGATACTCGCCGGAATTGTAGTTTTGGTTGCAGACCGCCACAAGACGCAGCGTCGGGCCGCCGCGTCCAAAACAAAAACCCCGGCATCGCTGCCGGGGTTTCGCAAGTCTTGAGGTGGTTGGACCTTAGAAGTCCATGCCGCCCATGCCGCCGCCCGGGGGCATTGCGGGGCCGGCGCCGCCCTTCTTGGGCAGCTCGGCGACCATGGCTTCCGTGGTGATCAGGAGCGCCGCCACCGAGGCTGCGTTCTGGATCGCGGTACGGACCACCTTGGTCGGGTCGATGATGCCCTTCTTGACGAGGTCGGCATATTCGCCGGTCTGGGAATCGAAGCCGTAATTGTAGGCCTTGTTCTCCAGGATCTTGCCGACGATCACCGAGCCGTCTTCACCGGCGTTGATCGCGATCTGGCGAGCGGGAGCCGACAGCGCCTTGCGCACGATCTCGACGCCGGTCTTCTGGTCGTCGTTCTTGGTGCGCAGGCCCTTGAGCTGCTCGGAAGCACGGAGCAGGGCGACGCCGCCGCCCGGGACGATGCCTTCCTCGACAGCCGCGCGGGTCGCATGCATCGCGTCATCAACGCGATCCTTGCGCTCCTTCACCTCGACCTCGGTCGCGCCGCCGACGCGGATCACCGCGACGCCGCCAGCGAGCTTGGCGAGACGCTCCTGGAGCTTCTCACGATCGTAGTCCGAGGTGGTCTCCTCGATCTGCGCCTTGATCTGGGCCACGCGCGCCTCGATGTCGGCCTTCTTGCCGGCGCCGTTGACGATCGTGGTGTTCTCCTTGTCGATCATCACCTTCTTGGCGCGACCGAGCATGTTGAGCGTGACGTTCTCGAGCTTGATGCCGAGATCTTCCGAGATCGCCTGGCCACCGGTCAGGATCGCGATGTCCTGCAGCATGGCCTTGCGGCGATCGCCGAAGCCCGGAGCCTTGACGGCCGCGACCTTCAGGCCGCCGCGCAGACGGTTCACGACCAGGGTCGCGAGCGCTTCACCTTCGACGTCTTCGGCGACGATGACCAGCGGCTTGCCGGTCTGCACCACGGCCTCGAGCAGCGGCAGCAGTTCGTTCAGCGAGGAGAGCTTCTTCTCGTTGATGAGGATGTAGGCGTCGTCCATCTCAACGCGCATCTTGTCGGCGTTGGTGACGAAGTAGGGCGAGATGTAGCCGCGATCGAACTGCATGCCCTCGACGACGTCGAGCTCGGTCTCGAGCGACTTGGCTTCCTCGACGGTGATGACACCCTCGTTGCCGACCTTCTTCATGGCGTCGGAGAGGAACTTGCCGATCTCCTGGTCGCCGTTCGCCGAGATGGTGCCGACCTGGGCGATCTCGTCGTTCGAGGTGACCTTCTTGGAGTTCTTCTGCAGGTCCGCAACCACAGCCTCGACCGCGAGGTCGATACCGCGCTTGAGGTCCATCGGGTTCATGCCGGCGGCAACCGACTTGGCGCCTTCCTTCACGATCGCCTGGGCCAGCACGGTGGCGGTGGTGGTGCCGTCGCCGGCCGCGTCAGCGGACTTGGAGGCGACTTCGCGCACCATCTGCGCGCCCATGTTCTCGAACTTGTCCTCGAGCTCGATCTCCTTGGCGACGGTGACGCCGTCCTTGGTGATGCGGGGAGCGCCGAACGACTTGTCGAGCACGACGTTGCGGCCCTTCGGGCCGAGCGTGACCTTCACCGCGTTGGCGAGAACGTCGACGCCGCGCAGCATCTTGTCGCGCGCTTCAACCGCGAATTTGACTTCTTTGGCTGCCATCTGGAATTTTCCTTAGGAATGTTGATTGGAGGGAGGAGAGGGGCTCTTAAGCCGCCTTCTTCTTGGACTCGGTGACCTCGAGAACGCCCATCACGTCGCTCTCCTTCATGATCAGCAGGTCCTGGCCGTCGATCTTGACTTCGGTGCCGGACCACTTGCCGAACAGCACGCGGTCGCCGACCTTCAGGTCGATCGGAACCAGCTTGCCAGCCTCGTCGCGGCCACCCGGGCCGACGGCAACGACTTCACCCTGGGAGGGCTTTTCCTTGGCAGTGTCGGGAATGATGATGCCGCCGGCGGTCTTCTCTTCTGCGTCGATGCGCTTGACCACGACGCGGTCGTGAAGCGGACGGAATTTCATGCAGTCCTCCTAAGCATTTGCACGAGTTGAGGATTTCAAGATGTTAGCAGTCTGTGCCAGTGAGTGCCAGCACAGGTGCAGCTGAAATAGGACAGGAATTTTGCGGGGGCAAGGGCTTCTAGCAGAAAATTCGGCACTCTGAAGGCCCAAGTGCCAGAAACCTTTCCCATCGTTAACCGATTTCGGAGCGCCTTTTCGAGGGCGCCGTGATGACCGTGGTGACCGTATTAGCACGGTGCCCGCTCTGCTGCTAACGCATTGAATTTCAACAGCTTGTTAAACTTTTGGGCTTGAGATGGATTGTCAGTTTGCGTCACATTTCTCTCATGTGAGCGCATCGTTTCCGGGTGGCTCCCGGGGCACGGATCAAGCCACCCCCTGTATGCGCTCCTGCAAAGGAGGTTTGGCATGGGACTGCGCGTTGGGGGCGTTTCCGAGGACTTCAGGAAACAGATGCTGGGCTACGGGCTGACAACGGCCCAAATTCTCTACCGGATGCCGGATCATCCGTCATTGCTCCAGACTTACGTCTGGCAGAACTACGACATGTTCCCGAAATTCCCGGCGCTGACCGATTTCCTGGCGTTCTGGACCGAGAAGCTCGACGGCCCGCTGCATTCGGTGACCGTCGCGCACTCCAAGCTGATCAAGCCGGCCGAGCTGCGCGCGATCGACGGCGTGTTCCGGTTGAATTGAGATAGAGCACCGCTCTTGTAGGGTGGGCAAAGGCGCGCCCTTCGCGCGCCGTGCCCACCATCTCTCTCCGTGATCACATGCAGAACGTGGGCACGCTTCGCTTTGCCCACCCTACGAAATCTGTTTCCGTGCTAGCCTCTCGTCATAACAACACCGGGAGGCCGCCCATGGCCAAGACAACAAAATCGCGCAGCGCAGCCCAGACTGTGGGGAAGAAACGAAGCGCCGCCAAGTCCGCCGCACGATCCTCCGCGCGCAAGGTGGTGAAATCAAAAGCCCGCACGGCCGCTGCGAAAAAACCCGCCCGCCCCAAGCAGCGCATCGCCATCAGCCATCACCGCGAGGAAGATTTCAAAGCCGACGGCCTGCGCGCCTACGCCAAGTACCGCGATCTCGGCATCGCCAACGCGACCCACGGCCTCGCGCAGGCGCACGTCATCCGCCTGCAAGGCCCCTGCGATCCCGCCGAGGTGTCGAAACTGCACTTCCACGACGTCGACTTCCAGATGGTCTATGTGCTCAAGGGCTGGGTGAAGACCTACATGGATGGGCAAGGCGAGACGATGATGCAGCAAGGCAGCGCCTGGACCCAGCCGCCGAAGATCAAGCACATGATCTTGGATTATTCTGACGATGTGGAGCTGCTGGAAGTGATCTTGCCGGCGGAGTTCAGGACGGTGGAGTTGAAGGCGTAGGCTTTCTCCTCGTCATTGCGAGGAGCGCTTGCGACGACTTGTCCGCCGAAGCCTCTGGCGAAGGCGGAAGCAATCCAGGCTGTTTCCGCGGATACATTTCTGGATTGCTTCGCTCCGCTCGCAATGACGACGGAAAGAGCTTGCTTCGTAGCCCGGATGGAGTGGAGCGAAATCCGGGAAAGCCTCTCCGCGGTGAGTGTGGTCTCGCATTGCGCTGCACTTCATCCGGGCTACGGCATGCGCCGACACAATCCCTAAAAAGCCCCAGATCCGCGAAACCGGGCCGTTACCAGTCCGACCAATTCACCAGCCCCTATCGCAGCCCGCTAACCCGATCGAAAATATCCCTGGCGTCAACTCAAGGCTGTGACACCAGGGACATGCTTTGATGGCGACCAATAGTTTTGGCCGGCGCGGCGTCGTGGCGCCACCTTCGAGAGCCTCGTTTCAATCCGTCGCCACGCCGGCCGCTCCCGCGGTCATGCGGGACGACGATGAGTCCGCGAGTGAGAGCTCGCTTTTTCGCGACAACAAGTTTCTCTCCGATATCCCTTTCCTCACAATCGGCCTGATTTTCTGTCTGATGGTGATCTTCGCGCTGCAACGGAGTCTCGCCGTCGACATGGGGCGGGACGGCTCACTCGATGTCCGCTCGCTGATCGCACAGGGCGCGTCCGGCTACGATCTGGTTGTCGGGAAAAACGAGTGGTGGCGGATTGGCCTTGCGCCGCTTCTGCATGGCAGCCAGTGGCACCTCATAGGCAATTGCGTTGCGCTGTTCATCGTCGGCGTCAGGCTAGAGAGCCTGATCGGCCGTGGCTGGTTTTCGCTGATCTTTGTTGCCAGTGCGCTGGCCGGCGAGGCCGGCTCGCTGCTGGGCAATGGCTCGGGCACGGTCGGCGTCGGCGCGTCAGGCGCCATTACCGGGCTCATCGCCGCGCTGTTCGTTGCGAGCTTCGAGCCCGAGGCGGACGCCGAGACGACGATGTCGCGACTGAAGACGTCGCTCTTCTTCGGTGTTCCGGCACTGCTGCCGCTGGCCTTTGGCGCCTCCGGCAACGTCAACTATTATGCGCATGCAGGCGGTGCGGTAGCTGGTGCCGCGCTTGCCATCACGCCGTGGATCGCTTTCTGGTCCTATGACAGCCTGCCGCGAAGCGCTGGCATGGTGTTGCTCGGAGGATTTGTGGGATCCCTGATTTGCGCCGGCTTCGCCGCCATTCACTATCGGTCCTACATGGCCGATGCCGGGCAGTATATCCGCGCGTCGGAAATGCCGGCGGGCACGCGCGAGATGGCCGGCCGTTCCGCTGATTTCGTCAACCGCTATCCGAAGGACCCGCGCGCTCACCTGTTCCGTGCGATTTACTTCGCTGAACGGAACAGCCTCAGTGCCGCCGAGGCGGAAGTGCAAACCGCGATGTCGCTCGCTGCGTCGGATGTGGCGGGCGGTCCGGTGCGATCGGTGGCGCGGGCCTTGCTGGCGCAATTGCTGCTCGCGCGGGGACGGACCACCGAGGCGAAGGCCATGGCGGCCGAGGTGTGCCGCGCCAAGCTGGGTGACGTGCGACGGCTCCTGGAGCAGTCGAAATTGTGCGGTTGAGGTGGAGGCTCTCTCCTCGTCATTGCGAGGAGCCCTTGCGACGACGCAATCCAGACTGCCCCCCGCGGGAAAATTCTGGATTGCTTCGCTTCGCTCGCAATGACGAGCGGACAGACCTACGTCAACACCCCGACCACCGCGCCCATCAGGCACGTCGTCAGCGTCCCCGATACGATCGACTTCAACCCCAGCGCGTTGATCTCCTCGCGCCGCTCCGGCGCCATCACGCCGAGGCCGCCGATCATGATGCCGAGGCTGGCGAAATTGGCGAAGCCGCACATCGCATAGAGCATGATCAGGCGCGAGCGCGGATCGAGCGTATCGGGCGGCAGCTTCGAGAAGTCGACATAGGCGACGAGCTCGTTGAGCACGGTCTTGGTGCCCATCAGGCTGCCGGCGGTGATCGCCTGGTCCCAGGGCAGTCCCATCAGCCAGCACACCGGCGCCATGATCAATCCCAGCACCCGCTGCAGCGAGATCGCGGCGCCCCCCACGGCAGGCAATAGCCCCAGCACCGCATTGGCGAGATAGACCAGCGCCACCAGCACCAGCAGCATCGCGACGATGTTGATCAACAGCTCGATGCCGGCGCTGGTGCCCTTCACGATCGCATCCATGGTGCCGGAGACCGCCATCTCCGGATCCTCGAGCGCGCCGCCGGTGCGCTTGTCCGACGTCTCGGGGATCATGATCAGGCTGACCAGGATCGCGGCCGGCGCGCCCAGCACGGAGGCGATGACGAAATGCGCCGCTGCGTCAGGAATGAGAGGCGCAAGCAGCGTCGCATAGAGCACCAGCACGGTGCCGGCGATGCCGGCCATGCCGCCGGTCATCACCAGAAACAATTCGCTGCGCGACATCTGCGAAAGATACGGCCGCACGAACAGCGGCGCCTCGACCATGCCGAGGAAGATGTTGGCGGCGGTGGAGAGCCCGACCGCGCCGCCGACGCCCAGCGTGCGCTCCAGCAGCCAGGCCATGCCGCGCACAACAGGCGGCAGCACCCGCCAGTAGAACAGCAGCGTCGTCAGCACGCTCATGACCAGCACGATCGGCAGCGCCTGGAACGCCAGGATGAAATCGGCGCCCGGCACCTTCAGCTCGAAGGGCAGGGTGCCGCCGCCGACATAGCCGAACACGAAGGAGGAGCCGGCGCGCGAGGCCGCCGAGATGGCGCCGACCGCGTCGTTGATGGCCCCGAAAGCGTGCGCCACGAAAGGTACCTTCAAAAGCACGATCGCGGTGACGAAGGTGACGACGAGGCCGATCAGCGCCTGGCGCAACGAGACCGCGCGGCGATTCTCCGCGAGTGCGAAGGCGATCAGCAGCAATGCGAAAACGCCGAGTGTCGATTGCAGCCGCAGCATGATGTCCCCAAACCCTCAATCATTATGGCCGCGCCTGCGTTGCAAACGCAATGCCGGGAATGGTGCGGGCCGTCCTGCTGTTGACATCCGGGTCCCGGTCAGCCACCCCCGGCGCGTCGATATCAAGGGCCGATCGTCCGCGCGTGACCGAACAGGCGATGCCAGAGCAGTCAGGATCCGTCAGTCCGCCGGCCACCGCCGGTGAGCTCCTCCGCCATCCCGCCTTCCTGTTTTTCCTGCTCGCCCGCAGCCTGTCGCGCTTTTCCAGCCAGATCGCGGCGGTCGCGATCGGCTGGCAGATCTATGATCTCACCGGCTCGGCCTTCGACCTCGGCATGGTCGGGCTGGTGCAGTTCGCGCCCACCGCGCTTCTGGTGTTCGTCGCCGGCCACGCCGCCGACTGTTTCGAGCGCAAGCGCGTGGTCCAGCTCTGCCAGCTCGTGGAAGCCGCCACCGCGCTCTATCTCGCTGTCATCACCTATCTCGGCGCGGTCAGCGAAGTGCAGATCTTCATCGCGACCTTCGTGCTCGGCATTGCCGGCGCCTTCGAAAGCCCGACCACCGCGGCGCTGCTGCCGCTGATCGCGCCGCAGGGCTCGCTCCAGCGTGCGACGGCGGTCGCGAGCGGGGCGGCCCAGGTCGCGACCATCACCGGGCCTGCGCTCGGCGGCTTTGCCTACGCGATCGCACCGCATCTCGCCTACACCGTGATGCTGCTGTTCTGGGTCTTCGGGATGATCCTGACCGGCTTCATCCAGCCGCGTCCGCAGGCGGTCGCCAGGCAAGGAACGGAGGAGGACAATATCTTTGCCGGCGTCCGCTTTATCAGGAGCAATCCGGCGATCCTCGGCACCATCTCGCTCGACCTGTTCGCCGTGCTGTTCGGCGGCGTCACCGCGCTGTTGCCGATCTATGCCCGCGACATCCTCCAGACCGGCCCGGTCGGGCTCGGCGTGCTCCGGGCTGCGCCCGCGGTCGGCGCGCTGCTGATGACCATGGTGCTGGCGCGCCACGCCATCTCCAGGCATGTCGGCCTGCGCATGTTCCAGGCGGTGATCGTGTTCGGCATCGCCACGATCGTGTTTGCGCTGTCGTCCTGGATGTGGCTGTCGGTGTTGTCGCTCGCGATCCTCGGCGCCGCCGACACGATCAGCGTCGTGATCCGCTTCTCGCTGGTGCAGCTGGCGACCCCCGACGAGATGCGCGGCCGCGTCGGCGCGGTCAACTTCCTGTTCATCAACGCCTCGAACCAGCTCGGCCAGTTCGAGAGCGGCCTGACGGCAGCCCTGTTCGGCGCCATGCCGGCGGCCGTGCTCGGCGGCGTCTGCACGGTTGCCGTGGCGCTGCTCTGGATGAAGCTGTTTCCGAGCCTGCGGAAGGTGGAGAACCTGGAGTAGGGAAGCCCGTCGAAGCCTGAAGGCATATTGCAGCGCCCACCGAACGAATGTCAAAAGAGTATCGGTTCGGCATCTGAATCGTGGTGGCGGCAGCGGCGGTCACCCGATACGGTTCCGAGCAATAGAGAGAGCTGAGCCAAATTCAGCCATCGGGTCCGAGCCCAGACGTTTACAAACCGGGCCGGCCAGGAGGGAACGGATATGGAACCAGACCTGGAAGTCGTCCAGATACGGCGCGGCGAGTCGTTCAAGGCTTGGTCGCACGGGTATCCCTTCCACACGGTCAGGTGGCACTTTCATCCGGAATACGAGATCCATCAGGTCGTCGCGACCAGCGGTCGCTACTTCGTTGGCGATTTCATCGGCCAGTTCGAGCCGGGCAACCTCGTGCTCACGGGACCCAACTTGCCGCATAATTGGGTGAGCGACCTGCCGGCGGACATGACCATCCCGCTGCGCGGACGCATCATCCAGTTCAGCGAAGAATTCATTGGCGACACGATGAGGCTGATGCCTGAGCTGTCGGGTCTCGGCGCGCTGCTGGAATCCTCCCGGCGCGGCGTCCTTTTTGCCGGCAGCACGAGCAAGGAGCTTGCCCCGCTGATGGAGGAGATCGTGGCGGCGAAGGGCGTGCGCCGGATCGAACTTTTCATGATGATCCTGGGGACGCTCTCCCGCGCCCGTGGTGCACTGCCGCTGTCCAGCCCGAACTATTTGCCCGACCCGTCCGGCTACATGTCGGCGGGGATGAACAAGGCGCTCGCCTTCATCCGCGAGAACCTCACGCAGCCGTTCAGCGAAGCCGATCTCGCCGCGATCGCGGGCCAGTCGCAAAGCGCGTTCTCTCGCTCGTTCCGCCGGCACACGGGGATGTCGCTGGTGCAATATGTTAAGCGGCTCCGCATCAATCTCGCCTGCCAGATCCTGATGAGCGACGAACACGCGTCCATCACCGACATCTGCTTCCAGGTCGGCTTCAACAATCTCTCCAATTTCAATCGCCAGTTCCTGGCCGAGAAGGGCATGCCGCCTTCGCGCTTCAGGCGGTTGCTGGCGGACAACATCAACGCGGCACGCGCCGCCTAACCGGGAGGAGCAAGGGAGGAGGACGATTACGGGAAGAATGACGCGGGCGCGCCGACGGCGGCCTGCGAAGGAGATCGTCTGTCCGAAAATTCCGCGTGGCTTCGGAGGCTGTCGGCGCTGACCGCCGTTCTCATCCGGCTGCGGAAGCAGGGATGGCTTGTCTCCAAGACATCAACGAGCAGCACTTTAACACCCAGTTTCCGAAAGGGAAGTCCGAATGACAAAGCCCTCGCTCAAGACTATTTGCTCGGCCGCTCTCGCCCTGTCGCTACTCGGCGCAACGGCCATGTCCTCGCGTGCCGCGGAGGTGAAGGATGCAACCGTCGCGTTCCTGATGCCCGACCAGGCCTCAACCCGCTACGAACAGCACGACTATCCAGGCTTTGCTGCCGAGATGAAGAAGCTCTGCGCCAGCTGCAAGGTCGTCTACCAGAATGCCAGTGCGGACGCCGCGCGCCAGCAACAGCAGTTCAACTCGGTGATCTCGCAGGGCGCCAAGGTGATCGTGCTCGATCCGGTCGACTCGGCCGCCGCCGCTTCGCTGGTGAAGATGGCACAGTCCCAGGGCATCAAGGTGATCGCCTATGATCGCCCGATCCCGGACGCCAAGGCCGACTTCTACGTCTCCTTTGACAATGAAGGCATCGGCAAGGCCATCTCGGAATCGCTGGTCAAGCATCTGAAGGACGCCAAGGTCACGCCGAAGGAAGGTGAGGGCGTGCTCCAGATCAACGGATCGCCTACCGATGCCGCCGCGGGACTCATCAAGAAGGGCATCCACGCGGGCCTGGACAACAGCGGCTATCCGATCCTCGCCGAATACGACACGCCGGACTGGGCGCCGCCCAAGGCGCAGCAATGGGCGAGCGGCCAGGTCACCCGCTTCGGCAAGAAGATCCTTGGCGTCGTCGCTGCCAACGACGGTACGGGCGGTGGCGCGATTGCCGCGCTCAAGGCCGCCGGTGTCGAGCCGGTGCCGCCGGTGACGGGCAACGATGCGACGATCGCCGCGCTTCAGCTCATCATCGCCGGCGATCAGTACAACACGATCTCCAAGCCCAGCGAGATCGTTGCAGCCGCCGCGGCCCAGGCGGCGGTGGAGTTCCTCTCGGGCGGCACGCCCAAGTCGGAAACCACGCTCTTTAATACGCCATCAAAGTTGTTCATTCCGGCTGTCGTGACCGAGCAGAACCTGAAGGCGGAGATCATCGACAAGAAGATCCAGACCGCCGATCAGCTCTGCACCGGCCGATATGCTGCCGGATGCAAGAAGCTCGGCATCACGCAGTGAGCGAAGCAGCGTCCCGGCCGCTCAATGCGGCCGGGACGAACGAAGAGAAAGCGTAAGCGGACATGTCCACGATTCCGGATGTCGACCACCCGCAGGAGGGGCCAGGCAAGCTGGTGCTGAGGCTTCGCGGCATTTCGAAGAATTTCGGCGCGGTGTCCGCCCTTGCCGATGTCGACCTCGACGTCCATGCCGGCGAGGTCGTGGCGCTTGTCGGTGACAACGGCGCCGGGAAGTCCACGCTGGTGAAGATTCTGGCCGGCGTGCACCAGCCTACGTCCGGGACGATCGACTTCGATGGCGAACAGGTCGTCCTGTCCGATCCGGCCACGGCGCTCGGCCTCGGCATCGCCACCGTCTTCCAGGATCTGGCGCTCTGCGAGAACCTCGACGTGGTCGCCAATATCTTCCTCGGCCGCGAGCTCAATCCTGTCAGGCTCGATGAGGTGTCCATGGAGATCCGGGCCTGGACGTTGCTCAACGAATTGTCGGCCCGCATTCCGAGCGTGCGCGAACCCGTCGCGTCGCTGTCTGGCGGGCAGCGCCAGACCGTGGCGATCGCGCGCTCGCTGCTGACCGAGCCGAAGCTCATTCTGCTCGACGAGCCGACCGCAGCGCTCGGCGTCGCGCAGACCGCAGAGGTGCTCGACCTGATCGAGCGCGTGCGCGCCCGCGGCCTCGGTGTCATCGTGATCAGTCACAACATGGAGGACGTGCGCGCCGTTGCCGACCGCATCGTGGTGCTGCGCCTCGGCCGCAACAACGGCGAGTTCGGACCCGATGTGTCCAACCAGGATCTGGTCACGGCCATCACGGGGGCCGACGAGAATTCGGTCTCCCGGCGTGCCAGCCGACGCGGCGCGGAGCCGTCGCGGGAGGTGCTGATATGACCGACGACACGCAACGGGTCTCGACCGCGCGGTTGCTGGACCGTCGCGACGAGCGCGTCGCGCATGCTGATACGCTCCGCGGCACGATCGGCGCCTTTGTCGACCGCGTGCGATCGGGCGACCTCGGCTCTCTGCCGGTGGTGGTCGGCCTCTTGATCATCTGCACCGCATTCCAGAGCCTCAACCCGGTCTTCCTGGCGCCTGACAATCTGGTCAATCTGCTGTTCGATTGCTCGACCGTAGGCGTGATCTCGCTCGGCATCGTTTGTATCCTGATGGTCGGCGAGATCGACCTCTCTGTCGGCTCGGTGAGTGGCTTCTCCTCTGCGTTGATCGGCGTGCTCTGGGTCAACCAGGATTGGCCTGTGGCGGTGGCTGTTATCGTGGCGCTGGTGCTGGGCGCCTCGATCGGCGCCCTCTATGCCTTCCTGTTCAATCGGCTGGGTATGCCGAGCTTCGTCTCGACGCTGTCAGGCCTGTTGGCATGGCTCGGCCTGCAACTCTATCTGCTCGGCTCGTCCGGCTCGATCAACCTTCCTTATGGATCGCCGCTGGTCAATTTCGGGCAGATGCTGGTCATGCCGCCGATCGTATCCTACACGCTGGCGGCACTTGCCGGCGTGGTCGTGTTCGCGACCGGCTACCGCATGGCCGCGCGCAGGCGCGCGGCGGGACTGTCTGCAAGCACGCTCGGCCACCTCCTGCTGAAGGCTGCGCTTGTTGTCATCGTGCTCGAATTCATCGTCTACTATCTCAATCTCGCGCGTGGCGTCCCGTGGATGTTCGGCCTGTTCGTCGGCTTGTGCGTGGTCATGAACTACGCGCTGAAGCGGACCAAATGGGGCCGCTCGATGAGCGCGGTCGGAGGCAATCGCGAGGCCGCCCGTCGTGCCGGCATCAATGTTCGCCGGATCTATGCAAGCGCCTTCATGCTGTGCTCCACGCTCGCGGCCGCCGGCGGTATCCTCGCCGCCGCCAGGCTCGCATCGTCCAGCCAGCAGGCTGGCACGGGCGACGTGAACCTCAACGCCATCGCAGCCGCGGTCATCGGCGGCACCAGCCTGTTTGGGGGGCGCGGCAGCGCCTATTCCGCACTGCTCGGCATCATCGTCATCCAGTCGATTGCCAGCGGCCTCACGCTGCTCGATCTCTCATCGTCGCTTCGGTACATGATCACCGGCGCCGTGCTTGCCGTTGCGGTCATCGTCGACTCGCTCGCACGACGCTCGCGTGTCTCCCATGGCCGAGCCTAAACAAACTCCAACAAGAGGACCGACCGTGGGCCAGGAACTTGCAGGAAAAGTTGCCGCCATCACCGGTGCCGCCTCTGGCATCGGTCTCGAATGCGCCAGGACGATGATCGAATCTGGTGCGCGTGTCGTGCTGGTCGATCGGGCAGAGGAGGCGCTGAACAAGGTCTGTTCCGAGCTTGGCGAGAACGCGATCCCGCTGCGTATCGACCTCACTGATCACGCGAGCATGGCATGCATGATGCCGCAAGTGCTGGAAAAAGTGGGCCGGCTCGACATCTTCCATGCCAATGCCGGTACCTATGTCGGCGGCGAGGTGCTTGGCGGCGACCCCGACGCGTGGGACCGCATGCTCAACCTCAACGTCAACGCGCTGTTTCGCTCCATCCACGCGGTGCTGCCGCACATGGTAGAGCGCAAGAGCGGTGACATCATCGTCACCAGTTCGATCGCCGGTCTCGTTCCCGTGGTCTGGGAGCCGATCTACACCGCCTCGAAACATGCCGTGCAGGCCTTTGTCCATACCGTGCGTCGGCAGGTCGCGAAATATGGCCTGCGCGTCGGCGCCGTGGCGCCGGGCCCGGTCGTGACCGCGCTCATCAGCGACTGGCCGAAGGAGAAGCTCGACGCAGAGATGGCGGCAGGGGGCCTCATCCAGCCCACGGAAGTAGCGCAGGCGGTGCTCTTCATGTTGACCCGTCCGAGAAACGTCACGATCCGCGACCTCGTGATCCTGCCGCAGAGCAACGATCTCTAGCGCTTTCGCATCTGCGATCTGAACGTTGCTTCATGGTGAGGGTCTCCGCGATGACGCGTCATTTTCTGGGTATCGACGTCGGCACGGGCAGTGCGCGAGCCGGAATCTTTGATCGCTCCGGCAGGCTTGTCGCCACCGACAGGGCCGACATCACGCTTTGGCGCGAGGCTGGCGATATTGTCGAGCAATCGAGCGAGGACGTCTGGCGCGCCGTATGCCGCAGCGTGCGCGGCGCGGTCGGAAAGGCCGGCATCGCGCCTGACAGTATTGCCGGAATTGGTTTTGACGCGACCTGCTCGCTGGTGGTGCTAGGCAGTGGCGGCGCGCCGCTTGCCGTGGGTCCGTCCGGCGATCCGGCCCGCAATATCATCGTATGGATGGACCACCGCGCCGTCGATCAAGCGCGCCGGATCAACCGCACTGGCGCGAAAGTTTTGGACTATGTCGGGGGGACGATCTCACCCGAGATGGAGACGCCGAAACTGCTATGGCTTGCCGAGAACATGCCGCGCAGCTTTGCGGACGCCTGGCAGTTCATGGACCTGACCGATTTCCTGACCTGGCGCGCAACGGGGAGCCTTGCTCGCTCCACCTGCACCGTCACGTGCAAGTGGACTTATCTCGGCCACGAAGACCGCTGGGACGCCAACTTCTTTCGTGCGATCGGACTCGGCTCGCTGGCGGACGAGCAGTTTCGTCGGATCGGCACCGAGATCGTGCCCGGCGGGACACGGCTCGGCGCCGGCCTGACGGCGGAGGCCGCGAGCGACCTTGGCCTGATGTCGGGTACATCAGTTGCGGCAGGTCTCATCGACGCCCATGCCGGCGGTGTCGGCACGGTAGGCGCCCGCGGAGCTGCCGGGACGGTACTCACGCGCATGGCCTACGTGTTCGGAACGTCCGCCTGCACCATGACAACAACGACGGAGCCGACGTTCGTTCCCGGCGTTTGGGGGCCTTATTTCTCGGCCATGGTGCCGCGACTATGGCTCAATGAGGGCGGACAGTCAGTCGCCGGTGCAGCCATTGACCATCTCATCCAGATGCATCCCTATTCCGCGCAGGCCACAGAGGCGGCAGGTCAGGATCAGCGGTTGCCCTCCGACTGGCTCGCTTCGGAAGTGGAGGTGCGCGGCGGTGCGGGGATGATCAAGGAATTGGTCGGCGAACTTCATGTCGTGCCGGAATTTCTCGGCAACCGCGCGCCCTTCGCCGATCCCGATGCGCGCGCGCTGATCGCTGGACTGGATATGCGCGCGGACCTGGAGAGCTTGCTCGCCCTCTATCTTGCCGGCCTGTGTGGCCTTGGTTACGGCGCGAGGCAGATCGTGCGCGCCCAGCAGGACAAAGGCATCGCCATCGATACGATCGTCGTCAGCGGAGGCGCGGCCCAGAGCCGCCTGGTGCGGCAGGTGCTCGCCGATACGACCGGCTTGACCGTTGCTGCTTCGGCATCCCCCGAGCCCGTGTTGCTCGGCTCCGCGATGCTGGGGGCGGTTGCGTCCGGCGATCACGTGAGCGTTGCGGAGGCGATGGAGGTGATGTCGGCTCTGGGAGAAATACATACGCCCCACGCAGCCCTGGCAGGCTGGAACGAGAAGCGCTTCGCAGCCTTCGAGGCCTTGCAGCAGGTCGGCCGATCAATCCGTGCGGGGCGGGCGGATGTTTGAGCGCCCGCAACGACGATTGTTGAGATAGCGCGCGGACTTGCGTCGCGTCACCCCGGCAGGAGACGCCTTCCGGCGTCTACTGTGCATGGGGTTGTTTTCGCAGTTTGGCGCTAGCCCCGCCCCACGAACGGCATCTTGGTCGCCATGACGGTCATGAACAGCACGTTGGCATCGAGCGGCAGGCCGGCCATGTAGGCGACGGCATCGCCGACCGCCTTCGCGTCCATGCGCGGCTCGTGCTTGGTGGTGCCGTCCGGCTGCAGCACGCCGGGGCCGTTGACCATGCGATCGGTCATCGGGGTCGCGGCATTGCCGATGTCGACCTGGCCGACCGCGATGTCATACATGCGGCCGTCGAGGTTGCTGGCCTTGGTGAGACCGGTGATGGCGTGCTTGGTCGAGGTGTAGGCCGCCGAGAACGGCCGCGGCGCATGCGCCGAAATCGAGCCGTTGTTGATGATGCGGCCGCCGCGCGGGCTCTGGTCCTTCATGATGCGGAAGGCGTGCTGGGTGCACAGGAACGGGCCGGTGAGGTTGGTGTTCACCACCGCCTGCCACTGCTCGAGGCTGAGGTCCTCGAAATTGACGGCGGGCGCGCCCATGCCGGCATTGTTGAACAGCACGTCGAGGCGGCCATAGGTCGCCTTCACCTTGTCGAACAGAGCTGCGATGGAGTCAGGCTTGGTCATGTCGGCGGTGACGCAGAGGCTCTTGCCCGCGGGGCCGAGCTTGGCGGTCTCCTCGAGCATCTCCAGGCGGCGGCCGGCGAGCACCACGGTGAAGCCGGTGTTCATCAGCGCCAGTGCCGCCGCGCGTCCGACACCGGTGCCAGCACCCGTCACCAGGGCGATCTTTTTTGCTTCACTCATCGTTTCCTGCCTTTTCTTTCTGTTGTCAGGTTTTGGGTTCTTTTTCGTTCTTGTAAGGCGGCCGCGGAATGTTCTGATGCGCGGCGCGGAGCGCCGCCGACCAGCGCGAGCGCAGGTCGTGGAAATAGGGCTCGCCCGCCTCGATGCGGTGGTTGAGATCGGCCTCGCAGGCGTCCGTGCGCACCACCAGCACGTCGATGGGAAGGCCGACGCCGAGATTCGAGCGCATGGTCGAATCCATCGAGATCAGGCCGGTCTTCAGCGCCTCGTAGAGCTCGACGTCGTAATGCATGGCGCGGTCAAGCACCGGCTTGCCGTATTTGTGCTCGCCGATCTGCAAGTAGGGCGTGTCGGTGGTGCACTCGATGAAATTGCCGGCGGTGTAGACCATGAACAGCCGCATGCGCGCGCCCTTGATCTGGCCTCCGAACAGGAAGGAGACGTCGAAGGAGACGTCCTCGGACTTCAGCGCCGGCCCTTCGGTCGCGTGCACGGCCCGGATCGCCCGGCCGATACGCTGGGCGGCCTGGAACATGGTCGGCGCGTTCATCAGCGTCTCGATCTCGCCCGTGTTGGGGTCTTCGAGGCCTTCGGTCAGCGTGGACAGCACCGACTGGCTGATGGCGAGGTTGCCGGCACTGGCGATCGCCATGATGCGGTCGCCGGGCTTGGAGAAGATATGCAGCTTGCGGAAGGTCGAGACATTGTCGAGGCCGGCATTGGTGCGGGTGTCGGCGATCATCACCAGACCGTCCCGAACCAGGATTCCGCAGCAATAGGTCATTTCCAGTCCCCGAACGCGTTTGCGCGGACTTACTAGCCAATTTCGCCGCCCGCTCCAACCCCCGATTCCCGGGGGATGGCTGTCATTCCGGGGCGCACGTAAGCGCGAAATCCGGAATCCATCTCTCCTCCAACTCCGCGGCCCGATGGATCCCGGGTTCGATGCGTCGCATCGCCCCGGAATGACAATCTATCCCTGCCGCTGCGACTGTGATTGCGACTGCCCGCCGCGGCCGGCCTGCTCGACCTTGACCGCGACGGTCAGCGTCTCCGCGCCGCCGCCGTAACGGGTGCCGCGCACGGGGGCCGCGCCGAGATAGTCGAGCCCGATTGCGACGCGGACATGGGCATCGGTCGTGCAGATGCTGTTGGCGGGATCGAAGCCGACCCAGCCGAGATCAGGAACATAGGCTTCAGCCCAGGCGTGGCCGGCGTCCTGATGCACGGTGCCGTCGGAGCGCAGGAAATGCCCGGACACGAAGCGCGCCGGCACGCCGCCGGTGCGGGCGCAGGCGATGAAGATATGCGCATAATCCTGGCAGACGCCGCGTTTCAGCGTGAACGCTTCGGCGGCCGAGGTGCCGCTGTTGGTCGGATCCTCGTCGAAAGTCATGTGATCGCTGATCTCGCTCATCAGCGTGTGCAGGAAGCCGAGCGTGTCGCTCTCGGCCTCGCTGCGCAACTGACGCGCGACCGCCGCCATCGCCGGATTGACGGTCGTCAGGTCGGTGGTGCGCAGGAACATGTCGGCGGGAAAGCGTTCGTCGGCACCGCGCAACACCCCGCCGGTGTCGTGGGTTTCGATCAGACCTTCGGCGGTGATCCGGATGTCGCTGACGGGCCCGCAGGACAGCACATGGGTGACGTTGCCGAACGCGTCCTCGTGCATGTCGAGCTTGGTGTCGGTGGAGACGTCGATCTGCCATTCCGCCACATATTGCCCGTCATGGCTGCACGGGGTCATGCGCAGGATCTGGATCACGCTCGTCGCCGCCGGCTCGTAGCGATAGGTCGTGGTGTGCTGGATTCGCAGGCGCATGGTGGACCGTTTTTCTTGCGTCATTCCGGGGCGGTGCGCAGCACCGAACCCGGAATCTCGAGATTCCGGGTTCGCCCTTCGGGCGCCCCCGGAATGACGGCGTATGTCAAATCAAATACTGCTTCGTGATGATTTCGCCCAGCCTGGAATTGTCTGCGATGAATTCCTGAATGAATTCATGCACGCCATGCTGGAAAATGTCGTTCATGTTGCTGTGTTCGAGCCGGTTGCGGATGCCGCGGGCGTGGCGCTGGGCCGGGCCCTGGCGGCCATAGGCGACGCCGATCTGGTCGAGATTGCGCACGAGATTCTCGTAGCAGCTCGCCAGCGAGCGCGGCAGCGTGCCGTTGAGGATGAGCAGGTCCGCGACCAGCCACGGCTTCAGCGTCTCGCGATAGACCCAGTGATAGGCCGTCAACGCGGAGACCGAGCGCAGGATCGAGCTCCACTGATAAAAGTCGAGCGGGCCGCCGACATGCTCCTCCTCCGGCAGCAGCACGTGATACTTCACGTCGAGAATGCGCGCGGTGTTGTCGGCGCGCTCCAGATGCAGGCCGAGGCGGGAGAACCAGTAGGCGTCGTTGCGCAGCATCGTCCGGTAGGCCGAGCCGTCGAAACGCAGCGAGGTCTCCTGCACGAAGCGCAGGAACTTTGCGAGCTCTTCGCGGGTCGAGGTGCCCTTGCTCCAGACCTCCTGCAACTCGATCCAGGCCGAGTTGATGGTGTCCCACATCTCGCTGGTCAGCGCCGTGCGCACCGAGCGCGAATTCAGCCGCGCCGCCTCGATGCAGTTCCTGATCGAGGAGGGATTGTCGGCCGAGAACGAGAGGTAGTCGACGACGTTGTGCTCGTTGGCCTCCTCATGGGTCTGATAGAAGCTCTCCGCGACGCCGGCGGTGAGCAGGGCGGAATCCCATTCGTTGGTCTTGCCGATATAGGTTGCGGGAAGGGCGGTGACGCGCAGGGTCGCATCGATGGTGCGTGCGAGGTATTCGGCCCGTTCGACATAGCGGGCGAGCCAGTAGAGGTTTTCGGCGGTACGCGACAGCATCTCTCTACTCGTCCAGAATCCAGGTGTCTTTGGTACCGCCGCCCTGGCTCGAATTCACCACGAGCGAGCCTTCCTTCAGCGCCACACGCGTCAGCCCGCCCGGCACGATGGTCGTGCTCTTGCTGCCGGTCAGCACGAAGGGGCGAAGGTCGACATGGCGCGGGGCAAGGCCGGAGGCCGTGCAGGTCGGGCAGGTCGAGAGCGCCAGCGTCGGCTGCGCGATAAAGCCTTCCGGCTCGCGCTTCAGCTTCTCGCGGAAGGCCTCGATCGTCGCCTTGGTCGCGGCGGGGCCGATCAGCATGCCGTAGCCGCCCGAGCCGTGCACCTCCTTGACGACGATCTCGCTGAGATTGTCCAGCACATAGGCCAGATCTTTCGGCTCGCGGCAGCGCCAGGTCGGCACGTTCTTCAGGATCGGCTCCTCGCCGAGATAGAATTTCACGATGTCGGGCATGTAGGAGTAGATCGCCTTGTCGTCGGCGATGCCGGTGCCGACCGCGTTGGCGAGCGTGATGTTGCCGGCCGCGTAGGCCGACATCAATCCAGGTACGCCGAGAACGGAGTCCGGGCGGAAGGTGAGGGGGTCGATGAAATCGTCGTCGACGCGGCGATAGATGACGTCGACGCGTTTCAGCCCTTCCGTCGTTCGCATGAACACTTCGTTGTTCTTGACGACGAGGTCGCGGCCTTCGACGAGCTCGACGCCGAGCTTGTCGGCAAGGAAGGAGTGCTCGTAATAGGCGGAGTTGTAGACGCCAGGCGTGAGCAGCGCGACCGTCGGCTCGCTCGAAGCGCTGTGCGGTGCGACCGAGCGCAGCGCGGCGAGCAGCTCATCCGGATAGCGTTCGACCGGCGCCACCCTGTGGCGGGCGAACAGATCCGGAAACAGCCGCATCATGATCTCGCGGTTTTCCAGCATGTAGGACACGCCCGAGGGTGTGCGCGCATTGTCCTCAAGCACGATGAAGTCTTCGGCGTCGACCCGGACGATGTCGATGCCGGCGATGTGCACGTAGACGTCGTGCGGCACCTGCTGGCCGTTCATCTCCGGACGGAAGACCGGATTCTGGAAGATCAGATCCTCGGGCACGACCTCGGCGCGAAGGATGTCGCGGCCGTGATAGATGTCGCGCAGGAACATGTTCAGCGCTTTGACGCGCTGCTTCAGTCCCTTTTCCAGCACCGTCCATTCCCTGCCGGACATGATGCGGGGGATCACGTCGAACGGGATCAGGCGCTCGGTGGATTCGGAGTCCCCGTAGACCGCGAAGGTGATGCCGATCCGGCGGAACAGGAGCTCGGCCTCCTGGCGGCGATATTCGAGCGCCTCGGGAGGCGTCTCCTTGAGCCAGCGCGCCAGCTCCTGATAGGCGGGGCGAAGGTCCCCGCCGGGAATATTCATTTCATCAAACGCGACTGCCATAGATCCCGACTTGTCTCCGCAAGGCGTTGCGCCATGTGGCAGGTCGTCTGGCCTTGGTGAAGACCGCAACGTCCTGGCCATGCGGCAAGAGTGCATGACTTTCATGTGGTAGCAAGGGGCGGGCCAGCGCGATAAGCATTGAGAGAGGGCATTTGCCGGGGCTAGTCGGCGGCCTGCCTGAAAAAATGGCTGAGGACTGCTTATTTCGGCAGCAAAAGCGCGTGACTTCAACGCGTTACCCCGGCAAATTCGGGACTACAGGTGAGGGACTTAAGGCATGAGCGAGATCGTCACGGCGGGCATTCTGGTCATCGGGGATGAAATCCTGTCCGGCCGAACCAAGGACAAGAATATCGGCTTCATCGCCGAATACCTGACCAATATCGGCATCGACCTGAAGGAAGTGCGGATCGTCTCCGACGACGAGGACGACATCATCGCAGCTCTGAATGCACTGCGGCATCGCTACACTTATGTCTTCACCACCGGCGGCATCGGGCCGACCCACGACGACATCACCGCCGACAGCGTCGCCAAGGCGTTCGGTGTCGGCATTGACCACCACCCCGAAGTGGTCGCCCGTTTCAGGGAGCGCTGGAGCGAGCAGGACCTCAACGAAGCCCGGCTGCGCATGGCCCGCATCCCCGACGGCGCCGAGCTGATCCAGAGCGCGACCATCCTCGCGCCCGGCTTCAAGATCGGCAATGTCATCGTCATGGCCGGCGTGCCCTCGATCATGCAGGCGATGATGGACATCGTCTCACCCAAATTAAAATCCGGTGTCCGCATGCTGTCCGAATCGGTCCGCGCCAACGCGCGGGAGGGCGATATCGGCAGCCCCTTAAGGGCCATCGCCGCCGCCCACCCCGACACCATCATCGGCAGCTATCCCTTCATGGACGAAGAGCAGAAGCCCAACACCAATCTGGTGGTGCGTTCGCGCGATGCGGATAAGCTCGCCGCAGCGATGGCGGCGGTGAAGGAAATGCTGGCGGGATTGAACGTGACCCGGTAGCAAATGCCGGCAGACGAAAGCAGGAGACGACGATGGCTGGTGAAGCACCGGAACTGAGCGCGCAGGAGCGGGCAGGCAGGCCCTTTCCGGTGTCGTGGGACCAGTTCCACCGGGATTGCCGGGCACTGACCTGGCGGCTCAACGAGGTCGGGCCGTTCCACGCGGTGATCGCGATCACCCGCGGTGGCCTGGTGCCGGCGGCGATCGTGGCGCGCGAGCTAGGCGTGCGCGTGATCGATACGGTCTGCATCGCCAGCTACGACCATGACAAGCAGGGCGATCTCCAGGTCCTCAAGGGCATTTCCGAACAGGCGATGAAGCTCGGCGGCGGCACCGGCAAGGGGCTGTTGATTGTCGATGACCTCGTCGACACCGGCAAGACCGGCAAGCTCGTGCGCGAAATGCTGCCGGATGCGCATTTTGCCACCGTCTACGCCAAGCCGAAGGGCCGTCCGCTGGTCGACACCTTCATCACGGAAGTCTCGCAGGACACCTGGATCTTCTTCCCCTGGGACACCGCGCTGTCCTATCACCCCCCGCTTCGCGACGGTGCGGCGTAGGGTCTCGAGTCTTGCCGGGGCGATGCGAAGCATCGAACCCGGAATCTCGAGATGCCGGGTCTGGTCCTTGCGGGCCATCCCGGAATGACGGCAGCAGAGTAGGCCGCCCATGCCCCTGCAAAACCGCGTCACGCCGACCGGCGACATCATCGCAACGCCACACCGCGGAATGTTCACCGGCAATCGCGGCATCATCCATGATCCCGCGACCAAGATGCTTTTGAAGAAGCGCTGGTCGTCGCCGGCCTGGCTCACCTGCACCTGCGAATTCCGCGGCCGCCGCCGCGAGGTGATGGCGCAGCGAAGCTGGACCGAGCTGTTCTTTCTCGACGAGGCTACCGCGCTCGCCGCCGGGCATCGCCCCTGCTTCTATTGCCGCCGCGACGATGCCAATCGCTTCCGCGCCGCATGGGAGAAGGGCAACCGTGTGCACGATGTCCGCATGCACGACATCGACGCCGTGCTGCACCACGAGCGGCTCGATCACGGCAGCAAGCGGCTGCACGCCCTGCTGGTGCCGCTCGACCAATTGCCCGAGGGCGCGATGGTTCAGCAAAGCGAGGCCAGCTATCTCGTCACGCAGGGCAGGGCGCTAAAGTGGTCGCCGGCGGGATACTCTGCGGCGGAGCACTTCGCCGACGACGCAATGCTGCTCACGCCGCCGTCGACACTCCGCACGCTGCACGCCGGCTATCGGCCGGTGCTGCACCCCTCAGCGCAGGCCTAAAGCGCGATGAGATTGGGTTGAATCGTCATCGCGCTTTAGCTCTTTGTTTGAGCATGATCTTTTCGGAAAACCGCTTCACACTTTTCCGGATCATGCTCTAGCGTCGAATCCTCGTCATCACCCCAGCTTCTCGCGCGCCAGCGCCGCGCCGGCGCCGAGCGCCATCAGCTTGGCTTCGGCGATCTCGCGCCGCATCGGCGCCATGCCGCAATTGGTGGTGGCGATGATGTTGCTCTTGGGCACGAATTTCGAGACAGCGTCGATCACCTGCACGACGTCCTCGGCGGTCTCCACCATATCGCTGGCGACGTCGATCACGCCGGCCTGCACGATCTTGTTCTTCAGGAGCGCCAGCAGATCGAGCGGCACTTTGGAATTGCGGCATTCGATTGCGACTTGCTGGATCGGGCTGGCGTCGATCGCCGGA
Organism: Bradyrhizobium sp. CCBAU 51745; assembly: GCF_028128715.1. Lineage (NCBI taxonomy): Bacteria > Pseudomonadati > Pseudomonadota > Alphaproteobacteria > Hyphomicrobiales > Nitrobacteraceae > Bradyrhizobium > Bradyrhizobium sp. CCBAU 51745. The sequence goes on along the minus strand of NZ_LBJP01000004.1, from coordinate 55,663 downwards.
AAGATCTGCTCATACTGCCGCCACTGGCTGCCCAGCGTCTGCTTCCAGTCGGTGTTGGCCTTGATGCCGTAGCCGTAGCAGATGTGCACGGCGGTGGTGCAGGTGAGTCCTTGCGCGGCGCGCTCCAGCGCCTTGATCCCCCAATCGTTGACCTCGTCCATGTAGACGTTGAAAGCCGGCTCGTCGAACTGCACGAGATCGACGCCGTCGGCGGCAAGCGCCTTGGCCTCCTCGTTCAAGAGCTCGGCAAAAGCGAAGGCCATCTTGACGCGGTCGCCATAGTAACGGTCCGCGATGGTATCGATGATCGTCATTGGACCGGGCAGGGTGAATTTCAGCTTCTTCTGGGTGTGCGTCCGCGCCACGCGCGCCTCGAAGTCGTGCACCCGCCCCTTGAGCCGCAGCGGCGCGACCACCTGCGGCACCATCGCCTTGTAGCGATCCTTGCGGATGCCCATCTCGACCTTGTGGGCGAAGTCGATGCCTTCGATCTTCTCCAGGAAGCCGTGCACGAAATGCTGCCGGGCCTGCTCGCCCTCGGTGACGATGTCGATGCCGGCGTCCTCCTGGACCTTGAGCCAGATCAGCGTCGCATCGCGCTTGGCACGTAGCAGCTCGTCGCCTCCAGATTTCCAGGGCGCCCAGAGCATGTTGGGCTCGGCGAGCCATTCCGGCTTCGGCAAGGAGCCGGCGATCGTGGTTGGAAACAGCATGGCGGCCCTCCCGGCGGGTTGTGTTGCGCCCCTTCCTGCCATGTCTTAACGTCGAGGTACAGAACAACAAAAGTCGTCCCACTATTCCGGCGATCTCGCCCAATAACCGCATTCCAGCGATCAGCGAGGAATCACGCAAGATCATGTTCGGCCAGAGGGCTAGGGACGTGGTGGGAAGGAAGTAGGACATCTCCGCTCGTCATTCCGGGGCGCGACGAAGTCGCGAACCCGGAATCCATCGGGCCGCGGTGAATGCTGCGAAATGGATTCCGGGCCTGCGCCTTGCGGCGCATCCCGGAATGACGAAATCAAAACAAGCAGAACACCAAGGAAACGCCATGATCGAATTCTTCTTCGACTGTTCCAGCCCCTGGACCTATCTCGCCTTCCATAACATCCAGCCGCTTGCGAAGGAGCTCGGGGCCGAGATCACCTGGCGGCCGATCCTGGTCGGCGGCATCTTCAACACGGTCAACCCCAGCGTCTACGCGCAGCGGGAGAAGCCGGTGCCGCTGAAGGCGCGCTACATGAAGAAGGATCTCGCCGACTGGGCGCGCTCGGCGGGGCTCTCGATCAAGATGCCGCCGACGGTGTTCCCGGTAAACAGTGTGAAGGCGATGCGGGGATGCATCTGGCTCGGAAAAGACATGGTGCCGTTCGCGACATCAGTGTTCGAGGCCTATTGGGGCAGCGACAAGGACATCTCGCAGGACGCGGTGCTCGCCGAGATCTGCAGGAAAGTCGGCGTCGACGAGCAGAAGTTCTTCGCGGGGATTTCGGAGCAGGGGATCAAGGATCAGCTCAAGGCCAACACCGAGGAGGTCGTCGCCCGCGGCGGGTTCGGCTCGCCAACCATTTTTGTCAACAAGACCGACATGTACTTCGGCAACGACCGCCTGCCGCTGATCCGGGAGGCGCTACTGCGCAGCAAGGCGAGCGCGGCCTGATGGTGCGCGCTGTCGTCTGCCGCACGCTCGGCGCGCCCGAAACGTTGCGGCTGGAAGAGTTTCCATCGCGCGCCCTGAAGCCGGGCGAGGTGCGCATCGCGATCCGCGCTGCGGGGCTGAACTTTCCTGATGTGCTGATGACCGCGGGCGAGTATCAGCTCAAGCCCGAGCTGCCGTTCACGCCCGGCGTGGAAGCTGCCGGCGATGTGACCGAGGTCGGCGCCGAGGCGAGGGGCGTCTCCATCGGCGACAAGGTTATCGTGAAGATGCGTTACGGTGCTTTCACGGACGAAGCGGTGGTGACCCGTTCGCAACTTACGCCAATGCCGTCGACGTTCGACTACGCGGAAGCCGCGACCTATCTCGCCGGCCATGGCACCGCCTATCACGCGCTGATCGACCGCGGCCGGGTCGAGCGGGGCGAGGTGCTGCTGGTGCATGGCGCCGGCGGCGGCGTCGGCCTTGCCGCCGTCGAGATCGGCAAGATGCTGGGCGCAACCGTGATCGCGACGGCCGCCAGCGACGAGAAGCTTGCGATTGCGAAATCGCGCGGCGCCGATCATCTCGTCCGCTACGACTGCGAGCCGTTTCGCGATGCCGTCAAGCGCATCACCGACGGCCGCGGTGCCGATGTCGTGTTCGATCCCGTCGGCGGTCAGGTCTTTGAAGACTCGATGCGCTGCATTGCCTGGGGCGCACGGCTCCTGGTGATCGGCTTCACCGGCGGCATCGGTTCGGCCAGGACCAATCTCCTGCTGATCAAGGGCGCCAGCGTGCTCGGCGTCCGCGCGGGTGAAGCCGTGCGGAAAAACCCGGAGCTTGGCGAGATCAGGCTGAAGGCGCTGCTGCAATGGGCGGAGGAGGGCAAGCTGCGCCCCAACATCTCGCATCGCCTGCCGCTGGAGGATTGCGCCAAGGCGATGCGGCTGTTGCTCGACCGCAAGGCGATCGGGCGGGTGGCGCTGGTGATGCAGTGACTTTCACCACAGTCATTCCGGGGCGCCCGAAGGGCGAACCCGGAATCTCGAGATTCCGGGTTCTCGCTTCGCGAGCCCCGGAATGACGGAACCTATTTGTACTCCCGCTCCGTCCACCACGGGAAATAATCCGGCATGTCGCTCGACACCTTGTTCTTGAACTGCGCCGGCCGCTTCTCCAGGAACGACACCACGCCTTCCTTCACATCCTCCGAGCGGCCGCGGGTGTAGATGCCGCGGCTGTCGATCTTGTGCGCTTCCATGGGATCGTCCGCACCCATCATGCGCCACATCATCTGGCGGATCAGCGCGACCGACACCGGCGCGGTCTTGGCGCAAAATTCCTTGGCGAGCGCGCGGGCGGTCGGCAGGAGATCGTCGGGCGCCACGACCTTGCTGACGAGGCGACCGGCGAGGGCCTCCTGCGCCGGGAAGACGCGGCCCGAATAGCACCATTCCAGCGCCTGCGAGATGCCGACGATGCGCGGCAGGAACCAGCTCGAGGCCGCCTCCGGCACAATGCCGCGCTGCGAGAACACGAAGCCGAAGCGCGCGGCCTCGGAGGCGATGCGGATGTCCATCGCGAGCTGCATGGTGACGCCAATGCCGACCGCGGGACCGTTCACCGCGGCGATCACGGGCTTGAGGCACTTGAAGATGCGCAACGTCACCTGGCCGCCGCCGTCGCGCACCTGTGGGTCGCTGTAATCGACCCTACCATCCGCGAAACGCTTCACCGGTCCGCGCCGCGCGTCGCGATCGAAGGTATCGGCGCCCGACGACAGATCTGCACCTGCGCAAAAGCCGCGACCGGCGCCTGTGACGATGATGGCACGGACATTGTCGTCCTTGTCGGCGGCGTCGAACGCGTCGATCAGCTCGGCCTGCATCTGCGCGTTGAAGGCGTTGAGCTTGTCGGGCCGGTTCAGCGTGATGGTGAGAATCTGCTCGGCGACCTCGTATTTGATCGTCTGATACGCCATCGATGGTTTCCTTCCCACATTTCTTCTCTTGATATTTAGCACGTCATTCCGGGACGATGCGAAGCATCGAACCCGGAATCCAGAGATGAGGCGCGAGATTCCGGGTTCGCGCTAACGCGCGCCCCGGAATGACGAGAACGACTACTTCGCCGGCGGCCTCGGCCACGGCCTCTGCGCGCCGCGCAGGCCTTCGAACGCCTTGGCCAGGCCGAGCACGCCGATATCGTCGAAGCGGCGGCCGACGATCTGCACGCCGATGGGAAAGCCCGCGTCATCGAAGCCGCCATTGATGGTGACGGCCGGGTTCTCCGACATATTCCACGTCACGGTATAGGCGATGTGTTCGAACGGCCGCATCGGATCGTTGGTGGGCGAGGCCCAGTCAGCCGGGTAGTTCACGTTAGGCGCCGTCGGCGAAATCACATAGTCGAGCTCGCAGAACAATTTCGAGGCCGCCGCGCGGATCGCCATGGTCTGGTTGAAGCCTCTGATAACATCGACGCCCGATAGCTTTGCGCCTGAAGCGCCCCATTTGAAAATGTAGGGCAGCACCTTTGCCTGGTCGGCCGGCGTCAGTTTCGACAGATCGTCCCACATCCGCGCGCGCCAGAAATTGTCGAGACCGTCGAGCATATCGCGCGTGAGGATGCCATCGACTTCGGTGACGACGCTGCCTGCGGATTCGAACGCCTTTGCGGCCTTCACCGCGACCTCGCGGACGGCCCTTTCCGCCGGCAGGCCGACACCGGCATCGAGCATCAGGCCGATGCGCAATTTGCGCGGCGACTTCTCAAGTCCCTTCCAGTTCAGCGGCTCCGCCGGCAGGCTCATGCCGTCGCGCCGATCGGGCTTGGCGATCACGCTCATCATCAGCGCGCAGTCATCGACCGTGCGGGTCATCGGGCCGGCGACGCGGCCGACATAGGGCGGATCGATCGGCACGCGGCCAAAGCTCGGCTTCAACCCGACAAGGCCACACCAGCCCGCTGGTAACCGCACCGAGCCGCCGATATCCGTGCCGAGATGCAGGGGGCCATAGCCCGCTGCGGCAGCCGCGCCTGCGCCCGCGCTGGAGCCGCCCGGATTCTTGGAGAGGTCCCAGGGATTGCGCGCCAGCGCATGGAACGAAGAGAGCCCCGAAGACAGCATGCCGTAATCGGGCATGGTGGTCTTGGCGAAGATGATGCTGCCTGCCTCACGCAAGCGCGCGGCGGGCGGCGCGTCCTTCTCGGCCGGCACCAGCTTGACGCTCGCAGCGCCCAGCGGCACCGGCACGCCCTTGGTCGCGATGTTGTCCTTGATCGTGACAGGCACGCCGTCGAGCGGGCCTGACGGCTCGCCTCCGGTCCAGCGCGCGGTCGAGGCTTTTGCGGCCTCGCGCGCGCTGTCAGGATCGAATGCATAGAGCGCCTTCAGATGCGGCTCCCACGCAGCGACATGCGCGAGCAGATCCTCCAGCACCTCGCTTGGCGAGAATTGTTTTGCCCGATAGCCCGCGATCAGATCGACCGCGGAGAGATCGTGCAGCGAGGTGATCGCATCCTCAGCACTCTTCTTCTGCATTGCTAACCCACCGGCATGCGCGTTTCGACGATCCGGGCGAACATGCTGGCGCCGATCGGCAGGATCTTGTCGTCGAGCACGAAGCCGGGATTGTGCACGGGCACGGAGCCGTCATGGCCGACCCAGAAATAGGCGCCGGGAATGGTCTCCAGCATGTCGGCAAAATCCTCGCTGCCCATCTTCGGCTGGCTGCGGGTGATCACCTTGGCGGGGTCGACCACGGTGCGCGCGACCTCCTCGACCACCTTGGACTGCTCGACCTGGTTGACCAGCACGTTGAAGGTATCGCGGATGTCGACATCGATCACGCAATTATAGGCGCTCGCGATGCCGGCGCAGATGGTGCGGATGCGTTCGCTGACGAGAGTGCGGACTTCCTTCGAGAAGGTGCGGATGGTGCCGCACAGATGCGCATCGCCGGGAATGACGTTGTAGGCGGAGCCGGCATGGATCTGGGTGATCGACACGACGGCGGCCTCGAGTGGCTCGACGTTGCGGCTGACGATGGTCTGGATCGCCTGCGCCAGCGTGGTCGCGATCACGACCGCGTCCTTGGAGCGCTCGGGCATCGCGCCGTGCGCGCCATAGCCGGTGATGCGGAGGTCGAAGAAGTCGGCGGCGGCCATGGCCGGGCCGGGCAGGATCGCGATCTCGCCGTGGTTGAGGTCGGGCGCGTTGTGCAGGCCGTAGAGCTCGTCGCACGGAAACTTCTCGAACAGGCCGTCCTTGATCATGGCGCGGGCGCCGCCGAGGCCTTCCTCGGCCGGCTGGAAGATCAGGTGCACGGTGCCGTCGAAGTTCCGTGTCTCGGCGAGATAGCGCGCGGTGCCGAGCAGCATGGTGGTGTGGCCGTCATGGCCGCAGCCGTGGAAACGGCCGGGGATTTTCGAGCTCCATTTCAGATTGGTGTTCTCTTCCATCGGCAGCGCGTCCATGTCGGCGCGCAGGCCAATGCGTCTGCTGCCCGAACCCTTGCCCTTGATGATTCCGATCACGCCGGTGCCGCCGAGACCGCGATGCACCTCGATGCCCCAGCTTGCCAGCTTGTCGGCGACGATGCCGGACGTACGCACCTCCTCGAAGCCGATCTCGGGATGGGCGTGGAGGTCGCGCCTGATAGCGGTAAGTTCGTCGGCGTAGCCGTCGATACGTTCAATCGTGGGCATGTGGTCCTTTTCCGTCAGCGAGTGGAAGCGCGCGACGTTAGCTCCGCCTTCGCGGCAAGGGCAAGCAACGAGACAATCGCGCCACGCATGGGCTCAAGCTGTTTTGGGAATGCTGCGCCCCGTCATTCCGGGCGCGCCACTCGGCGCGAGCCCGGAATCCATTGTACGACAGAGTCGACGGCCCGATGGTTTCCGGGCTCATCGCTTCGCGATGCCCCGGAATGACGGCGGAGGGAGTTTAGACCGTCGCCCCCACGCCCTCCGACACCGGCCGGAAATTCGCAAAATCCCAGTGGCGACCCGGCGCGGCATCCAGCAGCGCCCTGGTGTAGGCCTCCTGCGGATGCGTCAGAACCTCTGCGGCAGGGCCCTGTTCGACCACGCGGCCATGCTGCATCACCACGACCTCGTCGCAGATCTGCGCGGCAACGCGCAAATCATGGGTGATGAACAGGATGGCGATGCCGAGCCGCGTCTGGATCTCGTCGAGCAGGTCCAGCACCTGGGCCTGCACCGAGACGTCGAGCGCGGAGACCGCTTCATCCGCGACCAGCACGTCAGGGTCGAGGGCAAGCGCGCGCGCAATCGCGATGCGCTGGCGCTGGCCACCGGAGAATTGGTGCGGATAGCGCGAGACGGCGTCGGCCGGGAGGCCGACCAGCTCGAGCAGCTCGCGGGCACGCTTCATGGCGTTTGCATGCGAGACGCCGTAATTGATCGGGCCTTCCGCGATGCTCTCGCCGACGCTGACGCGTGGATTGAGCGAGCGATAAGGATCCTGGAACACGATCTGGATCTTCTGCCGGTGCGGCTGCAGCAGCCGGCGCGAGATGTCGGAGATCTCGCGGCCGGCGAGGCGCACGCCGCCCGAGGTCGGGTCGATCAGGCGGACGATGCAGCGCGCCACCGTCGACTTGCCCGAGCCGCTCTCGCCGACGATGCCGAGGGTGCGACCCTTGCGCAGCGTCAGCGTCACCTTGTCGGCGGCGACGACCTCGCGGCCTTTGCCGAAGAAGGCGCGCTCCTTGTAGACCTTGCTGAGGTCGTTGGCCTCGAGCACGACCGGCTCGCTTCTGTCCTCGCGCGGCGGCCGTGGCACCAGGCTCGGCACGGAGGCGAGCAAATTGCGGGTGTATTCCATCGTAGGATTGCGCAGCACGGTGTCGAGCGGGCCGGTCTCGACCAGGCGCCCCTGCCGCATCACCGCGACGCGGTCGGCGATTTCGGCGACCACGCCCATGTCATGGGTGATGAACAGCACCGCCGTGCCGTGATCGCGCTGCAGCTCGCGGATCAGCGACAGGATCTGCTTCTGCGTGGTGACGTCGAGCGCGGTGGTCGGCTCGTCCGCAATCAGCAGCTTCGGTTCCAGCACCAGCGCCATCGCGATCATGATGCGCTGGCGCTGGCCGCCGGAGAGCCGGTGCGGGTAGGAGGCGAAGATGCGCTCGACCTGGGGCAAATGGACCTGCTCCATCATGTCGAGGATGCGCTTCTTCCGTGCCTTGGCGTCGAGCCTGGTGTGGGCGCGCAGCACCTCGTCGATCTGGCGGCCGACCGGGACGACAGGATTGAGCGCGGTCATCGGCTCCTGGAAAATCATCGCCATCTTGGTGGCACGCAGCTGACGCAGGCGGCGATCGGTCGCGGTGAGGATTTCCTCGCCGACGAGCTTCACGCTGCCGCCTGATGGAACCAGCGTGCCCTTCGGCAGCAGGCCCATTGTGGTGAGCGAGGTCACCGACTTGCCCGAGCCGCTCTCGCCGACGAGGCACAGCGTCTCGCCCTCGTGGACCTTTATCGAGATGCCGTCGATGATCTTCGGCCCGCCCGGCTTCTTGCCAACGGAGACGATGAGATTGTTGATGTCGAGGATGGTGTTGGTCACGTCATTTCTCTCCGCCGTCATTCCGGGGCGCGCGTAGCGCGAACTACGGTGCGCAATTGCGCACCTGAGAATCCATCGGGCCGCAACTCAAGAGGTGAAATGGATTCCGGGTTCGCGCCAAGGGCGCGCCCCGGAATGACGGTGCTATTCCCATCACTTCCCCTCCCGCTGCTTCATGCGGGGATCGAGGGCGTCGCGGGCGGCGTCGCCGATCAAATTGATGCTGAGGATGGCGATCGAGAGCAAAAGGCCCGGCCAGAAGATCAGCGTCGGCTTGAGCTGAAAGTACTGCCGGCCCTCGGCCATGATGTTGCCCCAGGTCGGCGTCTCCGGCGAGATGCCGGCGCCGAGGAAAGAGAGGATGGCCTCGGTGAGGATGGCGGAGGCGCAGACATAGGTGCCCTGGACGATCAGCGGCGCGATCGTGTTCGGCATCAGATGCCGCCACATGATTTTCGGCAAGGACGAGCCGACCGAGATCGCGGCCTCCACATAGGGCTCCTCGCGCGCGGACAGCACGACCGAGCGCACCAGGCGTGCGACGCGCGGGATCTCGGGGATGGTGATCGCGACCAGCACCGTCCAGATGCTCGCGCCCGACAGCGAGACCACGGCGATCGCGAGCAGGATGCTCGGCATCGCCATCAAGCCGTCCATGACGCGCATCATTACGGAATCGACCAGCTTGAAGAAGCCGGAGACGAGACCGATCGCGAGCCCGATGGCGATCGAGAGGATCGCCGAGCCGATCCCGATCAGGAGCGAGATGCGGCCGCCATAGATGACGCGCGACAGCAGGTCACGGCCATAGGCATCGGTGCCGAGCAGGAATTGCGCCGACGCCGGCTTGAGGCGCAGCGAGGGCGCAAGCTGGATCGGATCATGCGGCGCGATCAGCGGCGCCAGGATCGAGATCAGCACGATCAGCGCAAGGCAGATCGTGGCCGTCGCGATGATCGGCGTCGAGGTGAGGAATCCGAAGCGCGGCCGCAGCGGCGACGTGATCGGAATCGAGGACTGGGGAAGGCTATCGACCGTCATCGTTGTTCTTGTCCTTAGCCTTAGTAGCGGATGCGAGGATCGAGCAGCGTGTAGGCGACGTCGATCAGCAGATTGACGACGACGTAGATCAGCGAGGTCAGCAGGATCATCGCCTGGATCACCGGATAGTCGCGCGCCAGCACCGCATCGACGGTGAGGCGGCCGATGCCGGGAATGTTGAACACGCTCTCGGTGACGACGACGCCGGAGATCAGCAGAGCAAAGCCGGTGCCGATCACGGTGATCACGGGCACGGCGGCGTTGCGCAACGCGTGCCGCAGCATCACCGCGACCTCGTTGATGCCCTTGGCGCGCGCCGTGCGCACATAGTCTTCGCCCAGCACATCGAGCATGGCCGCGCGCGTCATGCGCGCGATCAGCGCGATGTAGATGAAGGAGAGCGCGCAGGTCGGCAGGATGATGCGCTCGAAGAACGGCCCGAAGCCTGCGCTGATGCTCTTGAAGCCCTGCACCGGCACCCAGCGCAGGTCGATCGCGAAGACCTCGATCAGGAGATAGCCGACCACGAACACCGGCACCGAGAAGCCGAGCACCGACAGACCCATCACGAAGCGGTCGATCCAGGTGCCGTGCTTCCAGGCTGCGATGACGCCGAGCGGCACTGCGACGATGACGGCGAGGATGATGGTCGACAGCGCGATCGAGATCGACGGCTCGACGCGCTGGCCGATCATCTTCATCACCGGCAGGTTGGAGATCAGCGAGGTGCCGAGATCGCCATGCAGCAGCTTGTTCACCCAGGTGATGAACTGCACGATCAGGGGCTCGTTGAGGCCGAGCGAGGTGCGGATGCGCTCCAGCCGCTCCGGCGTCGCATTGTCGCCGGCGAGGATCGCGGCGGGATCGCCGGGCGTCAGCCGCAGCAGCAGGAACACGAAAAGCGCGACGACGCCCATCACGGGCACGGCGGCGAAGATTCGGCGAAGGAGATATCCGAGCAAGTTGGATCCGTCAGATGAGAGTCAAATCGTCGGCAACGGTCATGGCCCGTTCTGCCATCAGCCTAACATTTCAGCAATTCCCGTGCCATCTGGGCCACAGATTTCGCAGTGCGGCCAGTCTTCGTAGGGTGGGCAAAGCGAAGCGTGCCCACGACCTTTTTCGATCGGAGGCAGATGGTGGGCACGGCGCAAGCGCGCCTTTGCCCACCCTACAGAACTGTGATCGCAGTGCGATTACTCCAGCGTCGCCAGCAGTCCCGCCATCAACCGGCCGCGATCAACCAGGCTCTCGACCTCGATATACTCCTCCAGCGTGTGGGCATTGCCGCCGCGCACGCCAAGCCCGTCGAGCGTCGGAATGCCCATCGCGCCGGTGGAGTTACCATCGGATCCGCCGCCGGAACTCGCATGGGGTAGCTCCGCGCCGAGAGATTTGGCGATGCCGCGCGCCTTTTCATACAGCGCCAGGGTGCCGGCATCCGGCTCCCACACCGGCCGCGTCACGCCGCGCGTCACCTTGAAGGTGACGTCATTGGTGGTGCCCGACAGCGCCAGCATGCGTTCGACGCCGCGGTCGAGATCGGCCTGGCGCTTGGCCATCGACAGCGCTTCGCCGGTGGCGGTCGTAGCAACGCAATTGACCCATTGCCCGCCATGCACGATGCCGACCGAGAAAGTGCAGTCCTCGGTCGTCATCGCGTCGATCGCAAGAATCTGCCGCGCCATCTCGCGGATGGCGGAACGTCCGGCCGACAAGGTCGCGCCGGCATGGCTCGGCCGTCCGGTCGCTTCCAGATTGAAGCGCGCGATGGCGTAACGTCCGGTGGTGACGCCGTTGTCGGCGTGGCCGGGCTCGGGCACCAGCACATATTTGTTGCGCGCGGCTTCCGCCTCGATGAGGTCGCGCGTCGAGGGTGTGCCGACTTCCTCGTCCGGCGTGAACAGGATGGTGATCGGCAGCGGCGTGGTGAACGACGCGCGCGCCAGCTGCCGGATCGCTTCCAGCGACAGGTAGTTGCCGCCCTTCATGTCGAAGATGCCGGGGCCGTAGCAGCGGTTGCCCTCGCGCCGCCACTTCAACTTCTCGATGGTGCCGACCGGGTGGACCGTATCCATGTGTCCGGCGATCAGGATGCCCGGCTCGCCCTGCCTCGGATGGGGAAAACGCGCGCGAACGGCGCCGCCGAAGCCCTGACGGCCGGCGATGCGTTCGATGGTCGCACCCATGATCGCCATGTCCCGCGCCGCGATATCGAGCATGCGGTTCACCGCGCTCGCATCCCAGGTCGGGCTCTCGCATTCCACCCAGGTGCGCAGGCCCTCGAGCATGGCCTCGGAATCGAAGGGAAGATTGGCTGGATTCATCTTGATGTCTCTCAGGCTTCGAAAGATGGAACGCGCATTGCAAGGTGCAGGCGAGACGAGCAGGCAGGACTGGCGGAGTTGAGTTGTAGAGCCAATTCGGTCTTTGTGGAGCCCGCACCTGCGCCGCAAGGGCCTGCACCGAAACCGGATTGACGCGCTCAAGACTGTCTGCAAGTCTCGAAAAGACAAAGGCATTGCATGAGGTTAGTTCGCCTAAAGAACGCACCGAATGCTCAACCAATAATCCGCCTTTGAACAGTTTCACGTCAGGAGAAACTTTATATGTTCCACTTGATGCGCATGGGGCGTCGCGCGTTCGCCTCCAAGCTTGCGCTGTCGGTCCTCGCGCTTTCGACCGCACTGGCCTCGCCTGTGCTTGCGGCCGGCAAGACCATCACCGCCGTGATGCATTCGGATCTGCGCATCACCGATCCGATCTTCACCACCGCCTACATCGTGCGCGACCATGGCTACATGGTTTACGACACGCTGATCACGACGGATGCGAACTTCAAGATCCAGCCGCAGATGGCGGACTGGAAGATCTCCGACGACAAGCTCACTTACACGTTCACGCTGCGCGACGGCCTGAAGTGGCATGACGGCACGCCGGTGACGGCGGAAGACTGCGTCGCCTCGCTGAAGCGCTGGGCCGCCGTCGACGGCATGGGCCAGAAGCTGATGGATTTCACCGCCAGCATCGAGGCGACCGATGCCAAGACCATCACGCTGAAGCTGAAGGAGCCCTACGGTCTCGTTCTCGAGTCGATCGGCAAGCCGTCCTCGCGCGTGCCCTTCATGATGCCGAAGCGGCTCGCCGAGACGCCTCCGGACAAGCAGATCCCCGAGCAGATCGGCTCCGGCCCGTTCAAATTCGTGCAGGGCGAATTCCAGCCCGGAGTAAAGGCCGTCTACGAGAAGAATCCGGATTACGTGCCGCGCAAGGAGCCGGCGAGCTGGACCGCTGGCGGCAAGGTGGTGAAGGTCGACCGGGTCGAATGGATCACCATGCCGGACCCGCAGACCGCGGTGAACGCGCTGCAATCGGGCGACATCGATTTCATGGAAGTGCCGCCGTGGGATCTCTTGCCGGTGCTTGAAGGCAATCCCGACCTCAAGGTCGAGACGTTGAACAAGTTCGGCTACCAGACGCTCGGCCGCATGAACTTCCTCTATCCGCCCTTCGACAATCCGAAGATCCGCCGCGCCGCGCTGCTGGCGATGAACCAGAAGGACGTGCTCGACGCGCTTGTCGGCAATCCCAAATATTACAAGATCTGCGGCGCCTTCTTCATCTGCGACACGCCGTTCGCGACCGAAATCGGCTCGGAATCGCTGGTCAAGGGCAACGGCATGGCGGAAGCCAAGAAGCTGCTCGCCGAATCCGGCTATGACGGCACACCCGTCGTCGTCATGGTGCCCGGCGACGTCGTGACGCTGAAGGCGCAGCCGACGGTCGCGGTGCAGCTGCTCCGCGAAGCCGGCTTCAAGGTCGATGCGCAGGCGACCGACTGGCAGACGGTGGTGAGCCGCAGAGCCAGCCAGAAGCCCCCGAAGGAGGGGGGCTGGAACATGTTCTTCACCAACTGGGTCAGCGCCGACGTGTCCAACCCGATCGCCAATCTCTCGATCGGCGGCCAGGGCAAGAAGGGCGGCTGGTTCGGTTGGGCGGAGGACGCCAAGATCGAGCAGCTCAAAAACGACTTCGTCCACGCTGCCTTGCTCGACGATCAGAAGAAGATCGCGACCGAGATCCAGAAGGAAGCCTATGACCAGGTGATCTACATTCCGCTCGGCCAGTATCTGGCGCCGAGCGCCTGGCGGAAGTCGCTGTCCGGCGTGCTCGATGGTCCGGCAACGCCGGTGTTCTGGAACATCGACAAGTCGGAGTAACGTAGGCAAGGGATGAGGCGCGTCCTGCACCTTCATCCCATCAACACGCGGCGCCGCTGTCATGAGCGGCGCCGTTGTCTTTTGCCGTTACGCGTCTTTTGCCGTACCCCTTCGGCGAGAGCCTTCGCTGAAAGCAGCGCCTCTAATTCTTCCAATTTCCAATTGTTGCTATTTGTTTCCAATATGAAATAAGTGATTTGCCGCCCAATATTGTTGGCTTCCTTCCTTCCTTATGATTTGAGTTTCGTGCCGATCGATTTTGCATTCCAGGCGATGGCCGACCGATCGGATCGCGCGCCGGCGCGCTGGCGGCGCCCGTTGCTGCGCTGGCTCGATGGTGTGGAGGCGGGTTGGGCCGTGCCGCTTCTCATTGCGTGCTTCGTCGCAAGCTGGACGCTTTATCTTGCCATCGCCTATGCCGGTGGCGGTCTGCACCCGGATACGCTCGAGGCCTGGACGCTGGGGCGGAATTTCGCCTTCGGCTATCACAAGCATCCGCCGTTGATGGGATGGGTCGCAGCAAGCTGGACCTTCATCTTCCCGGTCAGCGACGTGTCGCTGCAGCTGATGGCGATGGTGAATGCCGGGCTCGCGCTGTTCTTCGTCGACTGTATCGCGCGGCAATTCGTCACCGGGCACAAGCGCATCCTGGTGCTGCTGCTGTTGATGCTGACGCCGGCCTATCAATTCCACGCCCAGCGCTTCAACGCCAACGCCGTGCTGCTGGCGACCTGGCCGCTGGCTACATGGTGTTTCCTGCGCGCGTTCGAAACACGGTCCGTGTTCTGGGCGGTCGCGGCCGGATGCGCCACGGCGCTCGCCATGGTCGGCAAGTATTACTCGATCTTCCTGGTCGCGAGCTTTGCATTGGCTGCGCTCGCGCATCCGGCGCGTCGCGACTATCTTACCTCGGCCTCGCCCTGGATCTCGGTCGCGACAGGGTTCGCGGTGCTGTCGCCGCACATCTACTGGCTTGCGACCACGGGGGCGTCGACCTTCGACTACGCGCTGGCCCATGCCAACGGCAATGCCCTCAGTTCGATCGATGACGTCAAGAATTTCCTGCTTGGGCTGATCGCGGCCATCAGCGTTGCGGCCGTGATCTGGGTGCTGATATCAGGCACGCGCCTGAAGCAGTTTCCGGCCGACTTCGTCGCGATGAGCTCCGGCCTTCGGTTGCTGTTCTACGTCGCCATCGGCACCATCGTTCTGCCGGTGCTGACCTCGCTCGCGATGGGCACCGATCTGCCGTCGCTATGGGCTTTGCAGGGGCTGTTCCTGTTCGTCGTGCTCATCGTCTGCGGCGCCCGCTACCCGATTGAGCGCTTCTACACCGTCAATGTCACGGTCATTGTTGCAGGTGTCGCGTTGGTCGCCGTCCTGGTCGCGGCTCCCATCCATGCCGCCTATCGCAATGTCAACGGCTACGAGGAGGCGCGGAATCTCTACGCGCAAGCCGCAAGCGAGCTCACCCGGCAATGGCACGAGCTGACCGGCGAATCCCTCAGGGCCGTCAGTGGCGACGATTCACTCGCCTTCGCCACAGCCTTCTACAGTCCCGATCATCCGCACTACGCGCGGCCGTTCGAGCATCAGTACGATTGGGGGCTGCCGCGCAAGACGACGCTGGATCGCGGCTGGGCCGCACTCTGCTTCAAGGGCCAGGATTATTGCGGTCGCTGGATGGAATGGGTGTCCTCACGCGCCGGGACCGTCGTCCGGCGGGAGTTCACCGTGCAGGCCTCGCTGTGGGGCCGGCCCGGCCTGTCTCGGGATGTGGTCGTGTTGATGGTGCCGCCACGCGCCAACGGTGACGCGCCGTCCGAGAGTGCCGTACAGGAGTTCGGTGCGAGCAAGCGCAGTCCGGACTAAGCCTCTCAGCAGTGGCTGTCGCGGACCTGCTCGAGCCCCTCGCTGGCGAAGGGCGGGTCGACTGCGGCTTGTTCAGCGGGCGACGCCACGGGTGCGGTGTGCTCCCGGTTCGACTCGTGACGTTCGTCGTGCTGTTCCAGTTCCATTGAAGCCTCTCGAATTGCTGCAGGACAACATCGAGACGGCTTCGAAGTTCCTCACACGATCGGGCGATGATGCGGCTTGAACAGCCGTCCCTTCTCCACGACGAGCACGATCGCGAGCGCCGCGAGCGTCGACAGGAAGAAGCCGGTCGAGAACGGCAGCAACGTGCCGTCAAAGCTCTGGCCGATCGCGGTGCCGACTGCGATGCCGATCAGCGTCGTGATCGAGCCGTAGAGCGAGGAGGCGGTGCCGGCGATGTGGCCCTGCGGCTCCATCGCGAGCGCGGTGAAATTGGCAACCATCATGCCGAACGAGAACATCATCAGCGCCGACAGCGCCATGAACAGGGGCAGCGGCAGCACGCCGAGAATCTCGGTCAGCAGCATGACGCCCGCGACCGCAGCATAGAGCGAGAGCGCGCCGTGCGAGATCACGCGCATGCCGAGCCGCCCGACCAGCTTGGAATTGAGAAACCCTGCAACGGCGGTGCCGGCCGCGATCGTGGCGAAGGCGAGCGGGAAGTAATGGCCGAGATGATAGATGCCGGTGAAGACCTGTTGCGCGGAAAACACGAAAGCGAACAGCGCGCCCATGACGCTGCCGGCCGCCGTCGCATAGCCGATGGTCTGGCGGTTGGTGACGGTCTGGCGGAACGCCGAGAGCACGTCGGCAGGGGCGAGCGACCTGCGCTCCGTCTCGGGCAGCGTCTCCGGAAGCCGCCACACGCTCCATGCCAGCGCGATGACGCCGTACAGCATCAGCACGACGAAGATGCCGCGCCAATGCGTCATGAGCAGCACCGCCTGTCCGAACGATGGTGCGATCACGGGCACGGCGATGAAGATCATCATCGCAAGCGACATCACGCTGGCCATGCGGCGGCCGGCATAGCAGTCACGCACGATCGAGGTCGCGATCACGCGTGTCGCCGAAGTGCCGAGCCCCTGGAGCGCGCGGGCCAGCAACAGTGTCTCGAAGGTGGGTGCGGCCACCGCCAGCACGCTCGCCACCGCATAAACAGCCATGCCGCCGAGCAGCACCGGCCGGCGTCCGAACCGGTCCGACAGCGGGCCCATGATGAACTGGCCGGCGCCGAAACCGATCAGGAAGGTCGACAGCACGAGCTGGAGATGATTGGCGTTGGGAATGCTGAAGGCGGCCCCGATATTGGGCAGCGCGGGCAGCATCATGTCCATCGCGAGCGGATTCAGCGCCATGATGGACGCGATCACGATGACAAATTCGGGAAAACCCATCGGACGGTGTCCCGAGGACACCCATTCGTCGGCATTGACGTCGGACAAGCAGTTCACCTCTGATTTCAGAGGCCATATCTAAAGCCCATGCTGCGTCGCACAACCCATGTTTTGGGATGGCTGTCCGGCGGGGCAGGGAAACTGACAACCAGACGGACAACAAATGGTGAAGACGGCGCGGGTGGCAGCGGCAGGCGTCAGCGCGTGCGTCGGGCCCGCTCGATGAGGTCCAGGACCATCACGGCGGTCTCGACATAATCGAGATCGCGATGGATCAGCCTCAGGTTGAGCTGCCGTCCGCTGTAGAAGTCGGAAACCAGGGATTCACCATAACAGCGGCGACAACCGTCTGGGGAGATGAATCCGCAACACTATGCTGTCCACTGTGTGCTGACTGGACGCCGGATCAGGCGCCGGGGAAATCGAGCAGCAGACAGGTTTTGCGGTGTCCGACGTCACAGGTGCGACACGATGGTTGGGGCCGTCGGCCGACACGGCTGCGAAGCGTGTCTGGCTCGGTTCCCTGATCGCGATCGTCACCCTGCTGGCGCTCTACAATCTTGCCAACGACACGGCGCTGGGTACGGGCTACGGCTGGGACGCCCGCGTCAATTGTGCGGCAGTCGATGCGCATGTCGCGGGGCTCGATCCCTATTTCGTCAAGAACCTGAAGGGCACCTCCTACTCCTATCCCTATCTCCCGGCGACCCTTGACGCGTTCCGTCCGTTTTGCGCAGGCGGCCTTCTGGTCGATCACTACAGGGGCCTCTATCTGGTCCTCGCGGCGCTCTGCGGCTTGCTCCTTCCTGGACTACGCAGCTCGCGTGCCTGTTTGCGCGATGTCGGCCTCAAGGTCCTCTGTGCGCTCGGTGCATTCGTTGGTTTCGAATGGGTGCTGGCTTCCGGCAATTTTGCGGTTCTGGGCGGGTTCTTGACGGCGGTCGCGCTGGCGCTGTTGCTCCATGCGGGAGTGGGTGACAACAGGCACTTGAAGATGCGCGCCGCCGGCGCTGCGCTGCTCGGTCTCGTCATGTCGTTCAAGCTGGTGTTCTGCCCCGTCCTGGCCGCAGTTTACTTCCTGCCGCTGCCACGGGCCCGGAAACTCGCTCTTCTCGCGGTGGCCGGCTTCGGGTTCGTGCTACCGATCCTGATCTCGGTGGTATTCTATCCGGAGCTGTTCGCGAGCTGGCTGCTCGCGATCAAGGGACAGATTCCGAACCAGCATTCGGTCCATCTGGAGGAGATCAATCCATCGCTGCTTCTGGTTGCGCGGAAACTCATGGACCATATCGGGCTCGCGGACGACAGGCCGATCGAGTTCGCGATCTACGCGCTTGCCGCATGCGCGCTCGTGATCGCACCCTTTGCCCTGGTGTTGCTGCGCGCGCTCGGGATTGGAATTGCCGCCGTGAGAGCATCATTCCTGGCAGAGCTGGACCGCTGGCTGATGAATCACCCGCAAGCGGCCATGCGCGTCACCGTGCTTGCGATGTTTGCGCTCTATCTGTGCTCGCCGCGCATCAAGGAATATGCCTTCTTCGAGCTGGCGCTCTATCTTGCCGTCCTCGTCGTCGATCTTTCGACGCCGGCGCTCGCCATGGTCTTGACCGTCGCCATAGCCATCCCCGCGATGGCATCGATCGCCGGCATTGCGTTCGAGGGCAGCTTCGCTCTGCTCGCCATCGCGCTGGTTTGCTTTTGGACCATGCTGTTCGATTTTCACAGCATGCCGGCGCGCGACGAACGGGAAGAGTTGGTGCCATGAACAGCGGCGGTGCTCCATCCATTGCCGCCACGGGGCGGCCACTTGCGACAGGTGCGCCAGGCGCGAGCTGGCTGACCCGCCTCATCGTGATCACGGCCGTGCTGGTTGCTGCCGCCACCGCGATCTATCTCGGCATGGACGAGACCTTCGGCTGGGACGCGCGGGTGAACTGCGCCGCCGTCGATGCCTATATCGCCGGGCTTGATCCCTATGTCATCAAGAACCTCAAGGACACGAAGTATTCCTATCCCTATCTGCCCGTGACGCTGGACGCGTTTCGTCCGCTCTGTGCCGGCGGCGTCCTGGTTGCCCACTACAAGGTCATCTATGTCGTTCTTGCCATCCTGTGCGCGTTGGCGTTGCCCGGCCTTGGCGGCAGCCGCCGAAGCCTCCGCGATAGCGCGTTACGGCTCATCTTCGTGCTGGGCGGCTTCGTCGGGCTGGAATGGATTCTGGCGACCGGCAATTTTGCGATTCTGAGCGGCCTGCTGACCTCTGTGGCGTTGGCTCTTCTGCTGCGTCCGGCTCGCTGCAAAGGGCAGGGGAACAAGAGCTTGCTGCTGCAATTTGCCGGGGCTGTGCTGCTCGGCCTTTTGACCTCGTTCAAGCTAGTCTACTGTCCGATCCTCGCTGCGCTCTACCTCTTGCCGCTGCGGCGTTCGCGCAAGCTGATGCTGATTGCGGTTGCGGCCGGCGCGTTCGCGCTGCCGGTTCTGATCTCGGCGGTGTTTTACGCAAACCTGTTTCCGAGCTGGCTTAGCGCGATCTCCGGCCAGATCCCGGGGCAACATTCGCCAGGTGACGACGTCAATCCGTCGCTCCTGTTCCTCGCGCTCACCCTTGCGGATCATCTCGGACTCGTCGGCAGCAAGCTGGTCGTCGCCTTGCTTTATGGCTTCGCTGCGGTGGCGCTCGTGATCGCGCCGTTCGCCCTTACGGTCTGGCGCATGGTTGCCGCGCACGGGCCGGCCGACGCAAGATCACCCCTGAAGTGGTTCGACCGCTGGCTGATTGAGCATCCCGTCGCGGCAACGCGCCTCGTCGTGCTGGCGATGTATGCGCTCTACCTCTGCGCGCCGCGGCTGAAGGAATATGCCTTCTTCGATGTCGCGCTCTACGCCGCCATTCTCGTCGTCGATCTTCCCACGGTCGGGCTTGCCGTGGTCCTGACGATCGCGGTCGGCCTCCCGGCGCTGGCGTCGATCACGGGTTATGTCTTCATAGATGGCTTTGATCAGCTGGGAATCGCGCTCGTGTGCTTCTGGATCATGCTGCAGGCGCAGCCGGCAACGCCGGAGCAGGTGGTGCGGGCAGCCGGAATCGAACCGGCACAGCGCTTGCGCGCCGAGGGATTTTAAGTCCCTTGCGTCTACCAATTCCGCCATGCCCGCATGATTGATCTATAACGATGTTTCGGCGCGGAGGGCAACCCGTTCGACGGAAAAACCCTCCGGTTAGACACAGGTTCACCCATTTGTTGTTCTTGCGGGCGCGATAGCGCACTGCTGTCGAAATTGGTCTGCCCGCGCAGGCCGACGTTGCGCGCCAGCAATCAAGCGCCAGGCAGTCGAACGCGTAGAGCTGCGCCTTGTCGTTGTGCCGGTTTGAGTGGCGAGGTCGAAGTCCCGATAGGTAGCGCCGTCCCCTGTTTGGAGTACGGCCTGCGCGTCGAATACACGTCAACGTGATGCGGCTCGTTTACCACCGTACCAGCGGCAGGGTGGCGCTCGCCTGCAGGTTGTGGCAGAAGCCGCGCCGGAATGCGGGATTTGGAATGCAATGAAAGTGTTTGTTGTGGGCGTGGCTCTCTTCGCCCTGGTTGCGTGTTTGGTGGTGATCGAGATCAGGGCTGCGAGCCAAGAGGACTGTACACCAATCGAAATCGGGCACGTTCTAAAGACGGGGTGCTAGGGCGAGATCGGTACCGGCTGCGCCGACAATGCGCCGGGCTGTTTTCGGATGTGGCTAATTTTAAATCCCTTGCGTCCACCAATTCCGCCATGCCCGCTTGATCCAACGAGATCAAACATTTAAGCCCCCTCCAGCCGTCTGGAATTGGCGCTTCGGCCGCACAGGGGGCTTCCTTGAGCGAGCCGGCGGTACAAGGCAAAGCCTCAATCCGGACATCTGGCCCTGCTTTAGGCATTCTCAATTCACGAAGGACTATTTTGCGACCCATGCCTGCTTCGCCTTTCTCTTCCTCGCGCGCGCCTTGCGCGGTTGCCGCGCTGGTCGTGGCCGGCTTCGCGCTAGCAGGCTGTGCCGGCATGAGCGAGACCATCGCTCCGGCCTTCGCCGATCCCGCCAAATACGAATTGTACGACTGCAAGCAGCTCGAGGCGGAGCGCAAGTTGCTCGCCACCCGTACCGCGGATTTGCAGAGGCTGATGGACAAGGCCGAGACCGGGACTGGCGGCGCTGTCGTGTCCGAGCTGGCCTATCGCAATGATTACGTCGCGGTCCGCGGCTCGGCGCAGCTGGCCGAAGACGCCTGGCGCCGCAACCGGTGCCGGGAAACGCCGCCCAATATGACGCCGGCGACCACCGCACCTCAGCGGCCGGACATCAAGCCCGCGCCGAAGCGCTAACGCGCCGCGGCGTTCGCATCACGGACGCCAGCCGTAGATCCAGTCCTGCCGCGCCAGCATGCGCTCGGGTCCCAGCGCGCGGATCACGAGATCACGCGCGAGCGCGAAGGGACCGCCCAGATGATAGATGCGGCCCTGCTGCCGCGCGGTCCGCTGCACTTTCCTGACACGGGCCTGACGCGCCTCGCCATATTGCTTCAGCGCTGCGGCGACGCTGCCCGCGTCCTCGGCGCCGTCGAGGCTCAGATGCCGGGCGAGCACGGCCGCATCCTCGATCGCCATGCCGGCACCCTGCGCGGCAAACGGCAGCATCGCATGCACGGCATCGCCGAGCAGCGCGACCGGGCCCCGGCTCCAGGGGCATCCGTCGGGCACGCCGAACAGCGCCCATTTGCGCCAGCTGTCGACGGTGGCCAGCATCATCCGCGCCGTCGGCGGCCAGCGCGGCGCGGCGAAGGCCTCCATCAGCTCGAACGGATCGCCCGGCGTGCTCCAGCCCGGCCTGTTCCAGGTGCCCGGCAGCACTGCCACCACGTTGAGCTGGCGGCCGCCCGCGATGGGGTAAGCGACCAGATGCGCATTCGCGCCCATCCAGAGCTGCACCCGCCGCGCCGTAAAATCCTTCGGCAATTGCGTGGCATCCAGTGTGCCGCGCCAGGCGATCAGCCCGGCGAAGCGCGGCTGCACCTCGGGAAACAGATGCTGGCGCACCGTCGACCAGATGCCGTCGGCGCCGATCAGCGCGCTGGCAAGATCGCTGCGCCTGATGGTGCCGCTGCGATGCACGACCGCCAGTCCCTTGGCGTGAGGCGCGACATCCTCGAAGGTCGCGCCCAGCTTCAGATCGATATCGGGATGATCGGCGACAGCACCCGCGAGCGCCGATTGCAGGTCGGCGCGGTGCACCACCCAATAGGGGGCCCCGGCGCGCGCTGATGCCGCTTCGCCGAGTGGCATCCGCAACAGCTCGCCGCCGGCGCGCGCGCTCATGATTGAGACCGCTTCCGGAACCACGGCGCGCAGCTTGAGCCGGTCGGCGAGACCAAGCTCGACCAGCACGCGGCTGGCATTGGGGGAGAGCTGCAGGCCCGCACCGACCTCCTCGAGCCGCTCGGCCTTTTCCAGCACGACGATGCGAAACCCGCGCTCAGCGAGCGCAAGCGCAGCCGTCAATCCTCCGATCCCGGCACCGGCAATGACGATCGTTCGCGGGAGGGCCACCCCTGACCGAACGAAGCGGTCAGGCCACCTTGTCCTTCAAGACGCATTCGGGCGGGCGGGCTTCGCCCGCCTTCAGGTCGGCGGCGAAGCGGTACAGCGTCGAGCAATACGGGCAGATGATCTCGTTGTCGTTGCCGAGGTCCAGGAACACGTGCGGGTGATCGAACGGAGGGTTGGCGCCGACGCACATGAACTCTTGCGAGCCGATCTCGATGACGGGGACACCGGCATCGTTATGGAAGTGCGGGACGACATGGTCGGACATCGTAGTTCATCCTGGAGTGGCAATGGCGGCAGACACAATCAGCAGTGACGCGGCATATTATTGACGCGGCGGACCATACTGATGGGTGCAAGTGATTGCTAGCCCGACGGAACCGAAAGGTTCGCAATTGCCCCATGCTCATTTGCTCATGCAAATTCGACACAATCTTGTCGCTTCAGAGAAGCCCTTCTTTCGTCGGGGACGTTGTGTCGCAATTTGGGCATACTATCTGTCTCGGACACGCGAATTCGCGACGAAAGACGAACCGTCAGGCGCAAAATGATTCTGCCAATGTCCCGGCTTTCAGCATGAAGTGGCTGCGAATCAGCTTCGCATTGGCAGGAATTGCTGCATGCAGCCTTGTGCTCGCGCAGGTAGCACCGCATGCCCGGCAGGCCGGCGCCATTCTCGCCGCACAGGATGATCCCGCGGCGCTGTCCGAGCTCAAGCTCGATGAGGCCCTCGCGAATAACGATCGCCTGGTTCAGGACAATATCGAGGCTGCGCTGAGGGCTGGTGATGCCGATCTCGCCGACAGCTTTGTTGTGCTCGCGCGTGATCGCAACATCGCGCTGCCCGACGATGTGCTCAGCAGGGTCAGCGACGCGGTCAAGATCGAGAATTCCACCTCGCATTTCGCCAAGCGCTTCGCCACCGGTCTCGTCACCGGCAATGCCGATGATGTCGCGAGCCTGTCAGGGACGGTCGCGGGCGATCTTTTCGTGATCGGCGATATCAGGGACGTCGTGCGCGAGGGCAAGCATCTTGCGATGGGTGAGGATACCGATCGCCTGGTGCTCGGGCTTGCCACCGCAGGTCTTGCGGTCACCGCCGTGACCTACATGTCCGCCGGCGGCGCCGCGCCCGTTCGTGCCGGGCTGACGCTGGTGAAGGATGCCCGCAAGGTCGGGCGGCTCGGCGAGGGTCTCGCCGCATGGGCCGGCCGGTCCGCGCGCGAAATGGTCGACGCACCGATGCTGCAGAACGCGGTCGCCAAGGGTTCGGTGTTCCGCCCGGGTGAGACCGTGAGCGCAATCAAGGCCGCATTCCGCGTCGAGAAGGCCGGTGCGCTGGTCCGGCTCGGCAAGGACGTCACGCGCGTCGCCGAGAAATCAGGGACGCGCGGCGCCATGGAGAGCTTGCGCATTGCCGAGGGGCCCAAGGACGTCGCGCGCGCGGCGCGGCTGGCGGAAGCGCAGGGCGGCAAGACGCGCGCGATCATGAAGGTGCTGGGGCGCGGTGCATTGCTGCTCGTCGGCGGCGCGTTCGATCTGACGCTGTGGCTGTTCGGTGCGGCGCTGACGCTGTTCGGCCTAATATCCTCGATCAAGGCGACCACGGAGCGCCTGACGCAGGCATGGTGCGATCGCAGACGGGCCCGGCGGCTTCGCCGGGCGCAGATTGCAGCTGAGGCTGCTCTGGCCAGCGCGCTCCCGACCGCCTAAGATCGAACTTCCCCTGCAACATTGTGGACCTGCTGATGCCGAGCTTTCACAACGGCGCCGTTGAAATTGCCTATCTCGACGAAGGCGAGGGCGATCCGATCATCCTGGTGCACGGTTTTGCCTCCAGCAAGAACGTGAATTGGGTCTATCCGACCTGGGTCTCGGAGCTGCGCAAGAACGGCCGCCGCGTCATTGCGCTGGACAATCGCGGCCATGGCGAGAGCGCCAAGCTCTACGATCCCGCGCAATATTCGATTCCCACCATGGCGGGCGACGTGCTGGCGCTGATGGATCATCTCGCCATCCCGCAGGCCGACATCATGGGCTATTCGATGGGCGGGCGGATGACGGCCTGGCTCGGCCTCAATGAGCCGCAGCGCCTGCGCTCGGCGATCCTCGGCGGCATCGGCATCGGCGGCCTGATCGAGGGCACAGGTCCTGGCGAGAACGTCGCCAAGGCGCTGGAGGCGCCCTCGCTCGACGACGTCAGCGATCCCGTCGGCCGCACCTTTCGTGCGTTTGCGGACCAGACCCGCTCCGACCGCGTGGCGCTGGCCGCCTGCCTGCGTGGCACGCGCGATCTCATGACGAGGCAAGAGGCCGCACGGATCGACGTGCCCGTGCTGATCGCGGTCGGCTCGACCGATGACGTCGCGGGAAGCGCCAGCGCGTTAGGTGCGATCATCCCGGGATCGGAGGTGCTTGATATTCCCGGCCGCGATCACATGCGCGCGGTCGGTGACAAGGTCTACAAATCGGGCGTGCTGGATTTCCTGTCACGCCGAGGGTGACGTCTCCTCGTCGCCGAATGCGCGAAACAGCGCGATCAGCACCACGAAGGTCGCAAGCCAGACCATGCGGGCGCCGTAGCGATCGTGCGGCCCTGAGATCACGCCGCAGATGAAGGCGTTGCCGAGCAGGGCCAGCGTCACGGTCGCCGCCAGCAGCGTCAGGTCGTCGAGCCGGCGATAAGCGAGCGCGTGTCCCAGCAGCGCGAGCAGCCCCAGCATCGAGACCAGAGCGACGGGCACGTGCAGCCGGTTGATGGTGTCGAAATCGAGCTCCCAGTTCTGCTGGCGCGCCGCCCGCATCGGCGCGACCTGCGCCGGGATATAGCGCTCGATGATGCCGTAGGTGTGCGGGATCCACACACTGGCGCCTTCGCCGGTCGCCACATGCAGCAATTGCCGGCCCATCGCCCGCAGCGCGGCGCCTAGCTGCCAGGCCGGATAGTCGGCGAGCGATCGCTCGACGATGGTGCCCATCTCGTCGCCCAGGCCGTCGAAGCGGCCGAGCGTGTTGAACATGCTCTTGCCCCACAGGAATTCGTCGGCGGTATCAGGCAATTCGTTGCGATAGGGGCAGAGCTTGAAGTGTTCGCGCGGGCAATGATCGCCAAGGAAGCGCGCAACGATGCCGTCCTGCATCATGCGGCCGAAGGCGACGCCGGTGCCGCCGGGCGTCCAGGCCCATTTGCCTGATAGCGCGTGGTTGGCCGCGATCAGCATCATCCCGCCCGCGACGATGGTCAGGCTCGCCTGGGCAAGACCTGACATCGGCAGACGGGGCCCAAGAGACGGCCCAAGCCACGGCCGCACCATCCAGCCGACGGCGCAGAGCCCGAGCAGCACGCCGAGCGTGGCGCTATGGGTTGCGGCCGCAAAAGCGGTGAAGACGAACAGCGCGGCCTTCTCGAACCCCGAGATGCGACTGCCGCCGACGATCAGCAGAAACAGCGACAGCACCGACAGCCCGGCGAAGATGTCGGTGAGCAGCATGCTGGCGAGCCAGGGCAACGCCGTCGACACGATCAGCAGCAGGCTGATGGCGACGAAGCGGGCCGTCTGCATCATCGAGAGGACGCGCAACGTCAGTTGCAACAGCCACAGCGTCGCCAGCGACTGGATCGCAAGGTTGATCCAGAATCCGAAGCTCTCGCCGTAGTGCAGATAGAGGCCGAACACGGTCGAGCGGCTGGGGACGAGATAGCCCTCGTACCAGCGCGCCAGATAGCCGCCGGTATCCCATTGCAACAGCGGATAGCCGTTCCAGAACGCCGGCGCGATCATGAGCAGGGGCAGAGCCAGCGCCGCCAGCCGCAGCCAAAGCGTCCCCGCGGCCCGCGCGCGCGATTGTTCGGTGATGATGCTCAAAACGGCTCCCGGTCATCAGGACCATGCCCGCGATGAGGGTCGGGACGAAATTCACCAATAGTTTGACGCCACCCGGCTTGAATTTGGCGAGACTCTGACCATTTCAAGCCGACCTTGCCGCCTGGGGGCACCAGAAGAATCTGTTGTGTTTCAATGCGTTGGCGTGCTTCCACGAAGCAAGGCGCAGTTCACTCTCAGGCAAGCCCGTCAGGACTTTGTCGCCTACACTGTGCTATAAGGCCAACACCGAAGAGCAGATCCCAAAGAGAAAATCATGGCAGTGCATCAGGTCAATCCGGGAGGAAAGCTCGCTTCGCTCGATCCAATCTGGGACCGGATCCGTGGCGAGGCAGAGGACATCGTCCACCGCGAGCCCGAGCTTGCGACCTTCATCTACTCGACCGTGCTGCATCACAGCCGCCTCGAGGATTCCGTGATCCACCGTCTCGCCGACCGGCTCGATCATTCGGCGCTGTCGGGCGACCTGGTGCGCCAGACCTATGACGAGGCCCTGCGCGAGGACCCTGATTTGGGCAACGCCTTCCGCGCCGATCTCGTCGCCGTCTACGACCGCGATCCCGCGACCTCGCGCTTCATCGATCCCTTGCTCTACTTCAAGGGCTTTCATGCGATCCAGACCCATCGCCTGGCGCACTGGCTCTATCTGAAGGGCCGCAAGGATTTTGCGTATTATCTGCAGAGCCGCGCCTCCGCGGTGTTCCAGACCGACATCAATCCCGCCGCGCGCATCGGCCGCGGCATCTTCCTCGACCATGCCACCGGCTTCGTCTGCGGCGAGACGGCTGTGATCGAGGACGACGTCTCGATCCTGCACGGCGTCACACTCGGCGGCACCGGCAAGGAGAACGAGGACCGTCACCCGAAGATTCGTCATGGCGTGCTGATCGGCGCCGGCGCAAAGATCCTCGGCAATATCGAGATCGGCCATTGCGCGCGCATTGCGGCAGGTTCCGTCGTGGTGAAGCCCGTGCCGCACAACGTCACGGTCGCCGGCGTGCCGGCCAAGATCGTCGGCGAGGCCGGCTGCGCCGAGCCGTCGCGCACCATGGACCAGATGATCAACGCGATGGGACTTTAAGCCTGCGTTCCCTTAAGGGCCGGATTTTCCGGCCCTTTCGTCCCCAAATTCTTTGGCAATTCATGCTGGCGGTTCGCCGCGTCTCGTCCTAAAACGCGGCCGACCAATTTCGATCGGAGACTTGCCGTGGACGTCAAAGAAGTCAGAAAGCTGGACGCGTATCTGAAGCGCGTATTCGGCAATCCCAAGATCCGCGTCGTGCCGCGGCCGAAGAAGGACGATTCCGCCGAGGTCTATATCGGCGAGGAGTTTATCGGCGTTCTCTTCGTCGACGACGAGGACGATGATCGCTCGTTCCAGTTCCAGATGGCGATCCTCGAGGACGATCTGGTCGACCAGGAATAGTCGTTGTTCCTTCACCTCGCCCCGCTCTTGTCCGCCGAAGCCCGCCTTCGGGCGAAGGCGGATGCGGGGAGGGGTCGAAATGCGCGCGCAGCGCGGATTTCAGGTGAGGGGGACTCTCTGCGAGTCCCACTATCCCCGTCCCCGGCCCCGGCTCTGCAGCGCACCGTCGTAGGGACGCTGCCATAGCGCGTCGAAGAGGCGCGTAGACGCGCTGATGGTGTCCGGGGGCACACGCTTTCTCCACATCGTCATTGCGAGCGCAGCGAAGCAATCCAGAGTCTTTCCGCGGAGGGATTCTGGATTGCTTCGCTGCGCTCGCAATGACGGATGATAGATCTGAAGCCGTGGAATCTGCGGCCTCATAGCCTATTTCCTTGCCAGAATGCGCAGCCGCGCCGTGGAAGCGCGTATCCAGACTCCTGGTGACCACGGTCAGGTCAGGCGAGAGCTTTGCAAGAGCGCAAACTCCGGTCGCGGAGTCCAGCATCGCCGCCAGGAATCCGCCCTGAATGGTGCCGTGCCTGTTGGTGAACGCGACCTGCGCCTGAAAGCGGATCAACGCTTGCCCGGCGTCGTCGAAGCCGAGCCATTCGCGTCCAAGCAGCTCGGCGTGGTGGCATGTTGGCAGTCGCATCGCTCATATCGGTCACGGCCGCGTCTTCACCAGGAAGCGTATCAAGCAGGCTCCATGCCGTGTCCGGCTCGACAAGGCCGGCCATCAGTTGCATACCTCAAGCATGCGACCAGAACTTAGTGCAGTGTTACGGCCAAGTCGGTCCTCTTCCAATCTGCATCCGCTCCTGACTGGACGGCATCCTGCTGGTCCGCAGTACATCTGACCGGAAGATTTCGCTTGCGGGGCGGTCGGTGCGCTCTCCTTTTGCTTGCGATCAGCGTCCCTCGGCTTGGCATCTTCGCGGGTTGCGACCGGCTTCTTGTCCTGCACCTTCTCGCATTCATTGCCGTCGTTGATGCGATAGCCGGCACGACACGCGATCTTCACGCAAGCATCGCCATCGGCCTTGAAGCCGTGGTCGCAGACCAGCGGGCAGACGCGGCCGGACTTTGCCTTGATGGCGTCGAGCGCGTTGAGGCTCGCCTGCTTGGCATCGAACGTCGTTCCGGCATATTTGTTGAACAGCGTCAGCGAGCGCTGCGATGATGCGTTCCAATCACCATCAGCGGCGGCCGCTAGACAGCCGACACGGCGGAGCTCGGACTGAACCAGCTTCGCGGTCTCCTGGGGAGAGAAGCTCGACGGTGAAGACGTCGGGGCAATGGCGGCAACCTTCTGTTCGCTTTCCCGTGCTTTCGCGTCCGCAGCCTGCTTCGCTGCCAGTTCTGCGGTCGCCTTGTCGTTCGCGATCTTGTCGGCGAGCGCCTTCTCGGCGGCCTGCTTGTCGGCCAGCGCCTTGGCAACGGCGGCTTCGGCATCCTTTCTGCGCTGTTCTGCTGCGGCTGCCTTGGCTTCCTCAATCTGCTTGGCCTTCTCCGCCGCCAGCCGTGCGTCCTCGGCGGCCTTGGCGGCCGCGGCGGCCTTGTCCTGTTCGGCTTTCTTGGCCCGCTCGGCGACAAGCCGAGATTTCTCGTCCTCGGCTTGCCTGGCCTTTTCCGCGGCGGCGGCCCGGGTTTCTTCGGCGACAATCTTGCTCAATTGGCCCTTGGCAAGGTCGGTGTAGAAGCCGCTTGGGTAACGGTTGATGAAGGAGGACCAGACGTCGCGGGTGCCGATCTGAAGGGCCAGTTCGTAGTCGCGACGGATTTCGCTGTCGGGGTTGGCCTGCGGTCCAGCCGCGACCGGCTTCGCCGGAACGAGCGACACGTCATCGCCGCCCAGCGAACCATAGACAAAGGGCTCCTGCTTGTTGCCGGTGGCCTTGAGCACATCGTCGCGCACGAATCGAAAGGCCTTGCCCAGATCGAGCCCCGGCGTCGGGAGGCGGTCGACCAGAGCGGTGGCAAACGGGCTGTTCCTGGTATCGCCGTCCGAAGCGGTCGAGCCTGCCTTCGCCGCGAAGGCGATCATGGTGTTCGGGCTGGTCGGCTCGACCTTGGCAAGGCCGCGGCCGATCGCGCGCGAGGCGACCGTCCGCTTCATCGTCTTGGCGAAAGGATTGTCGCGGCAGGCATCCAGGATGACGAGGCGCAGTTGCTTGGCCGGCTCGATCGCAAACAGCACCCGGTCGAGCGGGAAGGCCTCGTCGAGGACGTCGGTATCGGTCTCCAAGGCGGCATCGGTCGGGATCAGGTAGTTGGTGCCATCGAGCTCGATGCCGTGACCGGCATAATAGACCACCGCGACGTCGGCCTCGCGGGCCTTGCCGCCGAATTCGCGCAGCGCCTTGCGCATGTCGACCACGTTCAGGTCGAGCTTGACGTCGATCGTATCGAAGCCGGCCTTCTTGAACATGCCGCCGACCAGAGCGGCATCGTTCGTGGGGTTCGCGAGCCTCGCCACGTTCTTGTAGGCCGAGTTGCCCATGACGAGCGCGACGCGCTTCTCGGCGTGCGCCGAGCCGCACCCGAGCCAGGCAGAGAGGACGAGCAAACCAAGAAACCGAAGCGCGCCCATTGCAGCCCTCGTTCTCAATTGCAAACTTCGACGCTGGAACCGGCAGCGCCGCCTGCATTGTTGGAGCCCCGAGCGAGGACCGCAGGCCCACCTAGCACTTCGAGGTGACAGCCGGGCCGGACCGGCCTGCAGCCACCCTGGCCACAGTAGATCTGCCCGGTTGCCTGCGGCTTAGCGGGTGTGGCCTCGCTCTTTTTTCTCTCATCGTCCCGCGGCTTGGCATCCTCGCGCGTTGCCACGGGCTTCTTATCCGGCACCTTCTCGCACTCGTTATCGTTATTGACGCGATAGCCGGCACGGCAGCTGATCTTCACGCAAGCATCGCCATCGGCTTTGAAGCCGTGATCGCACACCAGCGGGCAGACCCGGCCCGGCTTGGCCTTGATGGCGTCGAGCGCCTCGAAGCTCGCGAGCTTGGCATCGAACTTCGTCCCGGCATATTTGTTGAACAGCGTCAGCGAGCGCTGCGACGACGCATTCCAGTCGCCATCGGCCGCGGCCGCCAGGCAGCCGACCCGACGCAGCTCGGACTGAACCAGTTTGCTGGTTTCTTGCGGCGAGAGAGAGGAGGGCGTTTGGCTTGGAGCAACGGCTGCGACCTTCTGCTCGCCGTCGCGCTGCGCCTTCTCCGCCGCCTGTTTTGCGGCTAGCTCGGCGGCCGCCTTGTCGTTCGCGATCTTGTCGGCGAGCGCCTTCTCGGCGGCCTGCTTGTCGGCCAGCGCCTTGGCAACGGCAGCCTCGGCATCCTTCCGGCGCTGCTCGGCCGCGAGCGCCTTGGCTTCCTCAGCCTGCTTGGCCTTTTCAGCGGCAATTCGGGCATTCTCCGCGGCTTTGGCGGTGGCCGCCGCCTTCTCCTGCTCGACCTTGTCGGCGCGCTCAGCCGCAAGGCGCACCTTTTCGTCTTCCGCCTGGCGCGCTTTCGCCGCTGCGGCTGCGCGGGCCTCTTCGGCAGCAACGTTCTTCAGTTGGGCACGCGCAAGGCCGGCATAGAAGCCGTCGGGATAGGCCTGCAAAAATGCTTCCCATGCGTCGCGGTTTCCGGCCTGCAGCGCCAGCTCGTAGTCCCGGCGGATGCTGTCCTGAGGGTTGGCTTGCGGGCCCTGGGGCGCAGTGACCACAGGCTTCGCCGGAACGAGCGACACGTCGTCGCCGCCGAGCGAACCATAGACAAAGGGCTCCTGCTTGTTGCCGGTGGCCTTGAGCACGTCGTCGCGGACGAAACGGAACGCCTTGCCGAGGTCGAGCCCCGGCGTCGGCAGGCGTTCGACCAGAGCGCTGGCAAACGGGCTGTTCCTGGTATCGCCGTCCGAGGCGGTCGAGCCTGCCTTCGCCGCGAAGGCGATCATGGTGTTCGGGCTGGTCGGCTCGACCTTGGCAAGGCCGCGGCCGATCGCGCGCGAGGCGACCGTCCGCTTCATCGTCTTGGCGAAAGGATTGTCGCGGCAGGCATCCAGGATGACGAGGCGCAGCTGCTTGGCCGGCTCAACGGCGAACAGCGCGCGGTCGAGCGCAACGGTCTCGTCGAGCACGTCACCATCGGTCTCCAGCACGGCGTCAGTGGGGATCAGGTAGTTGGTGCCGTCGAGCTCAATGCCGTGTCCGGCATAGTAGATGACCGCAACCCCAGCATCGCGGGTCCGGCCCGCGAACTCCCGCAGCGCCCTGCGCATGTCGGCAGCATTGAGGTCGAGTTTGACATCGACATTGTCGAAGCCGGCCGTCTTGAACATGCCACCGACCAGGGTGGCATCGTTCACCGGATTGGTGAGCCGCGGGGCGCTCTTGTAGGCGGAATTGCCGATCACCAGCGCGACGCGCTTCTCGGCGGCCAGCGCAGAGCCGGTCCCAAGCGAGGTCGCAAGCCAAGCCGCAACGATCAAGAAACCAAACAGCCGAAGCCGCATTCCAGCCCCCGAATGCATCTGCGCCAGATTATCCGAAGAATGGCCAATTGCAATTTGCGGTCTGTGACATCAGTCACATTTCCTCCAGCCGGGTCATTCAAGTCGATCTTCCACAGTGCCATTGAGCGCGATCATCTCGTCACGCTGCTCGCATCAATCGTGCGACACGGACAGTCCCGCAAGAAGCGGACCGTGCGCGGCGAGCCTGCGGGATACGAACTCAGTGAAGAGCCGGACGCGCTTCGTCTTGCGCGTATCGCCCTGGGTGAGAAGCCAGAGCGTTCCGTACGCGTGCAGGTCGGTGCCCGGCACCCTCACCAGGAGCGGGTCGGCATCACCGACGAAGCACGGCAGTGTCGTCATTCCGATCCCTTGCCGTACTGCAACGATCTGTGCCTCCGCGTCCGTGATCCTGAATGGAACTCCCGTGGTGCGAACCTCACCCTCGCTGGCCCAATCCGGAATTCCATGCTTGCTGATGACGATCCACCTGACAGGATCAGGCGCGCCGTCACGCCACGCGGCCAGTCGGTCCCTGGACATGTAGACGCCGCCGAACACCTCCGGCCCCTTGAGGCCGTGAAGATTGAGCGGCAGAGTCTTGCGGTCGTAAACGACGCGGATCGCGACGTCGGCCTCTCGGTTGGTCAGATTTGCCAGTTCGCCGGACGACAGGATGTCCATCTCGATATCAGGGTGGAGACGCGCGAAGTCGGCGAAATCAGGCATGAGCAGGTGTGACACGAGGGGCGGTGCCAGCGTCACCCGCAGACGTCCGCGCACGCTCTGGTCGCGTCCCAGGACGCGGGCCTCCAGCAGGCGGGACGAGGCCTCCATCTGCTCCGCGAATTCGAGAACCTCTTCGCCCGCAGCCGTCAGGCGGTAACCCGAAGGCAGCTTTTCGAACATGTGCACCCCGAGCCGTTCATCGAGCTGGGTGATATGTCGCAGCACTGTCGAGTGGTTCACGCCGAGCCGCTCGGCGGCAGCCCGCACCGAGCCTCCGCGCGCGACGGCAAGAAAGTAGCGAACGTCATCCCAGTCGATCATGACGAAATCCGGCACCGCCCGGTGCCCCTTCCAGAGCTCGTGTCCAACACGTCGGACATCCTCTCGACCGCGGGTAGCACGAGCGGTGACAATAGCCCATGCCCGCGAGCACGGCTCAATTCCAGACGGTGGACGCTGATCGTCGCGGCCGACTCATTGGTCCGGCCGGATCGATTTCGCACAACCGATGTGCGCGCTTCTGCACTCAACGCCCGACGATTGCAGGCCCATGTCGAGGTTCTCGGGGGCGGATGCCGTCCCGATCAATGGAGAAGTTATGCGAAAGCTTGAAGGTAAGGTTGCAGTCATCACGGGTGGATCGAGCGGCATGGCGCTGGCGAGCGCCAAGCGGTTCGTTGAAGAAGGCGCCTATGTTTTCATCACGGGCCGCAGGCAGGAAGCGCTCGACGAGGCCGTCAGGCTGATTGGCCGGAACGTAACCGCCGTGCGCGGCGACGCCGCCAGTCTCGACGACCTCGACCGTCTGTTCGACACGGTCAGGCGGGACAAGGGCAAGATCGACGTCCTGTACGCGAGCGCCGGCACGGGCGAAGCCGTCCCACTGGGCGAGATCACCGAGCAGCACTTCGATGCGACCTTCGGCCTGAATACGCGCGGCACGCTGTTCACGGTGCAAAAGGCGTTGCCGCTGTTCAGCGATGGCGGATCGATCTTCATGACTGGATCGGTTGCTTCGGTGAAGGGTTTTCCCGGTTACAGCGTGTATGCGGCGAGCAAGGCGGCGTTGCACGCATTCGCACGCGGGTGGCTCAACGAGCTGAAGGGCAGGAATATCCGCGTGAACGTGCTGCATCCGGGGCCGATCGCCACACCGATGCAGGACCAGGTTCTCACTGAGGAAGCGAAGCGGATGTTCGAATCCCTGATCCCGCGAGGAAAAATGGGGCGTCCCGAGGAAATCGCGGCGGCCGCGCTGTTCCTGGCGTCAGACGATTCGAGCTTCGTGAATGGGCTGGAACTGTCTGTCGATGGCGGCTTCTCGGCCATCTGAAATCGGAGACATATCATGAGCTATGCGATTGTAGGATTCGGCAAGATAGGCCAGGCCCTTGCCCGAGCCTTCGCCCGTAAGAACATCGAGGTGACCGTCGCGAGCCGCCGGCCACCCGAGGCGTTGGCGCCGCAGGCCCGGGCGATTGGACCGGAGGTCGTCGCCAAGTCGCTGCGGGAGGCACTCGAGGCCGACACGATCTTCCTGGCGATGCCGTTCGGAGAGCATCGTGAGGTTGCGAGAGCTCTGCCGAGCTGGAAAGGCAAGACGATCATCGACGCCACCAATGCGTTTGGAGACGAGCCGGACAGTTTCCCGTCCTCCGCAATCGTCGCGAAGGCGTTCACTGGCGCCAGGCTTGTGAAAGGCTTCAATCACCTGATTGCGGCCAAGCTGGCTGCCGATCCGGTCGTCGAGGGCGTGCATCGCGTCGTCTTTCTGTCTGGTGACGACGAGGACGCGATCGCTGCCGTGGCGGCCTTGGCCAAACAACTGGGGTTCGCACCCGTCAAGCTGGGAAAGCTCAACGAGGGCGGCGCACTGGTGCACGCACGCGGCCGCACTTGGGGCCCGCTCATCTTCCAGGACCTGTTCAAGAAGGAGCAGTAGTTTGACGTACGACGGGGGCTTGGCTTGAAAGCCGAATGACGGCGCAGCGGCTTGACCATGGCGTCGCCGACAGGCCCAGGAGCATCCTGGGACTGTCGGCGGCTGCTCAACCAGTCACGGCAGGATGACATCATGCCGCTGTTTTGCCCGACGGGTCAAGTCTGGATTCTAAAAAAGAGAAATATCGAAAACACGAAATCATTCCGGGCACCTGGCTACTGTGCATGGGGTTGTTTTCGATTTCTTGCTACGGCGGCCGCGCTCAGCCCTTCGGCCCGCGCAACTGCGCGGTCAGCTTGTCCATCGCTTCCGCAACGCCCCGCCATTGCGACAGCCAGCTGCGCGGAAAGCGGAAGGTGAGGTCGGCGCCGTCGACACGGCGCTCGGACAGGCACATGCCGGGCGTGGCTGCATCGCGCATGCAGCGCGCGGTGAGCGCGGGTGAGCTAGCGGAATAAAGGTCCTCACCGCCATAGGGCGTGTCGCCGCGGAAGGCGCGTATCGTCAATCCGTCGTCCGGTGCTGTTGCAGCCTGGTCGAGATAGCGCGGATAGATCGTCGTCGTCCGCTGCTCGGGCGAGAGCGCGTCGTGATGCGCCGCGATCGAGAGCAAGATGCGGTCGATCGGCTGCATCGTCGTGTCGACGGTGTCGGCGGTGACATGCGTCGGCCCGCTCGGTGCCTCCAGCGAGGGATAGAGGAAGTCGAGATCGATGCGCTCCTGCGGTCCGGAGTGCCGCTGGATCTTCATCCGGATCGCGGAGACCGGCAGGTTGAACAGCGTGCCGCCGACGCTGACGGGCAGCTTGTCCGGCGCGTCAGTGCCGCCCGTGCTCCAGGTCGGCCACAACAGATAGGCCACCAGCCCGATCGCGCTCGCGGCGAACACACCGGTGAGCGCGAGCGGGACGAGATGGGTCCGGACACGCGCCTTGGCACTCATCTTGGCATTCGTCCTGGAAGAGCGAGGGGAGGTTGCCGAAAACACCGTCATGAGGTCGCGCAAAGGGATCCGGGGCCGGTCGGCCGATGGCCGACGAATCACCGGCGAATATGCCACGTGGCGGCGATTTCGCGGAAGGTTCCGGGCTGCCAGGAGCGGCGGGGGCTCTGCGCAGGCCGGGCGGCGTCGTTAACCTTCGCTTAAGGATAATGTAGCGTTAACCGGCACTATTTGTCACAGGAAGGCTCCTCGCGTTGCGTATGGGCGGACTGTTCCGATGACACCTGAAGCTCTCAACACCTTCTTCTCGATCTGCATCGGCTTTGCGCTCGCGGGCGCGCTCGCCAATGGTTACCAGGCGCTGTCGCAGCGCCCCGCAGGTTTCGGATTGCTGCAGGAGGGCGTGGCGCCGAAGACGTTTGCGGCCGTGCCGTTCCTGGTGTTCGCCGCGCCCTTCATCATCATGCGCAATACGCTGCGCGGCATGCGGCTCGAAAGCCGCCGCTTCGAGTTCGTGATGATGGCGACCGTCATCGCCTGCTTCTGGAGCATGATGAGCGGCACCTTCTTCCTGATGACGCTGCGCGCGACCGGCGTCATTGGCTGACGCCTTGCAGGGCTGCGCGGCCGGCCTTTGCCTCCGCGGCGTCGTTTCGCTATGGCTTGGGCCAGCGTGACAGGAGACCTTCATGGCGATCTACGAGCTCGACGGGCAGGCGCCCGATCTTCCCTCCGACGGCAACTACTTCATCGCGGAAACCGCGACCGTGATCGGCAAGGTGCGCCTGAAGCCGGGCGCGAGCGTCTGGTTCGGCGCGGTGTTGCGCGGCGACAATGAGTGGATCGAGATCGGCGAGGGCGCCAATGTGCAGGACGGCTCGACCTGCCACACCGATCTCGGCTTTCCGCTCGTCATCGGCAGGAACTGCACCGTCGGTCACAACGTCATCCTGCACGGCTGCACCGTCGAGGAGGGCGCGCTGATCGGCATGGGCTCGATCGTCATGAATGGCGCCAGGATCGGCCGCAACAGCATCGTCGGCGCCGGCTCCGTCATCACCGAGGGCAAGGAGTTCCCCGAACGCTCGCTGATCATCGGCTCGCCCGCGCGCGTCATCCGCACGCTCGACGATGCCCAGGTGCAGAAGATGGGCAGCGCCGCAATGTTCTATGTCGCCAACGGCCCGCGCTTCCAGAAGGGGCTGAAGCGGATCGGCTGATCCGCGCTCCGGATCGCCTATGAGATCGACCCGAACGACGGCCGCGCCGCCGCTTAGCGGCCGTCCGGAGGAGCGTCAGTTTCCCTCGGATTCCCGCGCTTCGATTGTGCCGGCGACCTTCTCATGCCCGGCCGCCCACAAGGCGTGCTCGTCACTGCCGTCGGTGTAAGGGTTGGCTTCGGCCGGAATGTTTTCGCGCGCCGCGCGCTCGCCTTCTGCAAAGGGATCGCGATCCGTCATCATGATTTTGCCTCTCACAGTTTCGCGCGCTGCCGCCTTGGTCGCTGCGCGGTCGAGTTTCAAGCTGATGTGACGGGATTTGTTCCGGAACCTGTTTTTGCTGCAACCGTTGATCGGGCAGGGAGATTTTCCAATGACCCAGCCGTCCGCAAGCGCTTCGATCAAGATGTTGATCGTCGTCATCATCGGCCTCGCCGCAATGCCCGCTGTCTCGTTCGCACAGACCACCGGCGGTGCGACCGGATCGACCGGCGGTGTCGCCAATGCGCCGGCGCCGCCGCCCGGCACCAACAGTCTGGGTACGGCGCAATCCTCCGGCGCGAACACCGCGCCGGGTGTCACCACCGGCGCAGCCTCGGGCACGAACCCCGACGCCGATGCCACGGTAAGCGCCGAGAACCGGCTGCTCGACAAGAAGATGAAGAGCATCTGCCGCGGCTGCTGACGCTCGCGCGGAAGTGAGCCGGTCCTCCTGTCATCGACGATCAAGTGACATTAGCTTGCTCCTGTTTTGCAGGTGTGGAGCGTTTCCACGCGGAGGGTGAGTTGATGTTGCGCAAGTTGATCGTGGCCGCACTGGCCATCGCGGCGGTTGGTCTCGCAGCGCCCCAGGCGGCGCAGGCGCGGGGCGGTTTCGGTGGCGGCGGCCATTGGGGTGGTGGCGGCTGGGGCCACGGAGGCTGGGGCCATGGTTGGCACGGCGGCGGCTTCTGGCCGGGTGTCGCGATCGGCGCCGGCATTGCGGGTGCCGGCTATTACGGCGCTTATGGCTATGGCTACCCGTACTATGGCGAATACTACGGTGTCGGCTACGAAGACTACGGTGCGCAGTGCTACCTGGTGCCGCAGCGCGTGATGACGCAATGGGGCTGGCGCGTCCGCCGTGTTCAAGTTTGTGAATAGAAGCAACTGCTATGAGGGCGGTGCCTGGTCGAGGCACCAGATTACCTCGGTATCAAAAAACAAGGCCGTTGACGCAGTATACCGTCAACGACCTTGCCAGCCCCGGATATTGAAATCGGCTCACGCCATCCGGTAGAGCCGAACATGGCCCGGAATCACACCGACAAATGTGATCCATTTCACATCCGGCGAAAATAAAGGGTCGCGACGCGGGATCTAATCAGCCCCTCGCGCGTTTGCGGGCGCTGGCATGGACGCGGTGGCGCGCCGGTTTCCTCGGAGTAACCGATGGCGTGTCGGCCTCGGTGGACCGGACGCTGGCAAAGGATTGCCGCAGCCCGTCGATGGACTCGTTCAGACTGGTGACCTGATCCGACAGGCGCTTGGTGTCGGCCTGCTGCGAGGCGAGCAGCTTCTTCATGCTCTGGAGCTGGTCCTGCACGACCTGGAGCTGATCGATCGATTCCTGCTGGGTCGCCTCCAGTCCTTTGGTCTTCTCGACCAGTTGTTCGGAGGCCTGCGCCGCGCGCACCTGAAGCTGCCGCGAGGCGACCACGCGGTCGGTCTCAGGCGCAGCGCCGGTATAGGCGCGCCAGATTGCGATCGAGGTGACGCCGGCGATCAGGAGCAGCAGTGCGGCAGCCGTCAACGCGATCGGCTGGGCGCCAAGACGAACAAGGGGATTGGACGGTGTGTCCTCTGCGAGATCGATCATCGCTGACAAGACCCAAATTGAAACTTGGTGAGTGGCGAAGAGCGGCAGCACAAGAACGAGAGAACAATGCGGCCGGGGCGTCCCGAAAGTGTTACTGTTCAGCAACAATTGGGACAAAAAGGTGGCCGCTTGAGGAAAAAGCGAGGATCCGCTGGAGCTTGGGGGCTTAAGGACGCAGAGCCCCGTCGGTGGGTCTTAGCATGGCCAGCGGCGGAACTGGGGCCGCAACATAAAAGCTGCTCGCGCCGTCAGTGCGCAGCAGACGATCAGGGCTGAAACGGTGCAAACGGGCCTGAGTATGCCTTGGCGCGCGGCGCCGCGTAGGGGCCAAGCCGGGATGTCGCGAGCCCGAGCCGGACCATTCCTTCCGCCAGCGTCACTGCGGCGGCAACGCCATCAACCACGGGCAGGCCGTGGGTGCCGGCGAGTTCTGCCGCAAGATCGGCCATGCCGGCGCAGCCGAGCACGATGGCCTCGGCGCGGTCGTCGCGCATCGCTGCAGCGATCTCCGCGGAGATCTTGCCGAGCGCCTCTGTATTGCGCTCCTCGAGCGCGAGCACCGGGACTTCGGCGGCGCGGACGCGGGCACAGCGCTCGGCCAGGCCGTATTTCCGCAAATTATGTTCGATCGGCACGATGGAGACGCCAAGCGTCGTCACCACGGCAAAGCGTGCCGCGACCAGGCTCGCCATGTGAAAGCCGGCTTCGCCGATCCCGATCACCGGTGCTTTCGCAACGGCACGCGCGGCATCGAGGCCGGTGTCGTCGAAGCAGGCGATGATGTGCGCATCCGCGCCGTCGCGATCGGCCTCGCGGATGCAGCCGAGCATGCCGGGCACCGCGAAAGCCTCGTCGTAGAATCCCTCGATCGAAACCGGCCCCATCGCGGGCTGGCGCGCGTCGATCACCGTATCGGGCAGTGCGATGGCGCGCGCCGCTGCGGCGATCTTCGCCGTCATCGTCGCCGTGGTGTTGGGATTGACGACGTGCAGTCGCATTGCAGTTAGACAAGTCCCTTGCCGGCGTCCGACCCCTTGGCCGCCTGGCGCTTGTTGAGCATGTGGATGGTGCCCAGCGCAAGCGTGATCACCGCGAAGGACACCGCGGAGATGATGGTGCCGAGCGCATAGATATCCGGGTTCGTCACCGTCGTGGTGAGGCCCTGGAGGTCGAGCGGCAATGTATTGACCGCGCCGATCGCCTGGCTGGAGCGCGCCAGCTCATCCCAGGACAGCGTGAAGCCGAACAGGCCGATGCCGATCACGGATGGCAGGATGATCGGCAGCACGACATGACGGAAGGCCTGCCACGGCGTCGCGCCGAGATCGCGCGCCGCTTCCTCGAGCCTGGGATCGAAGCGGTTGAAGATCGCGAACATGATCAAGAGACCAAACGGCAGCGTCCAGGTCAGGTGCGCACCGAGACCCGAGGTGAGCAGGCCCATCGAGGTCTCGAAATTCCCGTTCCAATGCGCCTTGATCAGATCGTCGATGATGCGGAACTCCAATGAGATTCCGAGCGAGGTGATGATCGAGGGCACGATCAGGCTCGCGATCGCCGAGTAGAACAGAATGCTCTGCGCCTTGAACTTCCTGCGGAAGGCCATGCCGGCAGCAACCGACAGCACGACGGTGACGGCCATCACGATGACGCCAAGCAGCAGCGAGCGGCGGAAGGCCGCGCCGAGATCGA
The DNA here is from genome assembly GCF_028128715.1 of Bradyrhizobium sp. CCBAU 51745. Lineage (NCBI taxonomy): Bacteria > Pseudomonadati > Pseudomonadota > Alphaproteobacteria > Hyphomicrobiales > Nitrobacteraceae > Bradyrhizobium > Bradyrhizobium sp. CCBAU 51745. The sequence goes on along the minus strand of NZ_LBJP01000004.1, from coordinate 15,152 downwards.
CGATGCCGGTGCCCTGGAACAGCTTCGTCAGCCAGTAGGTCGACACGCCGTTCATGGGGAAGGTGAGGCCGCCTTGCGGCCCCTGGAACGACAGCACGTAGATCGCGATCATCGGGCCGTAGAGAAACAGCACGTAGGCCGCGAAGAAGATTGCAAGCACGTAGAATGAGCGCGGGCGTCCTTCCTTCATCGCCTACAGCTCCTTCTTGATGTCGACGATGCGCGACATCATGGTGATGATCAGGAAGGTGATGACGAGCAGGATCACGGCATTGGCGGCCGCAGCCGGGAATTGCAACGCGTTGACCCGGGTCTCGATGATCTTGCCGGCGGCGGCGATCTGCTGACCGCCCATCACGCCGATGGTGATGAAGTCGCCCATCACGATGGTGATGACGAAGATCGAGCCGATCACGATGCCGGGCTTGGCCAGCGGAATGATGACGTTGACCAGCGTCTGGAGGCCGGAGGCGCCGGCGTCATAGGCCGCCTCGATCAGCGATTTGTCGATGCGGACCATCGAATTGAAGATCGGCACCACCATGAAGAAGGTGAAGAGGTGGACCAGGGCCAGCACCACCGAGAATTCGGAGAACAGCAGCCATTCCAAGGGCTGGTTGATCAGTCCCGTCTTCATCAGGCCGGAGTTGACGAGGCCATTGCGCCCGAGCAGCGGGATCCAGGCGATCATGCGGATGACGTTGGAGGTCCAGAACGGGATCGTGCAGAGCAGCGACAGTCCCATCTGCCAGGTCTTCGACTTGACATGGAAGGCGAGGAAATAGGCGACCCAGAAGCCGATGAAGAGCGTGATGGCCCAGACCAGGAAACAGAGCTTCAGCGTCTTCAGATAGGTTTTTGCGATCGTGCAGAGATCCGGGAGCTGCGCGATGCAGCCTTCGAACGTGTCGGTATAGCCGCGGCCGGAGAAGGCCGGCAGCAATTGATATTCGTTGTAGTCCCAGAACGAGACGATGACGACGAAGATCAGCGGGATCAGGAAGAAGGCGAGAAACACCAGCATCATCGGCCCGGCCTGGAGCCAGGAGACGAAAGACGGCGATAAGCGCGCGGATTTCGCCGCGCGCCTCGTCTGGGATCCCCGGACGAGGTCCGGGGATGCCTGTTGCAGGATGTCTTCTGACGTATCCATCACGCGGCGATGAACTCGTTCCACTTGCGGACCATGTAGTCGTTTTCGTCCATCACCGCGTTCCAGCAGGCGACGCCGCCCATGCGGTCCTCATAGGAGCCGCCGTCACGCACGGCACCGGCCTTCTCCAGCAGCGAGCCGTCGGGCGCCTTGATGTCCTTCTCGGCCGGCTTGCCTTCCATCCAGTAGGCCCACTCGTAGGGCTCCATGTTGGCCTTTGCGGTTGAGAGCACGGCCGAGTAGTAGCCCTGGCGGTTGAGATACGCGCCGGCATAGCCGGACAGGAACCAGTTGACGAACTCATAGGCCCAGTCGAGCTTGTCGCCCGACACGCCCTTGGAAACGCAGAAGCCGGACGCCCAGGAGCGATAGCCTTCCTTGAGGGGCTGGAAGGTGCAGGGGATGCCCATCGAGCGCACCTTGGTCACCGCCGGCGACCACATCGACTGAATGACGGTCTCACCCGAGGCCATCAGGTTGACGCTCTCGTTGAAGTCCTTCCAGAACGCGCGGAACTGGCCGGCCTTCTTCGCTTCGGTCATCACCTTCATGGTGAGATCGATCTCTTCCTTGGTCATGTTGCCCTTGTCGGCATATTTGTACTTGCCGGTGGCTTCCACGACCATTGCTGCATCCATGATGCCGATCGAGGGGATGTTGAGGATCGAGGCCTTGCCCTTGAACTCGGGATTGAGCAGCTCCGACCACGAGGAGATCGGGCGCTTGATCAGGTCGGGACGGATGCCGAGCGTGTCGGCGTTGTAGACCGTCGGGATCAGCGTGACGAACTCGGTCGCCGTCTTGGAGAACGTCTTGGAGTCCTTGCCTTCGAGATAGAGCACCTTCCAGGGCGCGGTGCCCTGACCGCCGATCTTCTTGCCGCCGGGCGTCTCGCCCTTGGTGAAGACGGGGGTGATGTTGTCGAATTCCTTGATCTTCTTGGCGTCGAGGGCAAGGATGTTGCCCGACGGCACCAGCTTCTTCAGCGAGAAATATTCGGTGTCCAGCACGTCGAAGGAATTCGGCTGGGTCATCACGCGCTTGGTGACGTCGTCGGTCGTCGCGGTGATGTATTCGATCTTGATGCCGGTGTCCTTCAGGCACTGCTTGGAGATGTCGTCGCCCTCGTTCACGGCAGTGCCGAGATAGCGCAGCACCTTCGGCTCGGCCGACATCACGTAGGGGAAGCCGGTGATGGCGCCGGAGCCGGCGGCGAGGCCCGCGAGACCCGCGGTGCCCTTGAGTAGCGTGCGGCGGCTGACGCCTGTCTTCTTGGTCGTCTCTGTCATTCCAGTCACTCCTCTGTGTTGCGCATTTTCTAAAATGACGGCGCTATTGTAGACGTTGCGCCTTGGCGGGATCCCAGGTGGCCAGCACGCGATCGCCCGGCCGGAACGGTTGGACGTCGAAGGTGGACTCGGGAAGATGAGAGAACAGGGCGGTGCCGTCGTCGAGCGTGAGCGAGACGGCAACATAGGAGCCCTGGTACTCGGTCTGGGTCAGCAGCGCCGGCGCGCCGAATGCGCCATCAACGAACGGCACGATGCCGAGCTGATCGGCGCGCACGGCGATCAGCTTGCCGGCGTCGCTGAGGACGTTGTGGCCGCCGATGAAACGCGCCACGAATTCGGTGCGGGGATGGTGGAAGATGTCGCGGGCCGTGCCCTGCTGCTCGATCTTGCCCTGGTTCATCACCACGATGTGGTCGGCGAGCGCCATCGCCTCTTCCTGGCCGTGGGTGACCTGGATGAAGCTGATGCCGAGCTCGCGCTGCAGCCGTTTCAGCTCGCCGCGCATCTTGACCCGCAGGAACGGATCGAGCGCGGACAGCGGCTCGTCGAGCAGCAGGATCTGCGGCTCGGTGATCAGCGCTCGCGCGAGCGCCACGCGCTGCTGCTGGCCGCCGGAGAGCTGGGCCGGCAGGCGGCTCGCATAGGGGCTCATCGCGACGAGTTCGAGCAGCTCGCCGGCACGCTTGTGGCGCGTCGGCTTGTCGATGCCGCGCATTTTCAGGGCAAACGCAACATTGTCGAGCACAGTGAGGTGCGGAAACAATGCGTAGGACTGGAACATCATGGCCGTGCCGCGCTTGGCGGGCTCAAGGTCCGTGACGTTCTGCGGGCCGAGGATGATGTCACCCTCGCTGACCGCTTCGTGACCGGCGATCATGCGAAGCGTCGAGGTTTTGCCGCAGCCGGACGGGCCGAGCAGGCAGCAATAGGTGCCGGCCGGGATTTTGAGATTGACATTGTCGACCGCTACCGTCGCGTCATAGCGCTTGGTGACGGCAACCAGTTCGAGAGCGGCAGGAGTGGCCATGGCGTGTCCGAGAGGAGGGCGGTGCTCCGCCTCTCTCCGCAAGGTCCGTGCCAACAGCGCCAATATCGGCGAATTCGAAAACTGTGCAGTGGAGTCAGATCGTTAGATCGAATCCAGCGTGTTTGGGCGACGCCTCGGGTCGGCAGGAGCATGCACACAAAATGGGCGAGGATTGTATAAAGTTTCGCCTGTGATTGGATACAGCTCGTCGATTACCATCGAAGACCGAACGCCGATCGCGTCCTCAAACCCAACACTTCGAGCTGATGGCCGCCAAATCCCGCCCGAAACCCGATGCGCCCGACGCGAGCGATCGCGTCAGCCGGATCAGGGAGGGTGTGACCGCGGCGATCCTCGAGCATCGCCTGCTGCCGGGCACCAAGCTCGGCGAGGATGAGATCGGCGAGATCTATGGCGCGAGTCGGACGCTGGTCCGCACCGCGCTGCAGCAGCTCGCGCATGAGGGCATCGTCAACATCGAGAAGAACCGCGGCGCATTCGTTGCCCGCCCGACGCCTGGGGATGCCCGCGAGGTGTTCGAGGCGCGCCGCCTGATCGAACCCACCATCGTCGATCACGCCGTTGATGCCGTTTCTCCCGCGTGGATCGAGCGCCTTCAGCAGCACCTCACCGAGGAGCGCGAAGCCGAGCTGCGCGGTGATGCGCGCGCCTCGGTCCGGCTCTCCGGCGAATTTCATCGGCTCATCGCCGAGATGAGCGGCCACAGCATCTATCTCGGCTTCCTGAAAGAACTGATCGCGCGCTCCTCGCTGATCATCCTGCTCTATCGCCGTCACGACACGCCCGCCTGCGGCACCGATCATCATGCCGAGATCGTTACTGCGATCCACAAGCGCGACAAGCAGGCTGCGCGCACGCGGATGCTGTCGCATCTGAACGAGATCGAGGCCGAGCTGTTCCTGAAGGATCCCGCCGCGGACGAGTTGCGGCTTGCCGACGTGCTCGGCGCTTGAGGCGAGCCGCATTGCTCGGTCAAGGCAACGAAGATTTTTCGTTACGCCTGACTGTCAGTGACCGGCTGCAATCTTGCGTTGATCATAGGTCAACTGCGTTGCTCGACTTTTGATGAGAATTCGATGCAAGCGAGGCAGTCTCGCTTACTCATGCGCCGAACTTTCCCGAGAGATGTTTCTGCAATCGCATCTCCCTTGGACTCGTATGGCTGCAATACTAAATCGCCCTATAGTTGTAAATTGACTCCGCCCGATGGCGGGCGTCAACTCTCGTCCGCGCAATGAGTTCTGGAACTGCTTCGGCAATAGCCCATCCGCTCTGCGGAGTTGGTGCGATGGCGTCGCATTCGGCCGTCGACGAGCGGGAGCGTTGCGGCCGCCTGGCGAGTTGCCGCGGCGGCCGCGTAGCGGCACCCCAGCGGGAGATTGAACATGTCGGGATTGTCCAGGCTAGCCGGCTTCACGGCGCTGCTCGCAACGATCGTCTGCACCGCATCGCCTGCGCCGGCTCAGCAGAACGACGCCGTCCTGTTCCGCAACGTCAAGATCTTCGACGGCAAGAACGCGACGCTCTCGGCGCCATCCAATGTCCTCGTCAGGGACGGCAAGATCGAGAAGATCTCGACCGCGGACGTCGGGACCACTGGCCAGGTCGTCGACGGCGGCGGCCGGGTGCTGATGCCGGGACTGATCGATGCGCATTGGCACGCGATGCTGGTGCGGCCGACGCCGATGGCGGCGATTGCCGGCGATATCGGCTACAACAACCTGCTCGCCGCCAGCGAGGCGACAGCAACGCTGATGCGCGGCTTCACCACCATACGCGACATGGGCGGACCGACCTTCGGCCTCAAGCAGGCCATCGACGAGGATCTTGTCGCCGGGCCGCGCATCTATCCGTCGGGTGCCATCATCACCATCACGGGCGGCCATGGCGACTTCCGCCAGCTCTCCGACCTGCCGCGAACCCTCGGTGGCATGCTCAGCCGCATGGAGCAGATCGGCGGCAGCATGGTCGCCGACAGCCCGGACGAAGTGCGCGTGCGCGCACGCGAGCAACTGATGCAGGGCGCCTCGCAGGTGAAGCTCACCGCCGGCGGTGGCGTGGCCTCGCCATTCAGTCCATTGGACGTCTCGACCTTCACCGAGCCCGAGCTGCGCGCGGCCGTCGAAGCCGCCGACAATTGGGGCACTTATGTTGCCACCCACGCCTATACGCCGGTCGCGATCCAGCGCTCGATCGCAGCCGGCGTGAAATGCATCGAGCACGGCCATCTGATGGATGAAGCGAGCGCGAAGCTGATGGCCGAGAAGGGAATCTGGCTCAGCACCCAGCCGTTCCTCGAGATGTCCGGCGCGGCCGCCGCGCTCGGGCCTTCGGAGCGGGACAAGAAGCAGCAGGTCCTCGCCGGCACCGATCGCGTCTATGCGCTGGCAAAAAAGTATCACCTCAAGACGGCCTTTGGCACCGATATCCTGTTCTCGCAGGCGCAGGCGGAGAGGCAGGGTTCGTTGCTCGCGGCACTGACACGCTGGTACACGCCGGCCGAAGCGCTGGCCATGGCAACGTCGAGCAATGCGGAATTGTTGAGCCTGTCCGGCCTGCGCAATCCCTATCCCGGCAAGCTCGGCGTGGTCGAAGAGGGTGCGCTTGCCGATCTTCTGCTGGTCGACGGCAATCCGCTGGACAACATCAGCCTTGTCGAGGATCCCGCGAAGAGCTTCGTGGTGATCATGAAGGACGGCAGGATCTACAAGAACATCCTGCCGCGCTGACAACGGCGCCCTCAAAAGTTGCGGCCAGGCTTTGGGGGAAGCCTGGCCGCGCGCGAACCGGTCTGGGACGGGGAGGGGTGGGGATGTGACCGGGTCGCGTAACCTGTTGTTTCGTTGCTACTGATCGAACTACTGGTCTCTTGCGCTGGCGGTCGAGACCGCCGGCTTGGTATCGCCAAGCGAGACCCAGACGTTGGGATCGCTTTGCGACTGGCGCTTGACGAAGCGGTAGCCGGTCTCCGTCCAGGCGACGACGTTCTCGTTCTGATTGTCGAGAACGAACTCGCCCTTGTCGGTCTTCACCGTCAGCACCGCGTGTCCTTCGCCCTTCTTGTCGCGCACCACGGTGATGAGCAGGGCCTCGCGCGGCCAGCCGGCATCCATCAGCATCTTGCGCTTCAACAGCACGTAATCTTCACAGTCGCCGTAGCCGTCAGTCGGCAACGACCATTTCTCGACGACGCCCCAGTGCTCCTCGTCGGTCAGAGGCTTGATCGTCTCGTTGACCCAGCGATTGACCTTGGTCAGGTCGCGCCACGCGGCCTGCGACATCACGATGTCGCGTGGCTGCGTCGGTCCGCCCTGACACTGAGCGGCGTTCTCTGCACAAAACTCGACCCAGCCGATCGGCGCGCGCGTGGTGTCGCCGAGGCTCGCGTAGAGCAGGCGGCTTTCGCCGGCCTGCACCGCCGCGCTCATTCCGAACAGCATGGCGGCGAGCGCCAATGCCTTTCCCTGTCCCCTGAAATCCAACATTGCGGCCCCCGTTTCTTGTTGGGACCACATTTCGCACGGAGCTTTTGCGTTGCCGCTAAGTCGACCAAGTCAAGTCGAGACGAATGCAAGTAAAACTGGCAGCGAATTCGCTCTATACTTGAATAGATCTCGATTAAAATTTGAGAAGACTGCAATTGATTCAAATTGTACCGATTAACGCGGAAACACTGGCGGAACCGCGGCTTGAGCGGATGGACAGGCCGCGCGTTAACCGCCTGCAGCGGGCAGCGAGGCGCGAAAAAGGCGGCGTCTGCATCGCAGAGGCCGCCTTCGGAGCTGGAAAAACGGGGGTTTTGACGCCGTCGCGCTTTACCGCGCGGTAACGCTCTCTTCGAGTGTCTCGATCGGCTGCTCGTGCATGAACTCGAGCGCGAAGCCGTCCTCGAGGTTTCGCACCACGCGGCCCTGGACCCGGCCGAGCAGCACGGTCGATTTCAGCGGCGGACGGTTCTCAGCCGCGATCGCCGCGCCCGACAGCGACAGGTCGATGATGCGGCAGGTCATCTTGGTGCCGTCCTCGAGCGTCAGCACGGCAATCGGGTTGCGCGGCACGATACGGTCGTGGCGGCGGTCTTCCGGCAGGTTGAGGATGTCGCGATTGGCGAGCCAGGTCAGCTGGGCTGCGAGCTTGTCGCGCTTGCGCGGCGTCGCGCCCACCGTCATGGCGAAGCCGTTGTCGATGATCCTCGTGATCTTGCCCTCGACCCGGCCGATATGGTCGAGATAGGCGACCACACGGTCGCCGACATTGCCGATGCCGGGCGCGAGCAGCGCAAGGCCCCCCGGCGACATGTTGATCACCTGGCAGGGGAATTCACGGCGATCCGGCAGCATGTAACGGCCGAGCAGGTGCACCTTCACCCGCTGGAAACGCCGACGTTCCTCGGCGGCCGGAAGAAATTTTTTGTTCGCCAACGCCATTTTCACTACCCGACCCCCCGCCCGGGCGGAGTCCGACACGACCCTAAGGTGCATAGGGTTAATGCCACGTTATGATTTGGCGCGGCGATAACGGACCGACACAATGCGTTCAAAAAGCCACATCAGCGGCGGCCTGGTCCCCGGCGGCCCCACTGGCTAGCCCCCTTAGGCTGCCCTGGTCGCACGCCCATAAAGTAGGCAAAGCGCGGCCAGCAGCACTGCGGCCGAAAGGCCCAGCGACCAGTGAATCCCGATCGCCGCACCAAAGACGCCGACGGTGATGCCGCTGAACGCCCGCATGCCAAGTCCCGCCATATTATAGAGACCGACGACGCGGCCGCGGATGTCGGAGGGCGCATTCAGCTGCACCAGGGCCTGCGCCATGGTGTTGAACGACAACTCGAAGAAGCCGGCGCAGAACAGCAGCACGATCGCGACCGGATAGATCCGCACGGACGCAAAGCCGAGCAGCGCTACGCTCCAGAGCATCGCGAGCGTGATCGCGGTGCGCGCAGTGCCCTTGAGGCGTCCCCAGGATTCCAGTGCAATGCCGGCGAGCAGTGCACCGCCGGCGTCGGCCGCGAGCAGCACGCTGTAGGACACGCCGGGATCGCCATGGCCGAGATCGCCGGCAAAGCCCGGCATCTGCGCGTGATAGGCGTTGCCGATCATGAAGGAGGTGAGGCCGGCAAGCGATGTCATCGCCGTCAGCACCGGCCGGCTGCCGATGGCGCGGATGGTCAGCAGGATGTCGGCGAAGCCGCGCACGGCGTAGCGCCGTACGGCAACGCTGCCGTCGCGCACCGGCGCCCAGAACAGCCACAGCAGCATCGGCAGATAGAACAGCGTGTTGAAGATGATGCCGTGCGAGGGGCCGAGCGTCAGCATGATGATTCCGCCGACCGCGGGGCCGACCAGAATGCCGAGATAGCGAGCCATCGCATTCAGCCGCACCGCGCTCGGAAGGTCCGCAGGACCGACGAGATCGTACAGCAGCAGCTGGTTCGGCGTCTGCCAGAGCACGCCGGCGCAGCCATGGATCACCAGCAGCAGCATCGCGTGCCACATCTGGATCGTGTCGGTGATGAAGAAGAAGCCCCAACCGCTTGATGCCAATATGAACAACAGCATGCCGCACTGGATGATGCGGCGCGGATCGAACCGGTCGGCGAGCCCGCCGACTACGACCGAGAACAAGAGGAACGGCAGCCAGTGCGACAGCACGGCAAAGCCGCCCAGCGTCGGCGAGTGGAATTTCTGGAAGACCACCCAATAGCTGATCACGTGCTCGATATTGTCAGCCATCATCGCCAGCACATAGGCGATGAACTGCAGCCGGTACGGCACGGACTTCATCGCCGCGAACGATCCGGACGCGGCCATGGGATTTTGGGGAAGGGGGTTCAAGCGGGCACCACGGGAAGAACTCTTGCGGAGTTACACGTTCGGTGCGGACGGCTCAAGACAATAGCGTGTGCGTGGACGGCAGCTATGCACTGCCGCAACAAGCTCAGACGTCATCCTGAGGTGCGAGCGAAGCGAGCCTCGAAGGATGAATTGCGGGCGGCCGTTGCCCATCCTTCGAGGCTCCCCTTGCGATGCTGACGCATCGCAAGGAGAGCACCTCAGGATGACGGCGGTGTTTGTAGCAACGCCGTACCCTGGATGGAGCGCAGCGCAATCCGGGGCCAATTCCCGCATTGCGCTGCGCTTCTTGCGGGCTACGACCGTTGCCGCGGTTGGCAACTCGCCGAACCTCACATACGCTCTGTTCGAGCCCGCTCCATTATTCAACACAAGCGGGCCGCGAGGAAACAGCCATGGATTCAATCCGCGTCTGCACCCACGCAGGACCAGGCTCGGAGCCCGTGATCAAGTCCGTGCCGTGGCCGAAGGTCGGCCGCAAGGGTGCGCTGATCAAGATCGGGGCGTGTGGCGTCTGCGGCACGGATCTGCACATCTTGAAAGGTCATTGGCCGAAGCCGCTGCCCTGGCCGTTCACGCTCGGCCACGAGCTCGGCGGCGTCATCGTCGAATGCGGCGATGAATTCACCGAGGACTTCATGAGCAAGCCGCTCAAGGTCGGCTCGAAAGTGATGATCCCGCCGCTGATGCCGTGCGGCCGCTGCTATTACTGCATTCATTATCCGCAAACCGCCAACAAATGCCTGACGCCTGTCTATTACGGCCGCTATCTCGGCTTCGACAAGGCGCCGCACATGTGGGGCGGCTGGGCTGAATATGTCTATGTCGATCTCGACATGCTGCCGGGCACCAAGATCTACAAGCTGCCCGACGACATGTCGCTGCGCCTTGGCGCGCTGTCGGAGCCGCTGACCTCCTGCATCCGCGCGTTCAACCGCGCCAGCCGCGCCGGCGGCTTTAGCTGGGCCGACACGGTCGTGATCCAGGGCTCAGGCCCGATCGGCATTCTGGCGGTCGCAGCGGCGAAGGAGCTGGGGGCAGGGCGCGTCATCTGCGTCGGCGCGCCGGAGGAGCCGCGTCTCAAGCTCGCGCGCGAGTTCGGCGCGGAGGCCACCGTGAACATCGAGGAGCTCACATCGCCGCAACAGCGGACCGCGCGCGTCCGCGAGATCGTCGGCGGCTTCGGCGCTGATCTCGTGATGGATTGCTCCGGCCACCCATCAGCGGGCCCCGAAGGCATCGAGATGCTGCGCGACGGCGGCACCTATGTCGAGATGGGCCAGTTCACCGACGCCGGCTCGATCGAGACCTCCTGGCACCGCATCTGCACCAAGGACCTCAACGTGCTCGGCTCCTGGGGCTTTACCGGCAACGATCTGCCGCTTGGCGTCGACATGCTCTACCGCACCCGCGACAAATATCCCTGGCTGAAGATGCAGACGATCTATCCGTTCACGGAAGCGGGCGTCGCGCGAGCCGTAAAGGATGCGATGGCGATGAAGACGGTGAAATCGACCATCGTGCCGTGGCCGGAATTGGTGGAGTAGGCGATGCCGTCCATTCCCGCCGGTCTCGCGGCGTTCCTGGTCGAAGCCAAGCGGCGCACCTATGCGGGCCTCGACGACGATGCGACCGTGGCCACGCCACTGCTCCTAGGCTCAAAACAGCTCGAGCATCGCGCACCGCCATACGCCTATCGCGACATCTATTTCGGGATGGGATTTTTTGTCGGGCAGGAGACGGTGTCGCCGCCGGTCCCGCATTCCGCCTTGCTCCATGCGGGCTACGGTTCAGAATTTGGAATGAAAGCTGCGATGACAAACGAACAACCAAGCCGCGCCCGTTCCCCCTTCAGCGCCATCCGCGCGATCGACTACACCGTCATCTTCGTGCGCGACATGGACGCGATGCGCCGTTTCTACGAGGACGTGCTCGCTCTGTCGCCGTTGCGCGAGTTGTCGCCGAACTGGATCGAATACGGGATCGGCAGCAACACGCTCGCATTGGCGCGGCCGAGCCGTACCGCCGGAGACGCGCCGACGCCGGTGGGCAGTGCTTCGCTGCAACTGGCTTTCAAGGTCTCTCCGGCGGAGGTCGATGCCTGCGCCGAGGAGCTCGTGCGGCAGGGCGTGGCGCTGCTGTCGCCGCCGACGAACCAGCCGTTCGGGCATCGCACGTTGTTTTTCAGGGATCCCGACGGCAATCTTCTGGAAATCTACGCCGAGATCTGAGTTGGATGGAACCGAATGCCGCAAAAGCTCCACAGAGAATCCGCGAATGATCCACTTGGGCGTGAAACTTAAGCCCGGGTTCCGGCTTTGAGTTTGCGGGAGAGTATATCGTGAAGCGAATCCTGGAACCCATCACCTACGTCCTGGCCGCCGTTTACTTCCTGGTGGATGCGGTGTTCATGGCCGTGGCGATGCCGATCTCGCGCTGGATTGCCCGGCGTTTCGAGTTCAAGCGCCTCCGCGCCTGGATCAGATCGCTGCCGCCTTATCCCTCGCTGGCGCTGTTTTCCGTGCCCGTGCTCATTCTGGAGCCGATCAAGCCGGTGGCGGCATACCTCGTTGCAACAGGTCAGTTCCTGAGCGGCGTGGCGGCGTTCGTCGGCTGCGAGCTGCTCAAGCTTGTGCTGGTCGAGCGCCTGTTTCACCTGACGCGCGACAAGCTGATGCGGATCCCGGCGTTCGCGTGGGTTTACGGCAAGTTCACCGAGATGAAGGCATGGCTGCAGGCGACCGAAGCCTGGCGCGCGATCCGCGCCTTAAGTCTGGCGGCCAAAGACTGTGTCGCGCGGGCCAGAGCAAGGCTGGCCGAAAGCTTCAGCAGGCCCGTGACATCAAGGGATTAGGGCCGCGCTGGCCAGGCCGTAGGCGGGGACCAGTGGGGCATGCATCCGTCAATCGTCGACGGAATCTGAGGCGGCGTTAAGCTCCTTCACCACCGTTGCGCCGACGACCTTCGCGCCCTCCAGCTCGCGCACGATGCGGTCATCCGGTCCGACGATGCCGAGATCGAATTCGCGCTCCGGCGTGATCAAGATCATGCGCTGGCCGACGATGACGACGACCGTCATGTCGTCGCGCTCGCCTTCCTCGGCCCAGGCGCGGATCTCGCTGGCGTAGGGCTCCCTGCGCCACGCATGGGGCGTGCCGGGATCGCAGCGGATCTCGATGCCGTCCTCCGAGGTGGTCAGAACCAGCTTGGAGCGGCTCGGCTTCCAGCGCTCGTCGAGCAGGTTGTTGATGAGCCAGAGGCAACTGAAGCTGCCGCATTCGGTAGGCCGTTCGACGTAGATCGTGCAACCGCGGCCGGGATTGCAATGCGCGCACCAGTTGCCTGCCGGCTTGGCGAGCGCCTCGATAGCCATCACTTTGCAGCAAAGCGTGCATTCGCCGCACTGGCGTTCGTCCGACGAGGCCATGCGTCCATTCCGGTACGTCCAAACGTGGGCAATTTAAGCGAGATGGCCGCAAAAGTCCGCCATTCCGGCCCGAAATCGCGTTTGGGGCAGGGCCAGCATCCCGCACCTGTTCACCCTGTCGCCAATGCCATGCATCAAAACCATGGTGATTTGACAGCTTCTGGCGTAAAGAGCGTCCAAATCGAAATCATCAAGGGTGTGATCGGGCCTTCTGCAGTGATTGCAGCGTCAAGGTCCCTCGGCTCTTTCCGTTCCGCGCCCGGACCAACCAAGGTTTTCCATTCCGTGTCTTTTCCGGCCCTGACCCCGCCGCTCGCCCGTGCTTTGGCCGAGCGCAATTATGATTCACCGACACCTGTCCAGCTCGCCGTGCTCGGCGAGGATGCTGTCGGCCGCGACCTCCTGGTGTCGGCGCAAACAGGCTCGGGCAAGACCGTTGCGTACGGGCTGGCCATGGCCAGGGACCTACTGGGCGATGCCGAGCGGTTCGCGCAGGCCGCGGCGCCTCTGGCGCTGATCGTCGCGCCGACCCGCGAGCTCGCCTTGCAGGTCCAGCGCGAGCTGACCTGGCTCTATCAGCATGCCGGGGCGCGCGTCGTCTCCTGCGTCGGCGGCATGGACCCGCGCCGCGAGCAGCGCGAGCTCGCCGCCGGCGCCCACATCGTGGTCGGCACGCCCGGCCGCCTGTGCGATCATCTCAGGCGCAATCGCCTCGACACCTCCGAATTGAAGGTCGTCGTGCTCGACGAGGCCGACGAGATGCTCAATCTCGGCTTCCGCGAGGACATGGAGTTCATCCTCGAGACCACGCCGGAGACGCGGCGCACGCTGCTGTTCTCGGCGACCTTTCCGCGCGGCATCGTGGCGCTGGCGAAACAGTACCAGCAGGACGCATTTCGCATCGAGGTCGCGGGCGACGAGGGCGGTCACGCCGACATCGAGTACCGTGCCATCCGGGTCGCTCCCGGTGATGTCGAGCATGCGGCCGTCAACGTGCTGCGCTTCTACGAGGCACCGAGCGCGCTGGTGTTCTGCAACACGCGCGATGCGGTCAGGCATTTGCAGGCGGCACTGCTTGAGCGCGGCTTCTCCGTGGTCGCGCTGTCGGGCGAGTTGACGCAGAACGAGCGCACTTTGGCGCTCCAGTCGCTCCGGGACGGGCGCGCCCGCGTTTGCGTCGCGACCGACGTCGCCGCGCGCGGCATCGACCTGCCGAGCCTCGATCTCGTCATTCACGCCGATTTGCCGAACGACCCCGAAGTGATGCAGCATCGCTCGGGCCGCACCGGTCGCGCGGGCCGCAAGGGCACGAGCGTGCTGCTGGTGCCGCCGGCACGACGACGTCGTGCAGAGTTGCTGCTCAATCTCTCGGGCACCGAGGCGGTCTGGGGCACGGCGCCGCAGGCGGATGAAATCCGCAAGCTCGATCATGAGCGCATGAAGCAGGTGTTGTTCACCGAGGAGACGACATCAGACGATCTGGAGCTGGCGAAGGCTCTGCTGGCCGAGCGGTCGGCGGAGGATATCGCCGCCGCGCTTGCGCGGCTCTATCGCGCGCGGCTGCCGTCGCCTGAGGACATCATCGATCCCGGCGAGGAGCGCGGACGGCGCGAGCATCGCAGCCGCGACGATCGCGCCCCGCGCGGCGACGATCGCTCCGAGCGCCCTCGCGCCAAATCGGCGAAAGGGTCATCAAAACATGTGATGACGGAGTCGACGGTTTGGTTCCGGGCTGCCATCGGCCGCCGCAAGAATGCGGAGGCGCGCTGGCTGCTGCCGATGATCTGCCGCCGCGGCGGCATCGACAAGCGCGACATCGGCGCGATCAAGATCAGCGACACCACCACCGAGTTCGAGATCTCCGAGCGCGTCGCGGAAAGTTTTGCAGCCAAGGTCAAGCGACCGGACAAGGAAGACAGCATCCGCATCGAGCTGGTGACGGCGGCGCCGCAGGCGGCAGCAGTGGAGAAGCGCCCACGCGCTCCGCAGCGCGATGACGGAGACGACGATCATGTCGTTCGCCGCAACGACGATCCCTGGAACGTGGGTGAGCCGAAGCAGCACGACAGGCCGCGGGGAAAGCCTGACACGAAGCACCAGGGCAGGCCGTACGCAAAGCCCCACGCAAAGCCTCACGACGGCGGCAAATCCGGCAAGCCGGCGTTCGGGAAGAAGAACAAGACATTCGGAAACAAATCCGGTGACGCCAAATACGCGCCGTCGGTCACCGAATGGCCGGGCGCGTCGGGCAAGAAGAACAAGAAGAAGCGCCGCGGCTGAGCGGCCGCCGATGGCGCAGGCAGCGAGATGCCGCCGGATTGCACCGGCGACATCGTCTGAAAAGTTAGCCGTGGGCTCAGCGGCCGCCGCCACCCCCGCC
>NZ_LBJP01000003.1:78204-510931 GCF_028128715.1 Bradyrhizobium sp. CCBAU 51745 | reverse complement strand
CGGACACGGAAACTCTTTGGCGAGGTGGGTTAGGCAGCCTCGTTCTAACTGGCGCTGTCATCAGGCACCAAGATCAGGCAACTCAGGACTTGATCCGAACCGCGTTCGAGCGCCGCGCCAAGGTCTACAAATCGGCCCATGGGCTGACGCTGCCTATCGCGTTCAAAATTGGCTCCGGCCAGCGATCGACTTGATGGGTGCTCAAGCGAAAGGTCGCCTTTGGCTCAACTGCGTCTTCAACTCTGTTCGAGCGCTGTCGGACGCAGCCAGGTTCGCGTGGAGATCAGCAGCGGGCCAAGCTAGACCTTTTGAGTTAACACCGCTAACCTTAGGTTGAACTCGAGCTTGCCCAGTTCAAGCGCGGAGCGAATTTTTGAGCGTTGAGCCGGTCATGAAGATTGAAGTGGTGACCCCGGAAGATTGCACGGGCACCGTCATCAGCGACCTGAATGCGCGGCAGGCCCGGATTCGGGGCCAGGACGTGCGCGGCAACGCAAGCGTTATCACTGCGATGGTGGCACTCGCTGATATGTTCGGCTACGCCGATAGCCTGCGCTCTTTGAGCCGAGGGCGTGCGACTTTCACGATGGGTTTCGACCACTATGCTACGCCCAAGCCATCGAACGACGCTTAGGCCATCGAATTCCGACGCCGCATTTGATTGGACGCGCGACTAGCGAGAGCATGATGTTGATAACCAAAGGACGGAATTTTCCCTCACTGTCCACAAAGCGCCTGGTGCTGCGCGCCATGAAACCCAAAGATGCCACCGCCTTCGGAGCACTCCTGTCGATACCGGAAGTAACCCGTCATTCAAACTGGCCGGATAAACCCAGCAAAATTCAAAGCGAACGGTATGCAAGGTGGATGGTGAAGCTTTACGCCTCCGGCAAGGGCTGCGCGTGGATCATCGAAGACCGAAAGTCGGAATCCCTCATTGGCGCGATCCGCTTCAATAGCTTTGATAGAAAATGGAGTTCCGGCGAGATCGGGTACGAGCTGCACCCGCAATTTTGGGGAAAGGGCCTGATGTCCGAGGCGGTCTCCGCCACGGTGGCATGTGGTCACGAGATTTTTGGGCTCAACCGCATTGAGGCCTGGACGCTTCCCGGAAACTCGGCGTCAGACCGGGTCCTGGAAAAATCCGGATTTCGATACGAGGGCACCCTTCGACAGAAGGCCTGGTTCAAAGGTGCGTATCATGATTTCCGAATGTTTGGACGGATTGCGGGCGACCCACCGGATTAAATGGATCGGTTACGCGGCTCTTTTGCGGAACGGCGCCGACAACTTCTCAGGCGGAATCACGGTCGTTTGCACCTTGGAATTTGTTTCACTCGTCCGGTAGCAATTCGGACAATGGAATAGATGCGCGATGGTATCCGAGGCGACCAGCGCGGACCTCGTCCATCTCATTTCAATGTGACAGGCAGGGCAGATTGGCTGCTCCAATTGCTCCAACGCCTGTTTAAGCTTGTCCACCACGGCAACGCGCCCGTTTCTTATCCCCTTACCTCTCCAATAATTTAGAACACTCACAAATTCAACTTAGCGGTACCCGGCGGGAATCCTGATCAGGACAGCACCGCCAAGGGCCAGGGACTGAGCTCTCGATCCGTGCCGCATTGGTCCTGGTTGGTTCACAGCCGTATTACTACGGTGTTCCTCGCTGGGAACAGTAAGGCTATCGAAATTCGGCAGTTCGGGCGGAGATCGCCGCGTTCGCAGGCATGGAGTTACATGTGCCCACGCACGCCCTCCACGGCACGGTATGCCGGAAGCAACGAAGTCCCGACACTAGCTTTCCGCCACCATGTCCAGGCCGCCGCGCCCAATGCGGTCTTCCGGGCTAAGCAGTCCTGTCATCAATGAAACTGGAAATCGAAGTCGTGGAGCTGCTGGTGCAAACGGCCAACGCTTGGCTGTTTGAAGGTCAGCATTCGGGTCTCAGCGACCGCGAATGGATGGCGCTGCGTTTCCTGGGCCGTGCAAACAGGTTCTCCAGGACACCATCTGGTCTCGCCGGGTTTCTCGGGACGAACCGTAGCGGAGCATCGCAAATCGCAGCAGTTCTAGAGAGTAAGGGATTGGTGACCCGTGAGCCATCTCCGGAAGACAAGCGGTCAATAGTTTTGAGCGTTACATCTCAAGGCAAGAAATTGCTTGAGCGTGATCCGGTAAATGTCCTCCGAGATCAGATCGCGACCCTCGCTGTTGACGATCGATCCCGAATGCGTGACATGCTCCGACATGTTCTGTCTCGACATGACGTTGTGCGGGGCCGCCATCACGCCGACATTTGCAGCGAGTGCATATTCCTGGCCGAAAGTGGATCGGGAAGTGATCGCCAGTTCAAATGCCGGTTCTTCCGGAAATCCGTTTCCTCAAAAGACACATCATTGCTGTGCAGCCATTTTGAAGGGAAAACGCCGAGCACTGTCCCCACAACCGAATAGCCCCCGGGTCGCTCTGACCGGATCTGGTTGATCCTGCTCGCCGTCATGTCGAAGGTTTCTCAGATGGTGTCGTGCGGAATGCGGCTCGGCTCATCACGCATTTGCTGATTGGATCGGCGAGCAGATTGGTGTCCAGCCGTCACGGGAGCGGGGACTTGCCGCAGGCCGCGATGATGCCATCCTACACCTGTTTTGCCCGACGCCTCAAGCGATTTTCGGTTTTGCGTAAATTTTGTGCGAGCCGACCCGCTCGGGCGCGATGACGACGCGACTCGGCCTCTTTGCGCTTCAAGCCCTTGATTTCGCTGTCGCCGGTTACTGTGCATGGGGTTGTTTTCGACTTTTCGTCGCGAGGGTGCAAATATCTGCCCGAGCCCGAAATGGTCCGGCGCTCGCGTTTTTCAATCAATCCATTTTCAGGAGACGCACCATGCAGGTTTACAACGTGGTGAAGTTCAAGGTGAAGGCCGGCGAGGAGGCCGCCTTCCTCGATGCGCACCGCGGCGGCAAGGCGAAATGGCCGGGCCTCGAACATGGCGTCATCATCAAGACCGGCGAGCAGACCTTCTGCCTGATCGGCCGATGGTCCAGCCAGGACGCGATGGTCGCGGCACGGCCGGCGATGATCAAGACGCTCGACAGTTTCAGGTCGGTGCTCGAGGACCAGGGCCAGGGGCGTGGCGTCACCGATGCCGTGTCAGGCGCGGTGGTGCTCGATCTCTAGCAGGCGCGATAGCCTGCTACTTCATCAGCCGTATGCCCTTGGTCGTGAACTTCTGCGTCCTGCCGCCTGATCGAACGGGGCGCCTGGTGCCGGCGGCCTTGCCGGTGCCGGGCGGCTGGTGCGCCGGGACCAACTGGTGCGGCTGCGAGCCGATCAGGTCGCGGCGGCCCATCTCGATCAAGGCCTCGCGCAGCACCGGCCAATTGTCGGGGTCGTGATAGCGCAGGAAGGCCTTGTGCAGGCGGCGCTGACGCAGGCCCTTGATCGCCTCGACCTTGTCGCTGCCGCCATGGCGCACGCCGCGCAAGGGATTGACGCCGGTGTGGTACATCGCCGTGGCGGTCGCCATCGGCGAGGGCAGGAAGGTCTGCACTTGATCCGCGCGATAGCGGTTCTTCTTCAGCCACAGCGCGAGGTTCATCATGTCCTCGTCGGTCGTGCCCGGATGCGCCGCGATGAAGTAGGGAATGAGATAGTATTTCTTGCCGGCCTTTTCAGCCGCTTCATCAAACATCCGCTTGAACTTGTTATAGGCGCCGATGCCGGGCTTCATCATCTTGTCGAGCGGGCCGCGCTCGGTATGTTCAGGCGCGATCTTCAGGTAGCCGCCGACGTGATGGGTAACGAGCTCCTTGATGTATTCGGGGCTCTCGACCGCGAGGTCGTAGCGCACGCCCGAGGCGACCATCACCTTCTTGATGCCTTTGGTCTCGCGCACCTTGCGATAGAGACGGATGAGATCATCATGCGAGGTGTTGAGGTTCGGGCAGATCTCTGGGAAGACGCAGGACGGCCGGCGGCACGCGGCCTCGACCTTCGGGTCCTTGCAGGCCATCCGGTACATGTTGGCGGTCGGGCCGCCGATGTCGGAGATCACGCCGGTGAAGCCCGGCGTCTTGTCGCGGATCTTCTCGATCTCGCGCAGGATCGAGCCTTCCGAGCGGTTCTGGATGATGCGGCCCTCATGCTCGGTGATCGAGCAGAAGGTGCAGCCGCCGAAACAGCCGCGCATGATCGTGACCGAGAACTTGATCATGTCCCAGGCGGGGATCTTGGCATCGCCATAGGAGGGATGCGGCGCGCGCGCGTAAGGCAGGTCGTAGACCGCGTCCATCTCCTCAGATGTCAGCGGGATCGGGGGCGGGTTGAGCCAGAGGTCGCGATCGCCGTGACGCTGCACCAGCGGCCGCGCATTGCCGGGATTGCTCTCACGATGCAGCACGCGTGAGGCGCGGGCATAGGCTTCCTTGTCCTGCTCGACCTGCTCCAGCGCCGGCAGGCGGATCACGGTCAGACCCTTCTGGCGCGTGGCGCCTTCGTCGGCGGAATCGAGATCGTCGGCGTGCAGCTCGGTGTAGTCTTCAGGCACGCGGCGAAACAGCGCGACGCCCCTGATGTCGTCGAGCTCGCGCGGCGCCTCGCCGGCGGCGAGCCGATGCGCCACCTCGACGACGGCGCGCTCGGCATTGCCGTAGAGCAGGAGGTCGGCCTTGGCGTCGGCCAGCACCGAGCGACGCACCTTGTCCGACCAGTAATCGTAATGCGCGATCCGGCGCAGCGAGGCCTCGATGCCGCCGAGCACTACAGGCACATCCTTGAACGCCTCGCGGCAGCGTTGGGCGTAGACGATGGTGCAGCGGTCCGGCCGCTTGCCGCCTTCGCCGCCGGCGGTGTAGGCGTCGTCGCTGCGGATGCGCCGGTCCGCGGTGTAGCGGTTCACCATGGAATCCATGTTGCCGCCGGTGACGCCGAAGAAGACCTTTGGCTTGCCGAGCGCCTTGAATGGCTCGGCCGAGTGCCAGTCCGGCTGCGCAATGATGCCGACCCGGAAGCCCTGAGCCTCCAGCAGGCGCCCGATGATGGCCATGCCGAAGCTCGGATGGTCGACATAGGCGTCCCCGGTCACCAGCACGATGTCGCATTCGTCCCAGCCGAGCGCGTCCATCTCGGCGCGGCTCATCGGGAGGAACGGCGCGGGCTTGCGCGGGCGCGCGCTCGCCATCAGGGGCTTTTCGGCGGTGATGATCTGGGTGTCCATGGCGCCAAGGCATAGGACTCCGGCCGCGCGAATACAACCGACGCTCGCGTGAAAGATGCCGGTTCCGTCCTCATTCGGGCGCATTAACCCTTCGCCTGCCCCGGCCGGGCTCGGGCGCCGTGGCTGGCTCGCCTGCCGCGGTTCATTTGCAGGAACGATCCGGCTCCGCGCACATTCTGACTTACGGGATCGTGGCGAGCCCCGCTTGCGCGCGCCCGTGTCCGGGATCTGCCTCGATATTCGCCTCGGGCGATGGGGGAACTGTGAGTACAGTCATAGAGAACTTGCTGTCGCGGAAGCAGAAGCTTGTCGAACAGCTCGAGAAGGCGCAGGCGGTCGAGGACCGCGACAAAATTGAGCACCAGCTCGAACAGATCAACACAGCGCTGGATTTCCTCGACAGGCCGGGGCCGGAGAGCGGGAAGTAGAAGCCGCTCAATTCGCCGGCGTCTCCACCTTCAACGCTTTGGCGTAGACCACGCCGGAATTCGTGATGTGCGTCGTCATCGTCGCTTCGAACGCCGCAAATTCGCCGCGCGCGAACAGATCGAGCAGCTTGCGGTGCTCATCGAATGACGAGCGGGTGCGCACGTCGATCGGTGAGGTCAGGTTGGTACGCAGTGCCGCCACGCGCCCCGAGACGAGCTGGTAGGATTCGGCGAGGTAGCGGTTGCCGCAATGCACGAACAGGCCTTCGTGAAAGGCGGCGTCGGCGCGGCCATAGGCGATGTTGTCCCTGGCCTCGACCGCCGGCTCCATCGCCGCGATCGCATCGCTCAGCGTCGCGATGGCGCCGTCGCGATCGTGGCGGAACGCGAGCTCTGCGGCCTTGGGCTCGAGCGCGATCCTGAAAGTGCAGAGCGCGGTAATGTCCTCCGCGCTCGGCGTGAACACGAAGCTACCCACCTGGGGCCGGATCACAACCAACCCCTGTGCCTGCAACTGGCCCATCGCCTCGCGCACCGGCGTGCGGCTGACTCCGAAAGAGTTCGCCACCATCTCCTCGGAGATGGCAGCCCCGAGCGCGAACTCGCCGTCGATGATGGCCTGCCGCAGCCGTAGCATCACCCGCTGCGACAGCGATTTCGGCGTATCGAGCCTGAGCGATCGCATGGATGCTCTCAGATCACCTTGCCGGGGTTGAGAAGATGATCGGGATCGAGCGCGGCCTTCAGCGTCCGCATCAGCGCGATCTCCGCCTCGCTGCGGGCGTGGCCAAGCCACTTCTTCTTCAGCGTGCCGATGCCGTGCTCGGCCGAGACGCTGCCGCCCAGCTCGCGCACGAGGCCATAGATGATCGCGTCCATCTCCTCCTTCGGCTGCTGCTCGACGGGAAGGCCCGTGACCCAGGAGACGAGGTGCAGATTGCCGTCGCCGATATGGCCGTAATAGACGCTTTCGCAGTCCTTGATGCCGTCAGCGAGCGCTGCCTTGCAGCGCGTGACGAACTCGTCCATCCGCGCCACCGCAAGACCGATGTCGTAGGAGATGTGCGGCCCCAGCACCTGGCCGAACTCGGCGCAGATATCGCGCACGCGCCAGAACGCCTGCGTCTGCGCCAGCGATTGCGCCACGGCCGCATCGACCAGCAGCCCGCGCTCCATCAGCTCTTCGAGCCAGGCCTGGAAGCGCGGCGCATCGACGCTCTCGTCGGTGCCCTGCGCCTCGACCAGCACGTAGAGACCCTGGTCCGCGGCGACCGGCGGCTTGACGCCGGCGCGGGTCGTGATCGCGTCCCAATAATCCGGCCACATCACTTCGAATGCAGAGAGCAGCGGGCCCAGTCCGCTGCGGGCGGCATCGAGCAGCGCGATGACGGCGGCATAGTCCTTCAATGCGCACAGCGCAGCCATGGTCGAGCGCGGCTTCGGAAACAGTTTCAGCACGACGCGGGTGATGATGCCGAGCGTGCCTTCCGAGCCGATGAAGAGATGCTTCAAATCGTAGCCGGCATTGTTCTTCATCAGCTTGTTGAGGCTGGTGATGATGGTGCCATCAGGCAAGACGACTTCGAGGCCGAGCACCAGCTCGCGCGTCATGCCGTAGCGGATCACGCGGTTGCCGCCGGCATTGGTGGAAAGGTTGCCGCCAATGGCGCAGGAGCCGCGCGAGCCGAGGTCGAGCGGAAAGAAGAAGCCGGCCTCGTCAGCGGCTTTCTGGATCGTCTCGAGCGGCGTGCCTGATTTGACCGTCATCGTCATCGACGCGCGGTCGATCTCCTCGATGCCGGTCATCCGCTCCAGCGAGATCGCGACCCAGCCCGCCTCAGGCGAAGCGCCGCGGCAGAGCCCGGTCAGGCCGCCCTGCGGCACGAACGGCAGGCGCGCCTGCCGGCAGGTCGCAATCGCATCGGCAACGCCCTGCGCATCGAGCGGGCGGATCACCGCAAGCGGCGTTTGCGGCAGGCTCGCGCTCCAGTCGTTGCAATTGCGCGCGGGCACTTCGCTGCCGGTCAGCACGGCCGCAGCGCCGAGCTTGTCGCGCAAGGCGGCAAGCAACGGCTCCGGATGTCCGACGGGGCTCACCATATTCATGCGAGACCTCCTCCAAATTTGGCTGCGCCTCATGCGCGCCGTGACGGCTGAAATGGTTTGCGTTCATCTTGTATGTAAGGTACAAGACGAAAAGTAAAGAAAAAACAAGGTCGATAAGCCCTCGACGATCGCGAGTTTATTCGGGGAGCTGCAACAATGGGTGGCGCTATGACGGAGGCAATTCGCGGGTTCTGGGTGGCGTCGGCAACGCCGCTGGCGGCAGACGGCAGTGTAGATTCCGTCAAGCTTGTCGCGCATGCCCAGCAGCTGTTCGGCAAGGGCGTGGACGGCGTCGTGCTGTTCGGAACCACCGGCGAGGGCACCTCCTTCAACGTCACCGAGCGTGTCGCCACCATCGAAGCCGTGCTCAAGGCCGGCGTGCCGGCGGAACGCATTGGCATCGGCGGTGGCTTTCCTGCCATCAGCGACAGCATCGCACTGACGCGCGCCGTGCTCGGTCTCGGTCTGCGGCACGTTCTGATCCTGCCGCCGTATTTCGATCGCAGCGCCACGCCTGAAGGTATCGAAGATGCCTTCGCCGCCGTCATCGACGGCGCAGCCGATGATCGCCTGCGTGCCTATCTCTATCACATCCCGCAGATATCAGGCGTCGCGATCCCGACACGCGTCGCCGCGAGTCTGCGCAAGCGTTACGGCAAGGTGGTTGCGGGCCTGAAGGACTCCAGCGGCGACTTCAAACAATTCCAGGCCTTCCGCGCAGCGGCGCCCGAGCTCGCCATCACCGTCGGCAACGAAACCGACATCGCGCGCGCGATCGCTGGAGGCGGCGCCGGCACCATCTGCGGCATGGCCAATATCGCACCGGAGCTGGTCAAGGCGATGATCGACGGCAAGGACGTCGAGGCGCGCATGCAGGCCGCTGTCGATATCGTGGTGAAGTCGCCGTCTTTCCTGACGACGCTGAAGGCCATCCTCGCCGCGCAGACCGGGGACGCCGGCTGGCTCCGCGTGCGTCCGCCGCTGCGCGCTTTGTCTGACGGAGCCGCGCTCAAGGCAAAGCTCGACGAGCTGACCCGGCCTGCGCTGGTCTAAGCGCGCGCTTGATCGCTTTGATCAACCGCAGTGCTCGCCGACATGGCGCGGGCCACGACCAGCGCCGCCGCAAAACCGGCCACAGCCCCCACGCCGAGCGCCCAGCGCGGGCCGAGATGATCTGCGACCCATCCAACGATTGGTGCGCCGATTGGCGTGCCGCCCAGCGCGACGCCGAGCCGCAGCGCCATCACCCGCCCCCTCATGTGCGGCTCGGTGGAGAGCTGCATCACGGCGTTCGAGGTATTGGTGACCGTCAGCGCCGCGACTCCGATCAGGACCAGCGTGCCTGCGAACAGCCAGTAGCTCGGCGCAAGCGCGGCCAGCGTGCACCCCGCCCCGAACGTTGCGGCGCCCATCAGCAACGAGATGAAACGCGGCTGGGCGCGCCCGGCGGCCAATAGCGCGCCGGAGATCGTGCCGACCGCCATCGTCGACGACAACAGCCCAAAGCCGCGTGCGTCGGTGTGAAAGACGCTGACCGCCATGGTCGAGATGAAAATCGGGAAGTTCAGCCCGAACGTGCCGATCAGGAAAAGCATGATCATGATCGCCCTGAGATCCCTGCGCGACCACACGTAGCGAAACCCTTCCGTCATGCCGCCCTTGATCCGGTGCGCGCGTGCATTCGGGCGAAGCTCCGATTTGCGCAGCAGTGCGAGCGAGCAGGGCACCGCCACGAAGGATGCGGCGTTGAGCAGGAAGGCCCAGCCAGTGCCGATTGAAGAGATGACGATCCCCGCGATCGCCGGCCCGACCATGCGCGCAGCATTGAAGGACGTCGAGTTCAAGGCGATCGCATTGGAGAGCTCCCCGTCACCGACGAGCTCGGCCACGAAAGTCTGGCGCACCGGGGCATCGAAGGCCGCGGCACAGCCGAACAGGAAGGCGAGCACATAGACGTGCCAGAGCTGCACAAGGCTGGTGACCGTGAGAAGGCCGAGCACCAGCGCCAGCAGTCCCATCGTCGCCTGCGTAGCAACCAGAAGCCGCCGCTGATTGAAGTGGTCGGCGGCAAAACCGGTCCACGGCATCAGCAGGAGCTGCGGTCCGAACTGGAGCGCCATCACGATGCCGACGGCCTGCGCATTGTGTCGTGTCAGGTCGGTGAGAACGAGCCAGTCCTGAGCCGCGCGTTGCATCCAAGTTCCGGTGTTGGATACCAGCGCCCCTGCAGCCCATACACGGTAATTGTAGTTCCGCAGTGAGCGGAATGTGCCCGCGCCCGGCAGGCTCACGAACCCGTGGGCAGGTTGCCACCATGGAACCTGCCGAACCGCCGCGCGAGAAAGAGGCTCAGAAGCAGCGCGCCGAGCCCGAGCGCGATGACATCGCCGGTGTCCAGCAAGGCGAACTCTCCGACGCGGCAGACGAGGAGATATCCCACGATCAGGTTGAAGGATCCCCAGAGCACATTCACCGTCGACGAAGACAGTCCTTCTCCCGGCGGCTTCGCGAATGGCGTCTGGAACGGTTCCCCGCGCTGGCCGCTGACGAGATGAGGAACCGCGTTCGCAAGAAATGCGCCGCCCCAAAAATAAGAAATGAGATGAAGCCAGTTCATGCCTGCGCACTCCGTGTTGCCAGAAAATCGATGATCGCCTGTGTCGGGCCGCTCTCGCCGAGCCGCGGAAAAACATTTGCGATGCTGTAGTCGTGCGCCTCGGCGCGCCGATCGGTCATGGCGTCGATGGCGAGGGTAACATTGAAGCCCGCTTCGTAAGCCTGCCGAGCAGTGGATTCGACGCCGGTGCCGGTAGCGATACCGGCGATGACGACCTGCGTGACGCCGCGCCGCCGCAGCTGGTCCTCAAGGTCGGTGTTGACGAATGCGCCCCAAGTCCGCTTGGTCACGATGATATCGCTTGGCTGTTGATCGAGTTCGGGAATGAGATCGGTCCATCCGCCGGGGAATGGACCTCCGGGACGCGGCCGCTCGGTGCGGCCCGGCGCGCCGCCGGCGACATTCACCAGCACGACCGGCAGGCGATGCCGCCGAAACGTGGCCGCAAGCGTGCCGGCGCGCGCGATGACATCTCCGATGGGATGGACGGACGGGAGACCGACGATGCCGCGTTGCAGGTCGACGATGATGAGCGCGGTGATCGGGTCGAGCGTTGTTAGTACCATCGTGGCGTCCTTCCGGTAGCTGCAATGAGGCAGCTTCAATCGTCGACGAGCCGCTTGAGCAGGGAGACGGCGGCGGCGAGTTCGTCCTGCTCTCGCGGTGACAGCCGGGCCGAAATGGTCCGTGAGAGCCAATCCTGACGGGCGGCGCGACCAATCCGGATCCACTCGCGGCATGCCTTGGTCAATGACAGGATGGTTTGACGGCCGTCGCTCGGATCGGGCGCGCCACCGACGAGGCCCGCGGCCAGAAGTGCGGCGACCGCGGTGCTCATCGATTGCGGGCGCATCTTCTCCGATCGCGCCAGGCTCGACACCGTGGCGGGGCCATCCTTTTCCAGGCGCAGCAGGATCGACACCTGGGATGGCGTCAATTCTTCTGGGCCTGCCTGCTCGCGGAGCCGGCGCTTCAGCTTTCCGACCAGGGAACGGAGGTCTTCTGCAAGTGCGCCCGCGCGCGCGGACGGGCGTTGGTCCGATGAGCCGATCATCGTCGAATGCATGGCATATGTGAAGATAATCTGTAAAGCTTAGCTGAGCAGTTATTCTGAACAAAAAGACGTGAGGCGGGCGCCCGCCGGCGCGGAGGCGCCGGGTAGCGCTTGCGCGAGCGCGCGGGGCTTGCGGAGCAGAATGCGGCACCGTCTCGCGTCATTGACGTAACGTTAGCCTCGACAATGAGCAGATGCGCTTGGTTCATGCGTGTCTCATTTGCGGATGCTGCAATTCGCGCCCGCGCGTCGCGACTACGGTCAGCGCGTCATCATGCGATCGTGCCCGTTGTTAGAACCATTCAACACTAGAGCTATTCAAGTCCGCCGACGGTTCTCTTCATTCGCAGCCGCTGCTAGATGCGCGAGCGCCAATGCTGTGACTTGGAAGTGAATCGAAAGTGCGTGCCCTTGTGGATGGCTCTCGCGTCAGAGGTCATCGAAATCGTTGCGGCAGGAGCCGCGCCAGCCTGCTCGTCGGCGCAGCCTTGCTGCTCGCTGAAATTCCTCTCAACCGCGCGATCGCGCAGGCGCAAACAGCGCTCCCGCCGGTGAATGTGGATGCACCGGCGCCGCGGCCGAAACCGTCGCGCGCGTCGCAGCAGTCCCGACAACGGACGCAGGCGCTTGCGCGCCGCACCCCAATAGTGATTCCGCCCGCGCTCCCGACATTGTCGGAACGCGCCGCGGCGGAAGCTGCCGCACAACAGGCCGCAAAGCTCGGCTATCGCGCCATGCCGAGCGCGAGCACGTTGCGCTCGGGCGCATCGCCGCTCGACACCTCACAATCCGTCAACGTCGTGCCTGCGCAGGTCCTGAAGGACCAGCTGCCCCGCAATATCGACGATGCGCTGGTCAACATCAGCGGCATCACCCAGACCAATACGCTCGCCGGCACCCAGGACGCGGTGATCCGCCGCGGCTTCGGCGACAATCGGGACGGCTCGATCATGCGCAACGGCATGCCGCTGGTGCAGGGGCGCAGCCTGAACGCAGCCGTCGACAGTGTCGAGGTGCTGAAGGGACCGGCCTCGCTACTCTATGGCATCATGGATCCCGGCGGCATCGTCAACACAATCAGCAAGCGTCCCGAGCTTTACCAGCACGGTTCGGTCACGCTGCTCGGCTCGACCTACGCCAACAACCGCAACGGCGCCGACGGCACGCTCGACGTCACCGGCCCGATCGGCGATGGCGGGCTCGCTTATCGCTTCATCGGCTACGGCGTCAGCGAAGACTATTGGCGCAATTTCGGCCGTCACCGGGACATGCTGGTGAACCCGTCGCTCGCCTGGTACGGCGAGACCACGACGGTCCAGCTCACTTATGAGCATCGGGAGTTCATCACCCCGTTCGATCGCGGCACCGCTTTCGTCAAGGGCGCGCCGCTGGCGATCCCGGCGACGCGCCGGCTGGATGAGCCCTTCAACAATATGTGGGGCTCGTCCGATCTGGTGCAGGGCTCGGTCGAGCAGAAGCTCGATGATCATTGGAAGGTCACGACGGCCTACAGCTACAACACCGAGACCTACAGCGCCAATCAGCTCCGGATCACCGGCATCAATGCTGCGACCGGTATTGAGACCCGCAGCAATGACGGCACCCAGAACTCGCTGAGCAACGTCAGCTACGGCACCTCCTACATGCAGGGGGACGTCTGGGTTGGCGGCTTCCGCAACGAGGTCCTGTTCGGCGGCGAGGCAATGTATCGCACGATCGATCGCCACGATTTGATCCGCCAGGCGACGCCGAGTTTCAATTTCTACAACCCGGTCTACGGGCGCGTCATACCCGGCACGACCATCTCGGCGACCGACAGCGAGCAGACCGACAAGCTCGGCACCCGCGGCTTGTTCGCGCAGGACACGTTCCATCTCACCAACTGGCTGTCCGTCGTCGGCGGCGTGCGCTGGATGCAATACGAGCAGCTCGCCGGAAAGGGCCGGCCTGTCTTCGTCACCAACACCAACCTTTCCGGCGACAAGGTGCTGCCGCTCGGCGGTGTCATCGTCAAGCTGAACGACGAGCTCTCTTACTATCTGAGCTACACGCAGTCGCTGAAGCCGACCTCGACCATTGCGCTCTTCACCGGTGCACCTATCGGCTTCGTCGTCGACTCCACCATTGCGCCTGAAGAAGGCACGCAATGGGAGACCGGCGTCAAGTTCGACGTCAACAAACGGCTGTCCGGCACGCTTGCGGTCTACGACATCGAGAAGAAGAACGTGCTGGTCGCCGATCCCTTTAGCAGCGGTACGGTCTTGGTACGAACATCCGCGAAGGCGCGGTCGCGCGGTGTCGAGCTGGACGTCACCGGCCGGCTGACCGACGAATGGAGCATGATCGGCAGCTACGGCTATACCGACGCACGCCTGATCAACGATCCCGTCGTCGGCAACGCAAAATTGCTGAACGCCGCGATGAACACGGCCTCGCTCTATCTGGTCTACGATTTCGGCGACCGGCTCCCCGGTCGCCTGCGACTCGGCGGCGGCGCACATTATGCCGGTGACAGGCCGGGCGACTCCGCCAACACGTTCTTCCTTCCCGCTTATACCGTCGCGGACATCTTCGCGACCTACGACACCAGGGTCGACAAGGTGCCCGTGACCTATCAGTTCAACGTCAAGAACCTGTTCGACAAGGTCTACTACACCTCCACCACCGGAAACGCCCTGAACGTCGCGATGGGCGATGGCCGCCGAATCTCGCTGTCGGCGACGGTGAATTTCTAGCCATGGCGATACGACATCAGGCCGGACGCAAGATCAGCGCCGCGCTGCTCCAGGTCCATTCCATCGCGGGCCTCGTCCTCGCGCTGCTGCTCTCCTTGATCGCGCTCACCGGCGCGGTCATAAGCTTCGAGGACGAGATCGTCGACCATCTGAACGCCGGCATCATGCAGGTCGCGCCGCGCGCGATGCCGGCGCTGTCACCGGACGAGCTGGCGTCGCGCCTGAAGGTCGTGCCAGATGTTGGCAGGGTCGCCGGCATGACGCTCTCGAGCGATCCTGCGGCCGCCGTGCACATTCGCTTCGCGCGCGACGAGCCCGGCGGGCGGCCGTCGTCGCTCTATGTCGATCCCTATGACGGCCACGTCCTGGGTGTCCCGCGTGGCGAGGAATTTTTTGCGACGGTGCGCCGGCTGCATCGCTGGTTGCTGATATCAGGCGATGGCAGGGGATGGGGACGCCAGATCACAGGTGTTGCGGCGCTGGGTCTGATCCTGATGCTGGTCTCGGGCCTCGTTCTGCGCTGGCCGCGTCGCGCGAGCAGCATGAAGATGTGGCTGAAGCCGAATCTTGCGCTCACCGGCCGTGGCCTGCACCGTTCGTTGCATGCCGTCATCGGCACCTGGGTGCTGCCGGTCTATCTGGTGATGGCGCTCACCGGCCTCTGGTACTCGTTCGACTGGTACAAGGACGGCGTCGTCTGGTTGCTGGCACGCCCCCACGTGGCGGCGGCGAAGATGCAGCCGAAGCCGCCGCGTCCAGCCGGCCGGGCCGAGACGGCCGAGGCCGTCGGGTTCGATCGCGCGTGGGCGACCATCCAGCGTGAGAGTGGCGGTTTCGCCAGGGTTCAGCTCATCCTTCAGGCAGGTCCGGGCACGGTGATGCGGATCCGGTCGTGGCCAAAGGGCGCCACGCTCGAAAGCGAGCGCGACGAATTCCGCATCGACGCTGCGACAGGCCAGGTGATCTCCTCGGAACGCTACGCCGACAAGACGCTGGGCGAAAAAGCCATCGCAGGCGTGTTCGACATCCACCGCGGCGCGATCCTGGGCTGGTCCGGCAAGCTTGCGTTCATGATTGCCGCGGCGCTGATGCCACTGTTCGCGGTCACCGGCGTGCTCCTGTACCTGTCGCGCCGGAAGCTGCGGCCGTCACGCCAGCGCGCAGCGCTCGGCGATGATGCCGCCGATGGCGCGGGCGAACGGCAGGTTGCAGCCCTCGGCAATACCAAGAGCTAGCTCGACGGCGTTGAGTCGCGGCAGGCCCGCCAGATCACTCGCCTGCTGCAGCGATTTGCGCGCCCCGAGCTTGACCGGCAGCGCGGCATAACCAAGGCCGGCTTTGACGGCGCCGACCAGCGCGGAAAGGCTGCGCGCCTCGCAGGCGATGCTGCAATCCCGTCCCATCAGGCGCAGGCTGCGCAGGGCTTCGCCACGATAGGCGCAGCCGTCCGCAAAGGCCACCAGCGGAACGGTATCGTCGGACCGGTTTGGCGCCGGCACCTTGCCGAACCATGCCATTGGTTCGAACGCGATCGCGGCGTCCGCGGCGTTCGAGGGGGCGCGCTTGTAGAAGGCGAGATCGAGCCGCCCATGTTCGACGTCTTCGGCGAGTCGAGCCGACAGGTCGGTGCGCACCGATAGTTGTGCCCTGGGAAAGCGCGAGCGGATCTCGCCGACGGCAGACGCGAAATCGCGCTCGAGAAAATCGGCGGGCATGCCGAGCCTGATCGGCGCGTCCGAGGCTGGCCGGCGCATCGCTGTAACGGCACGCTCGTTGAGCGCGATCATCTCCCGCGCATGCGCGACGAGCTCGGCGCCCTTCACGGTTGGCCCGAGTACCCGGCCGCGCGCCCGCTCCAGCAAGGGACGGCCGACCATGGCTTCGAGCCGGGCGATCTGCAGGCTGATCGCGGATTGAGATCGCCCCAACCGCTCCGCCGCGCGCGAAAAGCTGTTGAGCTCGACGATGGCGAGCAGTGCGCGGAGCGTATCGAGATCGAGGGTTGTCGGCATGGAAAGCTCCGGCGCGGCGGGCGGTCAGAATGAGATTTATCAATCAAGCCATTGCAGAAATCAATTTCTCCCATGAGGCAGGCGCGCGCTATCAGGCATGCGCGCCGGCCGCAACCAGGGCGCGGGGGAAACACATGCAGCGCCGCAACGTCCTGAAGGGTCTGGGTCTGACCGCTACCGCCGCTATCACGAACACTCCGGCATTCGCGCAAGGCGCGGCAAGCGCTGCCGGCACTTCGCCGTCGCCCTGGCCTTCACCGCAACTGGCGACCGGTAACCGCCTCGGCCATTGTCGCATCGGCAACGGCCCCACGGTGTGCGTGGTGCTGCACGAATGGCTTGGCGATCACGTCAATTGGGAGCCGGTGCTGCCTTATCTCGATCCGGCACGCTGCACCATCGTGTTCATGGATCTCAGGGGTTATGGCTGGTCGCGCGGCGTGAGCGGCAGCTATACGCTGGATGAGGCTGCGGCCGACGTGCTGCGCACCGCCGATGCGCTCGCCATCACCCGTTTCCATCTTGTCGGTCACTCGATGTCCGGCCTGGTGGCGCAGAAGATCGCGCTTCAGGCCGGGAGCAGGCTTCAGACCGTGACGCTGTTCTCGCCGGTGCCACCCACAGGCTTCCGCGCCGACGAGGCGGCGATGAAGGCGCTCAATGCCGTCATCGATGAGGACGAAGCGGCGGGGCGCGCGATCACGGCCCGCACCTCCAGCCGCTATGGTGCCGGCTGGTTGCGCCGCAAGCTCGTCATCGCGCGCGAGGCCTCGACGGTCGAGGCCAAGCGCGGCTATCTCACCATGTTCACGTCCTCCGCCATATCAGGCGAAACCCATGGGCTGGCCGCACCCCTGCATGTCGTGACCGGCGCGCTGGATATTCCGTTCTATCGCGGCGAGCCGCTACGGAATGCCTTTGCGCTCGCTTATCCCCGCGTCACCTTTGAGACCATCGACGACGCCGGACATTATTCCATGCTGGAGACCCCGGTGCGGGTTGCCAGCATCATCGAGAAGCAGTTGGCGGGCTGATCGGCCGCCATGCGGCCGAGTGACTAAAGCGCGATGAGATTGGGCTGAATCGTCATCGCGCTTTAGCTCTTTGTTTGAGCATGATCTCCGCGCAAACGCGATCCGCTGATGTCGCGAGGGAAAACCGCTTCACACTTTTCCGGATCATGCTCTAGCCAAGCTCGCTGCAATCGTTCAAAAGCCCATGGCCTGTCCTTACCAGGGTTCACGCCATGAAGCTTACGACCGTCACTCCCGCCGATGTCCGCCGCGCGCTCTTGTTGCGCGAGGAGATTGCGCTGCTCGATGTCAGGTTCGAGGCGGCCTTCGCCACCGGTCATCCGCTGTTTGCCGCCAACATGGCCGTGGACCGGATCGCGATCGAGGCCGCGGTGCGGCTGCCGCGCAAGAACGTGCCGGTGGTGCTCTATGACGATGGCGAGGGGCTGGTCGCTGCAGGCGCCGAACGCCTCGCCGCGCTCGGCTACGGCAATGTCCGCGCGCTCGATGGCGGACTGAGGTCCTGGCGTGCGGCGGGCTACGAGGTGTTCGAGGACGTCAATTCCTATTCAAAGGCGTTCGGCGAGCTGGTCGAGGCGCGCCGTCACACGCCCTCGCTCGGCGCCGACGAGGTGGCAAAGCTGATCGCGGACAAGGCCAACATTGCCATCCTCGATGTTCGCCGCTTCGACGAATATGCGACCATGAACATCCCGGGCTCGATCAGCGTGCCCGGTGCCGAGCTGGTGCTGAGGGCCGGGCAGGCTGCGCCCGATCCAGACACCACCGTCATCGTCAATTGTGCCGGCCGCACCCGCTCGATCATCGGCACCCAATCGCTGATCAATGCCGGCGTGCCCAACAAGGTGCGGGCGCTGCGCAACGGCACGATCGGCTGGACGCTGGCGCGGCACACGCTCGATCACGGCGCGGACAGGCGCGGCGCGATCGGCTCGTTCGAGGGCGGCCCGGCCAATGCGCGCGACGTCGCCTATCGCGCCGGCGTCCGCCATGTCGGCGCGAACGAGATGGCGGCGCTGGTCGCCGATACCAGCCGGACGCTCTATCGCTTCGACGTGCGCGGCGCCGAGGAATATGCGGCCGGTCACCTGCCGGGCTTTCGCCACTATCCCGGCGGCCAGCTGGTGCAGGAGACCGACATGGCGGCTCCGGTGCGGGGCGCGCGCATCGTGCTGACCGACGATAAGGGCGTGCGCGCCGACATGACGGCGTCCTGGCTCGCGCAGATGGGCTGGGAGGTTTATGTCCTCGAAGGCGGCTATGATGGCCCGCTCGAGGCCAGCCCGCCGCTGGTGCTGCCGAAGCCCGATCCGGCGCATCGCTACCGCCGGCCCTATGAGGGCACGGATGTTGCGGAGCAGGCGATGCAGGCCTATCTCGACTGGGAATATGGCCTCGTCGAGCAGCTCCGCCGCGACGGCACGCACGGGTTTTACGTGATCTGACTACCACCAGGCCACGATATTCCCGTATCCAAACCCTATTGTGCTCGGCCTCGTCCACGGTCTAAGAGCTGCGGCAAAGCCGTCATTTCAGGAGATTCCATGCCAGCCGCAGGCCAAAGCCCTGAGCGGAGCGCGAAGGCGCTGCTGCTTGAAGGTGTCAACGATAGCGCCGTGGATCTGTTCAAGGGCGCAGGCTTCACCAATGTCGAGCGTCTGACCAAGGCGCTGGATGGCGAGGCGCTGCGCCAGGCGCTCAAGGGCGTGTCGCTGCTCGGCATCCGCTCCCGCACCCAGATCACCGACGAGGTGCTGGAAGCGGCTGACGGGCTGCTCGCGGTCGGCTGCTTCAGCGTCGGCACCAACCAGGTTGATCTGCTGGCGGCGCGCAAGCGCGGCATTCCCGTGTTCAACGCGCCGTTCTCCAACACCCGCAGCGTCGCCGAGCTCGTGATCGGCGAGATCGTGATGCTGCTGCGGCAGATCTTTCCACGCTCGGTATCGGCCCATGGAGGCGGCTGGGACAAATCCGCGGCCGGCAGCCGCGAGGTGCGCGGTCGCACGCTTGGCATCATCGGCTATGGCAATATCGGCTCGCAGCTCTCGACCCTGGCCGAAGCCATGGGCATGCGGGTGATCTATTACGACCGCACCGACAAGCTCCGCCACGGCAACACCGAGCCGGTGGAGAAGCTGGAAGAGCTGCTGGCGCAGAGCGACATCGTCAGCCTGCACGTGCCGGAGACGCCGGAGACCGCGGGCATGATCGGCGAGAAGGAGCTGCGGGCGATGAAGCCTGGCGCGTTCCTGATCAACAACAGCCGCGGCACGGTGGTCGATCTCGATGCGCTCGCGGGCGCCTTGCGCGATGGCCACATCGCCGGTGCCGCCATCGACGTGTTTCCGGTCGAGCCGTCGTCGAATTCGGAGCGCTTCAAGAGCCCGGTACAGGGCCTCAACAATGTCATCCTCACTCCGCATGTCGGCGGCTCGACCGAGGAGGCGCAGGAGCGCATCGGCGGCGAAGTGGCGCGCAAGCTGGTCGACTATTTCATCACGGGATCGACCATGGGCGCGGTGAATTTCCCGGAGGTGCAGCTGCATCTGCGCCCCTCGGGCGCGCGCTTCAGCCACGTCCATCGCAACGTGCCGGGCATGTTGCGCCGGCTGAACGAGGTGTTCCTCCAGCGCGACATCAACATCGCCGCGCAATATCTGGAGACTGCCGGCGACCTCGGCTATGTCGTGCTCGATGCCGATCTCGGCGGCCAGGACTCCGGCGCGCTGCTGGCGCAGATCCGCGCCCTCGAAGGCACGGTCGGCGCGCGGCTGGTGTTCGAGCACTAGAGCATGATCCGGACCCGAAGGACCGGGTTAGCGCAAAGTGTGAAGCGGTTTTCCGAAAAGATCATGCTCAAACAAAGAGCTAAAGCGCGATGACGATTCAACCCAATCTCATCGCGCTTTAGGTCTCGTCACGTTCCGGTTGCATTATCCGGCCTAAACTCTCTAAACTGTACCGGCTTCGACGTGTTCCAATCACGTCGAATTTGAGCTTCAGTTGCGCGAGTGTCCGCCATGGAACGCGACGCCGTCCTGATCGATCTCGCACTTCAAGGTGGCGGTTCGCACGGCGCTTTCTCCTGGGGCGTGCTCGACCGCCTGCTGGAGGAGAACTGGCTCACCATCGCCGCGATCTCCGGCACGTCGGCCGGCGCGATGAATGCGGTGGTGCTGGCGGACGGCTGGACCGCCGGCGGCGCCGAGGGCGCGCGCAAGGCGCTTGAACGATATTGGCGCCGTGTCTCGAAGGCTGCCGCCTTCAGCCCATTGCAGCGCTCACCGCTCGACCGGCTGATGGGACGCTGGACGCTCGATACCTCGCCCTTCTACATCCTCACCGACCTGATGTCGCGGGTGCTGTCGCCCTACGACCTCAATCCGACCGGCTACAATCCGCTGCGCGCGGTGCTGGCGGAGAGCATCGACTTCGAGCGGCTCGCGCGCTCGCCGATCCAGCTCTTCGTCACCGCGACGCGCGTGCGCACGGGTCGCGGCCGCATCTTCCGCAACGCCGAGATCACGGCCGACGTGCTGCTCGCATCGGCCTGCCTGCCGACCATGTTTCGCGCGATCGAGATCGACGGCGAGCCTTACTGGGACGGCGGCTATGCCGGCAACCCGACCATCACGCCGCTGGTTCGCGAGAGCGACGCGCATGACACGATACTCGTTCAGATCAATCCAACCGAACGGCCGGAAGTGCCGCGCACCGCGGCGGAGATCCTCAACCGGCTCAACGAAATCTCCTTCAACTCGCCGCTGATGAAGGAGCTGCGCATGATCGCGCTGCTGCGCCAGGCCGCCGATCCCGGCAGCGGCGAGGGGGCGCGCTGGGCGAAGATGCGGACGCACCGGGTCAAGAGCGACATCCTGGCGAAGTTTGGCGCTTCGTCGAAGCTCAACGCGGAATGGGAGTTTGTCTCGTTGCTCCGCGCCGAGGGACGCCTGGCCGCGGATGCGTTTCTCCGCGAGCACGGCGCCGATGTCGGCCGGCAATCGACTGCCGATCTCGATGTTCTGCTGGCGGAGTGTTGAGGCATGGGTCTTCTCGGCCTGCTCGTCGGGCTCGGCCTGCTGGTGCTGTTCGCCTTTCGCGGCTGGAGCGTGCTTCTGCTCGCGCCCTTCGCCGCGCTGGTGGCGGCGTTGTTTGGCGGCGAGCCGCTGCTGGCGAACCTCACCCAGGTCTTCATGACGAATGCGGCAGCATTCCTTGCGCAGTTTTTTCCGATCTTCCTGCTCGGCGCCGTATTCGGCAAGCTGATGGATGACAGTGGCGCGGTGACATCGGTGGCCGACTTCATGGCCAAGCGTCTCGGTGAGCGCCGCGTGATCCTGGCCGTGGTGCTGGCCGGCGCCGCAGTGACTTACGGGGGTGTCAGCCTGTTCGTCGCGTTCTTCGTCATCGTGCCGATGGCCCGCTCGCTGTTTCGCGCGGCTGAAATTCCGCGCCGTCTGATTCCCGCTGCAATCGTGCTGGGGACGTCGACTTTCACCATGTCGGCTTTGCCGGGCACGCCGTCGATCCAGAATGCGATCCCGATGCCGTTCTTCGGCACGACGCCGTTTGCCGCGCCGGGCCTCGGGATCGTCGCCTCCCTGATCATGCTCATGACCGGTTTGTGGTGGCTGCATCGCGCGGAGGCCAAGGCCAGGCGCGCCGGCGAGGGCTATGGCGACGAAGTCGAGGATGTGACCGAGCGCGCCGCGTCCGACGAGTTCGTGCGCGAGCGTGCGACGACGGCGCGCGAGTTCGATCCGGCGGAGCTGCAACATGGCCATCGCAGCGACCGAGCGTCGCCGATCCTGAACGCCGTCCTGCCGTTGATCGTCGTCGTCGCCGTCAATCTCCTGATGTCGCTCGTGGTGCTGCCGCGGCTCGATGTCAGCTACCTTGCCGAGCAACGCTTTGGCGAGACGTCGCTCGCAGCGGTTGCCGGCGTCTGGTCGGTCGCCGTGGCGCTAACCGCCGCCATCGTCACGACCATCGTGCTGAACTGGTCCCGCCTGCCGGCGTTGCGGCAGACCATGGACGCCGGCGCCAACGCCTCGGTGCTGCCGGCATTCAGCGTCGCGAGCCTGGTCGGGTTCGGCGCGGTCGTTGCCGCGCTGCCGGCGTTCACGACCGTGCGTGACTGGGTGCTGGCGATCGAAGGTGGCCCGCTGGTTTCGCTGGCGGTCGCGACCAACATCCTGGCCGCGCTGACCGGCTCGGCGTCAGGCGGCCTGACCATTGCCCTCGATGCGCTCGGCCAGACCTATGTGGAGCTGGCGTGGCGCACCGGCATCGACCTTGCCCTGATGCATCGCGTCGCTGTGATCGGCTCGGGAACGCTCGACATCCTGCCGCACAATGGCGCGGTGGTCAGCCTGCTCGCGATCTGCGGCCTGACGCATCGCGACAGCTATTTCGACATCGTGATGGTCGGCATCGTGACGTCGCTGCTGGCACTGGTGGCCGTGATCGCCCTGGGCAGTATGCTGGGATCGTTCTGAGACGACTGTCGCAGCCGATGGCGGGCGGCCTCGGCGGCCGTCAAG
Source organism: Bradyrhizobium sp. CCBAU 51745 (assembly GCF_028128715.1). NCBI lineage: Bacteria > Pseudomonadati > Pseudomonadota > Alphaproteobacteria > Hyphomicrobiales > Nitrobacteraceae > Bradyrhizobium > Bradyrhizobium sp. CCBAU 51745. Next base: position 488,184 of record NZ_LBJP01000003.1, on the reverse strand, counting down.
CGTGACGGCCGCGACAATTTCGTGGTTGTTTTCTGTTAGTGCGCGCCGCCCCCGCCAGCCGCCTTCACCCGCCGCGTCAACAGCACCGCGATCGCGGCGAGCACCAGCACCACGCCGATCACGGCAAAGGTGTCGGAGAAGCCCATCACCAGCGCCTGGCGCTTCACGGTCTTGCCGAGTGCGATGATCGCCTGCTCGCGCGCGGCGTTGGGGTCGGGCACTCCGTGCGCGATGAAGTAGTCCGTCATCTGCGCGATGCGGGTGCGGACTTCCTCGCGGCCGAGCGTCACGGAATGGCCGATGATGTTGGAGTGGAATTGCTCGCGCTTGGTGACGATGGTCGCCAGCACGGCCGTTCCAATGGCGCCGCCGAGATTGCGCATCATGTTGGAGATGCCGGAGGCCGCGGGCGCATCCTGCGGCGCGACGCTGCCGAGGCTGAGCGCGGACAGCGGCGCCAGCGTCAGCGCCTGGCCGACGGCACGCACGACGTTCGGTATGAAGAACTGATCGCCGGAATAGTCGAGCGACATCTCGATATTGAGGAAGGAGCTCACCGCGAACAGCAAGAGGCCGATCGTCGCGATGTAGCGCGCATCGAAACGTTGCATCAGCTTCGGAACCAGCGGGATCAGCAGCAGCTGCGGCAGGCCGGTCCAGGCCAGCACATTGCCGATCTGCTCGGCATTGTAACCCTGCACCTGGCCGAGATAGGCCGGCAGCAGATAGACCGAGCCGAACAGTGCAAAGCCGAGGAACACTGCGGCGATGGTGCCGACGCCGAAATTCCACTGCGTCAGCAGGCGCAGGCGAAGCAACGGCTTCTCGACCACGAGCTCGATGGTGATGAACAGCGACAGGCTGATCGCGGCGATGACCGCAAGCCGCATGATGAAGGGCGAGCCGAACCAGTCGTTCTTGTTGCCTTCCTCGAGCACGGCCTGCAGCGAGGCCAGGCCGACGGCCATGGTGGCGATGCCGAACCAGTCGCCTTCACGCAGCAAGGCGAGATTCAAGGGCGCACGTTCCAGGGTGAGGAACAGAATGGTCACCATGACCGCTGTCGGCAGCACGTTGACGAAGAAGATGGTCTGCCAGCCGTAATTCTCGGTAAGATAGCCACCAATGGTCGGGCCGATTGCCGGAGCGAACGTCACGGCCAGCGAGAACATCGCAAGCCCGATCGGCTGCTGGCCCTTTGGCAGCTTGGTGAAAACCAGCGTGAAGGCCATCGGGATCAGCACGCCGCCGAAGAAGCCCTGGAAGCCACGCATCGCGATCATCGACGGCAGATCGTGGGTGAAGGCACAGGCGACCGAGAACGCCGCAAACAGCGAGGCAAAGCTCAGCATGATGTTGCGGAACGAGAACACGCGCGACAAGTAGTCGGTCAGCGGGATCACGATGATCTCGCCGATCAGGTACGACGTCGAGATCCAGGATCCGTTGTCAACACCGGTGCCGATGCCGCCCTCGATATTGAGCAGCGAGGCATTGGTGATCTGGATGTTCAGGATCGCCATGAAGGCGCCGATCATCGCGGCGAAGACGGCGATCCAGACTGTGGCACTGGCCCTGTTGGGATCGGCGGCGACGCGATCAGGCGTCGCGGCCGGTATGGTGGGCGCTGACGTCGAGATTGCGAGGCTGTTGGACATGGCACGACCCTCCGGAAACAAGCTTGGCTTTGGGCTGGATTGAGGGCGTCGTTGCCGCTTGCGCGGTCGGCGCTGAACGGGTTGCGATCGTCGGGATCACGGACATGCCGGGCCGCAGCTCGATCGCTGGCTGCGTTTCGGCATCCAGCGCGATCTTCACGGGGATGCGCTGCACGATCTTGGTGAAATTGCCGGTGGCGTTGTCAGGCGGCAGCAAAGCGAATTCCTGGCCGCTGGCCGGCGCGATGGAATCGACGTGGCCATGCACCACCTGGCCCGGGAACGTATCGACCTCGATCTCAACCTCTTGTCCGGCGCGGACGTGGGTGAGCTGCGTTTCCTTGAAATTGGCGACGACATAGGCGCCCTCGACGGGCACGATCGACATCAGCTGCGTGCCGGCCTGCACGAACTGGCCGACGCGCAAGGTGCGGTTGCCGATGACGCCGTCGATCGGCGCGACGACCGTGGTGTAGCCGAGATTGAGCTCGGCCTGATGCTGAAGCGCGGTGGCGCGGGCGGCGGCGGCATTGGCCTGCGCGATCTCGGCCTTCAGCAGCTCGACCTGCTTGAGGGCTGAGGCGAGATTGGCGGTATCGCGCTGGATCGCAGCCTCGGCGCCGGCGTTGCGGGACTGCGCCTGCTGCGCATTCTGCACGCTGCCATAGCCGGTCGCGGCGAGATCGGTGTAACGCTTGTTCTCCTGTTGCGCGAAGATCTTTGCGGCGGTGTCGACATCGATGGTCGCCCGGGCTGCGTCGATCACCGCATCTTGAACCTCGAGCTGCGCCTGCTTGCTGGTGATCGTCGCATTCGCGGCGGCGACATCGGCCTTGGCCTGGTCGAGCGCGACGCGGAAGTCGCGGTCGTCGATCCGCGCCAGCACCTGGCCAGCTTTCACATGCTCGTTATCGCCGACCAGGACACGGTCGAGATAGCCGCTGACCTTCGGCGCGATGGTGGTGTTGTCGGCCTTCACATAGGCGTCATCGGTGGAGACCAGGAAGCGGCCGACGGTCCAGTAATCGTAGCCGTACCAGCTCGCGCCGGCGAGGGCGGCGAGGGCCACTCCCGCAAGCAACAGCTTGCGAAGGTTGAGCTTTCGGCTCGGGGCGGCGGTCGGCGTGGTGGGCATCACGCCCTCCGGCACGGGAGTTGGAACCACGGCGCCTTCGGATTTCGCTGGATTGGTATGGACGGTCATGGCCGCCTCCCTGAATTAGGAAACTTGACGATTTCCAAAATAAGAATAGCTTTTAGACTGTCAATGGAATGACAGGCATCATTTAAAGACATGGCTCAGACAAAATCGTCATCAGAGGTTCGTCCGCGCGGACGGCCGCCGGTGCGCAGCGACGAGGAGACGAAGCGGATCGTCCTCGAGGCCGCGCGACACGCGTTTGCCGTCGATGGTTACGCAGCAACCAGCACCGAGGAGCTGGCGCGCGGCGCCGGCATCTCCACCAAGACTCTCTACCGGTTGTTTCCGGGCAAGGCGGCGCTGTTCGAGGCGATGTGCGCCGACAGGCTCGAGCGGCTGCTCTCCGACGTCAATCTTCAGGCCAACAACCAGGCCGACATCGAAACAAATCTTGCTGCGGTGCTGGTCGCCTGTGCCGATCTCGCACTCGATCCTGAGGTCGTGGCGCTGCAGCGCATGGTGCTGCAGCAATCGGCGACGTTCCCCGACCTTGCCGCGAATTTCTACCGGGACGGCATCGCCCGCACCGCGGCAGCGCTCGCCGGCTGGCTCCGCGATCAGGTCAGGAAGAAGCGACTCGCGCTCGGCAATGTCGATGAAGCGGCCGGCATGATGATCGGCATGATGGTGTCTGCACCGCAGCGCGCCGCGATCTACGCAAGCGTGACGCTGCCCTCCCGCAAGGAGATCGAGCGGCGGGCAAAGGCATGCGCCGCAATTCTGCTCGACGGCTGTCGCGCTAGCGGCGGCAGGCTTTGACAATCCGGCGAAGCTGGATTATCTATTTCGCATGCGAAATAAATCGCTTGAGGCGAAGCATCATCGGCTGATTTATTTATTGAACGTTGCGCAGCGGCGCGTGCAGCGCTGGATAGCGGCGCAGCGCTCGAGCGAAGTGACGCCGGCGCAGGCGGGGCTACTGTTTATCCTCGGCAAGCAGGATGGCGTTCTGATGGGTGAGGCGGGCGCCGCCCTAGACATGGGACCGGCCGGCATTTCTGGTCTGGTCGATCGCAGCGCAGCGGCAAAACTGGTCGAGCGGCGAGCTGACCGCGAGGACGGCCGCGCCTTTCGCGTGTGGCTGACGCCGAAGGGCCGCACTGTGCTGGCGCAGGCGAAGGCTGACGCGGCTGCGATCAATGCCGCCCTGACGGAAGGATTTACCAGCGCCGAGATCGACATCGTCGCGCGCTGGCTGACCAGCATTCAGGACAAGTTTCCAAGAGACTCCATAAGAGACAGCGCAAGAGATCCAGAGCAATAAGAGGAGACACTCATGACCGAGCATGTGCGAGTTGAAAACAACAACGGAATTCTCACCCTTACCCTGGCGCGCCCCGACAAGAAGAATGCGTTGACGGACGCGATGTACGGCAGGCTCGCCGACACCATCGAAGCCGCCGAGTCCGATCCCTCCGTGCGCGTGCTGCTGATCCGTGGCGAGGGCGACATGTTCACCGCCGGCAATGACGTCGGCGAGTTTGCGGCCGTCGCATCAGGCAAATCCGAAGGCAGCCGCAATGTCGGACGCTTCATCCAATCGCTGGCGCGTTGCACGCGGCCTCTTGTTGCGGCCGTGCAGGGCCGTGCCGTCGGCGTCGGCACCACCATGCTGCTGCATTGCGATCTGGTCGTGCTGGCCGAGAATACGCAGTTGTCGACGCCCTTCGTCAGCCTCGCGCTGGTGCCGGAAGCTGCCTCCAGCCTCTTGATGCCGGCGCGCATCGGTTATGCCCGCGCCTATGAGATGTTCGCCCTCGGCGAGACCGTGCCGGCCAAGTCCGCGCTGGAATGGGGCCTCGCCAACCGGGTCGTGCCGCTGGACCGGCTCGATGCCGAGGCGCTTGCGCTCGCCCAGCGTCTGGCCAAACAGCCGGCCGGTGCGCTCATCGCGACCAAGAAGCTGATGCGCGATGGCGAGGCGCTGGTCGCGCAGATGAAGGCCGAGGGCGAGCAGTTCGCCAGGCGTCTGCGCACCGCCGAGGCGCGTGAGGCATTCACGGCCTTTGCCGAGCGGCGCCCGCCTGATTTCACGAAGGTTTCGTGACGTCTGGGCCTACCTAAAGGGGGTCTGGCAAATCGGGAACTACCCGCATTTGACAAAAACCTTAACCGAACATTGGCATGTCGCGATGCAAGGTGCCCTCTCCTGGACGAAGGCCCCTTGTGACCCATGGCACTCTTTAAGAAATCGGTAAGCTCGCTGCTCCTGACCTTGATGGCCCTGTTGGCGGCCGGCGCGCTGGCTTCGACGGCGATCCAGATGGTGGGGGCCTTCGGCCGCTACAACGACAGTCTCGAGACGGCGCGGCTTGCCGCCGCCGACAAGGCGATCTTCCACGGCGTGGTAGCGCTCCGCCAGAATCGCGGCGACGCCCAGAGCGCGATCCTCGGCGAGGACGATCCGCGCGCAAAGCTCGCCGAGGCGGAGAAGGCGGAGCAGGGCGGCTATGAAGGCGTCATCGCCGCGATGGCCAGCGTCGATTTTGCCCGCCGGGACGAGCTGGCGACCAAGCTGAAGCAGGGCTGGAGCGAGGCCGCCCCGCAATTCCAGCTGTTCTATGATGAAGCCAAACGTCCGCGCGCCGAGCGCAAGATCGAGCGCGGCAACCCCTGGTACGATGCCGTCACCAAGGTCATCGACACGGCGAACCTCGCCTCGACCGCGGTGTCGAACCAGGCCTGGATGAACGATCCCTTCATTGCCCGCATGGTCCAGGTCCGCCGCCTCGCCTGGCAGGTGCGCGACCGCTATGGCATCCATTGCTCGTCGCTGCGCTCGAACGTCAACAGCAGCAAGCCGCTCGACGACACTCAAAAGCGATCAGTGGCACAGTGGGACGGCACCATTGCCTCCAGCTTTGCCGGCATGGCCGAGTTGCTGGCAGCCCCCGATGTTCCTTCAGAATTGGTTAGCGCAGCAAGGGACGCGCAGGCCAAGACCGACGGTGTTCTCAAGCAGATCGGCGATCTCACCAGGAATTTTGATGGCAGCGGCAAGCCGGCGATGGGGGCGGCGGATTGGAATGCGCTGTGCCAGTCGCCGTTCCCGCTCATTGTCGGTATCGCGACCACGGCGCTCGACCAGTCGATCGTGCGAGCCGAGACCGTTCAGGCCAAGGCGCTGACCAATCTCATCGTGCAGTCGCTCGCGTTCCTGCTGGCGCTGTCAGTGACGCTGGCCGGTGTCTATGTCGTGCGCAATCGCCTGATGCGTCCGGTGCGCGCCATTCTGGAGGCGATCGCCCGGATCAGCGCGCGCGATTACGCGACGCCGGTTCCGCAATCCCGCTATCCCGACGAGTTCGGCACCATGGCCGCCGCGCTCGAAAGCCTGCGCGAGAGCGCGGCCATTGCGGAACGGCTCGGCCAGGAACGCGAATCGCAGCAGGCGCTGCAGCTCGCCCGCTCCGGCGCCGTCGACGAGGCATGCCGTAGCTTCGACGACACCGTGCAGGCGGTGATCCAGAGCGTCGCGGCATCGGCCAAGGAGCTCGATGCCACTGCGACCGACGTGCGCACGCTGACGTCGGAATCGAGCAGCCAGACGGCCGCGGTGTCGTCCGCCGCCGAGCAGGCGACCAACAATCTCGAAAGCATCGCGGCCGCGACCGAGGAGCTCTCGGCTTCGGTCGGCGAGATCTCCGCGCAGGTGCAGTCCAGCGCACGCGATGCGCGCGAGGCGGTGGCGCAGGTCGAGCAGACCAACGCCACCGTCGAGATCCTCGACCAGACCGCAGGCCGCATCAGCGAAGTCGTGAAAATGATCCACGCCATCGCCGGCCAGACCAATCTGCTCGCCCTAAACGCCACCATCGAGGCGGCGCGCGCCGGCGAGGCCGGCCGCGGCTTTGCGGTGGTTGCCGGCGAGGTCAAGAGCCTGGCGTCGCAGACCGCGACCGCCACGGAAGAGATCTCGCGCCAGGTCGAGGAGATCCAGAGCGCAACCGGCCAGGCCGTCGCCGCCATCCGTTCGATCGGGGGCGCCATCAGCGGCATCGACGAGAAGATGACGGCCATTGCCGCCGCCGTCGAACAGCAGCGCGCAGCCACCACCGAGATCTCGCGCAACTTCCAGCATGCCGCCCAGGGCACCCGCGAGGTCACCGACACCATCGGCAGCGTCGCCCAGCTCAACCAGGAGACCGGCAATGCCGGCACGGTGCTGTTCCAGTCCGTGACCAAGATGTCGGCCGACGCCGACCGCCTCCGCACCGCGGTGGAGGGCTTCCTCGGCGCCGTGAAGTCCGCCTAGGGCTTCTTTCCCAGTGTGATGAAACGTGGATCGGCATTGCCGGGCCTGCTCGCGGCCTGTAAATGGTAGCGGTACCAAGCTCCAACGACAGGACGACAGGGAGATGTCTTCGATGCCGGTCACCCCACATAAGGCCCAGCGCCCCTATCGCGGCGTGTTTCCGGTCGCACCCACCATCTTCGATGAGCGCGGCGAGCTCGATCTCGAGGGCCAGCGCCGCTGCATCGATTTCATGATCGACGCCGGCTCGAACGGCATCTGCATCCTCGCCAATTTCTCCGAGCAGTTCGTGCTGACCGATGCCGAGCGTGAGGCCGTGATGCATGTGGTGCTGGAGCATGTCGCCGGCCGCGTGCCCGTGATCGTCACCACCACCCATTTCAGCTCGGCGGTGTGCGCGGCGCGCAGCAAGCAGGCCGAGGCCGCCGGGGCCGCCATGGTGATGGTGATGCCGCCCTATCACGGCGCCACCTTCCGCGTGCCGGAGAAGGGCATCGTCGAATTCTTCAAGGTGCTCTCGGGCGCGATCACCATCCCCATCATGATCCAGGATGCGCCGGTTGCGGGCACGCCGCTGTCGGTCGAGCTGCTGGCGCGGCTGGCGCGCGAGCTCTCCAACATCCGCTATTTCAAGATCGAGGTGCCGGGCGCGGCGTCAAAGCTCCGCAGCCTGATCGAGGCCGGCGGCAAGGACATCGAGGGCCCCTGGGATGGCGAGGAAGCCATCACGCTGATGGCCGATCTCGATGCCGGCGCGACCGGCGCGATGACCGGCGGCGGCTATCCCGACGGTATCCGCCAGATCATCGATCCCTATTTCGCGGGCGACCGGGAGAAGGCGAAGGCCGCCTATGAACGCTGGCTGCCGCTGATCAATTACGAGAACCGCCAATGCGGCCTGATCGCCTGCAAGGCGATGATGCAGGCCGGCGGCGTGATCAAGTCCGACGCGGTGCGCCATCCGCTGCAACCGCTGCATCCGGCAACGCGCGCAGGATTGCTGGAGCTCGCCAAGGAGCGCGACGCGCTGGCGCTGCGCTGGGGGAAGTAGGCCCCACGCACCGCAATCGTAGGGTGGGCAAAGCGGAAGCGTGCCCACCACCTGTGAATTGCTGAGAAAAGAACGTGGGCACGGCGCAAGGGCGCCTTTGCCCACCCTACGGGGCCGGTGCCAACGTCCATTCGCCCACGATACAAAAGCGTGCCTTCGCATCGTCCTGCTTGAACAGCGTGATGCGATCGATCGCCAGCTTTTCCAGCTTCAGCGCCGCAAACCTTGCCCGCAACATCTCCAGGATCGGGCCGCGCCGATCCGCGTCGAGCCGCCCGGTCAGCGTCATGTGGAAGCGGAATTCTTCCATCACGTAAGGATAGCCCCAGCGATCGAGATACTCGCGCTGTCGCTCGCTGAGCTTTTTGGGCTTGCGCCGCGCGCGGTCTTCCGCGGTCAGGGGCTGGCGGAAGCAATCGAAATCGCGGACGCAATCGGCGGCGAGCTCTTGCAGCGCGTCAACCGGCTCGGCCGGAATGACGGCGATGAAGCCGCTGATGGAATCCACGATCGGGTGGATCACCGGGATCGGGCGCGCCTTGCCGGCGAATGTCGCGCAGGCCGCGGCGAGTTCGGCCTCGGTCTTGCCCGCTGCCAGCACCATCGGCGCCTTCAGCGTGCCGTGAAAACCGTATTTGCGGGGATCGGCGGTGACGTCGTGCCAGTCGGGTGCGATACGCAGGGCGTCGCCGGGAAAGGGCGGTTCGTCGCCGGTGTAGGCGTCATAGCCGAGCAGCTCGGCGCCGAAGCGGGAGAGTGCGTGGTCGTCGCCGGAGGCAAAATAGATCGCGTAGCGGGGAAAACCTGTCATTGCCCAAGCATAACTAATTTATGCTGCAACGATAGTCTCGCGCGGTGTCGCCGCGATGCCAGCCAGACGCGTCGCATCGGTGAGATGGACGAGCTTGCCGGCGGCGATCACCGCGACCAGCCGCGGCCGCAGCGGCATGCTGTCGTCGACGAGCAGGATGTCGGCGCGACGGCCCGCCGCCAGCGTGCCGCGATCAGTGAGGCCAGCGGCGTCTGCGGGCGCCGACGAGATCAGCTTCCAGGCCTCGGTCAGCGGCAGCACGCCGTCGGCGGCGAGGCGGAATGCGGCGAGCAGCGGCGCCGGATAGTAATAGTCGGAAGCCAGCACCGTGCAGAGCCCCTTCGCGATCATGTCGGAGGCTTTGGTCCAGCCGGTGTGGCTGCCGCCGCGCACGACGTTCGGTGCGCCGTAGACGATGGCATCGCCATGATCGGCTGCCTCGCGCGCCGTCTCCTCATTGATCGGAAATTCGGCGAGCCTCACGCCCATGGCGCGAAAATTCCGGCGCATCGCCGGCGTCGCATCGTCATGCGACAGCATCCGCACCTCGGCCATGCGCGCCGCTGCTGCGATCCGGGCGATCGAGGCCGGAACATCGGCCGCGCGCGAGACGATATGCGCGACGAGCTTGTCGAAATCCTCAGCTGAAAGGCCGGTGCGCTCCACCATGCGGTTGCGCTTGCGCGGATTCGAGATGTCGGCAACGACCCCGTCCATATGGTCGTTGAAGGCGAACAGGTCGACGCGGCCCTCGGCCAGCCACTGGCCGATCTCGTCCTCGGCATCGAGATTATAGGTCTCGTGGCGCAGGTGAAAACGGGTGTCGGCAGCAAAGTGCGGACGCTGCCGCTCGATCGCCTCGAGCAGGCGCCTGGCATTGTCGCCGCTGCGCAGGCCCGGCTCCCATGACCAGGTGGTGGCGTGGAACACCGTGGTGATGCCGTTGCTGATGACCTGGCGGTCGGTGTCATCAAGCGCGACGTCTATCGGAAGATCGACGCCGGCGCGCGGCATCATCTGCCGCTCGAAGGCATCGCCATGCAGGTCGACGATGCCGGGCAGCACCAGCAAATTACGCGCATCGATCGCCAGCCGCGCGCGACCGCGTGCCGCATCGATCTGCGCAATGTCGGTTCCGGATACGGAGAGGGAAGTTTCGGCGAGCTCGGAGCCAATCAGGGTCCGGCCGCCCTCGATGAAAATGTCTGTCACGCGACCGCACTTCGTTTGCTGGAAGGAAGACTTGTCCCTGCTTCGTATGCCGACAGGAAATCTTCAATCGCGAGCGTGCGGAAATCGGGCAGCGCCGCACGCAATTTGTCGTGATCCCGGTCCCACCATGCCAGCCTGGCCAATGTCGCGTCTCTTCGAGCGGCACAATGACGGTGTCATGACGATATGATGACAGGGGATGAAGTGTGTAGGATCGCCACGCCGCATCGCACGTGTCATACAAGTGTCAACCGCCGGGGATAGCGGTGGGCTCCAGCTACTCTGGAGCCCTGCATGCTGGTGGTTGAAGGTCTGACGTGCCGCTTTGGCGCAAAAGCCGCGGTGGACGAGGCTTCGTTTCAAATCTCCCCCGGCGGCTTCGTCGGCGTGATCGGACGCTCCGGCGCCGGCAAGTCGACCCTGCTGCGCGCCATCAATCGTCTGGTGACGCCGACGCAGGGCCGCATCCTGTTCGACGGCCTCGACGTCACCGCGCTGCGCGGCAAGGAGCTGCGGCAGTGGCGGGCGCGGTCGGCGATGATCTTCCAGCAGTTCAACCTGGTCGGCCGGCTCGACGTGCTGACCAACGTACTGATGGGCCGTCTTGCCACCATGCCGGCCTGGCGCTCGCTGTCGCAAGTATGGCCCGAGCAGGACAAGGCGCTGGCGATGTCGGCACTGGAACAGTTCGACATCGCCGCGCTCGCGGCGCAGCGCGCCGATCAGCTCTCCGGCGGCCAGCAGCAGCGCGTGGCGATCGCACGGGCGCTGGTGCAGCAGCCCGACATCATCCTCGCCGACGAGCCGATCGCCTCGCTCGATCCGCGCAACACCAAGATCGTCATGGATGCGCTGCTGCGCATCAACAAGCATTTCGGCATCACCGTGCTCTGCAACCTGCATTCGCTCGATCTGGCGCGCAGCTATTGCGATCGCCTGATCGGCATGGCGGCGGGCCGAGTGGTGTTCGACGGCGCGCCGTCCGCGCTGACCGACCTTGTCGCGCGTGAGCTCTACGATCTCGAAGCCGCCGATGTCATGGGCGGCACGCCTGCGCCGGTGCCCGAGGGGGTCCCGGCACTCGGAACGGCTGCGGCGGCCTGAGCCGCGTCGCATCCGTCATGACCAGTTTTTGCGTCAACCGCTCCTATCAGATGAAGAGGGCATCATGATCACTCGCAGATTAGTTCTTGCCGGCGCCGCCGCGCTGGCCTTTGCCGGATCCGCTTCCGCCGAAGACTGGAGGGCGAAATATCCGGAGATCACCTTCGCCGCGATTCCGGCCGAGAACGGTTCGGGCGTGACCGAGCGTTACGCTCCCTTCATCAGCTATCTGTCCAAGGAGCTCGGCGTCAAGGTGACGCTGCGCGTCGCCAACGACTACGCCGCCCTCATCGAGGGCCAGCGCGCCGGCAACATCCACATCGGCTATTACGGCCCGGCCTCGTTCGCGCGTGCCCGGCTTACCGGCGTCAAGACCGACGCGTTCGTCATCGACGTCAACTCCGACGGCTCGAAGGGTTATTACTCGGTGTTCTACGTGCTGGCGAAATCGCCGTACCAGAAGATCGAGGACCTCAAGGGCAAGAATCTCGGGCTTGTTGATCCGAATTCAACTTCCGGCAACAACATGCCGCGCTTCAAGCTGAACGCGCTCGGCATCGATCCCGACGCCTACTTCTCCAAGGTCGTCTTCACCGGCAGCCACGAGAATGCCGTTCTCGCTCTCGCGCAAGGAACCGTCGACGTCGCTGCCAACTGGTGGAACGCGGACGACGATTCCAACCTGACCCGCATGCTCAACAAGGGCATGGTGAAGTCGGCCGACGGCACGCCGATGAAGAAGGAGGACTTCCGCATCGTCGTGAAGTCCGACCTCATCATCAACTCGCCCTACGCCTATCTGAGCGACCTGCCTGAGGACATGAAGGCCGCCATCAAGAAGGCCTTCCTCGACGCGGCACAGAAGGATCCCGAGGCGTTCAAGAAGCTCTCCGACGGCAAGAACAAGCCGTGGGAGCCGATCGCCAACGACGATTACAACAAGACCATCGATCTGATCAGGTTTGTCGATAATCTGCGTAAGAAGGCGTCCTGAGCTCGTCGGGACGAGGCTACTCGAGCCGGGTCGATGGACCCGGCTCTTTTCTTGATGGATCTGTTTGTGATGGATCTGTGCCTTCGATGACGGTTGCGGTTTCGATCCTTCCCGAGCAGCAGCTCGCCGCCCTCAACGCCGCCTATCGCGAGGCAGTCGCACGCAAGCGCCTGCGCCTGCTGGCGGGCTTCACGTTGTTCGTCGCCGCGCTGATCGTGGCCTCGATCGGCGCCGAGGTGAATTTGCGCACCTTCTTCACTTATTTCGGCAACTTCGTCAGCTACTTCAATCGCATCCTCACTCTCGACAGCGGCCAGCGGGTCTGGACCGATCTCGGCGAGTGGTTCTGGGGCCTGCACAAATGGCTGAAGCTGCTCGGCGAGACGCTGCTGATCTCCTATGTCGGCACGCTGATCGGCGCCGTTCTTGCCTTCCTGCTCAATTTCTTCTCCGCCGAGAACACCTCGCCCGCGCCCTGGCTGCGCTTCACCGTCCGGCGCCTGCTTGAGTTCGCGCGCACGGTGCCAGGCATCGTGTTCGCGCTGATCTTCGTCATGGCCTTCGGCCTCGGTCCGGTCGCGGGCGTGCTCGCGATCGCGATTCATTCCACCGGCGCGCTCGGCAAGCAGTTTTCCGAGATGGTCGAGAACGCCGACATGAAGCCGGTCGAGGGCATCCGCTCCACCGGCGCGAGCTGGGTGTCGTGCATGCGCTTTGCGATCCTGCCGCAGGTCTCGGCGGGTTACGCCAGCTACGCGCTGCTGCGTTTCGAGATCAATGTGCGCGAGGCCTCGGTGATGGGCTTTGTCGGCGCCGGCGGCATCGGGCAGGAGCTGATCGTCGCGATCCGAAAATTCTACTACTCCGACGTCAGCGCCATCCTCGTGACCATCATCGTCACGGTGTTCCTGATCGACATCACCACCGGCTGGGTGCGCGGCCGCCTGTTTGGCAAGGAGGCGCGGAATTGAATAAGCCGCAGGACGTCAACACCGAGAAGCTCCGCGCGCGCTACCCTGACGTCTTCGACCGTCCGGTATCGGCACGCCTGGCGACGCCGGCGATGCTCATCGCGGCTCTTGCGATCTTCGTGTTCGGCCTGGTCGATCTCGATTTCTCGCCGGCGCGTTTCATCTCGGGCCTAAGCCAGCTCGGCTGGATCAGCATGATGATGATGCCGCCCGATCCCGGATCGTCGCTCCCGCTCTATCTCAAAGCGCTGGGCGAGACGCTGTCGATCGCGCTGCTCGGCACCACGCTGGCCGCCTTGCTGGCGCTGCCCGTCAGCCTGCTTGCGGCCCGCAATATCGTCCCTAACATCGTCCGTTTCCCGGTGCGGCGGTTCCTGGATTCGATCCGCGGCGTCGATACGCTGATCTGGGCGCTGGTGTGGATCAACGTGGTCGGGCTCGGCCCGTTCGCCGGCGTTCTCGCGATTGCCGTGGCGGATTTCGGTGCGTTCGGAAAGCTGTTCTCGGAGGCGATCGAAGGCGCCGATCAGAAGCAGGTCGAGGGCATCCGCGCCTCCGGCGGCGGCGCGCTGCACGAGATCCGCTTCGGCCTGATGCCGCAGGTGCTGCCCGTCATCGCCGGCCAGGTGCTGTATTTCATCGAATCGAACACGCGCTCGGCCACCATCATCGGCATCGTCGGCGCCGGCGGCATCGGCCTCCAGCTCGCCGAGCAGATCCGCGTGCTGGAATGGCAGAAGGTGTCGTTCCTGATCCTGATGATCCTGGTCGCCGTCGCGGGAATCGATTTCATCTCGGGCAAGCTGCGCTTTGCGATCATTGGTAAGCGGGCGGTGGCCTGAGCACCGCTGCTTTAGGGTGGGCAAAGCAAAGCGTGCCCACCATCTCTAGCGATCGAGAAAGACGTGGGCACGGCGCAAGAGCGCCTTTGCCCACCCTACGCTCCGTTTTCCTGGAGAGAGCGAGCTCCCCCTACGGCTCCACCAAAAACTCCACCCGCTCTGCGGCAAAGCGCGAATGCTTCGTCACCAGCGGCTTGCCCTCGAGATCGAGGTCGGTCGCGTCGACCACCAGGATCGGCCGTCCCAGCGGCAGATCGAGCCGCGCGGCATCGGTCGCATCGACGATGCCGGCGGTGATCCTGGTGGCGCCGCGGCGGTAGTCGCGGATCCCGTAGTGCTCGAGCATCTTCGTCATCGAGCGCGTGGCTGAGAACACCGTGCCGGCGCCCGGAAATCGCTCCGCCGACAGCCAGGTGGTGGAGACGCAGATCGGCGTGCGGTCGGCGAGGCGGATGGCTTCGATCCGCACCAGCGGCGCGCCGGTCTTCACGCCCAATTCCCGTGCAAGCTCGCGCGTTGCGGCATCCTCTGACGCCTCGATCAGCCGGCCATGCGGCTCGCGGCCCTCGGCGCCGACGATCTCCGAGAAGCGCGTGCGCGAGCGCAAGGGATAAGCCAGCTTCTGCGCCTCGACATAGGTTCCGCTGCCGCGCTCGGCGCGCACGATGCCGCGTTCGGCAAGGGCTGCGAGCGCGCGCCGCACGGTGTGGCGGTTGACGCGATAGGTTTCGGCGATCTCCATCTCGCCCGGCAATTTGTCGCCGGCGGCAAAGCGGCCGTCGGCGATGCCGCGCTCGATGCCGTCGGCAACGAGGCGCCACAGCGCGACGCCCGAGGAAGCGGTGTCCTGCATGCTCATCTCGGCGATCAGCCTAGCCCTAAAATCACACGCTTGTCACGAAACAGTCATGGCGTTTCCGTATGAAGTTGTCTATTATCATAGACAACTTCAATTCGGCAAGTTTGGTGGAAGGCCGGTGGATTCGGTGACCCAGCACAATACCCAGCAAGCCCAGCGCAAGGCCGCCATGGCCGTGCTGGCGCACGCGGAGGCGGGCGAGATCGCCGCTTGCCTCCGCACGATTCCATTGCCCGGCCATCAGGATTTGCGCGAACCGGAGAACGGCCTGGTGATGCTGCGCGGCCGAGTCGGCGGCGATGGCGCGCCGTTCAATCTCGGTGAGGCGACCGTGTCGCGCGCTGCGGTGCGGCTTGCCAGCGGCGAGGTCGGCTTCGGCTACACACTCGGGCGCAACAGTGAGAAGGCGCGGTTGATCGCGCTGTGCGACGCGCTGGTGCAGTCGCGCGATTTCGGCGCCGCCGTCGAGCGCGACGTAATCGCTCCGTTGCGTGAGCAGCTTATGGTCAGACGCAAGCAGCAGGCCGAAGAGACCGCTGCGACCAAGGTTGATTTCTATACCATGGTGCGCGGTGAAGGGTGAGGCCATGACAACGATTGCGGAACTGCCGCCGGGATTCGCCGACAAGGTGTTGTCGGCGCAATCGACCTTTCGCTCGGTCATGGACGCAATGGCACGGCCCGGCACGGTCCAGCGCATCGTGCCGATTGCGGGAACGCCCGATACGATGATGCGCGGCACCGCCGCGATTGCGCTGACGCTGTTCGATCACGACACGCCGCTATGGCTCGATGCGCGCATGGCCGAGAGCACCGACGTCCTGAAATGGCTCAAGTTTCACACCGGTGCGCCGGTGGTGCAGGATTCGTCGATCGCAGCCTTCGCGCTGATCAGCGACGGCGTGTTGCTGCCCAATCTTGCGCGGTTCGCGCTCGGCACCAACGAATACCCGGATCGTTCGACCACCGTGATCATTCAGGTCGAGAGCCTGGACGCAGGACAAAACTTCGAGCTCCGCGGTCCCGGCATCGACTGCGTCGCGACGCTTGAGGCGTCGTTCAAGCCCTTCGACCTGTTCGAGCAGCTGCGCTTCAACGAGACGCTGTTTCCGCGCGGCATCGATTTGGTGCTGGTCGCCGATGATGCCGTGGTCGCGATCCCGCGCACCACGCGCGTCGCGAGCAAGGGAGGCTAGGGGCATGTATGTCGCAGTCAAAGGCGGCGAACGCGCCATCGAGAACGCCCATCGCCTGCTCGCCAATGCCAGGCGCGGCGATCAAAACGTCGCGGAAATCTCGCTCGACCAGATCTCCGAGCAGCTTGGCCTCGCCGTCGATCGCGTCATGAGCGAGGGCTCGCTCTATGACCGCGAACTCGCGGCTCTCGCGATCAAGCAGGCGCGCGGCGATCTGATCGAGGCGATCTTCCTGGTCCGGGCCTTCCGCGCCACCCTGCCGCGCTTCGGCGCCAGCGAGCCGGTCGACACTGGCGCGATGCGGGTGCAGCGGCGGGTGTCCTCGACCTTCAAGGACATTCCCGGCGGCCAGATCCTCGGGCCGACCTTCGACTACACGCATCGCCTGCTCGATCCCTCGCTCGCCCAGGGTTTTGTGCCGGAAGCGCCGGCCGTGGCCGAAGCCTCAACGGCGCCGACGCCGCGCGTGACCGACATTCTCGGCCGCGACGGGCTGATCGAATCCTCGCCACAGGCCGAAGATGGCGCCAGCGTCGGCGATCTCACGCGGGAGCCGCTGAACTTTCCGGCGGACCGCGACCTGCGCCTGCAGAATCTCGCGCGCGGCGACGAAGGCTTCTTGCTGGCGATGGGCTACTCCACCCAACGCGGTTACGGCCGCAACCACCCCTTCGCCGGCGAGATCCGCTTCGGCGAGGTCGAGGTCGAATTCACAGCCGAAGACGTCGGCTTCGCCGTGCCGCTTGGTTCGATCGAACTGACCGAATGTCAGATGGTCAACCAGTTCAAGGGCTCGGCAGCCGAAGCGCCGTGTTTCACCCGCGGCTATGGCCTCGCCTTCGGCCAGAGCGAGCGCAAGACGATGTCGATGGCGCTTGTCGATCGGGCGCTGCGTGCCCGCGAGCTCGGAGAAGAGGCCCTCGCCCCGGCGCAAGATGAAGAATTCGTGTTGTCGCATTCGGACAACGTGCAGGCGACCGGATTCGTCGAGCATCTGAAGCTGCCGCATTACGTCGACTTCCAGTCCGAGCTTGGCCTCTTGCGCAAGCTGCGCAAGGAATTTGCCGCAGCTTCCGCCGAGGCCAATACGGCCGATGCCATGAAGGAGGCCGCGGAATGAACGCGCCCGCCTACAACTTCGCTTATCTGGACGAGCAAACCAAGCGGATGATTCGCCGCGCCATCCTGAAGGCGATCGCGATTCCCGGTTATCAGGTGCCGTTCGCCAGCCGCGAGATGCCGATGCCCTATGGCTGGGGCACCGGCGGCGTGCAGGTGACCGCCGCGATCCTGGGGCCGGAGGACGTGCTGAAGGTGATCGACCAGGGCTCGGACGACACCACCAACGCGATCTCGATCCGCAAATTCTTCGCCAGGACCGCGGGCGTCGCCATCACGACGTCGACCCTTGATGCCACCGTGATCCAGACCCGTCACCGCATCCCGGAGACCGCGCTGCACGAAAAGCAGGTGCTGGTCTATCAGGTGCCGATTCCTGAGCCGCTGCGCTTCCTCGAGCCGCGCGAGACCGAGACCCGCCGCATGCACGCACTCGCCGAATATGGCCTGATGCATGTGAAGCTTTATGAGGACATCGCCCGCTTCGGTCACATCGCGACTGCCTACGCCTATCCGGTCAAGGTGAACGCGCGCTACGTGATGGACCCGTCGCCGACGCCGAAATTCGACAATCCGAAGATGGACAATTGCCCGGCCTTGCAATTGTTCGGCGCCGGCCGCGAGAAGCGCATCTACGCGATCCCGCCTTACACTCAGGTGGTGTCGCTCGATTTCGAGGATCACCCGTTCGAGCCGTATCGTTTCAACGCGCCCTGCGCGCTGTGCGGCGCCGAAGACTCTTATCTCGACGAGATCGTCACCGATGACAAGGGCAGCCGCATGTTCGTCTGCTCCGACACCGACTATTGCGAGGGCCGTCAGGCCGCCGGCCATCACGGTGCCCTGAGCGCTGCGCCCTACAAGGACAAGGCGCCGGAGGCATCCAATGGCTGATCAGGATATTCAGGAAGCCGATCAGCCGTTGCTGATCGCAAACTCCCTCAGCAAGTCCTACGGCCGCATCGCCGCCTGCCGTGACGTGTCGTTCGCGCTCTATCCGGGCGAGGTGTTGGCGATCGTCGGCGAATCCGGCTCCGGCAAGTCGACATTGCTGCAAATGCTGTCGGGCCAGCTCGCAGCGAGCGACGGGCAGGTATTCTATCGGATGCGCGACGGCGTCACCCGCGATCTCGCCTCGCTCGGCGAGGCCGAGCGTCGCCTCTTGTTTCGCACCGATTGGGGCTTTGTGCATCAGGACCCCGCGCAGGGCCTGCGCATGGCGGTCTCGGCCGGCGCCAATGTCGGCGAGCGCTTGATGGCCGTGGGCTGGAATCACTACGGCCGGATTCGCGAGAGTGCCTCCGACTGGCTCACCCGTGTCGAGATCGACGTCGCCCGCATCGACGATGCGCCGCGGACCTATTCCGGCGGCATGCGCCAGCGCCTCCAGATCGCGCGCAATCTCGTCACCGGGCCGCGGCTGGTGTTCATGGATGAGCCGACCGGCGGCCTCGATGTCTCCGTGCAAGCGCGCCTGCTCGATCTCCTGCGCAATCTCGTCGCCGAGTTGCATCTCGCGGTCGTCATCGTCACCCACGATCTCGCGGTGGCGCGTCTCCTCTCGCATCGCGTGATGGTGATGAAGGGCGGCCGCGTCATCGAGACAGGTCTCACCGACCAGGTGCTCGACGATCCGCGTGAGCCCTATACCCAGCTCCTTGTCTCCTCGATTCTGCCGCCATGAGCTCTGCAATGACCGCCATGATCGACATCGCCGATGCCGGCAAGACCTTTACGATGCACCTGCAAGGCGGCATCGAGCTGCCTGTCGTGCGCGGCGTGACCTTTCAGGTCCAGCCGGGCGAGTGTGTCGTGCTGTCCGGCCCGTCAGGCGCCGGAAAATCCTCGATCCTGAAGATGATCTTCGGCAATTACCGCTGCGATTCCGGCCGCATCGGCATCCGCCATCGCGGCGAGGTGATCGATCTCGCCACCGCTGAGCCACGGCAAGTGCTCAACGTCCGCCGCGCCACCATCGGCTATGTCAGCCAGTTCCTGCGCGCGGTGCCGCGTGTGGCCACTATCGATGTCGTCGCCGAGCCGCTGATCGCAGGCGGCGTGACTCGCGCCGATGCGCAAGCGCGCGCCGGTGAGCTGCTGCATCGCCTCAACATTCCTGAAAGGCTCTGGCAGCTGCCGCCCGCGACTTTCTCCGGCGGCGAGCAGCAGCGCGTCAACATCGCGCGCGGCTTCATCTCGGACCTGCCGATCCTGCTGCTGGACGAGCCGACAGCTTCGCTCGACGCTGCCAACCGCACTGTGGTGGTCGCGCTGGTGGCCGAGAAGAAGCGCCAGGGCGTCGCCATGGTCGCCATTGTCCATGACGACGAAGTCAGGCATTTGATTGCCGACCGCATCGTCGACGTCACCAGCTTTGCCGCCGCGGCCTGAAGGACATGGAAATGAAGCCGAAGGACACAGTGATTGCCAACGCCAGGATCGTGCTGGCGGACCGGGTGATCGAACAGGGCTGGCTTGCGCTTGCCGACGGACGCATCTCCGGGATCGGTGAGGGCAGGGCGCCCGCGGGTGCGGAGGATGCCGGCGGCGATCTGATCATGCCCGGCCTGATCGAGCTGCACACCGATCATCTCGAAGCGCATTACGTGCCGCGCCCAAAGGTATTCTGGAATCCCGTCGCGGCCGTGATCTCCTATGACGGCCAGCTTGCGACCTCAGGCATCACCACCGTGTTCGACTCGCTCCGTGTCTGGCGCGAGGACGGCGCCGAGGAGGTCGATGGCCGCGCCGGCGTGCTCGCTGCGGCCATCACGACCGCGCGCGATTCGCATCTGTTGCGCGCCGACCACTTCCTGCATCTGCGCTGCGAAATCCCGATGCCGAGCGTGGTCGAGGAAGCCAAGGAGCTGATCGACCGGCCCGACGTCAAGCTGATGTCGCTGATGGACCATACCCCCGGCCAGCGCCAGTTCCGCGATGAAGTGAAGCTGCGCGACTATTATCGCGGCAAGGGCGGCGGCATGACCGACGCCGAGCTCGACGAGCTGTTCGCAAGGCGCTTCGATTATCAGAAGAAATACGCCGCGGCCAACATGCGCGAGATCGTGGCGCTGGCGCATCGGTACAGGATTCCGCTGGCGAGCCATGACGACACCACCGAGGAAAACGTCGCCGACGCCGTGCGTGACGGCGTCGCGGTTGCGGAATTCCCGACCACGATCGAGGCCGCGCGCGGCCTGCACCAGGCCGGCATCGACATCCTGATGGGCGCGCCCAACGTGGTGCGCGGCGGCTCGCATTCCGGCAACATCGCCGCGATCGACCTTGCCCGCGAAGGCCTGCTCGATATCCTGTCGTCCGACTACATCCCGTCCAGCCTCTTGATGGGCGCGCTGCAATTGCCCGAGCATGCGCCGTCGATCAGCCTGCCGGCGGCGGTGCGCACCGTGACCAAGGCGCCGGCTGATGCGGTCGGCCTCACCGACCGCGGCGAGATCGCAATCGGCAAGCGGGCCGATCTGATCCGCGTCCATGTCGCCGGCAGCGTTCCCGTGGTGCGCAGCGTCTGGCGCGAAGGGGGCCGCGTCGCATGAGCGAGACCACGGCCACGGCGCAGGGCAAGGCGGCGGCGATTGGCCCCGGCCGCCTCGTGCTCGTGGTCGGGCCAAGCGGCGCCGGCAAGGACACGCTGTTGCGGCTGGCGCAGGCAGCCTGCGCCGATGATCACGATATCGTCTTCCCGCGGCGTGTCGTGACGCGTGCCGCCTCGGCCGACGAGGACAATATCGCAATGAGCCCGGACGAATTCGCCCGCGCGCGCGAGCACGGCGATTTCGCCGTGCATTGGGACGCGCACGGGCATTCCTATGCACTGCCGCTGGAGATCAACGACGACATCCGCGCCGGGCGTGCTGTCGTCGTCAATGTCTCGCGCACCGTGATATCAGCCTTGCGCCAGGCCTATGCCAATGTCATCGTGGTCGCGATCACGGCGCCGCCGGACCTGCTGGCGCAGCGACTTGCCGCGCGGGCGCGGAACAGCGACGGCAACATCGCCGACCGGCTCGCGCGCAACGTCGATGACACGGCGGCGCAGGCTGATGTTACAATCTTCAACGCCGGCAGTGCCGATGATCACAGCCGCCAGCTCGTGCGCGTGATCAGGGATGAAGGCTGGCGCGAATAGCGGGCAGAACGGGAGAAAATGGAATGACGGTGATCAAGACGGTCGAGGAGTTAGAGGCCATCTACGGCGCCACCAACGACGCCTCGACCGTGAAAGTCGCCGACCACGTCACCCCGCTCTACCGCCTCTTCATTGAGAAGGCGCCGTTCGCGGCGCTCGCCACCATCGGCCCCGAAGGCATCGACTGCTCACCGCGCGGCGATCTTCCCGGCTTCGTTCGTATCCACGATCCCAAGACGCTGATGCTGCCGGATCGCCGCGGCAACAACCGGATCGATTCCTTGCGCAACATCGTGCGTGACCCCCGCGTGTCGCTGATGTTCCTGATCCCCGGCTCCGGCAACGCGGTCCGTGCCAACGGCCGCGCGCATCTCTCTGTTGATCCGGAGCTGCTCTCTTCGTTCAAGGTTGAAGGCAAGGCGCCGCGCAGCGTCATGGTGATGCATGTGGACGAGATCTATTTCCAATGCGCCCGCGCCATCGTCCGCGCCGACCTCTGGAATCCCGACAAGCGCGTCGACCCGAAGACCTTGCCGACGCCTGGGCAGATCCTTGCCGAGATGAGCGAGAACAAGGTCGGCGGCGCGGAGTATGACCGCCTCTGGCCGGAGCGCGCCGCCGCGACGATGTGGTGAGCTCTCTCCACGAATTCGGAATCGTAGGGTGGGCAAAGGCGCACTTGCGCCGTGCCCACCACCCGTTCGACATCGCAATAGAAGGTGGGCACGCTTCGCTTTGCCCACCCTACGGCAATCTCCGAGCTTGCAAGAGGGTGCCTTCAGATTGACCACGATGGCGTGGCCGCCCCGCCGTGTCGTCCTCCCGCGTTTCTCTGCGGCCCCTCTGGGCAACGGTACCACGCTATGGACCCCCTGCGTGTTGACATCATCGCGAGATGATTTCGGCTGCGGCGGCTTGTGCGCAGAGAAGCGCGCGCACGCGACCGCGGCAAATATGGATAGCCATTTCATTGACCGATCGGGTCAATCCCTCGATATTCGAAACATCTAAACTGCATCGTCGAGCCGAAGGTTGCCGGATGACATCGAATGACCAGCGAGTGAGAAGCGACATGCGCAAGCGCATGATGCGTCGCTGCGTCTCGGCCGCGACCGGCGCCTGTTGTTGCTGCTGATCGCCGAGCCAAAATCCCGATCGCAATCTCCTGACAGGAACGCCGATCCGTTCGGCGAACGAGCAGCCATGCCCAAAGCCTATATCATCGAAGTTCACGACCGCACCGCCGGCATCATCGCCAGCGACGAGCGCGGTTTCCGCTTCTTCTCCTCAGAACGCCTGTTCGACAGCCTCGAGGGCCGCCAGTTCCGGTCGGCCCGGGACGCCGAACGCGCCGCACGCGCCGTGTTCGCGGAGCGTCGGCACCTTGTCACAATCTGAGCACCAGCAGACCGAAAGGACTTTGCAAATGATCACGCGACGACACATCATCGCCGGCGCTCTGTTGCTGGCAGGTGCGGCGGGTTCGCCCGTGCGCGCCGAGGACAAGCCGGCCGAAATCCGCATCGGCACGCAGAAGGGCGGTTTCTTCCCCGCCGTACGCCAGCGCCAGACGCTGGAGAACGCCTTCAAGCCGCTCGGCATCGAGATCAAGTGGATCGACTTCCAGTTCGGTCCACCGCTGCTGGAAGCCATCAATGTCGGCAGCGTCGATTTCGGTTATGTCGGCGATGCGCCGCCGATCTTCGCGCAGGCCGGCGGCGCCAGGATCCGCTACGTCGCTGCGGTGAAATCGGAAGGCAACACCCAGGCGATCATCGTGCCGAAAGACTCGGCCATCAAGACGCTGGCCGATCTCAGGGGCAAGCGCGTCGCCTTCGGCAAGGGATCGAGCGCGCATAATCTGCTGGTCGCCGCGCTCGAAAAGGCCGGCCTGTCCTGGTCCGACATCACGCCCGCGCCGCTCGCGCCGGCCGATGCGACGGCGGCCTTCGTCAAGGGCTCGGTCGATGCCTGGTCGATCTGGGATCCGTATCTGGCGCTCGCCGAATTGAAGGAGAACGCGCGCGTCATCGCTTTCGACAAGGACGTGCACAAGCCGAACGCCTTCTACATCGCGAATACCGATTTCGTGGAAAAGTATCCGTCGCTCGTCGCGAAGCTCAACACCACCTTTGCCGCCGAAGGCGCCTGGGCCAACCAGCACCACGAGGAGGTCGCCAGGGCCCAGGCGGATGCGACCGGCGTCGATATCGAGGCCATCAGGCGCTTCGTGGATCGCTCCAACTTCCGCGTCGTGCCGCTGGATGCCGAGGTGATCGCAACCCAGCAGGCGGTCGCAGACCGGTTCACAAAGCTCGGTCTGATCCCGAAGCCGGTCAACGTCTCCGACATCGTCTGGAAATGGACGCCGGGCTCCTGAGCCGGATCAACTGCGGCGGCGCGCCCTGGTGCGCGCCGCCTTCTTTGCGGCGGCGGAGCGGACCTTGGCGCCCTTGGTTCGGCTCGCTTTGCGCGCAGCCGCCGAGCGGGACGCAGCGGACCGCCGGTTTGCTGCGCTCTTGCCCTGCTTCGACAGAGCGCTCCGCGATGCGGTCGAGCGTGGCTCCTTCTTCAGGACCCTCTCGACGGCGCGCGACACTTTCGGCCGGCGCTTCGGCGTGCGTTTGCCCTGACCGACCTCATAGGCATATTTTGCGCTTCTGCGCGTCGACTTCTTTGCGCCTTTGCGCGGCGGCGGCAGATCGACCCCGGCGCGGCGCGCCTCGGACAGGCCGATGGCAATGGCTTGCTTCGTCGAGCGTGCGCCGTGCTTGCCTTTCCTGATCTTGTCGATCTCGTCCTTGACGAATTCGCCGGCCTGCGTGCTGGCCGATTTGCCGGCGCGCTTGTCCTGCTTGGCTTTGCGAATGATTTCCTGTCTTGGCATGCGTCGAGTTCCCTTTTGCAGTCGCAGGGATGTTCGACAGCAACGCGCCGACGCGACAATTGATCCGATCAGCCTTTCAGTGCCGCGAGCAGCTCATCCGGACGCTCCGCCATGATCATATGGCCCGCGCCCGGCACGACGACGGTCTTCGCATGCGGGATCGCCGCCGCAAGCGCCTTGCCTGCCTTCGCGGGGGTCATCATGTCCCGCTCGCCAAGAATCAGCGTGGTCGGAACCTTGACGGTCGCGGCCGCAGCAAGCGCATTCGCATAGGCATTGCAGGCCGACAAATCCCTGAACAGCACGCCCGGCTCGCAAGCTTGCAGCACAGCCTGCGCGCCGCCATGCATCCACAGGCCCGGCGCGAGGCTGCCGCCGAGCTCGGCCTTGAAGCCAAGGCCCCAGATCGAGACCATGTCGTTGGCATCCTGCGAATTGGCCTCGGCGGCCTTGAGCAGGTCCGGGCCAACCGTCATGGTCGCCGCCGTGCCGATCAGGCTCAGCGCCGAGACCTTGTCAGGATGACGCGCGGCCGTCTCCAGCGAGATCAGCGATCCCATGGAATGGCCGATCAGATGCGCTTTCGCAGCTCCCGCCGCATCGAGCAGCGCGACCGTCCAGTCGGCCATGTCCGCGATGCTTCCGAGCGAGGGTCCCGCCGAGCGGCCGTGGCCGGGCAGGTCGGGCGCGATCACGCCAAAACCATGATGGGCGAACCAGCGCGTATGCAGCGCCCAGCTCGAATGGTCGAAGCCGGCGCCATGGAGGAAGATCACCGTTGGCAGGGATTTGTCGAATTCGCGGCCGCCGGTCGCGGCAAATATTTCGGCGCCGTTGACGGAAAGCTTCATGGTGTCAAACCTTCTGCGAGATGCGCAGCGCCTGCGCAAGATCGTCGATGATGTCGGAGGCACTCTCGATGCCGACCGAGAGCCGCACCAGCTCCTCGCCGATGCCGGCAGCCTTGAGCTGCTCGGCATCCATCTGCTGATGTGTGGTCGAGGCCGGGTGGATCACCAGCGTCTTGGCGTCGCCGACATTGGCGAGATGGCTGATCATGCGCAAGCTTTCGATGAACTTGCGGCCCGCAGCCCGGCCGCCCTTGATGCCGAAGGAGATGATCGAGCCGGCGCCGCGCGGCAGCAGCGTCTTGGCGAGCTGATAGTCCGGGTGATTCTCCAGCGCGGGATGCAGCACCCAGTCGACCGCCTTGTTGGACTTCAGCGCCTCCAGCACGGATAGCGTATTCTGCATGTGCCGGTCCATGCGCACGCCCAGCGTCTCGACGCCCTGCAGCAGCTGGAACGCGTTGGTCGGCGATAGACACGCGCCGAAATCGCGCAATCCTTCCGTGCGTGCGCGCATGATGAAGGCCGCGGTGCCGAACTGCTCGTCGAAGACGATGCCGTGATAGCCGCCATAGGGCTCGGTCAGCACGCCGAATTTTCCGGAGTCGCGCCAGTCGAAGCGGCCGCCGTCGACGATGGCGCCGCCGATCGCAATGCCATGGCCGCCGATCCATTTGGTGGCCGAATGCATGACGATGTCGGCCCCCAGCTCGATCGGGCGGCTGAGATAGGGCGTGGCAAAGGTGTTGTCGATCAGCAGCGGGATTTTGGCCTCATGCGCGATTGCCGCGACCTTGGGTATGTCGAGCACCTCCAGCCCTGGATTGCCGATGGTCTCGCCGATCACCAGCCTGGTGTTCGGTTTGATCGCGGCGCGGAACGCGTCGAGATCGCGCGGCTTCACGAAACTCGTGGTGATGCCGAAGCGCGGCAGCGTATGCGCCAAAAGGTTGATGGTGCCGCCATAGAGCGAGCTCGACGCCACGATGTGGTCGCCCGCGTTCAGCAGCGTCGCGATGGCGAGATGCATCGCCGCCATGCCGCTCGCGGTACAGATCGCGCCGACACCACCTTCCAGCGCCGCAAGCCGTTCCTCCAACACGCCGGTGGTCGGGTTGGAGATGCGCGTATAGATGTGGCCGGCGCGCTCCAGGTTGAACAGCGCCGCCGCATGGTCGGAGTCCTGGAACACGTAGGACGTGGTCTGGTAGATCGGCACCGCGCGGGCGCCGGTGGCTGGATCCGGATGCTGGCCCGCATGCAGGCTCAGGGTCTCGAAGGCAGGCGGTTTTGGCGCGGGCATGCGTGGCCTCAAAGGTCGATCGGTGATAGCGGCCGTTGTGCCACAAAAACGCGGCGCGCGTTAGCCCGTTGACAGCGCTGCACCGGCGGTGCGCTCCCTCACCCCGCGAGCGGGGAGAGGCGAAGTGCCCCTCACACTGCCGGCTGCTTCGCAATCCGGTCCCGCACTTCGGCCGCGATCTCGAACGAGCGCAGCCGTGCGGCGTGATCGTAGATCTGCCCGGTGGTGATCAACTCGTCCGCAGCGGTGTCGGCGATCAGCGCCTTCAGCTTCTCCTCGACCACCGCGGGCGAGCCGACGGCGGAAATCGCCAGCGCCTGCGCGACGCCGGCCTTCTCGGCCGGCGACCACAGCGCATCCATGTCGTCCACCGGCGGGGGCAAAGGTCCGGGCGTGCCGCGGCGCAAATTGATGAACTGCTGCTGCAGCGAGGTGAACATCCGCTGCGCCGCGGCATCGCTGTCGGCAGCGAACACGTTCACGGCGACCATGGCATAGGGTTTTTCGAGCTGCGCCGACGGCTCGAACCGCGCGCGATATTCGCGCAGCGCCGGCATCAGCATCTGCGGCGCGAAATGCGAGGCGAACGCGAACGGCAGCCCGAGCATGGCCGCGAGCTGGGCGCCGAACATGCTGGAGCCGAGGATCCACAGCGGCACCTTCGTGCCCATGCCAGGCACCGCGCGGATCGCCTGGTTCGGCTTGGGGTCGCCGAGCAGCGCCTGCAATTCCAGCACGTCATGCGGAAAGTTTTCGGCCGCCGTCGCAAGGTCGCGCCGCATCGCCCGCGCGGTGAGCTGGTCGGTGCCCGGCGCGCGGCCGAGGCCAAGATCGATCCGGCCGGGATAGAGCGATTCCAGCGTGCCGAACTGCTCGGCGATGACCAGCGGCGAATGGTTCGGCAGCATCACCCCGCCGGAGCCGACGCGGATCGTTTTCGTGCCACCCGCGACGTGAGCGATCACCACAGAGGTCGCCGCGCTCGCAATCCCCGTCATGTTGTGATGCTCGGCGAGCCAGAACCGCTTGAAGCCCCATTGTTCGGCGTGCTGCGCCAGATCGAGCGAATTGCGAAACGCCTGCGCGGCGTCGGAACCCTGTTTGATGGGCGCGAGGTCGAGCACGGAGAAGGGCATCATGGGGGACTACCGAAGTGTGGGAACCGCGCGTCTGAGAGAGCGACATGTAGTGTCGCGGCGCGGGATGGGTAGAGCCTCCTTCACAACCCTGTTATGGCGGCCCATGACGCCCGTCGTCTCAGCTGGGCGTTTCGTGCCTGTTGGTGTAGCCTCTGTGCCGCGCCACCGTTGCCAGGAGGACAGACATGACCCTTGTCGTACTCAACCGCCGCAACCTGCTCATCGGCGGCGGCTCCGTGCTGGCGTCGGGCGTCCTGGCCGCCGGCGCATCCGGGCTGCTGCCTGCCCGCGCGGAAGGTCTCGCGCCGACGGAGTCGATGACCGGCGGCGCCAACAACTACCGCAAGGGCGCGCCGATCGTGGAGCGCATCGGCAAGGGCGGTTTCTGGATGAGCGGCACCGTGCGCCGCGCCGGCGATGGAGCACCGCTCGCCGGGCAGCGCATCCAGATCTGGGCGCACACGGTCGAAGGCCAGGAGCACGAGCCGCAGAGCCACGGCGCCACGCTCACCGACAAGGACGGAGCCTTCCGGCTCGAAATGCCGCAGATCATTCCGATCTTCGGCCAGCCGCATGGTCACCTCGCCTATGACAGCGGCGAGTTCAAGACCGTCTTCCTGCGGCCGATCATGCGCAGCGCCAAGGACACCAGCCTCGAGGCGCACTTCGTGCTTCAGCCGGCCTGACCGGGTTGCAGGTGAAGGGCGGAAGATTTCTGATCTGGCCCGCCCTCGCTGTGGCCGTCGGCGTGCCGATCGCACTCGCCGCGACGAGCGAGCAGCTCGCATGGCGCGGCCCGGTCTACATCCTCGCAGGTTTCGCCGGGATCGTCGCCCTCGCTTTGGTGCTGGTTCAGCCGCTGTTGATCGGGGGAGTTCTGCCGGGACTATCGGCCTATCGCAACAGGCGCGCCCATCACTGGATCGGCGGCGCGCTGGCCCTGGCCGTGGTGATCCACGTCGCCGGCCTCTGGTTCACCAGCCCGCCCGACATGATCGACGCGCTGACTTTCTCATCGCCGACCCCGTTCTCTCCCTTTGGCGTGATCGCCATGTGGGCGATCTTCGCCGTCGCGCTGCTGGCACCCCTGCGGCGGCGGCTGGGCCTGCGCCTGCGCACCTGGCGGTTCGTTCATATCCCGCTCGCGCTCGTCATCGTCGTGTGTGGCGTGGTCCATTGCCTGCTGATCGAAGGAACGATGGAGACCATCTCGAAGGCGGCACTGTGTGCGCTTGTGCTCGCGGCAACCGGCAAGGTGATGGTCGACCTGTGGCGAAGACGGACGCTGCGCGGCGGTGAATTGAGTTCGTAGCCGCTACCATCTTGCCGCATCTGATGAGGAGACTTATCCTCGCGACATGACGGCCAGCTCCCCCGATCTGAAAGCGTTCCTGCTCGCGACGCCGTTCTTCGGCGGCCTCACCGACGCGAGCCTCGACCTGCTGATCTCGATGCTGGTCGAGTGCCGCTTCGATGCCGGCGCGACCGTGGTGGCGGAGGGGGAGCAGGGCCGCTCGATGTTCATCGTCAAGTCGGGCCGGCTGGCGGTCAGCAAACGGGCGGATTCGGGAAGCGCCATCCCGATCTCCGTCCTGGAGCGTGGTGATTTCTTCGGCGAGATGACGCTGATCGAAATGCAGAACCGTTCCGCCACGGTGGTTGCGGAGAGCGAGACCGTGCTGTACGAGCTTTCAGCGCAAAAGCTCTACGCCTGCTACAAGGCCGACATCCACGCCTATGTCATCGTCCTGCAAAACATCAATCGCGAGCTGTGCCGGCGGCTAAGGCGCGCCGACAATCGCATCACGAGGCGTCAATTGGGCGGCGAGGACACCTCCGCGAGATGAATATACGCGTAACTCCCGAGCTCGTTATTTTCGATTCAGACGGCGTTCTGGTCGATAGCGAGATCATCGCCCTCACGGTCTTCGCCCGCGTCGCAGCCGAGGAGGGCGTCGCGATCAGCCTTGAGGACGCCATCCGGTCATTCCGAGGGGTGAAGATGGCCGATTGCGTGAGCGAGATCGAGCGTCGTCTCGGCCGCGGCGTCAGGGAGACGTTCGTTGCCGACGTTCGACAGGCAACGGCGCTGGCGTTTGATGCCGAACTGAAGCCCGTCGAAGGAATTCATGGCGCGCTGGCTGAGATTAAAGTTCCGGTCTGCGTGGCGTCCAACGGGCCGATGTCGAAGCTCACGCATGCGCTCGGATTGACGCAGCTTCTTGCGCACTTCCAGGGCCGCATTTTCAGTGCGTACGAGGTCGGCTCGTGGAAGCCGGATCCCGGCCTGTTCCTGCATGCCGCGCAAACGATGGGTGCTCATCCCTCGGCCTGCGTTGTTGTCGAGGATTCGTTGGCCGGAGCCCGCGCAGCAAAGGCCGCGGGAATGAAAGTCCTGGGTTTTGCCGGCGGTCATCCGGACGCCGCGCAGGAGTTGGCCGCGATCTGCGACGACGTCTTTCACCGCATGGGCGATTTGCCGGCGTTGCTGGCAGGTCCCTGGAGAGAGAGCGTAGTGCGTAGGATGGATTGAGCTCTAGCGAAACCCATCATGCTTTGTTGCCGAACGAGAGGCTGATGGGTTTCGCTTCGCTCTACCCATCCGACGAAGCTACGAAGCAGCTCGCTGATCCGCCTACAGCAGCGCCAACGAGTGCAGCGAATTTCTATGAAGGCCGAAGGCCACCAGGCCGGAGAGAAGCAGTGCAGTCCCAGTCACGATCAGGCAAAACGCAAACACTGTCGGAAGCCCCTGGTTCGTCTTGAATGGCCGGGACGATAATGGATAAAATTTTACCGACAATCGAAAGGAACAATTAACCTTACCTGCGTGGTCGAGTGGGTAGCGGATAGAACCGCAAGGGTTTGCATTCGCTATTCGTGTGGCGTGATCAAAGTATCCGTTAGGATGATGGTCATATGCAACCGCAGGACGTATGTTTGAAAATGTCAGATTTTAAGAGCGATTCTCATTGCCATATTTTGTGAGGCCGTATGGATATTGGGGGCGAGGGTGACGATCCGCTCAAAAATCACGCCGATCGCGCCTTGGTTGAATACCTGAGAGTTCAGCCATTCTATTTGGATTTGGCGGAGGTCGTGGCCCGGATTGCCAAGCAAAGCTTGGATAGTCGGGGCATCAAGATTCATTCCGTGCAATCGCGGGCAAAGGATCCATCAAGCTTTGGTCGTAAAGCCTCTACCCCACTAGAAGAGGCTCCTTCAACGCCGAAATATCTAGAGCCACTTAAGCAGATTACTGATCTGGCTGGTGTTCGTATTATAACTCATTTCTTGGATACTTTAGGCGATGTGGACCAGATGCTGGTCGCTGAATTCGACGTCGTTGAGAAGTCGAACAAGGGGATAGCTTTGATCGAATCAGATCGCTTTGGCTATCAAAGCATCCATTACCTAGTGCGTATTAGGGGCGAACGAGCAGGGTTACCTGAGTATCGGCGTTTTTCTGGGCACATTGTCGAAGTGCAGGTTCGAACAATACTTCAACATGCTTGGGCTGAAATCGAACATGACATCCAGTACAAGTCGCTGCGCGCGATTCCAACAATAATCCGTCGGCGCTTTGTTGCGCTAGCAGGGATGCTGGAGATTGCCGATAGAGAGTTTCAGGCTATCGACGACGCCAATCGTACTTTGGAAGATGCGGCGAATGCCAAAGTCCGGGCTGGTGATTTGACCGGTGCCGAGATCACGCCCAAAGCGCTTAAGCTGTTTTTGGATAGGAGGCTGGGCCCCGACGGACGAATGTCAGACTGGTCCTACGACTATACGGCCGGACTGCTGAAGACGTTAGGGTTTCGAGATTTGAAGGAAGTGGATGCTGCGATATCTCCTTATGGCGACGGTCATAGGGTCTGTAAGGCGCTGCACGATTCAAAACAGGGCCAGCTCTATCGTTTTGAACAAATGATATTGGCGGCTCTCGGCGAACAGTGGATCGCCCGCCATCCTTGGTCGAAAGAGGAGGCCAAATGGATCGATCTTTTTCAAAGCCACCTCAAAAAGTTTAGCGACGCAGGAATACCAATCGGAACTTTCAAACTCGGCGATGTGGCGACCTCATCCGATCTTCCGGCGGCGCAAGGTTTGGATGCCGAAGAGGGTAGCAATCGGACGTAGGAAGATCGCGTCATTTACGATCGAGGTTGCTGCGTGCTGTTGCAGTTCGTCCGCGCTGACCCGTCGGGCAAAACAGCCCCTCCCGCCAAACCCCCGTCAACCTCCTCCCGCAAAAATATTCCACTTTACCGAAATTCGGTTTTGCGGCATTCTCCGGCCATCCCGGCCCGATAGAGAGGGGCGATCGTACGTTGTCACGAACGTGGGTCGGGGAGGCGTTGGACGCAGCAAGCGCCGGCGCGGATGTGAGTGCAGGGCGGGCGGAGGATTGAGCCGAATCCCGTGAGCCCGGCACAAGCCGTGTCGTATAGCGTGCGGGCAGTCCTGGTGGCCGCCTGGATTGCAGGACCGTGGAGTTAATCAAATTGTCGCGCCGATCTGGAATATTTGAACGAGCGTCCCAATCTCGGGTTGATCAGTCGATGATGGACTTGCGGCGCAGTCCAGAACCATGCTTACATCTGTATGTCCTTGGGAGTTAATGCGATGAACCAGCGT
Organism: Bradyrhizobium sp. CCBAU 51745; assembly: GCF_028128715.1. Taxonomy (NCBI): domain Bacteria; kingdom Pseudomonadati; phylum Pseudomonadota; class Alphaproteobacteria; order Hyphomicrobiales; family Nitrobacteraceae; genus Bradyrhizobium; species Bradyrhizobium sp. CCBAU 51745. The sequence continues at coordinate 455,949 of NZ_LBJP01000003.1, read as the reverse complement.
TCGGCTTTTTTCACGGCCTTTTGGACCGGTCTCGCCAGCCCTGCAGCCCTATTCTCGGCGACTCCGGTCTATATCCCGGCTGTCATGAATTTCACAATCGGTTCGGCCTTTGCTAGCGTTGGTGCCTCACTCAATCGATTCTCTGTGATGGCGCCTGATGACAAACGAGCCGCCGAGAGCACCGCAGCCTGACGGGCCACAGCAACCCGCCCCGCGGCCGACCGTCCATATCCAAGGGGGGCCTTTGCCCCCTCAGCTGCTGGCTCAACTCATGGCAGCGCACCAGGGAGGAATGCCGGTTCAGGGCGGTATTCAGCTAATGCTACCTGGGATTGTTCAGCAACAGTCTCAGATGTGGCAAGGACCATATCCTCCTCCTGAAGCAGTTGAGCGATATGAAGCGGTTCTTCCGGGGACGCTCAATCGGCTAATTACGATGGCCGAGAAACTGCAGGAGGCTCAAATCGAGCAGTCGAGGCTCAGCCTACAACATGCTCAAAGCGATGTTCGCCGCGGGCATTGGCTTGGCTTTGCTACGACCGGGTTGGCGATGATCGGAGCGATCATTGCTGTACAGTATAATGCATGGGTAGCCGGAGCGTTCCTCAGTGTGCCGGTAATGGCGGTAGCAAAAGCCTTGATCGAGACGACCAAGGCCCCGACCCAGACGGATCTTCTCAAGGCGGCTGCTGAGGTGCAGGCGGCCCCAACGGCCACTGGAGAACAGACGTAGCTTTTCCGAGGTGCGCTGCTACACCTTGGAGTGCAATTCTTGCATTCTATTTGGTCAGCTGTTTCACTGATGCGCGTGCACTCCGCCTATCTCGCATATTATAGCCACCAATCTAACCCGTCGGGCAAAACACCCGCCTCCGCCAAACCCCGTCAATCCCCTCCCGCAAAAATATTCCGCTTTACCGAAATTCGGTTTTGCGGCATTCTCTCGCCATCCCGGCCCGATGGAGAGGGGCGATCGTACGTCGTCACGAACGTGGGTCGGGCAAGCGGTGGACGCGGCAAGCGCCGGCGCGGATGTGTGGGCAGGGCGGGCGGAGGATTGAGCCGAACCCCGTGAGCCCGGCACAAGCCGTGTCGTACGAACGGCGCCTGTATCCGACGACGCTCTCGGCCCAGGCCGGCTTGTCCGGCGAGGCCCTCTTGGGCGAAGACGGGCTGCGTACGGCAAAACCGTGTGGTCTCGGCCGTCGTCGCTACGGTCAAGCCTCGCGAATGCGGCACTGGCGTCAACCGGCGCGGTGACGGTGAATTTCGTGAGGTGACGGAGGCAAAGGGAATTCGTCTCCGGGGAGAGCACGGCATAAGCCGTCCAACCATCGCGCAGGGAAGGCCGCGTGTTCGGCGTCACCTGTATGCTGCTGTGCGGTCTCCTTGCGCTACACTTTCGCGCAGCGGACCGCGGGTGCCCGTCGGCACCCGGTCTTCCCTGCGCCCTCTTCAAGGAAGGAGGGCAATGGAGACGCGCAAACTCGGGCGTTTCGTGCCGCGAGAATGCCTGCTCACGCTCATTTTCGAAGATGAAAAATGGTGCTGCCAGACAGGATTGAACTGTCGACCTCTCCATTACCAATGGAGTGCTCTACCACTGAGCTACGGCAGCATGTGCTGGGATCAGAATCGGCCGCTACGGGGGGGGCCTACCAAGCGGGCCGATATCTGCCACAGGCCTCCCCGCTGTGCAAGCTTGCATGACCCGTCCAAACGAGAAAATCGGGCCGATATCGGGGTTATTACGGCTGTTTCGGCTCGAAACGACCGACTTTTCGGCCGATTTCGGTTCCGGCCCCGCCAACTGGCCAGTTGGCCGGTGCGACGGATTCGCCCCATTTTGGATTTCGCACGATTGGGACCATCAGGGCCTCTTGAGCTGCCGCAATCACTGGGCATGTTACTGCGGACCCGCTGTATGGACCCGCGATGGCTGACCAGACCGACAAGACGACGAGACCGGACCGCACATCGCGGGACGATCGCCTGAAGTCGGCGCTGCGGGAGAACCTGAAGCGGCGCAAGGCGCAGGCGCGCGAGCGCGCCGCAAGCGCCGACCCCTCGCAAGATGGCGATGGGTCCCTAGATGAGGGCACCGCCGGCAAGACCTGAGACGGAAAGCGGGCGGCTGAAAATTCTTGGAGTGCATACAGTGACCACGGGGCAAGACGAATCACACCGAACCGATCGCGACGCGCAGATGGCGCGTTTCACCCGCCCCGAGCAGACGTTTCCGACGCTGACGCCTGCCGAGATCGAACGTCTCAGGAATTTCGGCGAGCTTCGCACCTACAAAGACGGCGAACTGCTGTTCGAGACCGGCAAGCCGGGGCCGGGCATGTTCGTCGTGCTGAAGGGCGATGTCGCCATCAGCCAGCGCGATGGACTCGGCAATGTGTCCCCGGTGATCGACCAGGGGCCCGGCCAGTTTCTGGCCGAGCTCGGCCAGCTCTCCGGCCGCCCGGCGTTGGTCGATGGCCGCGCCGAAGGCGAGGTCGAGACGCTGCTGTTGCCGCCGGAGCGCCTGCGCGCACTGCTGGTTGCCGAAGCCGAGCTCGGCGAGCGCATCATGCGCGCGCTGATCCTGCGCCGGGTCAATCTGCTGCAGGCCGGCGTCGGCGGCATCGTGCTGATCGGCCCGTCGCATTCGGCCGGCGTGGTGCGTTTGCAGGGCTTTCTCACCCGCAACGGCCAGCCGCATCATCTGCTCGATCCCGACGGGGATCGCGACGCTGCCGAGGTGATCGCGCGCTATTCGCCCAAGCCGGAGGATTGGCCGCTGGTCGTCACCCCCGACGGCGCGGTGCTGCGCAACCCCGGCGAGACCGAGCTTGCGCGCGCGATCGGCATGATCGGCGGCCCGCGCAATGACCGCATCTACGACGTCGCGATCGTCGGCTGCGGCCCGGCGGGGCTTGCGACCGCCGTGTATGCGGCGTCCGAAGGACTATCGGTCGCCGTGCTCGATATCAGAGCCTTCGGCGGCCAGGCCGGCGCCAGCGCCCGCATCGAAAACTATCTGGGCTTTCCGACCGGGATTTCCGGCCTGGCTCTCACGGCGCGCGCCTTCAACCAGGCGCAAAAATTCGGCGCCGACATCATGATCCCTGTCACCGCGAAGTCGCTCGACTGCTCGCGCAAGGACGGCGCGTTTGCAGTGACGCTCGACGGCAGCGATCCCCTGCGCTCGCGCTCGATCGTGGTTGCCAGCGGCGCGCGTTATCGCCGGCCTGATATCGCCAATCTCGACAAGTTCGAGGGCCGCGGTGTCTGGTACTGGGCCTCTCCGGTCGAAGCAAAACTGTGCGCCGGCGAGGAGGTGGCGCTGGTCGGCGCCGGCAATTCGGCGGGACAGGCGGCGGTGTTTCTCTCGGGCCACGCCCGGAAGGTCTTGATGATCATCCGCGGCGGCGGCCTTGGCGCCAGCATGTCGCGCTATCTCATCGAGCGCATCGAGGCGACGCCGAACATCGAATTGCTGTTCAACACCGAGATCACGGCGCTCGAAGGCGACGAGGCCTCGCTGCTGCGGCGGATCCGCTGGAAGAGCCGGCTGTCCGATGACGAGGATTCCGCCGATATCAAGAACCTGTTTCTGTTCGTCGGCGCCGATCCCGCCACCGGCTGGCTCGATGGCTGCGGCGTGACGCTCGATCGCGGCGGCTTCGTTGTCACGGGCGCGCAGTCCGAGCTGAACCAGGGCAGGCCGGTGGCGCCGCTCGAGACCTCGGTGCCCGGCGTCTACGCCGTCGGCGATGTCCGCTCCGGCTCGGTCAAGCGCGTCGGCGGCGCCATCGGCGAGGGCGCACAGGTGGTGGCCTCGCTGCACGCCTATCTCGGCGACGCCGCAAAACCGGCGCTTTAGTCAAGCAGAAGACAAGCAGACGGCAAGTCGAATGAGGCTTGCAGTTTTGTCGTCAACTGCAGACTATCTCCTCACCATGAGGAGCTAAAAACAAAACGCCAACGGGAGGACTCAATGGCCGAACTCGTCGTGCTCTACAAGACGCCCAAAGACGCTGCCGCCTTCGACAAGCATTATGCCGAAACCCACATTCCGCTCGCCAAGAAGCTTCCCGGCCTGAAGAAATACGCCGTCAGCACCGGGCCAGTCGGCTCGCCCGCAGGCGCCTCGGGCATTCACCTCGTTGCCATCCTCACCTTCGACACCGTGGGCGACATCCAGAAAGCGTTCGGCAGCGAACAGGGCAAGGCGGCAGCCAGCGACGTGCCGAAATTCGCCAGCGGCGGCGCCGACCTCTTGATCTTCGACACTAAGGAAGTGTGAGCGCTCCATCCGAGCTACAAACTGCTGCCGTTCGTGACAGCGCTGCAAAAAATTCAGCCATGCGTTTGTCGATTCGCACGATCACGCATGGCTGGACGCGCATGTGTGATCGTGCCGCATGTGGCAATTCGATGAGGAGCGTAATATCAATCCTTTGATCTCAACGCAGAGATAGGAGAGATGCCATGGTTCTCGGGATGAGCCTGCAAGCCTTCACACTGGTCCATGTCGTCATCAGCCTGATCGCTATCGCGGCCGGCCTCGTCGTGATGTTCGGCCTGCTCGGCTCGAAGCCGATGCCGGGCCTCACCGCGATCTTCCTGCTCTTCACCATCCTGACCAATGCCACGGGCTTTTTGTTCCCGTTCAAGCAGCTCTTGCCCTCCTACATCATCGCCGGCATCTCGCTGGTGCTGCTCGCGATCGCCTGCATCGCGCTCTACGGCATGAACCTCAAGGGCGTCTGGCGGCCGATCTACATCGTGACCGCGATGATCTCGCTCTACTTCAACGTCTTCGTGCTGATCATCCAGTCGTTCCTGAAGATCCCGGCTTTGGCCGCGCTCGCACCCGCCGTGCCACCGGCGCCGCCGTCGGGCCCCGTGTTCGCCGTGGTGCAGGGCCTCGTGCTGGTGTTCTTCGTGGTGCTGACCATCGGCGCCTGGCGCCGCTACAAGCCGATGGCGTTCGCCTGATCGCCAGCTCGTCGTCATTCCGGGGCGTCGCGCAGCGACGAACCCGGAATCTCGAGATTCCCCGGTGCGCAATTGCGCACCTGAGGTTCACGCTTCACGTGCCCCGGAATGACTAAACTTACTAAAGGAACCCCCAATGCCCACCATCACCACCAAAGACGGCGTCGAGATTTTCTACAAGGATTGGGGCTCGGGCCAGCCGATCGTGTTCAGCCATGGCTGGCCGCTGTCGTCGGACGACTGGGACGCGCAGATGATGTTCTTCGTCACGCGCGGCTATCGCGTCATCGCCCATGACCGCCGCGGCCATGGCCGCTCGGCACAGGTCGCCGACGGCCACGACATGGATCACTACGCCGACGATCTCGCGGCGCTGACCGCGCATCTCGACCTCAGGAACGCCCTCCATGTCGGCCATTCCACCGGCGGTGGCGAGGTCGTGCATTACATCGCCCGTCATGGCGAGTCTCGCGTGGCGAAGGCCGCGATTCTTTCTGCGGTGCCGCCGCTGATGCTGAAGACCGAGGCCAATCCCGGCGGCCTGCCCAAGAGCGTGTTCGACGGCTTCCAGGCCGCGCTCGCCGCCGGCCGCTCGGCGTTCTATCGCGACATCGCGGCCGGTCCCTTCTATGGCTACAACCGTCCCGGCGCAAAACCGTCGGAAGCGGTGATCCAGAACTGGTGGCGCCAGGGCATGATGGGCGGGGCGAAGGCGCATTACGACGGCATCGTCGCGTTCTCGCAGACCGATTTCACCGAGGATCTGAAGAAGATCAACGTGCCGGTGCTGGTGATGCATGGTGACGACGACCAGATCGTGCCTTATGCGGATTCGGCGCCGCTGTCGGCCAGGCTGCTCAAGAACGGCACGCTGAAGACCTACAAGGGTTTTCCACACGGCATGCCGACCACGGAAGCCGAGACCATCAACGCGGATCTGCTGGCGTTCTTCAAGAGCTGAGCGGATCGCTCTGCTTGCGGGCGGGGGTGGGATGTCTCAGCGACGCTGACCAGTGTATCCTTCGAGCTCGCAGCCGCCGCGCCGGCTGCGAGCTTTTGGATATTTCGGCGCCGGCGCGCGTTGAGGCCTGTTCGCCCCTCGAGGAGAAGTGCCGGTGATGTCTCCCCCGCTCAAACTGATCGCGCTCGATGCCGACGATCTTGCCGTGATCTCGACCCATGTGCAGGACGCCCGCGTCCAGCCGTCCGACATCATCTGGCGGCAGGGCGAGAAGCGCCTGGTGGTCGGCATGAGCCGGCTGGACTGGGAGCAGACGCTGGCGGGCGAGACCGAGCCGCGCCGGCTGGTGTCGGCGCTTCGTTTCGACCGGGTGCTGGCCTGCAAGTCGCGCAACATCGACCTGGCCGCGCCGGACAAGATCCTGGACCTCGTCGGCATCGAGTTTCATCCCCAGGACGGCCGCAACGAGGAGCCTGGTGGTAGTGCATTGCTGCTGTTCGCCCAGGGCGGCGCCATCCGCCTCGACGTCGAATGCCTGGAGTGCGAGCTGACCGATCTCGGGGCGGACGAACTGGGAACGGGGGTAGGGATCGAGGGGGAGGGGTGAGGCGGCCGGTATACCAGTGCAAGCAGCTCAGGTTGCCGCCGAGCCTGCCAAGGGTTGCAAAGGGTTGACGCAGCTTCCCCGCCGCGCCATTGAGCAGGGGGCCGGTGAGCCGGACTGCGCCCCCTGAACCAGCAGAAGCCAAGCCAAAATGCCCGTTCGTCTCGACCGCAGCAGTGCCGATTTTGACCAGCGATTCGCAGCCTTTCTCGCCACCAAGCGCGAGGTCTCGGCCGACGTCGAGGCCGCCGTGCGCGCCATCGTCGACGATGTGGCAAGGCGCGGCGACGCCGCCCTGCTCGAGGCCACGGCCAAGTTCGACCGGCTGACGCTGGATGCATCCGGCCTTCGCGTCTCGGCCGCCGAGATCGACGCCGCGACAAAGGCCTGCGATGCGGCGACGCTGGATGCGCTCAAGCTCGCGCGCGACCGTATCGAGACCTATCACCGCCGCCAGCTGCCGAAGGATGAGCGCTTCACCGATCCGCTCGGCGTCGAGCTCGGCTGGCGTTACACCGCGATCGAATCCGCCGGCCTCTACGTGCCGGGCGGCACTGCCGCCTATCCGTCCTCGGTGCTGATGAATGCGGTGCCGGCCAGGGTTGCGGGCGTGTCGCGCCTCGTGATGGTGGTGCCGTCGCCGGACGGCAAGCTCAATCCGCTGGTGCTGGCAGCGGCCTCGCTCGGCGGTGTCACCGAGATCTACCGCGTCGGCGGCGCGCAGGCTGTCGCCGCGCTCGCTTACGGCACCGCGACGATCGCGCCGGTCGCCAAGATCGTCGGCCCCGGCAATGCCTATGTCGCCGCCGCCAAGCGGCTGGTGTTCGGCAAGGTCGGCATCGACATGATCGCCGGCCCCTCCGAAGTGCTTGTCATTGCCGACGACACCGGCAATGCCGACTGGATCGCCGCTGACCTGCTGGCGCAGGCTGAGCACGATGCCAGCGCGCAGTCGATCCTGATCACGGATTGCGCGCGCCTGGCCGCCGATGTCGAGAAAGCCGTTGAAGCGCAGCTGAAGACGCTGCCGCGCGCCGCGATTGCCGGCAAGTCCTGGGCCGATTTCGGCGCCGTCATCATGGTGAGGAACCTCACCGACGCCATCCCGCTTGCGGACACGATCGCCGCCGAGCATCTCGAGATCATGACCCGCGATCCCGACGCGCTCGCCGCAAAAATCCGCAACGCCGGCGCAGTGTTTCTCGGTGCACATACGCCGGAGGCGATCGGCGATTATGTCGGCGGCTCCAACCACGTGCTGCCGACGGCGCGCTCGGCACGATTCTCTTCGGGCCTTGGGGTCGCCGATTTCATGAAGCGCACCTCGATCCTGAAATGCGGCCCGGACCAGCTGCGTGCGCTGGGGCCGGCTGCGATGACGCTCGGACAAGCGGAGGGGCTGGACGCCCATTCGCGCTCGATTGGATTGCGCCTCAATCTGTCATGACAAAGCCGCCCGAACAGGACGACTCGACCAATCGCATCGTTGCGGTCACCCTCGACGAGGACTCGATCGGCCGTTCCGGGCCCGACATCGAGCATGAGCGTGCGATCGCGATCTATGATCTGATCGAGCAGAACCTGTTCGCGCCCGACGGCGCCGAAGGGAAGGGCCCGTTCACGCTGCATATCGGCATCAGCGGCAACCGGCTGATGTTCGATATCCGCCGCGAGGACGGCACGCCCGTGGTCGCGCATCTCTTGTCGTTGACGCCGTTCCGGCGGATCGTGAAGGACTATTTCATGATCTGCGACAGCTACTACCAGGCGATCCGCACCGCGACCCCCGACAAGATCGAGGCCATCGACATGGGCCGCCGCGGCATCCATGACGAGGGATCGCGCACGTTGCAGGAGCGGCTGAAGGGCAAGGTGCGGGTCGATTTCGAGACCTCGCGCCGGCTGTTCACGCTCATCACTGTCCTGCACTGGAAGGGTTAGGTGCGATGGCGGGTCCGCCACGCGCACGCGATCCGCAATCGGTGCTGTTCGCCTGCGCGATGAACAGCGTGCGCTCGCCGATGGCCGCGAGCCTGCTCCAGCATATGTTCCCGCAAGGCCTCTACGTGAAGTCCGCCGGAGCCAGGAAAGGCGAGCTCGATCCGTTCGCGGTCGCTGTCATGGCCGAACTCGGCCAGGACATCTCCAGCCACAAGCCGCAGACCTTCGAGGAGCTGGAGGACTGGGAGGGGCTGAATTTCGACCTCATCATCACGCTGTCTCCGGAGGCGCATCACAAGGCGCTGGAGCTGACCCGCACGCTCGCCGCCGACGTCGAATACTGGCCGACGCACGATCCGACCACGATGGAGGGCAGCCGCGACCAGAAGCTCGCCGCCTATCGCGAGGTCTGTGACCAGCTCCTGATGCGGATCCGCCGGCGTTTCGCGAAAGTGGGCGCCGCGAGCGGATAGAGGCCGTAACACCTGCGTCACAGACCGAGGGCACACGCACGTCGGAAACCTCGAATCAGCAAAGTCCGGGTTCCGGGTTGTGAAATCAGCCCCCTTCCGATAGGTTCCGCGCGCAATTCACCCCTGCCTGATCCCCCAAATCACCTGATGCTCGGCCGCCCCAAATTCGTACTTGCCTCCGGTTCGCCGCGGCGCCTGTCGCTGCTCAACCAGGCCGGCATCGACCCCGATGCGCTCCGGCCGGCCGACGTCGACGAGACGCCGCGGCGGGGCGAGCTGCCGCGCGCCTGCGCCAACCGCCTCGCGCGGGCCAAGGCCGATGCCGCGCTCAAATCCGTGCAGCTCGACGACGAGCTGCGCGGCGCCTTCATCCTCTCTGCCGACACTGTGGTGGCGGTCGGCCGCCGCATCCTGCCCAAGGCGAACCTGGTGGACGAAGCCGCGCAGTGCCTGCGGCTGCTGTCGGGCCGCAACCACCGCGTCTACACCGCGATCTGCCTGGTGACGCCGCGCGAGGCCTTCCGCCAGCGCCTGGTCGAGACCCGCGTCCGCTTCAAGCGGCTCTCGGAGGACGACATCCAGGCCTATATCGGCTCCGGCGAATGGCGCGGCAAAGCCGGCGGCTATGCCGTGCAGGGTATCGCCGGCTCGTTCGTGGTGAAGATGGTCGGCTCCTACACCAACGTGGTCGGCCTGCCGCTCTACGAGACCACGACGCTGCTCGGCGGCGAGGGCTTCCCGATCCGCTTCGGCTGGCTCAACGCCACCGCGGTCTGACTGGAATCTCGAAAACAACCCCATGCACAGTAGGATCGGCCGGCGCGGATTCTGCGCAGCGGCCCGAGAAACCCGTTTGCTGCCGGGCCCTTGAACGCCCCGACCTCGTGTACAGCTATCCCGACCATGGACGACCAAATCAAAAAGCCCACCTCGCCCCTCAAAACCTGCCCGATCTGCGGCAAGCCGCAGGCGCAAGCCACCCGCCCGTTCTGCTCCTCGCGCTGCCGCGACGTCGATCTGAACCGCTGGCTGAAAGGCTCCTACGTCATCCCTGGCAGGGATGACGAGGTGGATGACGTAGAATAGCAAGTAATATCAATATCTTATGGTGGCGGCCGGCATGCGGCGGCAAGCCCGCCCGAGCTTGTACACAGCCGGGCCGCGCCCCGCGAAGCCGAAGGCGAAGCGTGGGTGGACAGGCCGCTCCGAGCCCACTATAAACCGCCCGCTCGATGGGCTTTGGCCCCTCTCTTGGAGCACGCCCAGGTAGCTCAGTTGGTAGAGCATGCGACTGAAAATCGCAGTGTCGGTGGTTCGATTCCGCCCCTGGGCACCAGCACCTCCTCCAGCGGATCGAAAAGAGCGGACGGCAGGAGACCGCTCATCGCCTTCGTGGAACGCTCGCTACCGTTTTCCGATACGCCGTTAGAACTTTCCGTGCGCCCCTCGATCCTGCCTCAGCGCGAAGAGGCGCTCTCCTAAAGGTCGAAGTGACCCACCGCCCGTCTATCACAGATGAGGTGAAGCTTGGCTGAATGCCACAAGCCGAGGGCTCGTCCTGATTCGCAAATGTCGAAGATAGAACGTGTAGGCGAATGACGGTCTCGATTTCCAGACGACCCATCTAGGCCGTCTGGACGCTCCCAAAAGCTAGAGGGGAAAGCGAGATGGACGGCCCAACGCGAGCACTGCTGAAGTCGACCGGAATGAATGCGGCGTGGCTGCTTTCGAGCGGGCTCTGCTATTGGCTCGTGACGCCCTCGCCCGCGACCGCCATCGTTTCACTCATCGCAGCGATTGGCTCGGGTCTGCTGCTTCGGCTGGCCATCCGGATTTTTTTGCGGTGGTTCGAAAGCATAAAACAACATCCGCCAGGCAATTTCGCTGTGCCGGCGATCACTCTCGTTATCTATTTCTTCCTTCTGATCGCCATGTGGTCTTACTTCTACGTTTTTCTCGCGCGGACGGCAGAGGACTTTCCGTTCTGCTCCGGCGCTGACCCGATTGATCCGAAACAGTTTGGTCTCCCCGAATCGTTCTATTTCACCGTCATCTCGTTTGCCACGGTCGGCTACGGAGATATCTACGCGTGCACGAGCGGATCGCGATGGGCGGTCGTGGTGGAACTTTCGAATGTCGTGATGATCGGTTTCATCGGGCTTCCTGCCCTTGTCAACCTGGTGATCGATCTCGCCCAGCGGAGGTTTGAAAGCATCAAATCTGCCGATGGCGACACCGACATACCCCTTGCCACCCTGACCATCGTCGTCGGTATGGCTATCATCGCCTCGGCTGAGCCGCTGACATACAACCTTCTGGCTGCGGGAAACACGGCGGACGGCGAGATAGTGCAGATATACGCTGGGATCAGCGCTGTGATGCTCATCGGCATTGCGTTCGGCGCGCTGATCGTGGCCACCAACCGGATGCTCGGCGGGCATGACACGCGATCGATATCGCTCACACACGCGATCCAACTTGTCGTCTTGGCCTACGTGCTTTTTGTCGAAGGCTTCGCTTACCTCTACCTTCTCATTGATCGACCTGGCGCGAATGCCTTCGCCTTTGCACGAAGCACCGAGCATCGACTCGATTTCGGGAGTGCAAGCTACTTCAGTCTGACGACGCTCACGACGACGGGTTTTGGCGACATCGCGCCACTATCGCCGACAGCGCGGATCGCCGCGATCGGGCAGATCACGATAGGGATTATGTTTACCTTGTTCGCTTTCGGGCTCGTCACCTCAGCCATCGTGAAGCAGCGCGCGCAAACACGCGCTTGAACCAAACGCCCTGTTTCCAGTTCGCCTTTTGGGACAGGAGATCCTCATCGCATCGCAAGGCACTGGATCCGACAGAAAAGAGCCCGCCGGAGCGGGCCTTTGTAGTCTAAGCTGTTAGTGCCGCGGACGACGTTGTTGGGCACGTGGTTGCCCGATGTCCCGTCTCATTGCAGATCGAGCATTTGGGACCGCGGCGCTCGCGAGCCGCGCCACCAAGAAGCTCATTGAGCTCGGTATCCAACTCCTCACGCTTCGCGATGAGTTCCTTCACTCGCGCGATCTTTCCGTCCAGGTCCATGTGCACGGAGAACAATCGATAGTGCTGACGCCAACTCCTGGGCGGACATACCTATGTATAGCTTTGCGAGGTCAAGCTTCGATGAAAGCTTTAGAAGTGCCGTTTCATTTGGCGGGTTCACCCGCGCTGGGCCCGCAGCATGGCACTTGCGGCCAGAGATCGTCCATCATGTCAGGTCCCAGCAAGATTGCGCTTTTCATCGACGGAGCCAATCTCTATGCCACGGCGAAGACACTCAACTTCGACATAGATTACAAGCGCCTACTCAGTGAATTTCAAAGTCGCGGGACGCTGCTGCGGGCATTCTACTACACTGCCATTATCGAGGATCAGGAATATTCCTCGATCCGTCCGCTGGTCGACTGGCTAAACTACAATGGCTACACCGTCGTCACCAAGGCCACCAAGGAGTTCGTCGACCCCGCCGGGCGCCGCAAAGTCAAAGGCAACATGGACATCGAACTCGCCGTAGACGCCATGGAGCTCGCCGAGCACATCGATCAGATGGTGCTATTCTCGGGTGACGGCGACTTCCGCCCCCTGGTCGAGGCCGTCCAGCGCCGGGGCGTGCGGGTCACGGTGATCTCCACCATCGCCAGCCAGCCGCCGATGATCGCCGACGAGTTGCGCCGCCAGGCCGACGTCTTCACCGACCTTCTCGAACTCCAAGCCAAGATTGGTCGCAATCCGTCTGAACGGCCGGCACCCCGTGAGCGCGAGTCGCGCTATCGCTCGCACCAGGTCCCAGAGCGTGAGGCCACCCCAGAGCTCAGGGGAAATGATAGCGCGCTCGAGGACTGAGCTACGAAGCGAGATTGCTCGTGTGATCCCAAAGCCATATGACCGGCTCCTTCGGCGCACGTGCTCGCTCCTTGGAGCTGAGCCGCGAAGACGGGCGCAACGAATAAGCCCGGCATTTGCGCCGGGCCGATCGCTAATATGGTTCGGTTCTGAGCAACGGACCAACTAGACAAGACTCGGTCGCGTCCAGTCGGTTCGGATTCCGACATTACAATGCTTGCCCACGAGCTTCGCATAGCTTGTTGTTACTCCGCGCGCCGCCCGACTCCCGTCTCGCGATTGCCGGCAGGTGCGCTTTGACGCGCAGGAAGGCCCCAGCAAGTAGCATCCGAAAGTGATGTGAAGCTCGAACCGAAAATGGTTCCGGCAAGCTGCGTCGAGGGAAGCTAACTGACCGCCGCTAAACGACAAATTTGGTTAGCGACGAGCCGATTGCTTTCCCAAAGCTCAACGTCGTGCTCGCCATACATTTGCTCGGCTCGACATCTCGCAGCCTGCTCATCGATGCAATCGAACTTCGCGGCGCAGATCACTCGCCGGCTGCTGTCCACCACGAACACTTTGTACCGCATGACGACAATTCCATCCCAACGGGGTCGTCATCCGTAGTCAATGTCCGCCTGAGGCAGCACCAAACTCAACGAATGCGCGCGGAACCTTTGTACCTGTGGCCATTTGGCTATACGGGCGCCTGGAACTCTTCCGTCGCACGGCAGCGCGTCAGGTACTCTGCCCAAGTGTACTGGCTTCAGTAGCGCAATCTCACCGCATGCCGAAGCGAGCGGCTCGTGCTTAAGATGGAGAGCATCCCCAGCATCATCAGCAGTACGCCGAGCCAAGTTGCCGTCCGGCTCGCCGCCTCGTTACCAGCCTCCGCGAGGCGTACGCCGATCGGCATAATCGGAGGTTCGGACGAAGTCACCACATCGGTTGCCGGCGCGGTCGCGAGAAGTTGCTCGACATCGATTTGGCCGGGCACGAGGGGCGTCGGCCGGCGGCCATGCGCAGAGATGAGGTCCGCCGACATCAGAGCGATGTCTCTATCGAGATCGGAGTCAGCATCAGCTACCTTGACTTCAGGGTGAGGCGGCTGAGACGGCTCGGCCGGTGCCGAGCTCAGCAACTCCGCGCGCGCACCAACGACCCCGATCTGCCGGGGCCGCACGGTCCCGCTCCGGTCCAAACTGGCGGTGCTATCTTTGGCCACGCGCCGAGGAACGGTCTTCACCTTCGCGGTACTCTCGGTCAGGAACCAGCATTTGCGGTGCCCGTCCATTCGATAGACCCAATGCTGGCCGGCGGGGCTCGAGCTGCCGGGGCGTGCCACGCATTCCGCTTGCGGCGGAGAGGGCACAGCAGGTTGTGGTGCAGCGGTATTGAAGATGTCCGCAAGAGGATTGGAGGACGCAGGCGCCGTCGAAAGAATTTCAACAAGAACCAAGCTGACGAAGCACAATCGCAAATAACCGGTCATCGAAAACTCCCGGTGTTGCGCCCCCGGCCAGCGTCACCGTTCGCGCCAACCTGGGCCATCATGCGGCTTAAATCTGGCCGCGCAATGAATTAATTGTGCTCTCGATCTTCGATTTAATACGCTCGCCCTAGCGCTAGGCTGCTACACGCTGCATCACAGCTCGCCTGTAGTCGCCCCGCACCAAATAAATGCGCCGCCATGATATTACCCCCGTCCTGCCTTTCTCCGATTACCTCCCGGAGTTAACTGTGGCTGTGCGACCAAGAGGAATGGAGATTTGTCTGCTCGTTAATTCCCAAATTGTCTGCGCGGGCTTTCTCTCCAAAGAATTCGGATTGAGCCATGGACACTGAGCATTTCAATTCGCTCTCCCTTGAGGAGCTCTGGAGTCTGCATCAACAAGTTGTCGCCAGCCTCGCTGAGAAACTCTTGCTGCAAAAAGCGCGGTTGGATGAACGGCTGCACAAGATTGGCTTGGCTGATGCGGTCACACGGTTCGACCGCAAGCGCCGACCGTATCCACCCGTCCGACCCAAATATCGCAATCCGAAGAACCCGGCGGAGACCTGGTCGGGACGCGGCAGGCTGCCCAGGTGGCTGCGGCCGCAACTTCGGAGCGGCCGGAAATTGGACGATTTCCTAATCGACCAGGCTGCGGCTCAAAAGCGGCAGGCAAATTGATCGCCCAGTCCCGATGATACTGGGAAGAACAAGCCAACGAGCAAATCACGTAGTGTTACTCATACAAAGATGGGTTGGAAGAAAACGAGACCTTTCCGCGCTTGAGCTCGCAGCTGGGATTGCGGTCCACGTCGGCAACCGCTCGCATGATGGCGTCCCGGCAGGTCATAATATCGTTCCAGCAAACGAAGGCGCGTCCATCATCGCAGACACGTTGTTTGCGGTGCGGCGACGCTCTTTGAATTGATCGCGTCTTGCTCGAACGCTGGAATGTGCTTCGCAATCAGCTCGGCAAGACTTTGCTTGTTCGCGCATCCGTAGCACTCGTCACGGACCGATCGTGCGACTTGCCATAGATAGCAATTGTCGACGACGCCCATCATGAGCTCTTTGATTTCCTCCTCGCTGATGCGGTCGTGGAAACCGTCGAGTTCTGTGTTCTCGCGGAAGCACAAATTCGCCATCCACTTCGCCAGTCGTTTGCGGATCACCCATCACTTATCAGTTTGTCGAATTGACCGGGGGACATAATTCTAAGGCGACGGAGCTGACGGGTAGGAGTATGGGTAGGGGATTTCTAGTCGGCAGAATTGTGAAGTTATATGAGTGGTTTTGGCGCCCAAATATGGTCCGCCCCTGCGCACCAGCGCGTCCTCCAGCGGATCGAAAAGAGCGGACGGCGGGAGACCGCTCATCGCCTTCGTGGAACGCTCGGTACCGTTTTTCGATACGCCGTTAGAACTCTCCGTGGGCCCCTCGATCCTACCGCAGCGCCAAGAGGCGCTCTCCTAAAGGTCGAAGTGACCAACCGCCCGGCTATCACAGATGAGGTGGAGCTTGGCGGTCTTATGCTCGCAATCGACGAGTACGATGGCTGGCCCACGCTCCCTGAAGCTTCGCAACCTCAGCTTCCGCGTTCCGGACCGGATAGACCGAGCGCCACCCGGCAACAGACTACGATTGTTTTGGCTACTCGATGACCTTATCAGCACGGCCCAGCAATGTTGGAGATATGGTGAGGCCTAACGCCTTCGCCGTCTTGAGATTGACAACCAATTCGAATTTTTGGGCTGCCTGAACCGGCAGGTCTGCCGGCCGGGTACCACGAAGAATGCGATCGACGTAGTCTGCTGTCTGCATGATGGTATCGCTGCGATCAATACCATAAGTCACAAGCGCTCCCGCGTATGCGTGGGCCTCGAATGCAAATATTGTTGGCATGAAATTGGCGGTCGCCCGCTGGATTATGAGATCGCGATTGACCTCGGTGATGGCGTGAGGCAACGCAATGACGCCCCCTCGACTTCCGCTCGCAATGAACTCGGCGAATGCGCGCTCTACTTCGGCGCTGTTGTGGATACCGGCAGCAGTTACCTGAATCTTGAGTGGTCCAGCCAAGCTCTCTATCGCCCCGAAGAATTCCTTGTGTGCGGCCGTTTCGGGATGCATGAAGACCAACACCCGAGTGGTGTCCGGTGCAGCTTCCCTGAGCACCTCAAGCCACTTGCCACCCATCGAAGCCTCAAAATTGGTGAAGCCGGTTATGGTGCCGCCGGGCCGAGCCAGATTTTGGATGAAGCCGCTTCCGGCCGGATCGGCAACCATCCCGAACACGATGGGTACGTTGCCGCCGAGCGGCTTCAGGATGGCAACTGCCGGGTTACTTAGCGCCACGATAACATCAGGATGCGCAGCGACCAACTCGCCTGCTTGCAGGCGCATGCTGCCGGCATCGCCGTCCCAAGCGCGAACCAGGAATTGGACGTTTCGGCCTTCGACCCAACCGAGTGCCTCAAGGCGGGCCTTATAAGGCGCCAGTATCTCGCGCACTTGGAGCGGGCTCCACCATATGCCGATCGTGCGCAAACTTCGCTGCGCGAGAGCCGCCGACAGATCTCCGTAAGCCGCGGCCCACAAGCCCGCAAGAAACACCCGTCGTTTCATCGATGAGCCAGCATCAGATCATCCATCGGAGGCACATTGTACCGAATTTGATCGATCTAACTACGTCATCGGCAGCACATAGTCGCATCCTACGTCGGGAGCGCATGGCCCGCTGCTGGCAGTCGCAAAAGCCGTTTGGGTGAGCGAATCGCGTGTCACTTGCGGGCACCCCAGGTTCGCGTTGCGGTGCCGGATCGATGCTAAATCTTCGGCGCGATGGCGCAGATCACGTTTGTCTCGACTGACGTTGTACCGCTCTCCCGCAGCTTCTTCAGGTTCGCGGCTTTGACCCCGGCTCTTTCGCCCTCGCTCATCTGCTCGACCGTCCAGCGGTAACCTGAACCGAGCACTATGGTCCACCAATCCTCCACAGACTGAAGCCGTTGCTTGCCGTCTTCGGAGGTGACCTCAGCGCCGCGGATCCCACTCTCCGACAGAAGCTGGCGCAGCGCGTCCGGCCTGGTGATGCGCTCCCAAGGGCTGACGGTTGCGACGAGATCGGGACGGAACTCCTTCACCGCCGACCAGAATGCTTCAGAGCCAGGCTCGAACATTCTTGGCCCCCAGGTGGTGATGGCGAGCTTTCCGCCGGGCCGCAGCACGCGCCACAGTTCGCGAATCTCAGCGACCATATCGGCCACGAAGAACAGCGAAAACACCGAGATCACGGCGTCGAATGATGCATCTGGGTAGCTCAGTGCCGTCATGTCAGCACGACGGAACTCGACGTTGTGCAGATGTTGCGCGAGGCTTTTCGAGCGCGCGATCGTCAGCAGCCGTTCTGCAAGGTCGATCCCAATAACTCGCCCCTGCGGTCCGACATCGATCGCGGCTGGTATGGCGGAAGCGCCGCTCCCGCAACCGACATCAAGCACCGCCGATCCCGGTGCGAGCGAGAGCCTTTGCACGGTGAGCCGACCATAGCGATCCCAGAACGCAAGCGGGCCATCATCAAAGTGGTCCGCTGCCGCGTTATACGTCGCCTCTGCCTTCAGCTTGGCTGGGTCGCTGACTGGATCCATTTCGTAGATCCCCTACAAACCGTAGGCTACGTTACACGCGCTTATATCAAAAGCGGTCCCAACTTGGAAGGTCCGGTCGGGGTCAACAGCCGACGTTCACTGGCCCTTACTGCCCTCAGGTTGAATGGGAGAAGGCGGGCCGCCCTGGGGTATGAAAATAAGTCCCGATCAACGAACAGTCCGAACGCTGACCACCGGATGAGCGCGGCGCCAAACAGCACTATGGCTGTCGAGCCAACCAGCACTCTTTGACCTCACGGTGCATACCGCATTCTAGTTGCCGCCTGCTGTCAGGCCCCCTTCCGTTGCTCCCGCTCGCTCCCTTCAGGGTAGCTCGTTCGACGGCGGTTTGAACTCGATATCATCGGGAAACGAACGCGATTGCCGCGCCCGCCCCAGGACTTCGCCAGCGGCCGACTTAACGGTCACCTCATATTGGTAGACACCGGGGTTGCAAGGTCCGAACGTCCGAAGAGCGCCAGCCGGAAGGATGCCGTTCTTTGGCAGGAGAACTTCCTGGCCGCCGTATTCGTGATCAGCTTGGGTAAGCTGCACGAGGATTGAAGCCGCTCCTTGCGGAACGTCCTTAAGTCGGATTTCTGGATTTTCGAACAGGCTAACGCAGGGCCTTGAGGTGAGAAAGGAGAAGCTCATTGTCATTCCTGCACTGGCCTGTCGTGAGACCAAGCCGTGCTGAAGCTGCTGCCGCGCGGCCGTTTGGGCCGCTGCCGAGGTGGCCCAGATCAGGACCAAACATGTGACTGAAATTTCTCGCATTGGCTACGATAGCACAGGCCGAGAGACGAGTCTGATCTATTCTCGATCGGTTGCTATGGCGGTCCGTCTTCTGATCTCGTCCTCGATTTTCTCAAGCAAGTCCAGGATCTCGGGACTATCCAAGTCCTCGACCGCGGCGCGCGTATAGCGCTCCACGATCGTCAGCTCAGTCTCTGAGAAAGGTCCAGCGCCGTTTTGCATCACCATCTCCAGTCTGTACGAAGCGGGAGCATTCGGCTCTCGGTCACCGATAGATGCCGCGGACCGTGCGGTGATATCAAACGTTAGCACGCCGTAAGCGACCTCGTCCAAAGCAAATCAAGCGATTTAAATGACTCGCATTCCGGCTGCTTTCGGATAAGGATTGGGTGTCACAGTGCGGATCGTGGCTTTTGCCTGTGATGAGAACGCCCGGTGCGCTCCCGCCTTCCTCTAGGAAAAGGAGCTTGCCATGCTGTCCCAGGGCCATGTTCAACAGGCAGCGGCACTTGAGGAGCGTCTCATAAGAGAGGCGCAAACTCTACGAGCGGAGGCGAAGCTCCTGCCCGAGGGCTTGCTCCGTGACGCTGCCTTGAGAAAGGCGCTGCAGATCGATACGGCTGTGATCTGGTTCAACTCTCCGGGCGTGCGGCAGTCGAACGGCAGCGATAGCGATTGATATCCCCCTTGTCTCAGGAGGCGGGTGAAGCGTGTGACGATTTCGCGATTTTCGTCGGGCTTTGCCGCGCGTCTCGGTGTTGAGGAAGAGTTCACCGGCGGGCGGAGAAGGCATTCACGCCGCCAGCAATTGTGCCGGCGCCATCGCGAGATTCCGACGCTCACAAGAGTTGAGGCGGGGTGCCTGGTCATGCCGCGCCTGCGGTTCCGTATAGGATCGTTGCAGCTGCCGGCTGCCCACGCGGCAATCAAGGTGAGAGAAGTGTTGAGGACATCCAAACAGGGGAGATTGATCAGCTCCTTCCATAGGCCTACCGCCGTCAAGACTTCAAAGGAAGGGCCTGACCTGCTAGGCGAACAAAGGCGCTTTCGATTGCCTGACAGGGCGAAAGTTGCAAACTGGTGTGCGTCCAGCAGATAGTGACAGCCAATGATCGAAATCAACGACGTTTCCTTGAGCTATGATGGATTCTCAGTACTCAGGAATATCAATCTAACGCTCTCCGAACAGCGGATCGCGATTGTCGGATCGAACGGGTCGGGAAAAAGTAGCTTTGCGCGCTTGCTCAACGGCCTTCAGCTGCCGACTGAAGGCAAGGTCGTCGTCGACGGATTCGACACAAAAAGGGACGGCAAGCAGGTTCGCAAGAAGGTCGGCTTTGTCTTCCAGAATCCGGACAACCAGATCGTTTTTCCGGTTGTGGACGAAGATCTTGCCTTTGGGCTAAAGAACCTAAAGCTTCCAAAGGAGCTCGTCGATCAGAAGGTCACCGAGGCACTGAGCCGATATGACCTGCTCCCATTTCGCAAGCATGCCTCTCATCATCTGAGCGGCGGCCAGAAGCAACTCATAGCGATTTCCGGAGTGCTGGCGATGGAGCCAACCTATGTCGTGATGGATGAGCCGACAACGCTCCTTGATTTGCGGAACAAGAGACGCATTGCTGAGGTCATCGACTCGCTCGAACAGACCGCGATCGTAGTGTCCCACGATCTTGACTTCCTTCGCAGCTTCGATCGAGTCATCGCGTTCGAGGACGGAGGAGTTGTGATCGACGACAGTCCGTCTTCGGCGTTAGCGCGGTACGTAGAGCGTCTCTCATGAGCCTAGGCACGTACCTTCATCGGGACTCGATTATCCACCAACTGCCTGCCGGGATCAAAGTCCTTCTATTGCTGGTCGGCGGTACAGCACTCTTTCTAATTCACGACATTTGGATCATCGGTGCTGTCTTGAGCGGAATCGTATGGCTGTACGTTCTCGCTGAGATCCCCGGCAGAATCCTCATAGCGCAAATTCGTCCCGCCTCCTGGATATTCTTGGTCATTTTCCTGTTCCAGCTGTTCACCAGAGACGCGGTATTCGCGGGGCTAGTGGTCTCGCGATTCGTTGCTCTTCTCCTGTTGGCATCATTGGTGACGTTGAGCACGCCGGCTTCGTCCATGATCGAAGCCGTTGAGGGGAGTATCGGGGGGTTGCGGCGTATTGGCATCAACCCAGCTAAGGTCAGTCTCGGACTGTCGCTGGCGCTTCGTTTTATTCCAGTGGTTGCAAAGATCACGGCCGAGGTCAGAGAGGCTCAGAGGGCTCGCGGTTTGGAGCGGAGTGTGATCGCGGTAGCGCTGCCGGTCATCATAAGGACTCTGAAAATGGCGGACGATGTCGCCAATGCTATTGATGCGCGAGCCTACGACCCGTAGAATGCTCTGGTTGTGGGGGAGCCATGGCGACCAAAGATATCGTTTACATCGCTCTGTTTGCAGCGGTGACGGCCGCCGTCGGGTTGTTTCCGCCATTTCCATTGCCAGTCACTGGCGTTCCAATCACAGTGCAAAACATTGGCCCGCTCCTGGCAGGGACAATTCTCGGCGCGAAGCGCGGCCTGCTCTCGCAGGTTCTGTTCATTATCTTGGTGGCGGTCGGTCTACCGCTGCTCGCGGGTGGCCGCGGTGGCTTCGCGGTGTTTTTGGGGCCGACCGGAGGTTTCCTTCTCGCCTGGCCCGTGATTGCCTTGTTTGTTGGCTACGCGGTCGAGAGCTGTTGGAGAAATCTGACGCTACCCAAGACGATCGCGTTCTGCGTCATAGGCGGGCTCGGAATTAGCTATCTGATGGGAATTCCCTGGATGGCCGCCTTGCTACACCTGAGCCCGAACCAGGCGATGCTTGGCTCGCTACCTTTTGTGCCTGGCGACTTGGCTAAAGCCGTTCTCGCCTCGGTTATAGCCATGTCCGTACGACGTTCATACCCGATCATTAACCGCGAGCAGAGTTGCCGGTAGACGGACAGCTGGATGCAAGGTCGCAGGAAGGAACATGATCGGTCGATCTAAGTGCGCTATTCCTATTCACGACTATGATGAGTTGGATAGCACCAATGCTGAGGCCAAACGCTTGGTCGAGCTTGGAAGCGACGGTGCATTTGTGGTGTCTGCGGCCAAGCAAACGGCCGGAAGAGGCCGTTTTGGTCGCGTCTGGCACGCCCCAAAGAACAATGTCGCAATGACAATTACGCTGCCCCATAATGCGGAGCATGAAGATTTCACGACTTTGCCATTGACGACTGGCCTCGCGATACACGACGTCTTGCGAGATCTGATCAATGATCGGGCTGCGGTGAAGATCAAATGGCCGAATGACATAGTTGTTGATGATGCAAAGATCTCTGGAACTCTCATCGAGAGCGACGCCAACAGGATCTATGTCGGGATCGGGGTCAATCTTGCATCGGAACCGGAGGGGGTAATCTACCCTACGACTTCCCTCGGTCGCTTCTGCGACATCGAACGATTAGCTCTCGTTGAACGGATCGCAAGTAGCTGGTTGGCGCGCTTTGAAAGCTGGACCCAAGCCGGTTTCGTGCCGATCGCAGACGCCTATAGTAGAAATATCTGGCGATATGGACAGTCCATATCGATTGCGCTTAACGAGGCTCGGACAGTCCGCGTCGAAGGGCTCTGTCGTGGCGTGAGCAACGCAGGGTTCTTGCTTCTCGAATTGCCCGGAGGTGAAGTGCGGGCGTTCTCGACCGGTGATGTTGGCGCGTAAAGTTGCGGTAGCCGCGGCCAAGTAATTCGCACGGAGACCCTGACTGGTTGGGACCTCTCGCGACCCCTGCGAAGAAGCAGCCGTTGGATGGTCTTCTCTTAGGCCCGGCAGGCAGCGTCTCGGGGGGGCAAGTCGGATCACCGGCAGGTGAAACACTAAGAAATCAAAATCCCGCTCAGTCGGCCAGAGCAGATCAGACGGAAGCGGCTAGCGCGACAATAGGCCGTGCGAAAACTCCATTCGGACGCATCGCATGACATCGCCCGCTTCTCGAAATTTGCGGATAATTGTCTCCCAGTGCAAACTAAACCTCTGGTAGTTCCTGTTTGTTTTGATAAGTTGGATATCCAGGGTCTTGGATGAGCGACGAAATCAGGCATCACGCCCGCGTCCGAGGCACTGTGCGTGCCGGTGCGACGTGCACCGACCTGCGCTTGACGCCGGAGTAGATCGCTAGCGACGAGTCGGGTTTTACATGCCGTTTCATCAACAGCTTCATCACCACGCCGCGGCCACCCCAGATAAGCCCGCCTTCATAATTGATGGCAAGGTGCGCAGTTTTGCCGAACTGGAAAATCGATCGCAATTATTCTGGGCTTATGTCGCGTCGTTGCCAGGGAGCCGGAAGGAGCTTCCCATCTTGAATCGGGTTGAAAAGGTCGTTGCGCTCGATCTCGGAAACCACCTGCTCTTCCCTGAATTGTTTGTTGGCGCCACTCACGGAAATAACGTGTGCGCGGTTCTTGATCCCAAGATGCTGCCCAGCCAGCTTCAGGATATACTGACAAGACTGAGGCCGGATCTGATCGTCACAGAGACGACGAGCACCAGCGTTGCAGATATTGCAAGGCGCATGGGATTTAACGTCGAGACTGCCGATGCGTTCGTGAAGCCACGTCAAGGCAATCCGCCGGCCGACCCTAAACAGCCGCCAGAGACAGAAGACGGCACCTTCTTGGTGAATTTCACCTCCGGCACGACCTCTCAACCGAAAGCCTATAGTCGGTCGCGCGCGGCGTGGCGCGCAAGTCTGGCTCGTGGAGTGCCCCTGTTCGGCCTGCAGGATGCTCCTGCTACTATGTGCCCGGGCGCTCTCGCCCACGGTCTGGCGTTGTACTCTCTGGCTGAGACCCTTCACAGCGGCGGCACGTTCCACACTGTGAAGCAATGGAATGCCGATCTCGTGGCGAACGCGCTGAGCCGTGGCGACATCGACAGATTAGTCGCGGTCCCAACGATGGTCAGCGCGCTCGCGGAGCGGGTCTCACCCCCATCCCCTATCTTTCCGTCGATTCGGGACGTGCTGACTGCAGGCGCCAAGCTCAGCAGCAAGCACGTTGCGCTGATGCGCAGCATGTTCCCCCAAGCTCGCATCATGGAGTACTACGGAGCATCAGAACTGGGTTTTGTTTCCGTTTCGACCGTACATCCCTCCGACCCCGAAACGCCGATCGGCACAGTGGGGAAGGCGTACCCAGGGGTCGAGATTAGTGTACGGCGCTCCGAGCAGATGCTTGGCGATGGGGCCGTAGGAACCATCTACGTCAAGAGTGACCTGATTTGCGACGGGTATCTTTGGGGCGATGATGGCAAAGCCTTTAGAGTCGATTCGAGCGGGGCAACCGTGGGCGACATTGGCGAGCTCAAGCCAAACGGTGCCCTGACTGTGATGGGGCGAGAGGGAGGCATGCTGATTACTGGCGGCTTCAACGTATACGTCTCGGAAGTGGAAGCCGTGCTGAAGAATATTGCCGAAGTGGATGAAGCCGTTGTTCTTGGCGTCGATGATGCGTATCTGGGGACGCGTCTGGTCGCGATACTGTGTGGGAGCTTTGAGGGTGGCAAAGGTATCCTCGAAGAAGCGGGCAAATCGCTTCCACGGTACAAGATACCCCGAGACCTCTACAGGACATCGTCATGGCCGATGACAACCAGCGGCAAAATCGCCAGGGGAAAGATCGCAGAACTGCTTCAAGATGGCCAGTATGACTCCATCGAACTTACAACCTGATCGTCAGCCTATCGTTGTTTCGGCTTTTCGTACACCGATTGGTCGTGCCTTCGGAGCATTCGAGGACGTCGAGCCACACGAACTCGTCGCACCAATCATCCGCCATATGCTCAGCAGAATTGACGCTCGGCCCGGCCTGATCGACGACGTCATTCTTGGCAATGCGATGGCGGCTGGCGGCAACATAGCCCGACTTGCGGCGTTGGCGTCTGGCCTGCCCGTCAGTGTCCCCGGGCTAACCGTAGACCGGCAGTGTGGCTCAGGATTGGAGGCGATCATTCTTGCATGCAGGCTGGTGCAATCGGGCGCTGGCGAGTGGTACGTTGCGGGAGGCGTCGAGTCGACTAGCAGGGCTCCTTGGCGGATTGAAAAGCCGCGCACCAAAGGCGGTCTACCTCGTTTCTACAACAGGGCGCGCTTTTCCCCCGACGACATCGGCGATCCGGAAATGGGTGTCGCGGCAGAAAATGTAGCCCGTGAATGCAACATTACGCGCGAGCGCCAGGACATCTTCGCTCTTGCTAGCCATCAGAAGGCCATCGCGTCGATCGATGCGGGGTCTTTCGAGGAGGAAATTGTTCCCATCGAGACTCGACGCGCGGTGATAGATCGTGATGAATGCCCGCGCCGCAACACGTCGTTGGATGCTCTCTCGTCGCTAAAGCCCGTCTTTGTCGAGAACGGAACCGTCACAGCGGGAAATTCGTGCCCGCTCAACGATGGCGCCTCCGTGACGATGATCTTGAGCAGGCGCCTGGCCCGTGAGCTTCGCCTGAAGCAGGGGTTGATGTTCATCGACGCGGCCTCGGCTGGAGTCGATCCAAATCTGCTCGGTCTCGGGCCCGTCGACTCGACAAATCGGCTGTTGCGACGATTGCCATCTCTCACGCTCGACAAAGTTGAACTGATCGAGTTCAACGAGGCATTTGCTGCGCAAGTTCTCGGCTCGCTGGATCGTCTCGGTATTGCTGCCGATAAGGTCAATCACGAAGGAGGCGCTCTCGCTCTGGGACATCCCTTCGGCGCATCTGGTGCGATACTCGTGACGCGGCTGTTCTCCCAATTCTTGCGCCGGCGAGCAGATGGCGCTCTTGGAATGGCGATGCTCGGGATTGGTGGCGGGCTTGGGCTCACCACGCTGTTTCAATGGGTCGGAGAACTCTAATGCAGACAACTCCAAAGAGCATCTTTATTACGGGGGCCTCTAGCGGGATAGGCGCAGCCCTGTCGGTGGCCTATGCAAGTCCAGGTGTGCACCTCGCCCTTGTTGGTCGCGACGATCGGCGGCTTTCCGATGCCGCCGCTCGTTGCCAAGCCCGCGGAGCTGATGCTTCGGCGCTTGTTCTGAATGTCGCAGACCAGGCCGCGATGGCGAGTGCCATCACAGCAGTTGACCACAAATATCCCTTGGATCTGGTGATCGCGAACGCTGGTATTGCCAAAAGCCAGGAAGATTCAGCATTTGCCAGGCAGTTGGTGAGCACGAATATCTTGGGTGTTCTGAACACTGTCGAGCCGGCAGTAGATGCGATGCTCTCCAGACGGCATGGGCATATCGCGATCATGAGTTCGCTTGCCGCTTTCCGGGCGTTTGGAGGTCCGCCGGGATACACAGCAAGCAAAGCGTGGGCGCGTCTCTACGGAGAGGCGCTGCGCGGACGATTGGCCAGCAAGGGAATCGCGGTCAGCGTTATCTGCCCCGGGTTTGTTTTAACCCCAATGACCTCCGCCGCTGGCAAAGACGGCATGTCTGCCGAAGACGCGGCAGAAGCGGTCAAGTCCGGAATTGAACGAAATTTGGCGCGGATCAGTTTCCCGCGAGGTATGGCCGGCAGCACGTGGTTGTCCAATATGTTGCCGAGCTGGTGGACTGACCGCAAAATCAAACGGAAATGGCAAATGTCGCGGCGGCATTAGGGCAATTCGAACATTGGCTCGTTTGTCCCTTTGCCACTTCTCGCGGTCATGAGATTCTGGAGTTTGGCTCCGGCGGTCACGTTACGGCGCGAGTCGGTGAGGTATCCTCTTCGAGCTAGCGATGCATCAACTTGAGGATATTCTGGCCGGGGTCGATGGTGAGGGGGCATGATTTGCGGAACATGGGCTCTGTCCTGCATTGGTTCATGTGAGACCGGACGCGTGTGCTTTCCCTCCGTTGGCACCGAATAGTGTCATGTCGACTCTACCACTGGATTTATCATGGCCGTTCTGCTACCTTACCAAGTCTTATCTCTGATCGGAGGTGCTCCCTATGACCAAGGAAATTCTTGCGCGCCTTGATGGTGTTCTTTTGAAAGTTTCGGTCAAGGAAGGGCAGGTCGTCAAAGCGCGTGACGAATTGTACGTCGTGGAATCAGTCAAATCGGAACTGTTCGTTCGCGCGCCGTACGATGGAAAAGTCGAGCGGATTCTCCGTTCACCCGGCACGAGTGTTAAGGGTGACGACATCGTCTTGGTGATGAAGACGACGTGAACCGTTCAGCGTAGGTGTAGGAACTATTCGAGCACGCCACGCTCGCCAACACGACCAAAAGGACGCGGCGTCCGATCTTCCTCGGGCGTCCCAGGGCTTCGTAGTGTCGACGGCCTAGCAGCTAGACCGCTGGATGAAAAGCGTTCGGGGCTCAAGAATCAGGAGCTCATATTTAGAGCGGCTGATATTGCCTGGCGCGTGCCGCTGGGAATTGAGGTCGCCGTCCGGGTCTTGGTGTCGACGCATACCCAAACGACGGTCCCTAGCACGGACACGGCGTTGTCCGACTCGCGCTCTATAGAGCCCTCAAAGGTGAGACTGGAATTGCCGATGCGCCCAACGCGCACCCGCGCCACGACGGCCTCGTCGAATCCAAGCGGGCTTTCGTAGGTCAGCTCAGTCTTCTTGACATGGTAGCTACGGCCCTCGGCCCCCGGCACGAAGTGGCCCTCCAATCCAGAATGGCGAAGAAAATCGTTTATGGCGGTCTCGATGTAAGAAAGATAAGCGCCATTGTGGACATGGCCATGCATATCCACGTCCCGGAACGGGATACGAAATCGAGAACTTATTGGATTGGACGAAGAGCCACTCTGCATGTCAATCTTCGGACGTGCGTTTAGAACTCGATGGATACCATACACTGCGATGCGTTCGGAAGACGAGTATTATCAGCGCGCAATTGTTCGAAATTTCGGGCCGGCCGAGCGCGTAGTCAAAATCGAGACATATCGTCCTCCACCTCTTGCAACTGACCACGTTCTGGTGAGGATGACGCATTGCGCAATCAATCCCTCTGACATTATTACAATCTCTGGCGCGTATGCCCACCGGACTGAACTGCCTTTTGTGCCTGGCTACGAAGGCGTAGGTGTCGTCGAGGCGACCGGCGGCGATTCCTTCCTCAATGTTGGCGACCGGGTTTGGCCTCTGGGTAGTGCTGGCGCTTGGCAAAAATTCAAGGTGACGGACAGCCGGTGGTGTTTTCGCGTTCCCGCAGGCCTATCGGATGAACAGGCCGCCTTCGCCTATGTGAACCCGCTGACAGCCCTGTTGCTGAGTAGGTCGCTTATGTCGTCGCCTGCTTTGCACGTGGCGGTAAACGCAGCCGGATCCGCAATTGGGCGGATTCTGATCAAGTTGGCAAATCGGGTCGGGATACGTCCGATTGCCATCGTGAGAAATCCAAGATCACTTCAGCTTCTTTCCGACCTCAACTTGCGTGGTACCCTTGTGGAACCGGGCGACAGGCTATCGGCTCTCATTGCTGAAGTCACAAGCGGCGCCGGATTGGATATCGTGTTCGACGCGGTAGGGGGCGAGGAGGGGGCGCGACTGGCGTCGGGGCTGCGCGTAAATGGCGTGCACTTGCATTATGGACTGCTGTCGGGGACCCCGCTGCCCGTGTCATTGACCACGACGCGTCCCGATATCGACCTTCGCTTTTTTCGCCTTCGCGACTGGGTACATTTCGTGGAGCGCGGCGAGCTTGCGCGGGAAATGAGTGCTGTTGCGAATCTCATTCAATGTGGCGTAGCGGCCACCCCTGTCGAAGCTTGCTACCCTCTTGCCAAGATCGGCCAAGCGCTCGCGCACAATGCTCGTGAAGGTCGTCAAGGCAAAATCCTCGTCACGTGCTAGTGTCGTTATGCATCCGTTTGACGCAACAAAAGAGATTGTATATTGAAGGTTGTGCTTTGAGGTTATGCCAACCGAGGTCTTGTTCTATGCTTCGATTTATATCAGCCTTTTTGCTTGTTGTCGGCTTGAGCCTTTCAAGTGCTTCTGCGCAAACGCTACCGCTTCCTTCGGTTTGGAAGAATGCGCGTGGTTCGGAGATGAGGATATGGCCCGGTGCGGCGGCCGGCTCCTTCCGAGGCGTATATACCAACAATGCGGCTGGATTTGATTGCCAAGGTATTCCGTTTGACTTGGTTGGCGAGACCAGCGCGAATGCGGTTAGATTCGTGGTTGTGTGGAAGAACGCCATGAAATCCTGCAACTCTATCACCGCATGGGTCGGAAGCTTGATTGGCAATGATATTCTGAGGACCGGTTGGGAGCTTGCTTATGTGGACAGGAATACCGGCCTTATGAAAACTCTGCGAGGAAGCGACGTTTTTCGTCGGGTGCCGTAGCGGTTGTCGTACGCTCTCCGTTTCCCTCAATACGACTGTGGCCGCAGCGTTATGATTTCGCTGGCCCGGTGTGAGCGGGCCGCTCAGGTAATTGTTAGATTCCAATCGGAAAGCCCATTGCGATGACACCAAGATCCCGATCCTGGTGAGGGGCAAGACGGACGAAGGGCAAGACGGACACCGGCCGGATCTGAGCCTATGTCCGTGATACTCTTGCGTCAAAAATCATAAAGTCATTCCAATGAGACGAGTTCGTAGTTTTGTTCTGAATGGCGCACCATCTCTGTGATTCTCTACCCCCCGGGGCACCACGTCCCTCGGATCTCGCGACAAGTGCGCCAGACGCGGCTCACTCGACTGTGCCGGCAAGCCGCAGATTCGGCACGCCGACGCCGCGGACGCGGATTGGTGCCGAGAGCTCCGCTCCGCTGACGTCGAGCACGAGGCCATTATCGTCGCGGCGCAGGTGGAATTCGATCGTCCTGCCTGTCTTGCGCCAATCCGACGTCTCGCCATCGTCGACATAGACAAGACCGGAACCACCGCGATCGGGCGCGCCGAACACGATGGCGGTCAGCCCCCTGTCGTCTTCAATCGGAACGATCGAGCCCGCGCGCGCGAACAGCGGTAGCCGGCCCAGAGGCGCTGCCACGGTGATGGTTCGCCCGCCTTCGAATGGCGTCCCGTCATGCCAGTCGTACCAGCCGCCGGGATGAGCGGGCAGATAGACTTCGCGCGTTGTCGCCCCCTCACCGAGAACCGGGGCGACAAGGAGATCGGGGCCAAGCATGAACGCGTCTTCGACGGTCGCAGCAATCGCGTCGAAACCGAAATCCCACAACAGCGGCCGCACCGGCGGCACGTCTTCCACTGCCGCACGCCACATCTGCGTGTAGAGATAGGGGATCAAGCTGTGGCGAAGCTCCATGACGGATCGGACTTGCGGGAGCACGCTCGCATGCATCCACGGAGTGTTGACGATGCCGCTCGACTTCCAGGAATTCATCACCATGCGCGGCCACAGCGCGCAGAACTCGACGAAACGGCAGAGCAGTTCCGGTCCCGGCGAAGGACCATGGAAGCCGCCAACGTCGTGGCCGATGTTGTAAAACCCTGATAGGCTCATGTTCAGGCCTTGGGTGAGATTGTAGCGCAGCGTCTTCCAGGCGGTCTCGTTGTCGCCGCTCCAGGTCTGGCCGTAGCGGGCGATGCCGGCGCCGCCGGCGCGCGTGATCGTATAAGGGCGTTTGCCGGGCGCCTGCGCGGCCTGCGTCTCGTAGGCGAGCTTGTGCATCAATAGCGCCTGTGCGGGGCGGGCGAGTGTCTGCGGGAACGGACGGCCGTCGCCGTTGCAGACCGCGTCCTCATCCCAGATCTCGTACTCGTTGTTGTCGCTCCAGACCGCCGTCACGCCATAGGCGAGCAGCGCGTCGCGGATGCCGTCCGCCCAAAACTGCCGGCCTTTCGGGTTGGTAAAGTCGACATGGAAGCCGAGACCATCCCAGAATTGCGCGACCGCCGGCTCGCCGGTCCCGCCGTCCGCGACGAGGATGCCGCGCGCCTTGGCTTCGCTGAGTCGGGGATGATCATCGAGCAGGCAGGGCTTGATGTTGGTGACCGGCTGCATGCCCGATGCCTTGAGCCGCGCCATCGTCGCGGCCGGATCGGGGAATTTGTCGCGATTCCAGTTGAAGACATAGCGACGGTTGCCGATCGAGGTGTAGCCGGAGCCGAAGTGAAAGCTGTCGCAACGGATGCCGTGGCGCCTGCAATCCTCGATGAAGCCGGTGATGCGCGCGTCCGCGTCCGGTGCGTCGGCGATGGTCATCGTCGTCATCGCGAAGCCGAGCGTCCAGCGGGGCGCGAAGGCCTGTCCGCCGGTCAGCCAGGAAAACCGGCGCGTGACCTCTGATACGGTCGGTCCGGCGAGCACGTAATAGTCGAGGTCGCCATCCTCGGCGCGATAGAAGCGGAAGAGGCCGTGGTAATTGTCGATGGTGCAGCCGAGGTCGACCGAGCCAAGCGCGAGGTTGTCGTAGAAGATGCCGTGCGCGCCGCTTGCGCCGTCCACGATGAAGAACGGCAGCATCTTGTAGAGCGGATCGGACAGCTCGGCGTCGAAGCCGCAGGGATCGACGGCATCGATCGAAAAGCGCCGGCCGGTGCGATCGAGCGGACCGGCCTTGTCGCCGAGGCCGTAATGGCGCTCGTCTTCATGCCGTTCCATCGCGTGCAGCAACGCATTGGTCTTGCGCGACAGGAGATAAGCCTGGGTCGGGCGGTCCTGCAGGAATGGCTGGTCCTCGCCGTCGCGGTACCAGGCGATGCCGAACGGATCGAGCCGCACGCGTGCGCGAAGACCCGCGGCGGCCAGCGTGACGATGCCGCCGTCCTCCGACGCGGTCGTGGCCGGATTGGCAAAGCCGGAGATGTCGTCGCGCGGCCGGCCCTCGAATGGCGGCTCCATTCGATCGGGCGCGATCGCCCAGCCGCGATCGAGCCGATAGCCCTCCGGCCGGCGCAGGGTGACGCGACCGATGTCGCGCTCGAGAATCGCGATACGCAAGGTGGCGAGTGGGGCCGCCGCCGGCGCGGTCGCGAGGTCGAACAGCGCGGCGTGGCCGTCGAGGCCGCGGAAGCGGCCGTGGGTCAAGGCTTTCATTTGATCAGGCTCCGGAGACGATCACGGCCGGGCGAGAGCCGCGCCGGTTGCGTCGAAGATATGCGAATGGTCGGGTGCGAAGCGGATCGCGACGGCATCGCCGCGGTCAAAGCGCGACTGGCCATTCTGGCGCAGCGTGATCTGCGGCAGGCCGGGAGGCGTGGCATAGATGAAGGTCTCGCCGCCAAGCTGCTCGACCAGATCGACTGTCGCGGCGAGCATGCCCGCATCGGGGACGACGTCGATATGTTCGGGCCGGATGCCGAGCGTCACGCGCGCCCCAGTGGCAAGGCCGGACGCGGTGCGAGGCAACGCGATGTCGCGTTCGCCAACGCTGAGGCGCAGCGTGCCGTCGTCGGACAGCACGGTCGCGGGCAGGAAGTTCATGCGGGGAGAGCCGATGAAACCTGCGACGAAGGCGTTCGAGGGGTGGTTATAGAGTTCGAGCGGCGTGCCGACCTGCTCGATGCGGCCGGCTTTGAGCACCACGATGCGATCCGCCAGCGTCATGGCTTCGACCTGGTCGTGCGTGACATAGATCATCGTGCCGCCGATATTGGCATGCAGAGCGGCAAGCTCCTTGCGCGTCGCGACGCGGAGTTCGGCGTCGAGGTTCGACAATGGCTCGTCGAACAGAAAAATCTTCGGATCGCGCACGATGGCCCGGCCGATGGCGACGCGCTGCCGCTGCCCGCCGGAGAGCGCCTTGGGCTTGCGGTCGAGATAGTCCGCCAGACGCAGCATGACGGCGGCGCGGTCGACCCGCGCCGCGATCTCGGACGGCTTCAGTCCCATGTTCTCGAGCGCAAAGCCCATATTCTTGCGGACGCTCATATGTGGGTAGAGCGCGTAAGACTGGAACACCATGGCCAGCCCCCGCTCGGAGGCGGGCAGGTGGGTGACGCGTTCGCCGTCGATATGGATCTCGCCGCTCGTCACGTTTTCGAGGCCGGCGATGACGCGCAGCAGCGTCGACTTTCCGCAGCCCGACGGGCCGACGAAGACGACGAATTCGCCATCCTTCACGGCGAGGTCGATGCCGTGCAGCACGTCGATGCTGCCGAAGGATTTTCGCGCGGCGGTGAGTTTCAGGTCAGCCATGATCGATTGCCCGATTGGTCATTTCATTCCCGTCGAGCCGATGCCCGTCGTGATGAAGCGCTGCAGGAACACGAAGACGAGGGCGACGGGGGCGAGCGTCACCACCGTCATCGCGAGGAGGTAGTGCCACTGGGTCTGGAGCTCGCCCTGAAAGGCATTGAGGCCGATCTGGAGCGTGTAGACCTCGGTCTTGGTCAGGACCGCGAGCGGCCACAGGAATTCGTTCCAGCGCCACATGATCGAGAAGATCGAAAGAACCGCCAGGGCCGGCAGGGTCAGCGGCACGACGATGCGCCAATAGATCTGCCACTCGGAAGCCTTGTCCATGCGCGCCGCCTCGATCAGATCCTTCGGCAGCGTCAGCATGTATTGCCGCAGCAGGAACACGCCCGTCGGCGTCGCCGCACCCGGCAGGATCACCGCCCAGAGCGAATTGGAAAGGCCGAGCTCGGTCACCACCAGATAGACCGGCACCAGGATGATGGTCATCGGGATCATCAGCGTTCCGATCACCGCAAGCGTCGCCGCCTGCTTGCCGGGAAACGCGTAGATCGCGAGCGCATAGGCCGCCATGGAATTGATCAGCAGCGTGATCAGCGTGGCGACCACCGTGACGAAGACCGAATTGAACAGGAAGCGGATGAAGGCGAAGCGCTGCAGCGGCTCGGTGTAGTTCTCGGTCGCGAGTGCGACGCGGCGCACCGGTTCGCGCTTGTCGATCGCCACGCGAAACTGTTTTGAGGGATCGGCGGGATCGACCATCTGGGCGACAAGCCCGATGCGCCGAACCTGCGCCAGTTCGCGCACCGAGCCATCGGGAAGCGTCGTGCGGAACAGCGGCAGCTTCTGGGGTTGGCCTGATACCGTCACTTCGACCTGTGCGAAGGGCAGCAGCGACGGCGGGAACTCCAGGAGCGCACTCTGGGTCTTGAACGATGACAGCACCAGCCACAGCACTGGCCCGAACATCAGCACGACGCCGAGCGCGAGATAGGCATAGGCTGCGATGTCGGTCCAATGCAGCGGCCGTCCGGGGCCGTTGCGACGTTGACCAAGCAAAATCCCAAGGCGCATGGCGGCTACCTCAGATCTCTTTGCGCCGCGCGGCGGCGAATTGCAGGAGCGTCAGGATGAAAAGCACCAGACCGAGCACGACCGACGCGGCGGCGGCAAGACCGAAATTCTGCACCTGGCTGGCGAAGCCGGTCTCGTAGATGTACTGGACGACCATCAGTGTCGCGGTGCCCGGACCGCCGCCGGTCAGCACGAAGACCTCGTCGAAGGTCTGCGCGCCCTTGATGAGCGCGAGCACGATCACGACGATCATGTTCGGCCACAGCAGCGGCAGCGTGATGCGTGTCAGCACGCGCCAGCGCGGCGTTGCGTCCATCTCCGCAGCCTCGTAGAGGTCCGCGGGGATCGCCTGCAGGCCGGCGAGCAGGATCAAGGTGTAGAACCCCATATGCGCCCACACCGATACGAACACCGCCCAGAACATCGCCCAGCTGGGATCGACGAAGAACAGGATCTTCTGGCCGCCGAGCGTGGTGATGGCCGCGTTGAGGAGCCCGTCGCGCTGCAGAATCCATTTCCAGATCAGCGCAACGACGACGGGCGACAGCAGGACCGGGAAGAAAAATACCGCGCGGAAAAAGCCGCGCCCGCGGATCTTCATGTTGAGGACCAGCGCGGTGATCAGCGAGAACAGCACCATCGCGGTCACCTGAAATACGACGAACTTTGCCGTATTGGCGACGCCACGCCAGAAGTGATCCTCGCGGCAGCTGGCCGGATCGAGAAAGGAGCCGCAGTCGAACAGATAGGCGAACTGGTTGCTGCCGACATAGGGACGCTCGGAGGGAAACAGCGCCGAGCCGCCGGTCACCGAGAACACGATGTTGATGCCGATCGGCAGGAACACGAACAGGCCGAAGAATGCGAAGTTGGGCAGCAGGAACACATAGGCCATGCGCCGCACGCCGATCACGCGCTGCAGCCAACGCATCGGCGGATCGAACAGGCGCAGCGCGAGGTCCACGGGCAGGACCGCGACGCGCGCGAGCGCGCCTGCGGCCATGCCGGGCTGCGGGCGGGCAGCGGACGGAGTGTCCGACATCGCGGTGATCCTTCGATCCTGTGAACCCGTCGCCGTCACTTCTTGTTGCGCTCGGCGATCTGCTGCGCGACATCAGCGGTGATGCGCTTCTCGGCGTCTTCGAGGCTCGTTTCGCCTGACACCGCCTGCCCGAGCCGGCTGATGACGGCGTTGAAGATGATCCGGCTGTTGATGTAGCCCTGGGTCCGGTAAGCGAGCGGCGAAACCTGGGCGGCGCTTGCGGTGAAGATCTTCAGCGCCGCGGCGGCTTCGGGGCTCGCCGTCGGATAATCGAGGCCTTTCTTGGCGAGCCCGAGATGGCCGGGCACGAACAGCGAGCGCGCACAGAACTCCGCCAGCACCGGTTCGCTTGCGAGATAATCCATCAGCCGCGCCACTTCCTTGGGATGCTGGGTCGACTTGAAGGCCATGAGAGCGCCGCCGCCCGGCATGCTGCTGCATCCCCCCGGCCCGCAAGGGTTGGGGACCGCCACCCAGTCGAAGGCGTTGTCCACGGTCTTGGCGAACTGGGCGATCTGCCACGATCCGGACAGGTACATGACGACCTGCGCGTTCTTGAATTCGTCGTTGGCGCCGCGATAGGCCGTGCCGGAGACCGAGCCCCACAGCTCCTTCGACATGACGCCGGACTTGTGCCAGTCGTAGACCAGCTGCGCGGCGCGCTTGAAGCCCTCGTCGACGACATCAGGCTCGCCGTTCGCGGCGAAAACCTTCGTGCCTTGCGACACGGCAAGCGCATAGAAGCGATGGCCCGAGCGGTCGAGCGCGAGCGGGAACGGCGCCTGGACCTTGCCCGCAACCTCCTTCACCGCCTTCGCCCAGTCCTCCCAGGTCGCCTTCTCGCCCGGCATCGCGACCCCGGCCTGCTCGAACAGGGTCTTGTTGACGAAGGGGCCGGTGACGGTGAGCTGGGTCATGAAGCCCGGAATGGCCTGCGTGTCGCCCGCCGGGCGCATCCATTCGAGGAAGGGGCCGAAATTCGCCTCCCAATAGCCGGGGTCCTTGAGGAAGGGACGCATATCGAGCGCGAAGCGCGACAAGCCGCCCATATCGACGACACGCGCGATGTCGGGGCCCTGGCCCGAGGCCAGCTGCACCGGCAGATTCTCGTTGACCGCCTTGTAGGGCACCTGATCGAGAACGACGTCGATGTCCTGGTTCTGCTCGTGGAAGCGCTTGAGCAGGTCGGCCATCACCTCGCCTTCGTTGCCGTCCGAGTACCAGGCCATTCGGAGAGTCGTCGTTTCGGCCGCGGCAGGCCCGCCGAGTACGCTGGCGGACAGAAGGGACAGCGCAAGAGACGCGATGACGGGGGTGATGGCACGCATGATCGTTCCTTCCTCCACACTCGCCGGCCCTGCTGGGGCCGCGTGAGACAGGCGCAACGGGTCCGTTCTCCGACGGATCCTTCAGCACCAGACGTTTCCTTCCACATTGGCGTCCGCCCCCGGGGCGGCGGATGCCGTTTTGTCACGCGCTTGGGCGCCCGCTTCCGCTGACGCGGACACCAGGGGCAGACCCAGTGGCGCTCCTAACGGCAAAACGATCTTGGCAAACGTTTGCCAAGCTGTCAATCGTGGTTTAAATCGTCATGGCGGGCCTCGGAAGCAGGCTCAACTGTCGCTATAGGTTGCATTCGGACCAGTCCCCATGGAGGCCGATGCCGGAAGACGTCTCACTTGCCACCGTTGCGGCCCGGGCCGGCGTCTCCGTTTCGACCGTATCGCGGATCGTCAACGGTGAGATGCGCCGCGCCTCCCCGGCGACGGTGGCGCGGGTGCTCGATGCGATCGAGGCGGTCGGCTACCGGCCAAACCCGGTCGGACGGGCGCTCAAGAGCGGACAAAGCCAGCTTGTGGCGATGATCGCGGCCAATCTCGACAATCCGGCCATGGCGACCATCGCGAGCTCGACCGAGGCCGCACTGCGCGAGGCCGGCTATGTCATGGTCCTGTGCGATACGCACGACCGACCCGAACTTCAGGACGAATATCTCTACGCGATGCGGGCCCAGATGGTGCGCGGCTATGTCCTCGTTGCGGCCGTCGCCAGCCCCGGGTTGAGCGAGTTGTCCGCGTCCGGCGCCCCGACGGTCTTCGTGACCCGCCGCAATCCAAGCGGCAACGGTCCGTTCGTCGGTATCGACGATTCCGCAGCCGGCGCGGCCGTCGCCGACCACTTCGCCGATCTCGGACGGCGCGCCCCGGCCGTCGTTTTTCCGCGGCTGGGCTCGTCCGCATCGCGCGACCGTGTGTCGGGCTTCCTGGCCAGACTGCGGGAGCGTGGATGGTCCGACGACGCGATCATCCGGGCCGATGGAGACGGGCGATCGCATCTGCAGATAGGCTACGATGCCGGTGCGCGAATTTTCGGCGGCCGCGACAGGCCGGACGCCATCCTCTGCGTGAGCGACCAGATCGCCTATGGCGTGAACCGGCGCGCGCTTGAACGCGGCCTGAAAATCCCCGGCGATTGCGAACTGGTCAGCATCGACGGCACGCCTCTCAACCAATGGGTTGCACCCTGGCTGAAGTCGATCGAAATCCCCTACGCCATCTACGGGGCGGAGATCGTCGCGGGCCTGCAATTGATCTGGCGCGGCGAAGCTTTCGGCGAACGCCTGCTACCCTACAAGTTCGGCTGACACGCGAACGTTCATGGTTTGCCACAGGACGCGCGTCCGACTATCCTCCAGGTTGTAGCGTCTGCACATGAATTGCCGAGCGGCGCTTCGACGGCAACAATCCGCTGGCACCTGCAACATCTTGGGTTTCGCCGGTGGGAATCACGGACAGCATGGAAGCCACCGCACTTGACCTCGGCCTGCGCGGCGCAGTTGCCGGTCTTTTCCTGATGATGGTGGTCGTAACCCTGGGGCGTGTTCGCCCGCTGGATACGATCAAATGGCTCAGCGTCGCCATGGCCGCTTCGGGCGCGCTCTACGCAATCGTGACGGCACCGTTCGTGCCGAAGGCAGCGGTCTGGTGGATCATGCCGGTCCTCGGCGCCAATCCGGTGCTCGTATGGTTGTGGGCGCGTGCGAGTTTCGACGACGATTTCGTGGTTCGGCGCTGGCACGGCGCCCTGTGGCTGGCCGTCGTCGCCGTCTGGTTCTCGGTGATCTTCACCTGGACGACGTGGCCGATATTCGCCAAGGCAGGCGTTCGATCGATGTCGATGCTGGCGATTATCCTGTCGCTCTCCGCAGCCGTGCAGACGGTCAGGACGTGGAAGACCGACCTTGTCCCCGGCCGGCGCCGGCTGCGGCTCGCAGTCCTGATTCTCGCGCTGCTCATTGTCGTCTTGCTGTCCGTCCCGGACCTGACGTCGATCTCGGCCAGGAGCGTCGGCATATCAGCCAGCCTGGTCACATCGGCCGGTCTGCTGGCCATCGCGGCACTCGCCGGATGGGCCCTGTTCCATCCGCCGCCGGCTGTCCCCGTGATGGCGGCGACGACTACCTCCGAAACTGCGGATCGGATGCTTCCGATCAAAGCGGCCGGCGGCCGTCGCGATGCCACAGCGTCGCTGCTGTTGCGCCGGCTCGACATCTTGATGACGGTCGAACGGATCTATCGGCAGGAAGGCCTCACCATCGGCGCCCTCGCGGCCAAGCTCGACCTGCCGGAATACCGGCTCCGCCAGGCCATCAATGAGGGCCTCGGCTATCGCAACTTCAATGCCTTTCTCAACCGTTATCGCATCGACGAGGCCAAGGCGGCGTTGTCCGATCCGGATCAACGGGACGTTGCGGTGCTGACGATCGCCATGGACGCCGGTTTCCAGTCGATCGGACCGTTCAACCGTGCGTTCAAGGCGGAAGTCGGCCTGACGCCGACCGAATTCCGTCGCGATGCGCTGGCCCGGTCGGCGGCCATGGCGTTGGAAAAGATGGCCTCGGAAAAGATGGCCTCGGAAAAGATGGCCTTGGAAAACGACGAAAACTTCAGAATCGGCCAATCCCGTTGAAAATCGGCTAGCCGAATTCTGTATCGGGCGAGAGAGCGCTTGCCGGACCGGGCAAGCTCTCGAGATGGATGACAGGACGCGCTCGCTCCGCTCGCTCATGATCGACCGGCCCCCGCCGGCCGGGCCTTCGTCGCGGCCGCGACGATGGCTGCTTCCGGCCATCGGGAGTTTGATCGTCCTGATCGGGCTGGGAAGCGGCGTGGTGCTTTGGCTCGGCAGCCCGATACAGCCGGCGCAGGCACCAGCCGTCGAGGGACCGTCTCCTCAGCTCGTCCGGTCCGACAATACGGTTCAGAGGAGCGTGGCGCTTGCGCCTGGCAGCACGGGCAGCCTGATCGCGTCCGGCTATGTCGTGGCCCGCCGCAAGGCCACCATCGCGGCCGAGGTCACCGGCAAGGTGGTCGAGCTCCTGGTCGATGAGGGCATGGTGGTGCAGGCAGGCCAGGTTCTCGCCAGGCTCGACGATGTCCTCGCCGACAAGGATTACGCGCTGGCGCAGGCGCGCGCCGAGGCTTCGGAAGCGGCCGCGGCCGCCATTGCCGCCGACCTCGCCGACGCCGAGCGAATCCTCACGCGTACCCAGACGCTGTCGGGGAAGAACTATGCCACCGAGGCCGATCTGACCAAGGCGCAGGCGAGAGCCGGCGTGCTGCGGGCCCAGCTCCACCAGGCGGAGGCGCAGCTGGCGGCGGCCCGGCTCGAGGCCCAGCGCTACGGCGAGGTGCTCGGCAAGCACCGGATCCGCGCGCCGTTCGCCGGCGTCGTGGTCGACCGCAGCGCGCAACCCGGCGAGATGATCTCGCCGCTGTCGGCCGGCGGCGGCTTCACCCGCACCGGCATCTGCACCATCGTCGACATGGACTCGATCGAGGTCGAGGTTGACGTCAACGAAGCCTCGATCGGCCGCCTGCATGCCGGCACCCGCGTCGAGGCCGCGCTCGACGCTTATCCGGACTGGCGCATCCCGGGCGCCGTCATCGCCATCGTGCCCACCGCCAATCGCGAGAAGGCAACCGTCAAGGTCCGCGTCGGCATGGACGTGAAAGATGCGCGCATCCTGCCTGATATGGCGATCAAGGTCACATTCCTGGACGACGGCGCGCCCAACGCGGCGCGATCCGATTCCCCTTAAGGCACGCGGGAGCAAGATCCATGTTATCGCCGACCGATCCAATCGACCCGATGATCGACATCGTCGACCTGTGCAAGCGGTTCACCAAGGGGAAGGAGACGATCACCATCTTCGATGGTCTCAACCTCGCCATTCCACGCGGCGATTTCGTCGCGGTGATGGGACCCTCGGGATCCGGCAAGACCACCCTGCTCAACCTGCTCGGTGGCATCGACCGGTCCGACGCCGGCGAGATCGAGGTCGCAGGTGAGCGTCTTGATCGCCTGTCCGAGAGCGAGCTTTCGCGCTGGCGCGCATCGCATATCGGCTTCATCTTCCAGTTCTACAATCTGATGCCCATGCTGACCGCGGCGCAGAATGTCGAATTGCCGCTGCTGCTGACGCGGCTCGGCCGCAAGGAGCGGCGCCAGCGGGTCGAGACCGCGCTCGGCGTGGTCGGGCTCGCCGAACGGGTCAAGCACTATCCCAAGGAAATGTCGGGCGGGCAGCAGCAGCGCGTCGCCATCGCGCGCGCCATCGTCTCCGATCCGGCGCTGCTGCTCTGCGACGAGCCGACCGGAGATCTCGATCGCACCACCGCCGACGAGGTGCTGTCGATCCTGCAAGTGCTCAACCGCGATCTCGGCAAGACCATCGTGATGGTGACCCACGATCCGGCGGCGGCGCAATACGCCAGGCGATCGCTGCATCTCGACAAGGGCCACTTCATCGAGAAGGAGCTCGCGGCGTGAACGATCTGGTCCTGATCCGCAAGAATCTGTTCCGCCGGAAATTGCGGGCCATCCTGATGATGGTCTCGATCCTGATCGCGTTTGCGATCTTCGGCGTGCTGGCGAGCTTCGAGCGCGCCTTCAACGCGGGGCAAGACCGCGCCACGCCCGACCGCCTGGTGGTCCTCAACAAGATCAACTTCACCCAGCCCTTGCCGATCTCCTACTAC
Organism: Bradyrhizobium sp. CCBAU 51745; assembly: GCF_028128715.1. NCBI lineage: Bacteria > Pseudomonadati > Pseudomonadota > Alphaproteobacteria > Hyphomicrobiales > Nitrobacteraceae > Bradyrhizobium > Bradyrhizobium sp. CCBAU 51745. The sequence continues at coordinate 414,954 of NZ_LBJP01000003.1, read as the reverse complement.
AATCGCGTCGCCGCCATCGACGGCGTCGCCCAGATCACCCATTTCAGCTGGTTCGGCGGCTACTACCAGGAGCCGAGGAACTTCATCGCTGCCTTCGCGGTCGATCCCGAGAACTGGATGAAGCTTCGCGACAGCGACTTCGTGTTCTCGCCCGAGGCGCGCGCCGCCTTCATCCGCGAGCGAACCGGCGTTCTGGTCGGAGCGCGCCTGATGGAGAAGTGGGGCTGGAAGGTCGGCGATCATATTCCGATCTCGAGCAGCATCTGGTCGCAAAGGAGCGGCTCGCACGCCTGGGACTTCATCATCGTCGGCAGCTTCACCGCCCGCATTCCGCAGGCCGACACCAACGTCATGGTGATGGGCTACGACTACTTCAACGAGACCCGCTCGTTCGGCAAGGACCTGATCAACTGGCTGGCGCTGCGCACCACATCGGTGGCCGCGAACGAGCGCGTGATCGACGCCATCGACGGGATGTTCGCCAATTCGCCCTACGAGACCACGACCGACAGCGAGAAGGCCTTCAACAAAGCGTTCGCCGCCCAGCTCGGCAACGTCGCCCTGATCGTCGAGCTGGTGGTCGGGGCGGCCTTCGTGACCATCCTGATGATCGTGGGCAACACCATGGTGATGACGGTGCGCGAGCGCACCAGCGAGATCGGCGTGCTGAAGACGCTCGGCTTTTCCGGCGGCCGCATCCTGCGCATGGTGCTGGGCGAATCGATCCTGCTGGCGTTGCTCGGCGGCCTGCCCGGCCTCGGCGTCGCGCTGCTTCTGATCACGCGGGTGCGCGATAGCCTGATGAGCTTCGTTCCAACGCTATCGTTATACCCCGATATCGCAGCGGCGGCCGTGGGATTAATGGTTGTGTTCGGCATCATCACGGGCCTGGTGCCGGCGCTCAACGCGATGCGCCTCAATATCGTCACTGCGCTCGGACGGAGTTGACCCGATGCGCTCGATGATCCTGCAGATCCTGGCGGTCACCGCCATCAATCTCAAGAGCCTGCCGCAGCGGCTGTGGCTGTCGCTGGCGACGGTGATCGCAGTCGGCCTCGTCGTCACGGTCCTTCTGGCGTTCCTCTCCATGGCCAACGGCTTCAGGCGCACCATCGCGGATTCCGGCGCGGAGGATATCGCGGTCGTGCTGCGCAGCGGCGCGGTTTCGGAGATCAACAGCGTGGTGTTGCGCGACCAGGCCCGGCTGATCGAGGACGGCCCCGGCATTGCGAGGGGATCCGACGGCAAGCCGCAGACCTCGGGCGAGCTCTATCTGACCGTCAATGGAATCAAGCGCAGCACCGGGACCAAGGCCAGCCTGCCGCTGCGCGGCCTCGGCCCGCAGGGCCCGGGCTTGCGCCGCGGCGCCGTCATGATCGCGGGCCGCATGTTCAATCCGGGCAGCAACGAGATCATCGTCGGCAGGGCGCTGGGCAAGGAATTCGAGGGCTTCGAGCTCGGCCAGACGGTGACGTTCAACAATGTCAGGTGGTCGGTGGTCGGAATCTTCGGCGCCGACGGCAGCGTGTTCGAATCGGAAATCTGGGCAGATCTCCCGGTGCTGCAGAGCCTGTTCAACCGCGCCGGCGCCGTCCAGACCGTGCGGGCGCGGTTGACCAGTCCGGCGGCGATCGAGACGCTGCGCGCCTACAGCGACAACGATCCACGTCTCAAGCTCGACGTGATGTCCGAGGCCGCCTATTTCGCCCAGCAGGCGTCGAACACGTCGGACCTGATCCAGAGGCTCGGCTGGCCGCTGGCGATCGCGATGGCGTTCGGCTCGCTCGCCGGCGCGCTCAACACGATGTACTCCTCGGTCGCGGCGCGGGCGACCGAGATCGCGACCCTGCGCGCCATCGGGTTCGGCGGCTTTTCGGCGTTCGTCGGCACGCTGGTGGAGTCGCTGATCCTGGCTGCGATCGGCGGAATGATCGGCGCCGCAGCCACCTATCTGGTCTTCGACGGCTTCACCGCCTCGACCATGGGCGCAAGCTTCAGCCAGGTGGTGTTCAACTTCGAGCTCAGCCCGCGCCTGATCGGCCAGGGCCTGTTGCTCGCGCTCGCCGTCGGCTTGTTCGGCGGATTGTTTCCCGCCGTCCGCGCCGCCCGCATGCCGATTGTCGCCGGGCTCTATGGCTGACTCGCGACCTGCCCCACCTTCTTCCGCTGCCCCAAATATCGCAGCGCCAGCTTGATGAAATTGTGCACCACCATCGAGGTCTCGTCTTCCCGAAATACCAGGAACACGTCGGCGGCGGGCGGGGAGGGGCGGATGGGGCGAAAGGCGATGTCTGACGTCGTGAAGCGCGCGATCGACTGCGGCACGAGCGCGACGCCGAAGCCGGCTGCAATCAGGCTCGGGATCGACTGCGCGTCGACGACCTGCTGGGACACCTTTGGCAGGAAGCCGGCATCGACACAGCAGCTCTGCACATAGCGCGCGAAATCGGAGCTGTCGGGGTCGAGCACGACGTGATCCTCCGACGCCAGCTCGGAAAGCGCGACGCGCTTGCGCCTTGCCAAGGGGTGAGTGCGGGGGACGGCGAGAACGACCTCTTCCCGCCATGCCAGTCTGCTGGTGAGGTCGCGCTCGGTGGGCACGCCGCGGATGAGCGAGATGTTGGTGGTCCGGTTGAGCAGGGCCGCGATCTGCAGAGCCGGTGCCTGTTCGTGCACGGTCATCTTCACCAACGGCGCGACCTGCCGGTAGGCCGCAAGCAGCTCGGCGAGAGGACCGCGCAGGATGGACCCGGTCGCGCCGAGATCCAGCGTTCCCACCAGGCCGGCGCCGATCGAGCGCACCTCGTCTTCCGCTGACTTGACCTGTTGCAGGATGGCGCGGCCGCGCAGCAGCATCGCTTCGCCAGCCTGCGTCAGCTCCACCTTGCGGCTGGTCCGGTAGAGCAGCGGCGTGCCAAGCTCGGCCTCGAGGGCCTGGATATGCTGGCTCAGCGGCGGCTGCGACAGGTTCAGCCGCCGCGCGGCGAGGGTGAAGCTGCGCTCTTCGGCCACCGCGATGAAGTACCTGACCTGGCGAAGATCCATAGCGAAAACCTATCAATCGTGTCGTTCTATATATTGGACTTGATGTCGTGCCTGGTCAACGAATGACCGATGCAGCCGTCGTCCGCCCTGAAAGCGGCCAGTAGCCCTGCACGCAGCGCGTCGCAGCGCCAACGACAATAATGGCGAAAGGCTCAAGTCGCCGACCAAGCCAGACCGACACCAATCCCGCCAGCCGAGGAAAGCCATGCCCAGGATCTTCAAGTCACTCTTCTTCCAGGTCGTCGTCGCACTCGCGCTCGGCATTGGGCTCGGCATGGCCTATCCTGATACGGCCTTGCAGATGAAGCCGCTCGGCGACGGCTTCATCAAGCTGATCAAGATGCTGGTGCCCGTCATCGTGTTCTGCGTCGTGGTGCACGGAATTTCGGCGGCGGGAGACCTTTCGAAGGTCGGCAGGGTCGGCATCCGCGCGCTGCTCTATTTCGAGATCGTCACCACTGTCGCCTTGGTGTTCGGCATCGCGCTCGCCTATTACTTCCAGCCCGGCGCCGGAATGAACATCGATCCCGCGACGCTCGATGCCAAGGCGCTCAGCGGCTTCAGCCAGACCGCGGCCCAGGTCGCCGGCGGCGGCGTCTCCGAGTTCCTGATGAAGCTGATTCCGGGAACGATCGTCGGCGCGTTCAGCTCTGGCGATGTGCTGCAGGTGCTGATCGTCTCGATCATGTTCGGCTGCGCGGTGTCGTTGTGCGGCGAGCGCGCAAGGCCGGTGGTCGATTTCATCGAGCGCGTCAACGAGATCATCTTCAAGATGATGAATTTCGTCGTCCGCCTCGCTCCGATCGGCGTGTTCGGCGCGATCGCGTTCACCGTGGGGAAGTACGGCATCGGTTCGCTGAAGCAGCTCGGCGGCCTCGTCGGGCTGTTCTACCTGGCGGTGGTGCTGTTCGTGGTGGCCGTGCTCGGATCGATCATGCGGCTGTCCGGCTTCAGCCTGTTTAAGCTGCTGGCGTACTTGCGTGAGGAGCTGATGATCGTGCTCGGCACGGCCGCCGGTGACAGCGTGCTGCCGCAGACCATGCGCAAGCTCGAGCTGCTCGGGATCAAGCGATCGACCGTCGGCCTCGTCATCCCGACCGGGTACTCGTTCAACCTCGATGCGTTCTCGATCTATCTGACCCTGGCGGCGGTGTTCATTGCACAGGCGACCAACACGCCGCTGGCTCTGGGTGATCTTCTGGCAATCCTCGGCGTCGCGCTGCTCACCTCCAAGGGGGCCCATGGCGTCCCCGGCTCGGCGATCGTCGTTCTCGCCGCGACGCTGTCGGCTATCCCGGCCATCCCGGCGATCGGCCTCGTGCTGATCCTGTCGGTGGACTGGTTCATCGGTATTGCTCGCGCGCTCGGCAACTATGTCGGCAACTGCGTCGCGACGGTCGTTGTCGCCGCATGGGAAGGCGACCTTGATCGCGCCAGGGCGCATCGCATCCTGGACGGCGAGATCGATCCTCAGGGCGAGATGTTGCTGGCCGAACCTGATGGTGCGCCTGCGCCCGTCGCGGGTCTGCAGACGCTCTGAGCGTAGAAAGTGTTGAGGTCAGCGATGGTAAGGCTTTCGATTGAACCCCTGACGAAGCAGGCGTTCGCGCCGTTCGGCGAGGTCATCGAGACGGACGGGGCGATCCCCCTGTCGATCAACCAGGGTTTTGCTGAGCGATTCAACGATCTCGCCGAGATCGATGTCACTGCTGAAGGCGGACAGACCAATATCAGCTGGTTTGTCGCCTCTATGCGTCCGGCGCCCATCGCCATCCGCCTGATGGAGCGCCATCCGCTGGGAAGCCAGCTGTTCATGCCGCTCAATGGCGCGGACTGGCTGGTCGTCGTTTGCACGGACCCGCGCAAGCCTGAGAGCTATCGGGCGTTCGCGGCGACGGGCCAACAGGGCGTGAACTATGCACGCAATTGCTGGCACCATCCGCTTCTGGTGCTCAAGGCCGCAAGCCCGTTCCTCGTCGTCGACCGCAAGGGCGACGGCAACAATCTCGAAGAATATTGGCTGGACGAGACCATGCAGCTCGACCTCATGCCTGACCGCCACGAGGCCTGACGATGTCATCGCGCACCTATCACGTCCCGCAGGGCGGCCTGCCGCCGCAGACGGATCTCCTCAGCGGCCGCGCCGTCTTCACCACCGCCTACGCCGTCATACCGAACTGCGTGCAACGCGATATCGTCGTCAGCCATCTGCCGCATTGGGACAACAGCCGTGTCTGGGTGCTGGCGCGGCCGCTCTCCGGCTTCGCCGAGACGTTCTCCCATTACCTCATGGACATCAGGCCGAATGGAGGTAGCGAAATTCCCGAGCCCGAGAAGGACGCCGAGGGTGCGCTCTTCGTCGCGGGCGGGCAAATCACGCTCAAGCTGGCCGGCAAGGAACGAGAGCTGAAGGCTGGCGGTTTCGCTTATCTGCCCCCGGGATACGCCTGGAGCCTGCGCAATCGCGGGACGGCACCGGCGCAGCTGCACTGGATCCGCAAGCTGTACCAGCGCGTGCCTGGTCTGGCCGACCCAGAGCCGATCGTGACCAATGAAGATTCGATGACACTGGTGCCGATGCCCGATACGGACGGGCGGTGGGCCACCACACGCTTCATCGATCCCTCGGACATGCGCTATGACATGCACATCAACATCGTGACGTTCGAACCGGGAGCAACGATCCCCTTCACCGAGACGCATGTGATGGAGCACGGGCTGTACGTCCTCGAAGGCAAGGCGGTCTATCGCCTCAATCGCGATTGGGTGGAGGTGGAGGCCGGCGATTACATGTGGCTGCGCGCGTTCTGCCCGCAGGCCTGCTACGCCGGCGGCCCCGGCCGCTTCCGCTATCTGCTCTACAAGGACGTTAACAGGCACATGAATCTGCGGCAGGGCGCGCCGCTGATTTGACGTGGTGTGCGCCGGCGGCTGTCGTCAGCGCTCCCGCAGCCCGTTTCTGGCACTCCCCTTGCTCAGTCCGCACCAAAGCCAGGCCTCATCGGAGAGGCCGTTTCAGGTTGAGGCAAGTGATGCAGGAAATGTCCCGTTCTGGTGCAGTTGGAGAGCTCAAGCTCGACGCGTTGATCGCCGATTTGTGGTGGCGCGTTCGGCTGCTCAACACCGACATTCTGGAGGAAGAGGCCAAGGCCGGGGTGTTTGACCCGCAACAGCCGACCTATCCGCCGCTCGCGGCCAGCCTTCGCGCGCGACGCGACAATCTGGTCGCGACGATCGGCATGCTCGAGCAGCGCGCGGCGTCGGCACACGAGGCCGCCTGAGAGCCGGCCTCGCTGCCCTTCCCGCCCTGCCTTCGTCAGGTCGCCGCCAGCTCATCGCTTCGGACCGGCTTTGTCAGCCGTGACCAATCGAGCGTGAGCCCTCGTTATCGGCATGGCCTGATATGACAAGGACCTGGCGCTCGGGGTAGAGGTTGCGCAGCGCCAAGCCAAGATCCGCTCCTTGGCCGGCCTGCACTCAAGACCCCATAGCGCGCGGGGCAGCCTTCCGGTTCCATGACAGGTGTTTCGCACCACTCGTGTGCTATGACCGCTCGGCGCAACGATGCGAGGTCGCCATGCTCCCCCTTCCCGCCGACATCTTCACCGAGCCCGAGGACGTTTCCCCTGACAGCCTCGCCAATCTCGGGCCGCTGCGCCGGCTCGCCGGCACCTGGCAGGCCGACAAGGGCATTGATATCAATCCGAAGGCGGGGGGACCGGAGCGGCGGACCTTCATCGAGCACGTCAGGATGGACCCGATCGATCCGCAGGCCAACGGGCCGCAGCTGTTTTACGGCCTGCGCTATCACATCCACATCAATACACCTGAGGAAGACATCACCTTCCACGACCAGGTCGGCTATTGGCTCTGGGAGCCCGCGACCGGCTTGATCATGCAGACACTGGCGATCCCGCGCGGGCAAGTGCTGCTCGCCTCGGGCCATGCCAAGCCGGAGGACAGGACCATCTCGGTTGCAGCGAAGCGCGGCGACACGACCTACGGAATCTGCTCGACCGACTTCCTGGAACAAGCCTTCCGCACCGACTCTTACCGCTGCGATATCACCTTCAACGACGACGGCAGCTGGAGCTATCAGATCCAGACCGCGTTGTTCGTCCGCGGCGCACCGTTCAATCATCACGACAGCAATACGCTCAAGCTGGTCGCGCCGCCAAAACTCAATCCGCTCGCGGTGATCGTGAACGATCGCGAGAAGGGCAACCAGCCGGCTTGAGAAGCTGTCGCGGAGAATGTGCATGAAGCCTTACGTCATCTGCCTGATGCATGCGAGCCTCGATGGCCGCACCCATCCCAGCCGCTGGCGTCCGAAGGGCGCCGGCACCGACTGGTTCGAGAAGATCCATGACCGGCTCGGCGGCGATGCCTGGGTGATCGGCCGTGTCACCGGCTCGGAGTTCGCCAAAGGCAAGCCCTATCCGGAAACGTCGGACGAAAAGTTCCCGCGCGAGAATTGGTTCGCGCGGCGCGATGCCGACACCTACGGCGTCGTGCTCGACGCGCATGGCAAGATCGGCTGGGGCCGCTCCGATATCGGCGGCGATCCGATCGTCGTGGTGCTGACCGAGAGCGTACCGGATTCGCATCTCGCCGGCCTGCGCGGCGAGGGCGTGTCCTACATTTTTGCCGGCAAGTCCGAGATCGACCTGGCATTGATGGTCGAGATCCTCAATCGCGAGCTTGGCGTCAAGCGTCTGCTGGTCGAGGGCGGCGGCGTTGCCAATGGCGCGTTCCTGCGCGCCGGCCTGATCGACGAGTTCAATTTGATCCTCAGCCCCGCGATCGACGGCGCCAGGGGCGCGCCCTTCGTGTTTGATTCGACCGAGGCCGACGGCGACAAGCGCGCGCCGCTCCGCGCGATGACGCTGGCGAGCACGCAGGATCTCGGCGGCGGCGTCCTATTGCTGCGCTATCTGATCCAGAACGATCCCGCGCGCCATCTGCAGCATGCCTGACACGTCCGAGCACATCGTCATCGTCGGCGCGGGCGCGGCCGGCCTGATGGCGGCGCGCGAGCTCGCACGCGGGGGAAGACGGGTCACGATCCTGGAGGCGCGCGAGCGCTGCGGCGGGCGCATCCATCCGCTGCCGGCGTCGGAGTTCGGTTATGCTGCCGATGGCGGTGCCGAGTTCGTCCATGGTGAGGCGCCGGTGACGCGCAGCCTCGCGCGCGAGGCGGGGCTCACTGTGCGCACGATCGGCGGAGCGCAATGGAGCTTCGACGGCACGACATTCTCGCGCGAGAACCCGCGCGAGCCCTACGACGAACAGCTCCATGCGGCAGTGAAGGACTTGAAGGACGATCTCACCGTCGCCGAGTTCCTGCGCCGGTATTTTGCCGGGCCGGAGTACGCGCGACTACGGCATGCGGTCGAACGCATGGTCGAGGGCTACGATGCGGCCGATCCCGCGCGCGCCTCGACGCTGGCGCTGCGCGACGAATGGATGAACGACGGACACGCGATGCAGGCGCGCCTCGACGGCGGCTATGGCGGCCTGATCGATTTTCTCCTCACCGAGTGCCGCAAGTCCGGCGTTGTCCTTCACCTCGGGGCCGTGGTCACCGCCATCGAGGAGGAGGCAGGCAAGGTCATCGTCCGTTGTGCCGGCGGTGAGTTGCAACACTGCGATCGCGTGATCGTCACCGTGCCGCTGCCGCTGTTGCGCGAGATCGCGCTGCCCGCGGCCGCGCGTGCGAAAGCGGCAGCCGCAGACGACATCGGCTTCGGCGGCGTCATCAAGATCCTGCTGCGGTTCAAACAAGCGTGGTGGCGCGAGCAGCGCGAAGAGCTTGCCGACATGCTCTTCCTGCTGTCGGACGAGACCATTCCGGTGTGGTGGACGCGCCATCCGGATCAGCATCCCGTGCTGACGGGATGGTTAGGCGGTCCGCGAACGGCGGGGCTGGCGCATCTCGATCAGCAAGGACTGATCGATGCCGGCATCGCCTCGCTCGCCGCTATCTTCGGCCTGCCGCGCGAACATATCGCGCGGGACCTCGTGGCGGCGGCCGCCGCCAACTGGGCGAATGATCCCTTTGCCCGCGGCGCCTATTCCTGGGCGACGCCCCGGACGCGGGCGGCGCAAGAGATTCTCGCGCGCGCCGATGGCTCGATCTTGTTTTCCGGCGAGGCGCTCTACCGCGGGCGGGACATGGGAACGGTCGAGGCCGCACTTGCGAGCGGTCTGGAAACGGCCGGGATCATTTTGCAAGGTTGAGAAAGCAGGCCCGCATCTCTGCGGGCCTGGCGTCTCACCAGCGGCTGCCGCCGTAGCTGAATGTCACGCCGGGACCGCGGCCGCCGTAATAGCCGTAGGGGCCGCCTCCGTAATAGCCGTGGTGCCGCGGGTAATAGCCATAACTGCGATGGTGCCGGCGATCATAGCCGTAATGATGCGGACGCCAGTGCTGATGGCGATGACCGTGTCTGTGCTGCGCGCTGATGTCGGTTGATTGGCCGGGTTGCACGTTCGGCCTGGCCTTTCCACCGCTCGCCGCGTTGGCCGCCGACGCGGTGAGTGCAGCAGCGCCGATGGCCATCGCGACAAAGAGATATTTCATGTCATCACTCCAGTTGAGATATCGCGTGACAACAGATGGGCGCTACCCGCGTTCCGGCGAGAGTGGGCGTCGAAACGACGCATGCGATCGTCGCGAAATTGCGCTGAGATTTATTGTCGCACCGTTTTGAGCGAGGCGATCACCTCGTTCGTGGTCACGATGCGGGCAAATTCGCCGTTGAGATTCGACAGCGTCATCGCATGGATCGATTCGGCCGCGTGCGTTTCGCCATCGGCGCCGATGCGGTCGAACGTCCAGGTCGCATCGCGCACCAGCTGCGCGTTGAAACCGAGATTGCCGGCCATCCGTGTCGTCGTCTCCACGCAATGATTGGTGGTGGCGCCGCAGATCACGAGCGTGGCGATGTCGCTTGCGCGCAGGCGCGTCTCCAGATCCGTGCCGATGAACGCGCTGTTGACGCGCTTGACGATCACGGGCTCGCCGCCCTGCTCGCGCGCCTCGTCCTTGACGGCGTAGCCGGAGCGCGAGGGCAGGAATGTCGAGTTCGGCTTGGTGCCTTCGTGGCGGACATGAAAGATCGGCGCGCCGCTCGCCCTGAACGCGGCGAGCAGGTCAACGATGCGCGCCATCGCATCCGGATTGTTGCGCCGCTTGCCCGCCGCCTCCCATTCGTCGAACGCGCGTTGGACGTCGACGACGATGAGGGCGGGAAGGGGATCGGGCATGGCGACGGATTCCGCAATTTTGCAGACTATGCCGGGCGCTCGCCGGTTCAGGCAATGCCGATTATCCCTCGTTTCGGGACGGTCTCACGGATGCGGCTCGGGAAAGCCGTGGCGCTCCGACAGCGCGGCAATGATGGCATCCTTGTCGTTGATGAAGGCGCGCCCATGACGGCTGCCGGTCTGATGAGGCGAGGTTGTCCCGTCGGCGAGGACCAGCAGTGGCAGCCACTGATTCTCCTCGCCGACCAGTGCGATCACGTCCTGCCGAGGCTTCGGCCACGCGATGCGCTCGACGTCCAGTTCTTGTGCAAGCGTTGGAAAGGAGGTGAGCAGGCCCTCGATCAGCGCACAGTGCCAGCAAAAGAAATGGCGGCCGGGAAGGGCAGGGTCTTCGAAACCCTGGCGCAGCAAAAAAAGGCGGTCACGCGTCATGGGGCGCTCCAACAGAGAATCGAGGCCGTCGCGAGAGAACTCCATGCCATGGCCACCCAGCCAACGGCAAGGCGTGAGCCTTCACTTCGATTTGAAACGCACCATCCGCGGCACTTGATCCAGCGCAACTTTCCGCGTCGCTATCAGATGCAATGTCGCGCCGATCAATCGGGCTGCAATCGAGGCAAGGCATGAAGGCGTATTTCATCGGCGGTGGCGTCGGATCGCTCGCAGGCGCGGCGTTCCTGATTCGCGACGCGAAAGTGTCGGGGCGCGACATCATGATCTATGAGGCGCAGCCGCTGCTCGGCGGCAGTCTCGACGGTGCGCTACTCCCGAACGGCGCCTATTCGCTGCGTGGCGGTCGCATGCTCACCACCGACCATTACGAATGCAGCTGGGACCTGCTGTCGGACATTCCCTCGCTCGAACGTCCGGGCCACAGCGTGCGCGACGAAACCGTGGCGTTCAACGAGGAGAACCCGGCGCATTCGCGTGCACGCCTGGTCGACCGGAACCGCTTCAAGATCGACGTCTCGCATATGGGCTTCACCGCCCGCGACCGGCTCGAGCTGTTGCGGCTCACAGAGGCGTCGGAAGAGACGCTCGGGAACAGTCGTATCACCGACTGGCTGTCGCCGGGATTCTTCGAATCGAATTTCTGGTACATGTGGCAGACCACCTTTGCCTTCCAGCCCTGGCACAGTGCGGTCGAGCTGAAGCGCTATCTGCACCGCTTCATGAACGAATTCCCGCGCATCGAGACGCTCGGCGGCGTCAAGCGTACGGTCTACAATCAGTATGACGCGATCGTGCGGCCGCTCGAGGATTGGCTGAAGCGGCAGGGCGTGCAATTCGTGCGAGGGACGCGCGTCACCGACATGACCTTCGAGCAAGCGGGCGAGAAGCTGCGGGTAAGCCAGCTCGTGCTGGACCGCGACGGCCGCACCGGCAATGTCCTTATCGAGGACGGCGATCTCGTGTTCTTCCAGAACGGCTCGATGACGGATGCTTCGAGCCTGGGCACCATGAGCGAGCCCGCGCCTTCCCTGACCAAGGACGACAGCCAGGGCTGGGCGCTCTGGGAGTCGATTGCCAGGGGGCGTCCCGAATTCGGCAATCCGGCGGTGTTCAACAGCTCGATCCCCGAATCCTACTGGCTGTCCTTCACCGGCACATGCCGCGACCCGCGCTTCTTCGACCAGATGGAAGCCTTCTCCGGCAACAGGGCCGGCACCGGCGGGCTGGTGACATTCAAGGATTCCAACTGGCTGATGTCGGTTGTGCTCTATCACCAACCGCATTTCGCAGGCCAACCTGACAACGTCCAGGTGTTCTGGGGCTATGCGCTGCATCCTGACCGCATCGGCAATTTCGTCGCCAAGCCGATGTCGGATTGCGGCGGCGCCGACATCCTGAGAGAGCTCTGCGGTCATCTGAATTTCGACCGCGCCATATTCGAGGACGCGATCTGCATTCCCTGCCGCATGCCCTACATCACCAGCATGTTCATGCCGCGGCATCTGACCGACCGGCCGCTGCCAGTGCCGAAAAATTCGGTGAACCTGGCTTTCGTCAGCCAGTTCGTCGAGATTCCCGACGACGTCGTCTTCACCGTCGAATATTCCGTGCGCGCAGCGCAGATGGCGGTCTATCAACTGATGAAGATCGATCGGCGGGTCCCCGCCGTGACCCGCCACGACAAGTCGCTCGCCGTGATCTTCGCGACGCTGGAGAAGGCGTTCGCCTGAGCGGACTATCCCGACGCGACCAGCGGCAGGCTGATGTGAAAGACCGCGCCGCCCGACGGCGCATTCTCGGCCCAGATGCGGCCGCCATGCGCCTCGACGATGGTGCGCGCGATCGACAGGCCGATCCCCATGCCTTGCGCCTTGGTCGTGAAGAACGGCTTGAAGATCTCGGTCAGCTTTTCGGCAAGAATGCCCTCGCCCGTATCGGCGATGGAGACGATGGCATGATTGCCCTTGGCGAGGCCGGTCCGGCCGACGACGCGGCGCCGGTCCGCTGGAAGATGCGCCACCGCATCCATGCCGTTCATGACCAGGTTCAGGATGACCTGCTGGAGCTGGACCCGGTCGGCCTCGACGCGGATGCTGGCGGACGATGGCTCCGTGCTGAGTCCGACATCCTTGGTCAGCGCCTGCACCGAGAGGAAGCGAAATACCTCCTCGACGGTTGCGTTGAGGTCGATCTCGCGCCGTTCGGTCGGGTCCCGCTTCAGAAACGTCCGCAGCCGGGCGATGACGTCGCTCGCCCGTTGATCGTCACGGCGAATATGCTCCAGCATGTCGCTGACTTCGCCAAGGTCAGGCGCCGGGCTCTTGAGCACCTGCCTGGCCGTCTCGGCATTGAGCAGGATCGCGGCCAGCGGCTGGCTCAGCTCGTGTGCAATCGAGGCCGACATCTCGCCCGCGGTGGCACGGCGATTCATGTGGGCGAGCTCCGACATGCGCTGACGTGCCTCGACTTCCGCAAAGGAGCGCAAGTGACGCTCGCGCAGCAGAATGGTGATCATCAGCGCCTGCGTCAGCACCACGCCCGCGACGATCATGGTGTGCCAGTAATACTGCTCCCAGAAGCTCGGCACACGGAAACGCACCTCGCTGCCTTCAGGCAGATTGGCTTCGTCGACGTTCCAGCGTTTGAGCTGTCGCCAGTCGAAGATGGGCTTGACGTTGTTTCCGTTGAAGGGCGGGATGCTCGACGGTGCCTCGCCACCGAGAATTCGCATCGCGACATCGCCGGCCTCCCGTCCGATGATGTCGGGCAGCAGGACGAAACCTCCCACGCCCGCCTTTCCGAGCAGCGTATCGGATGTGATGATGACCGGGCGGTTCGTGCTTTCGGCAACGCGCGTGAGCGCGGCGATCGGGGAATAATAAGTGCCCTCGCCGTCGGAATACATTGCCGAGGTCAGGATCGCAGAGCCGTCAGGCAGGTTGGCGACCTGCTTGAGCACATCGCGCAGCACCGTGCCTGAGAGATCGGTGACCTCGAGACCGGGCATCGCCGCCGCGAAATCCTGCTTCCAGCGTCTATAGACCAGCGGATTGGTCCAGGCGCCGCCGACAAGGACCACACGGGTCAAATCCGGAACGACGGCGCGCGCTGCGGTCAGGATATCAATCGGCCGCACTCTTGAAAAAATGGCGGTGGTGTTGGGCAGGAACACCGCGCGAACCTCGGGCAGATCAGGCACGAGGCCGTACACGACGGGCGCGGCCGGCCAGATGTCCTGCTTCCGCCTCTGAAGAAACTTGGCTGATGCGACGCCGATCGACACGATGACGTCGATCGGCCGGCGCGCATATTTGGTCTTGAGGTGATCGACGAGACTGTCTTCGTAGTCCGATCCCGGGAAGCGTGGGAGATCGAGGCTTTCGCCGTAGATCACCGTGTCGATATTGCCGTTCTGTTTTGCGACGGCACGGATGCCGTCAAAGATTTCGGAATAGAACGGCGAGCGGAAATCGGCCTCTTCCAGCACCAGGATGGCGCGCTGTCGCGGGCCGTCGGCGGCGCATTCACACGACAGGCAGGCGGACAGAAGGACGATCAGGATACGCGCGAGCCCGGTGATGATACGCATTGCTGGACGTTCGGCCCCGCCTCGATTTGCAATCGGCCTCCTCTTGAGGACGCGCGAAAGAGCATAACCAGCTGAAGCGGAGTTTCAACGGAAGCATGCGCGTCGCGCCCCGATGAACAGGCGGTGCGAGGAGGGGTCGTTACTTGAACGGATCCTGGATCGAATGCGACGACTTCCTGATGCGGCGCACACTCACCGGCTTACCGTCGGAGACGAACAGCAGTTCATATGTCCGGCCTTCGCTGTCGGTCGCCGAGCAGGTGACGTCGTTCACCTTCCTGGCCGCGAAATTGCCGGTCTGGCGGCAGGTGCCGATCGAGGCCTGCGCGGCCGGCACCGGCAGGCCGTCGACCTTCGGCCGGTTCTTGGAATTGAGCAGCATGCGATCGACCGGCAGCTCGTAGGAGTTGTCGTCGGCGCGCTTGCCGTTCTCGCCGGAGAACGACACGACGTGGTTCTCGTCGCTGGGGTCGTCGACGGCAACGGCGAAATTAACCCGGCCCTTGTCGTCATGGGCGAAGGCCACGGTCTTGCAGGCAAAGGGACGCCCGTCGACCTTCAGCGTCTTGCAGTGGCCCGACATCAGCGCCAGCATGTCGACAAGAGAATTCTGCTGGGCCGGCGGATTGTTCACCGCGATCGCGGTGGAAGGCTCGGCAAAACAAGGGCTTGCGAGAGAGACGAGGATTGCAGCCAGAACCGGTCGGGGCAGGCGCATCGTCAGGCTCATGTGCCAGGGGGCCACGGACGGGCGAGAGTTCCGCCCACTAACCATCGAATCGCAAATTGGTTGCGATCCCGTTTGCTCGGCCAGCCGATCGACAAAGCCCGTCTGGAATACCACCGCGCCACCCATCGGCGTTTCGCCCCCGATCGCTCCAACCGTTCTGGCGGACACTTGTCGTCAGGCCGATGTTTTTTTCGTGGCAGGGAGGGGAGAGGCGTCAGGTGGCCTGCATCATGGTCAGCGCAAAAGCCGGGTAAGTCTCGGCCAGCTCGTCGAAAATCCCGCCCCCGCAGCAGCGCCAGCGTGGCGACATCCGGCCGCTTCGTCTCGGGCTCGACCTCCGGGCTGCCTCCGCAAGTTCACGCCGTCCGCGCGCGACGTCCCTCGATCGGATAGGCGGGGTCGTTGTAGCCCGGTGTCGAGGGATGGCCCGGCACCACCAGCCGGTCGATCAGCGCCTCGTCCTCGGCAGTGAAGCGATAGTCGAGCGCGCCGATATAGCCGTCCCACTGCTCTTCAGTGCGCGGCCCCGCGATGATCGACGAGACGAAGGCGGAGTTCAGCACCCAGGCCACTGCGAACTGGCCCGCAGTGATGCCCTTCTTCTCGGCGTGCGCCTTGATCTCCTGCGCAAGCTGCAGGGACTCCGGGCGCCACTCGGTCTGCATCATGCGGGCATCGTTGCGGCCGGCGCGCGTGTCCTTCTCGGGGGCAGCGTCGGGCTTGTACTTGCCGGTGAGCACGCCGCGCGCCAGCGGGCTATAGGGCACGATGCCGAGGCCATAATAAGCGCAGGCCGGAAAATGCTCGACCTCGGGCATGCGGTTCATCGCGTTGTAATAGGGCTGGCTGACCACGGGACGGTCGATGCCGAGCCGGTCGCAGATGTTGCAGATCTCGGCAACGCGCCAGGCGCGGTAGTTGGAAACGCCGAAATAGCGGATCTTGCCTGCGCGGATCAGATCGCCCATCGCGCGCACCGTCTCCTCCAGCGGCGTCGCATGGTCTTCCTTGTGCAGATAGTAGATGTCGATGTGGTCGGTGCCGAGCCGCGTCAAGCTCTCCTCGGCCGCCTGCAACACCCAGCGGCGCGACAGCCCGGCGCGATTGGGATCGTCCCCCATGGGGTTGGCGAGCTTCGTCGCGAGCACCCAATCGTGACGGTTGCTGCCGATCGCGCGTCCTACGACCTGCTCCGAGCCGCCTTTCGAATAGGCGTCCGCCGTGTCGATGAAGTTGATGCCGGCGTCATGCGCCTTGGCGATGATGCGCGTCGAGGTCGCCTCATCCGTCGGCCCACCGAACATCATGGTGCCGAGGCAAATCGGCGAAACCTTCAGGCCAGAGCGGCCGAGCTGGCGGTACTGCATGGGCTGTTTCCTCAACGGTCCTGTCGTCAGGCACCATAGCCAGCCGCGCTCGTCATTGCGAGCGTAGCGAAGCAATCCAGAGATGCGTCCGCGGAGGGATGCTGGATTGCTTCGCTGCGCTCGCAATGACGAGATCAGCACACCCATGCCACACATCAGGTGTCATCGCCCGACTTGATCGGGCGATCCAGTATTCCAGAGGCAGTCGAAACAGAGTCGAGCCGCCGCGGCGTACTGGGTCGCCCGGTCAAGCCGGGCGACGACAGCGGAGGGCGCCGATTGCAGCGCTGGCCCTGATCGCGGCCTACGCCGGCCCCTTCAAGATCTTGAACACGCCATTGGCCATCACGATGCAGCGGCCGTCGACCGTGACCTCGGTGCTCATGAAGATCAGGCTGCGCGTCGAGCGCACCACGCGGGGGCGGGAGATCAGGATGTCGCCGATCTGGCCGGCCTCGACGAAATGGGTGTCGAGCTGAACCGTCGCCATGTACTCCTTGCCGGAGACGTAGCGGGCGGTCATGCCACAGGTGCGGTCGGCGAAGGTCATCATCACGCCGCCCTGGACCATGCCGCGACGGTTGTGATGCTTGTCTTCGGTGGCGAGCGCGAATTCGTATCGGCCGTCGACCTTGCGCTCCCACAAGGGGCCGACGAGGTGCATGAAGCCCGTGGTTTCCAGGATGGTCCAGCCGTCTGATTTGAGCTTTGCTGCGGCCTTGCTGGTCATCGCTTCATCCATCCTCGCAACGCTTGATCTCTCCTCGTTTCATCAGATGCGGTCCTGGTGTAGTCAAGCATCATGAGAACTTTCGACGATGCCACCAGACGGAATATCGAAGCCGCCTGCGCTTCATTTGCGCGGCTGCCCGATGCGACTGAACCGTCGGCGCTGAAGCGCGCCGCGGTGGTGCTGGCGCTGACGGCATCCAACGACGGCGACGACACGGCGTTTCTACTGACGAGGCGTGCATCGAGTTTGCGCTCGCACCGCGGTCAATGGGCGCTGCCGGGTGGTCGCTGCGATACCGGCGAGACGCCGGTCGAGGCGGCGCTGCGCGAGCTCGACGAGGAACTCGCGCTCAAGCTTCCAGCCGATGCCGTGCTCGGCCTGCTCGACGATTACCCGACGCGCTCCGGCTATCTGATCACGCCGGTTGTGGTCTGGGCCGCGAACAGCGCTGCGATGACCCCGAACCCGGACGAGGTCGCCTCCGTCCATCGCATCGCGCTCGACACGATCGAGCGCGACGATGCCTTCGACTTCACGGCGATTCCCGAAAGCAGCGGGCGCGTGATTCGCTTCCATCACCAGATGAGCCTGATCCACGCGCCGACCGCGGCGCTGATCTACCAGTTCCGCGAAGTGCTGGCGGGGCGGCAGACCCGCGTTACCGACCTGGAACAGCCGGTTTTTGCCTGGAAGTGAGATGGTAAACGGCGTGTTAACGTGACGGTTACCGGATGCCTGCTAAGAGGGCAGCATGCATCATTCGATTCGAACACATCTGGCGCTGGTTCCACTGGCGCTCGTCCTGCTCGTCCCCGCCGCGCGTGGCGGGGAGTTCGGCGCGCTGCCGCCTGCCGTCAGCAATGCCAACGCCCAGCTGCTCTCGCAGTTTTTCGCGCAAGGCGGCGCCTCGCCGGCCGTGCTCGAATATCGCCGCAAGCTCGCCGAATATCAGGCTATCAGGGGCGCCTTTGACCAGGAGGCCGCTGCCTATTGGAGCCAGGTCTCGGAGAAGCGCAAGGGCCGCAATGCCAAGCGGCGAAGCGGGCAGCAGATCACGCTCGACGATTACGTGCTGGAACAGCCGCCAGTCTATACCGGGCCGAAGCGGCCGGTGAACCCGGAGCCGGAGGAAACGCCGGAGCGACCGCCCCGCAAGCCGTTGCCGGTGGCCTCCGATCTTCTGCGCGCCGCGCAGGATCTTTATCAATTCACGCCGCAGCGGCCGACGAGCGAGGTCGAGTTCAAGCGCGCCTATGCGCGCTACGCACTCGCCTCGGGGCTGACGCGGGAGCAGGCGGTGCGGGTCTATTCCTTCGAGACCGGCGGCACCGGCAATTACGACGTACAGGCGGGGATCGAGAATGGCGGCAAGCGCGCGATCTCGACCGCGATGGGCTACAACCAGCTGCTCACCACCAACAGCGTCGAGCTCCTGGCCGAGCAGGGCCACGAGTTCGTCCGCGCGCTCGCCGACAAGGTGGCGCGCACCTCCGGACCGGCCCGCCAGGCGCTCGAGCACAAGCTCGCCGTTCTGAAGAAGATGGTGGCGCATGCGAAGTCGGTGCCGGATACCTGGTCCGAGCACGAGAAGATCGGCGACACCGCGCAGGGCTGGGCCATGCATGCGATGGTGCTGGACATCGACGTCGGGCCGATGCTGCAAACCCACAAGCTCTTGACCTCGGTGCTGTTCGCCCGCGCCAAGGGCTACACCCGTCCGCTGACGGCTGTCGAGCTCGAGATGATGAACCTCACCGGCGACGGCACCGGCCTCGACATGGTGACGATGCCGCAGGCGATGCGCGAGCAGGTGCCGACCTCGAACTTCTTCCAGCGCAGCGGCTACGAGCGCAATCCCGTCGCGATCCGCCACAACACGGTGGCGAAGCTGCTCGCGGTGACGGATGACCGGATGGACTCGAACAGCAGCAAGCCCGGCGCAAGGGAATTGGCGGCGGCGTTTTAGGACGGTGGCGAGCTGCCGTAGGGTGGGTCAGCCCTGCAGATGCGCGAAGCGCATCTGCTCGGCGTAACCCACCTCTTCTGTCTCAGCTGATAGAGCCAGTGGTGGGTTACGCCTTCGGCTAACCCACCCTACAAATTTAGACCTACTGGTCCGGCCCGAACTTGAACCTGCCGTCGCCTTCCAGATATTGGCCGCTGCGCATGTAGAGCTGGCCGTTCTGGCCGATGAAGAACAGCGTGCCCCTCGGCACTTTCTTGGCGCCCTTCAGCAGCTCGCCGGCATTGCTGGTGCCCATCTTGTAGGAAAACGTCTTGCCGTCCTTGTCATAAGCATAGCCGGTGTCCGGCTTGAGCTCCCACGGCGTCGCCGCGTTTTGCGCGAGAGCGGACGCGGCGAACGCGCCCAGCACGGCTGCGATTGCAAATGTCTTGATTGAAAATGCCATCATCCATCCTCCCCATTGTCGGGGTGCCCTTTTGAACAAATCACGAACGATGTCTCTGGGTCAATCTGCGAAGACGTCGCAGCGCATCACGTCTAGACCAGCAGTTTGTGATTTTCCGTTCGTCCCCTCGCGACTATGTTCCGCTTTCAGTCTAGAACGCAACACGACAAAGATATTGGTGGGGATGATTCGAATGGGTCACGTCGTAAAAGTTTGCTGGATTGCCTTGATGTCACTGACGGCGCTGGCGCCGGCGGCACGGGCCGATGACTACCAGCTCAGCCACAACCAGCGGATTTCGTGCAGCCGTGGCCTTGCCCCGGGCAAGCTCAACACCGCGACCTGCAAGTCCTACACCTATCTCTTCAACACCAGGACCTCGGAATATTTCCGCTGCCAGGTCTCGCTGGCGCTGACCCGCGACAACAAGGAGGTCATCAACGTCCAGACCGACGGCGGCTGCACCAAGAGGCCGCGCATCTTCGAGTCCGACGGCCACTACGATTTCGACGCGACCGAGACCGAGCCGCCGAACACCAACTCGTTCTTCGGTCCCGGCGGCTATTCGATCTGGGCCGCCGACATGACGGCGCAGAAGATCCGCGGCTGCATCACCATCTCCTCGGGCCTCGGCTCCGACATCTCCAAGTGCCTGGACATGACGTTCCAGTGACGGCTTGCCAGTGACGCGTAGCCCGGATGGAGCGAAGCGAAATCCGGGGACTGTGATCCCGGATTGCGCTGCGCTCCATCCGGGCTACAAGAACAACAACCACGGGAGAACGCGCGATGGACCGGCTCAAGGGCAAGGTTGCGATGGTGGTGGGCGCCGGCTCGATCGGGCCGGGCTGGGGCAACGGCAAGGCCACCGCGGTGACCTTTGCGCGTGAGGGTGCGCAGGTGTTTTGCGTCGATCGCAACGGCGCGGCCGCCGAGGAGACTGCCAATATCATCACCGGCGAAGGCGGCAAGGCGACCGCGTTCACGGCCGACGTCTCGCGGCCTGCCGAGATCGAGGCGATGGTTGCCGCATGCCTGAAGGCCTATGGCCGCGTCGACGTGCTCGACAACAATGTCGGCATTGCCGAGATGGGTAGCGTGGTCGAGGTCACCGAAGAAAGCTGGGACCGCGTCTTCAGCGTCAATCTCAAGAGCGCTTATTTCGCCATGAAGCATGTCATTCCTGTCATGGTGAAGCAGGGCGGCGGCTCGATCATCAACATCTCCTCGATCGCCTCGATCCGCCACATGGGCATCTCCTACGTCACCTACGGCACGTCGAAAGCGGCGATGAACCAGATGACGCGCACCACCGCGATCGAGTTCGCGAAACATCATGTGCGGGTGAACGCGATCCTGCCCGGCCTGATGAAGACGCCGATGGTGGAGCATTCGGCCGGTCTCGCCAACAGCTACGCCAAGGGCGACGTCGAAGCGATGTGGCGCGCCCGCGATGCCCAGGTGCCGATGGGCCACATGGGTGACGCCTTCGACGTCGCCAATGCCGCATTGTTTCTGGCGTCGGACGAGTCGAAATATGTGACGGGGATAGAGCTCGTGGTCGACGGCGGGATCACGTGCAAGGCCGGGGCTTAGCCTAGCTCTGTCATCCTGAGGTGCGAGTGGCGCGATGCAAAGCATCGCGCCGGGAGCCTCAAGGATGAACGGCCACGATGCAGCCGGGCCGTCGCCCTTCGAGGGCCGCTGAAGAAGCGGCCACCCTCCGGCGACAACGGCCTCGCCGTTGCGCCGGGGTGACGGATCGGCATTGGCGTTTTCGCTAGGCCTACTGCGCCAGCGCCAGGATCCCGCCGGCAAACGCGTGCCACGCACCGCTATCGCTGATCGGCCAGTTCAGAACCTTCAGCGCCAGCAGCGCGAGCGTGCCGGTGATGTAGACCGGATGAACGCGCCCCTCTGCGCGCCAGTCGCGCACCATGGCGACGACGAGGAGAAGCGAGGCGATCACAGCCGGCGCGATCGTCACTGGCACCGGCGGAGGGCCGGGCGGTCCGGGAGGCGCGAGGAAGGTGATGAACCAGCGGGCGATCGCGGCATCGAGGATCGAGACTGCCGCGAGCAGCATCAGGCGCTTGTGAATCTCCGGCCTGCGCGTGTTCATGATGGCGAGCACGAACACCACGGCAAAGAACGCGATCCCGGTCATCGGGACGATCGAGAAGCTGATGCCGGCCTCGGTTTGACCAAGCGCGGCGGACTGCCTCATCACATGCACGGAGGCGAGGAAGCCGAAGATCGTCATCGCGGTTGCGAGCGAGACGCCGACGATGCCGAGCGAACGATGATTGACCACGCGGCCGGAGGCCGCGAGCCAGGTCTGCATCACGAAATAGAGGGACCAGGTGAAGAACAACAGTCCGTGAAAATGAATCACCGGGCTTGCGGAAAACGTCCGGTAGGCGAGCGGCACAAAATAGGTCGGTGCAAAGCCGAGAAAGGCGGTGGCCGCACAGGCCAGCGCCATGTGGAGATAAAAATATCGTGCAGGCGACGCATCTCGCGCGCGTACACGACGGTCGTCGATCAGGGTTGTCATCAGGAATGAGTCTGGGGACGCGGAGTTTGGTTCAAATTCCAATGTCGTCCCGGATCTGCGCGCGCTTGTCCGGGACGACACCAGAGTTGCAGCGAGAGCAATTCATCCCCCCGCGCTCAATTCCGCCCGATCGAGCTCTTCCTCGAGCCGGTGAAACGCGTCGTCCCCGATCACCTCGGTGGCACGGAGATCGAAGATTGACTTGCGCGCGGCCTCGATGGCGCGGCGGCGCAGGGGATCGGCCGGCAGCTCGCCGTTGGGGATGCCGCCGTGCGGATCGTCGTCCGCCTGCATCAGGATGGCGCGGTATTCGAGCCTGAGGATTTCAGCCTCTTCCGACGGATCGTCCTCGATCGCATCGAGTGCGGCACGATAGGCGATGGCGCGGGCGCGCGCGACCTCGATGGCGACGGGATCGTCATCCCTGAGGCCGAAGGCCAGGATCAGCGGTCGCAGCGTCAGGCCCTGGATCACCAGCGAGCCCAGCACCACCGCGAAGGCGATGAAGACGATGAAGTCGCGATAAGGGAAGGTCTCCGGCAGCGCGAAGGCGGTCGCGAGCGTGACGAGGCCCCGCATGCCGCACCAGGAAATGATGAGACCGCCCTCGGGCGAAGCGACCTGGTTCGGATCCTTGGGGCGATAGATCCCGTGCGCGATCAACAGACGCAACGTGGTACGGTAGAACGTCACCCAGAGCAGCCGCACCAGGATGACCGTGAGCAGAATCCAGCCCGCGGCCGCGCAATATTCCCAGCGCACGTCCGCATCCAGCTTGGTCCAGATCGGCCGCATCTGCATGCCGATCAGCATGAAGGCGAGCACGTTGAGGACGAACACCGTCGTTTCCCACACCGCATAGGAGGGCACCCGCAACCGCGCCGGGACGCGCGCAGGCGCCGACTGCGCGAGGGTGATGGCATAGACCACGATGGTCAGGATGCCGGAGAGGCCGAGATGCTCGGCACCGATCCAGATCAGGAAGGTTGTCGCGAACTGCACGATGATCGCGCTCGGCACCTCTCGCACCCGCTCCATGATGGGCGGGATGACGCGCCCCGCGACAAGGCCGGCCAGCACGCTGCCGACCAGTCCGAGCGCGATCGTCGGCGCGACCTCGCTCCATTTCAGGTGCTCCATGACGACAGCGCCGACAGCGATGCGATAGATCAAGAGCGCGCTCGCGTCGTTGAGCAGGCTCTCGCCCTCGAGCACCTTGATCATGCGATAGGGCAGCTTCACCTGGCTCAGGATCGCGACGGCAGCCGCGGCATCCGGCGGCGCGACGATGGCGCCGAGCGCCACGGCGGAGGCCCAGGGCATGTCGGGGAACAGCCGGTGCGCGACATAGGCCACGCCAGCCGTCGTCAGGCCGACCGCGACCACGACAAGGGTCGAGACCGGAACCCAATTCTTGCGCAGGTCGCGCAGCGACGTATCGTAGGCCGCATCCAGCAGCACTGGTGCGACAAAAAGGGCCAATGCGAGGCTTGGATCGAGAGACCAGGACGGGCTGTTCGGCACGAAGGCGATCAACGCGCCGCCGATGGCGAGAAAGGTCGGGTAGGGGACCTTGATCCGCCGCGCCAGCGCCGATAAGGCAACGGCGCCGAGCAGAAGCGCGATGATCCATTCGAATGTCGACACGACGATCCCCGAAACCGATGTGAGCGGCGCCACAAGCTAGCACCAATCCGGCCGTATGATGGATAGTGCGGCCTCAAGGCAAGACCTTCCAACTGCAACGAGCATGCGTTTTCACAAACTCATTCACATGTCGGCAGCCGTCGTGCTTGCAGCGGTCTCGCCAGGTGCGGCCCGGGCCGCGACCGGCGGCGAGCCGGCAGCCGTCGCGCCGATCGACGTCGCGGCATGCCTCACCGCTGCCGCTGCCGATGACATGGACAAGGCAGGCCCGGCCTGCGCCGCCGTCATCGACAACGACAAGACGGCAAAGCCCGATCTGGTCAAGGCGCTGGTCGCGCGCGGCGCGCTTTATGCCCGGCATGACCAGATCGACCGCGCCGTCGCCGACGACAGCCGTGTTCTGCTGCTCGATCCGACGCTCGCCGACGTCTTCAACGCGCGTGGCGAGCTGTGGCTGAAGAAGGGCGACAAGCCCAAGGCGGTGCAGGACTTCGGCGCCGCGCTTCGGATCGATCCGAACCACGAAAAGGCCAGGGCCAATCACAAGGCCATCGCGCGCGAGCTCGAGCGGATCGGTGCCCAGATGGCAGTGGCCGGCAAGCCGAGCTTCAACTGCGCCGGCGCGCGCCGCCCGGTCGAGAAGGCGATCTGCGCCAATCGCGAGCTCGCGGATCTCGATCGCGAGGTCTATGCCGCCCATGCGCGCGTGCTGCGCGAGGCGCGCGATCCAGGTGAGGCCAAGAAATTCCAGCGCGAGCAGGATGACTTTATTGCTCGTCGGAATGCCGGATTCGGCCGCCCGGGATATGATCTGAAGAAGGCGATGCAGGAACGGCTGCAAAGGCTGAATGGGGTGGACGGGTATTGAGGCCCTCCTCCCCTCCCAGCGTGCGGGGAGAGGTGGCGCTGGCATCGTTCGCCCCTCGCGATCTGCCTTATTTTTGAACCCACACTCCCCCCGCCGCGACAACGGGAAAACCTGATGTCACGGAGCTTTACGCCATGTGCGGCACGCGTTCTTCCGCGCAAATGTCCTCGAGCACACATAGCCGGCTGCGCACTTTCCTCCTCAGCGCCGCGCTCAGCCTTGTCCTCGCCGCCCCGGCATCGGCCGCCGATTGCGTGATGGACAGCAAGGCCGCTCCAGCGGACATCATCTCCGCGTGCGGCGCCATCATCGACCAGACCTCGAATCCGAATTCCGACCGCGTCGCGGCGCTGCTGGTGCGGGCCGATGCCAATGCGCGGATATCCGGCGGCCTCACGCAGGCGCTGCGGGACATCGACCGCGCCATCGCGCTCGACGGCAAGAACGCGCGGGCCTGGCGGCTGCGCGGCAACCTGTTGCGCGAAGCGGGCGGCGATCTCAACCGTGCCACGTCCGATCTCAGCAAGGCGATCGAGCTCGATCCGAAAGATGCCGAAGCCTACGAGCAGCGCGGCGTCGCCTACACCAACCAGCACCGTTACGATCGCGCGATCGCCGATTACGACCAGGCCATCAAGCTGAAGCCGGATGATGCGCAGGCCTGGTCCGACCGCGGCGCGACTTACTACCTCAATGGCGACAACGAGAAGGCGGTTGCCGATCTCAGCGAGGCCCTGCGGCTCGATCCCAACCGGGCGCGCAGCTATACCAATCGCGGTGCCGCCTACAAGAAGCTCGGCCAGCTCGACAAGTCGGTCGCCGACGACAGCGAGGCGATCAGGCTCGATCCGAAAGTGCCTGAGTATTACGACAATCGCGGGCTAACCTACGCTGCGATGAAAGACTACGACAAGGCGATCGCCGATTACGACCAGGCGCTGCGGCTGGCGCCGCGGGCGAACTTCTTCACCAACCGCGGCGATTCCTATCAGTACAAGGGCGAGTTCGGTGCGGCGCTCAGCGACTACGAGGCCGCGCTGAAGCTTGATCCTGACTTCGCGAAGACCTACAACAACCGCGCGGTGCTCTATTCGAAGATGGGCGAGCGCAAGAAGGCGCTGGCCGATTACGAGACCGCGCTGCGGCTCGACCCCGGCAACGCCAATGCCGCAGACGGCCGCCGCACCATGATGGCGGAGATCGCCAGGTTCGGCGCCGAGGCGCCTCACCCGCTGGCCGCGAATTCAGGCAGCGGCCCATCATTCGATTGCGCCTCAGCCAAGCGCGAGGTGGAGAAGGTGATCTGCGCCGATCCGCAATTGGGCGCGCTCGACCGCCAGCTCGCCGAGGCCTATGAGCGCGTGCTGAAATCGATGAGCCGGCGTCAAGCCGCCGGCTTGCGCAAGTCCCAGCACGATTTCCTCGCCACCCGCGACGCCAGCTTCCGCCGCCCTGGCTACGATCTGAAGAAGGTCATGCAGGACCGGTTGCAACGGTTGAATACGATGGAAGGGTAGTTTCAGCTTGAACCGCGGCCCGTTCCCGGGAAAATACCCCTCAAACAAGGTCGGCTTTTGATCCCTGTCATGGCGGAACTGACGTTCCGCCGTCAGGTCAAGGCAAGGCCATCAAAGGGAACGGGAGCGCCGGGAATGAATGTCCAGGGAAAGAGCAGGTATCACGAGGTCCATGCGCGCTCGCTGTCCGATCCCGAAGGCTTTTGGGCTGAGGCGGCCAAGGAGATCGACTGGATCGAGCCGCCGAAAAAGATCTTCGACCCTACGCAGGGCGTCTACGGCCGCTGGTTCGCCGGCGGCGTCGTCAATACCTGCTACAACGCGCTCGACCGCCACGTCGAACGCGGCCGCGCCGACCAGGTCGCACTGATCCACGATTCGCCGCTGACCGGCTCGGTCACCAAATTCACCTATGCCGAGCTGCTGACTGAGGCGCAGGTGCTCGCCGCGATCATGCAGGATTTTGGCGTCGCCAAGGGCGACCGCATCATCCTCTATATGCCGATGGTGCCGGAGGCCGTGGTCGCGATGCTCGCCTGCGCGCGCATCGGCGCGGTGCACTCTGTGGTGTTCGGCGGCTTTGCCGCCAAGGAACTCGCGACCCGCATCGACGACGCACAGCCAAAGCTCATTCTCTCGGCGAGCTGCGGCATCGAGCCCGGCCGCATCGTGCAGTACAAGCCGCTGCTGGACGAGGCGATCAAGCTGGCGTCCGCCAAGCCAAAGGCCTGCATCGTGCTGCAGCGTCCGCAGCTGACGTGCGACCTCACGCCGAAGCGCGACTATGATTGGGCGAGCCTGCGCCGCAAGGCGATGAACGAGGGCAAGAAGGCGCCTTGCGTGCCGGTCGCTGCGACAGATCCGCTCTACATCCTCTACACCTCGGGCACGACAGGCATCCCCAAAGGCGTCGTGCGCGACAATGGCGGGCATATGGTCGCGGTGAAGTGGTCGATGTTCAACCTCTATGGCGTCAAGCCGGGCGAGGTCTGGTGGTGCGGCTCCGATATCGGCTGGGTGGTCGGCCACAGTTACATCGTCTACGGCCCGCTGCTGCATGGCGCGACCTCGGTCATGTATGAGGGCAAGCCGGTCGGCACGCCGGATGCCGGCGCGTTCTGGCGCGTGATCTCCGAGCACAAGGCGGTCGCGCTGTTCACCGCGCCAACCGCCTTCCGCGCGATCCGCAAAGAGGACCCGGACGGAAAATTCATCCGGCGATATGACCTGTCGAAATTCCGCACGCTGTTCCTCGCCGGCGAGCGCGCCGATCCGCCGACGGTGGAATGGGCGGAGCAGCAACTGAAGGTGCCTGTGATCGACCATTGGTGGCAGACCGAGACCGGCTGGTGCATTGCCGGCAATCCGGTCGGCCTCGGCCAATTGCCGGTGAAGCATGGCTCGCCGACGGTGCCGATGCCGGGGTATCAGGTCGACGTAGTGGATGAAGCCGCAAAGCCCGTGCCGGCGAATAGCATGGGCTCGATCGTGATCAAACTGCCGATGCCGCCGGGCTGTTTGCCGACGCTGTGGAATCAGGATGAACGCTTCAAGGAGGCGTATCTCAGCGAATTTCCCGGCTACTACAAGACCTCGGACGCCGGTTACAAGGACGAGGACGGCTACGTCTTCGTCATGGGGCGCACCGACGACATCATCAATGTCGCCGGCCACCGCCTCTCCACCGGCGGCATGGAAGAGATCCTGGCTTCGCACCCGGATGTCGCCGAATGTGCCGTGCTCGGCGTCAAGGATGCGATCAAGGGCGAGGTGCCCTGCGGCTTCCTGGTGCTGAAGGCCGGCGTGAAACGCTCTCCTGGTGAGATCGAAAAGGAGATCGTCGCGCTGGTGCGCGACAAGCTTGGCCCCGTCGCCGCCTTCAAACTGGCCATCACCGTCGGCCGCCTGCCCAAGACGCGCTCGGGCAAGATCCTGCGCGGCACCATCAAGAAGATCGCCGACGGCGAGGACTGGACCATGCCGGCCACGATCGAGGACCCGAAGGTGCTGGACGAGATCGGCGAGGCGCTGAAGGGGAGGGTGTGACGCAAAGCGGCGAGCCGGCGAGGGGCGGGGCTGTGGCTCCGATCTCAGGTGTCAACACCCGCGAAGGCGAGTGATCCAGTAATCGACGGCCGTTGTGTGAGCCATGACCGCCGCGGCGTCCTGGATTCCCCGCCTGCCGTCTGCAAAAGCTCCGGCGCGCCCAAGACCGAAACCTCGGCGAAGCCTTGGCGTAGCCAGCCTTGACGTAGCCAGCCTTGGCGTAGCCAGGTCGCGGGGAATGACAGGGAGTGAGGAACAGCGTCCTCGGACTTACAATCTCCTCATTCCCAGCTAAACAGGGCCGGCCAACAGGGGACCTGCTATGTCACTCGCCACCGCGCCGCGGCTGCTCGTTACCGTGGGCTTCGCCCTCGCTCTCTCCGCCTGTGCGGGGCGTTACCAGACGCCGACCGCGATGGGTGGCGACGACGACGATGCGGTGTGCCAGGGCCGCGGCCTCGCGGTCGGCTCGCCGGAATATGTGGCCTGCCGCAAGGATCGCGACGTCCAGCGCAATGCGGCGCTCGCCCGCTCCGACCGCCGCCAGCGCGATCTTGGCGAATACATGCTGAACCATCCGGAGCGGCCCTGACATCGGCTGCGGTACTATCCTGCGCGCGACGGCTGGCCTTGACGTGACTCATCTGCAACGCCACGGCCAAATCGTGTCGCGCCTGTCCTGATTTGATCGGCATCAAATCCTTCCCCAGCGCCTTTCTGCTCTGACCCTGATGTCGCGCAACGAAGCGCGCTTATGGTTGAAGGGGATTGAAATGCAGAGAACGATAAGAAACTTGGCGCGGCTGGCGGCGCTTGGCGCCGCCTTCGCGGCGGCTGTTGAGGTCGCGCAGGCGGCCGACTTGCCCGTCTACACGAAGGCCCCGCCGCCGGCAGAGAGTTTCAATCCCTGGATGATACGCCTGCGCGTGCTCGGCGTCCTGCCGGATGCCGGCGGCTCGACCGTCAATGTCGCGGGCGTCCCGACGCTGTCGTCGCCGAATTCCGGTCTGTCGATCAGCAACCAGGCTGTGCCCGAGCTCGACATCAGCTACTTCTTCACGAAGAACATCGCGGCCGAGCTCATCCTCGGCGTCACCAGGCATTCCATCAGCGGCACCGGTTCGCTCGCCAACCTGCCGATCGGCAAGACCACGCTGCTGCCGCCGACGCTGACGCTGCAATATCACTTCGACAATTTCGGTGCGTTCAAGCCCTATATCGGCGCCGGTGTGAACTATACGGTGTTCTTCAACAACTCGGCCGCCAACACCCCCGCCGCCATCGTCGGTCCGCCCGCCATCGTCGCCACCACGACTGCGCTGCATGTCAGCAACCAATGGGGCGGCGCCGTGCAGTTCGGTTTCGACTACATGCTCGACCGGCACTGGGGCCTCAACGTCGACGTGAAGAAGCTCTGGCTGCGTCCAGATTATTCGGCGACCGTCAGCGGCCTGCCCGTGACGGGCACCGCACATATCGACCCATGGCTGGTCGGAGGCGGCGTTACCTACAAGTTCTGATGACGTTTCGCGGTGCCGGGACAACCCCGGCGCTGCGACCTTGTCGTCGTTCGCCGCGGCGAGGGGCGCGCGGCTATCTCGCATGCATGGTTCGCGGATGCCGCTCGTGCAAGAGCTTCGCCAATGCGTCGCGATCCTCCGGGCGGTCTTTGACGGCAATTTCGAAAAGGGCTTCCTGGACATCGCGGGGCATATCGCCCCACACAGCCAGAGCAGCGCGCCCCAGCATCAGCGCAAAATGGTCTTCGTCATCCCGCATTGCTGATCCTCCGCGTTGAACACAATGCGAGGTCAGCCGCAACGTTCCCTGCGCGAGCCTGCGAGGGTTCGGTTGCGCAAAATAAAACGCGGCGGATCGCTCCGCCGCGTTCGAACCGGATGCGAGGGAGGGAGCCTACTCCTCCTCTTCCTCGTGCTTCTTGCCGCCGAGGGTCTTGAGCTTGGCGAACACGGCGTCGACGTTGAGGTCGTCGCTCGACTTCTCCGACGACTCGTACTCGTCCTTCTTGGTGGTCTCGGACGCCGGCAGCAGGGTGGCGCCGCCGTAGTTGGCGTCAACAGGCTTTTCCTTGGCGGCGCGCGCCACTTCGAAATCGAGCTCGATCTGCGAGCAAAGGCCGAGGGTCACCGGGTCGATCGGGGTCAGCTGCGAGGTGTTCCAGTGGGTGCGGTCGCGGACGCTGGCGATCGTGCTCTTGGTGGTGCCGACCAGGCGCATGATCTGAGCGTCCTTGAGCTCGGGATGGCTGCGCAGCAGCCAGAGGATGGCGCTGGGACGTTCGTGACGGCGCGATACCGGGGTGTAGCGCGGGCCCTTGCGCTTGGGCTGGGGCGGCAGCACGACCTTGCTCTCCTGGAGACGGAGCCGGTAATCCTGGTTCTTCTCGCCCTTCTCGATTTCCTCGCGGGTCAGCTGGCCGTTGGAAATCGGGTCCATGCCCTTGATGCCCTGGGCGGCGTCGCCGTCGGCGATCGCGCGCACCTCGAGGGGATGCATCTTGGTGAAATCGGCGACCTGGTCGAAGGTCAGCGCGGTGTTGTCGAGCAGCCAGACGGCGGTCGCCTTGGGCATCAGAGGTGCGTTGCTCATGGCAAATCTCCTTTGTGCTTCGCCCACCCCCTCAGGAGGCGAAACCGGTGGTCATCAGCGATGACAGGGAATTCGCGCTATATAAGCCCGGAGGGGGTAGCCACGCAATGGTTCTGCTATAGATAGTGCCTTGACAGCGTCTGAAAGGGGGCCCAATTCCCTCTGAAGCCGCCGTAGGCCCTTAAGCTTTAGCCCCTATTCCATCCACCGACCGTCTTCCGCCCGTATTGCCGGGTGATTCGGTCCCGAGATCGCTCAATGTCAGCCAAACCAGACCTCAAGATCGTGCTTTGTTCTCCCCGCGGCTTCTGCGCCGGGGTGGTCCGGGCGATCGACACCGTGGAACGGGCGCTCGATAAGTATGGCGCCCCCGTCTATGTTCGCCATGAGATTGTGCACAACAAATATGTCGTCGACGGGTTGAAAAAGAAGGGCGCCATCTTCGTCGAGGAGCTGGCGGAGATCCCGGAGAACACGACCGCGCCGGTGGTGTTCTCGGCCCATGGCGTGCCGAAGTCGGTTCCCGCCGACGCCCAGTCCCGCAATCTTTTCTCGCTGGATGCGACCTGCCCGCTGGTGACCAAGGTCCACCGCGAGGCCGCGATCCACTTCAAGCGCGGCCGCGAGATCTTCCTGATCGGCCATTCGCATCATCCTGAAGTGGTCGGCACGCTCGGCCAGCTGCCGGTCGGCGCGGTCACCCTGATCGAGACCGCCGAGGACGCCAAGACCATCAATCCGAAGGACCCGAACAATCTGGCCTTCGTGACCCAGACCACGCTGTCGATCGACGATACCGCGGAGATCGTGGCGCTGCTCAAGGAGCGCTTCCCGAACATCAACGGCCCGCACAAGGAAGACATCTGCTACGCCACCACCAACCGCCAGCTCGCGGTGAAGAAGGTGGCGCCGGTGGTGGACGCCCTGATTGTGGTCGGCGCGCCGAACTCGTCGAACTCACAGCGCCTGCGCGAGGTCGCCGAGCGCGAGGGCTGCAAGATCGCCGTGCTGGCGCAGCGCGCCGCCGACATCGACTGGACCAAGTTCGGCAACATCACGAGCCTCGGCATCACCGCGGGCGCGTCGGCGCCGGAAGTGATCGTCGAGGAGATCATGGACGCCTTCGCCGAGCGCTACACGCTGCATGTGGAGACGGTCTCGGCCGCGGAAGAGAACGAGTTCTTCCCGCTGCCGCGCCAGGTGCGCCCCGAAGCCGCCGCCGAGTAGTCTTGCATGGCGGTCTACACCGACGTTGCCGCCGACGAGCTTGCGGATTTCCTGAAGCAATACGATCTCGGCGAACTGCTCTCCTACAAGGGCATCGCCGAGGGCGTCGAGAACACCAATTTCCTGCTGCATACGACCAAAGGGTCGTTCATCCTCACGCTCTACGAAAAGCGCGTGGCGAAGAACGATCTGCCGTTCTTCCTCGCGCTGATGACGCATCTGGCCGAGCACGGCGTGAGCTGCCCGTTGCCGGTGAAGGCCAGGGATGGCGAGCCGCTGCACGAGTTGCAGGGACGGCCCGCCGCCATCATCACTTTTCTCGAAGGCATCTGGCCGCGCAAGCCGAACGCTGTGCATTGCGCCGGCGTCGGCGAGGGCCTCGCCCGCATGCATCTGGCCGGCGCCGATTTCGCGATCAAGCGGGCCAACGCGCTGTCTGTCGCGGGTTGGCGGCCGCTGTTCGATGCAGCGGCGGATCGCGCCGACGAGGTGCAGCCGGACCTGCGCGCGTTTCTTTCGGCCGAGCTCGACTATCTCTCGGGCGGCGTCTGGCCGACCAATCTGCCCGAAGGCGTGATCCACGCCGATCTCTTCAACGACAACGTCTTCTTCCTCGGCGACAAGCTGTCGGGCATCATCGACTTCACCTTCGCCTGCAACGACATGCTGGCCTATGACGTCGCGATCTGCCTGAACGCCTGGTGCTTCGAGCCGGATCATTCCTTCAACGTCACCAAAGCGCGCGCCTTCCTCAACGCCTACGGGCGGGTGCGCAAGCTTTCCGAGGCCGAAGAGGCCGCGCTGCCGCTGCTGGCGCGCGGCGCCGCGATCCGCTTCCTGCTGACGCGGCTGGTCGACTGGCTCAACGTGCCTCCCGGCGCGCTGGTGAAGCCGAAGGATCCGCTGGAATATTTTCGCAAGCTGCGCTTCCATCAGAGCGTCTCCAGCGCGCGGGATTATGGGCTGATGCCGTCAGGACTGGTCGCGTGAGCGAGCTCCCCAATGTCACGATCTTCACCGACGGCGCCTGCTCGGGCAATCCCGGGCCCGGCGGCTGGGGCGCGATCCTGAAGTTCGGCGACAAGGAAAAAGAGCTGAACGGCGGCCAGCCGCACACCACCAACAACCAGATGGAGCTGATGGCGGCGATCTCCGCGCTCGAAGCGCTGAAGAAGCCGTGCACCGTCGATCTCTACACCGACAGCCAGTATGTCCGGCAGGGCATCACCGGCTGGATCCACGGCTGGAAGCGCAACGGCTGGCGCACCGCCGACAAGAAGCCGGTGAAGAACGTCGAGTTATGGCAGCGCCTCGATGCGGCGCTGAAAGCGCACCAGGTGCGCTGGCACTGGGTCAAGGGCCACGCCGGCCACCCGGAGAACGAACGCGCCGATCAATTGGCGCGGGACGGGATCGTAAAGGCGAGGCTGCAGCAGCGGCTGGCGGAGTAGGGCGCGCCGTTGCTCCACCCCCAACTGTCATCGCCCGCGAAGGCGGGCGATCCAGTATTCCAGTGATTCAGCCGAGAGGTCTCGGCGTACTGGATGCCCCGGTCAAGCCGGGGCATGACAGTGTCGTTTGTGGCTAGCCGCGCAAAAAACTTACAGCTGCCCCAGCAGCGTATCGCCGCCCGACACCTCGACCTTGCCGGGCATCGCCTCGAGGTTCAGCTTCTTGACCACGCCGTCCTCGACCAGCATCGAATAGCGCTTGGAGCGGATGCCGAGGCCGTTGGCGGAGGCATCGAGCTCCATGCCGATTGCCTTGGTGAAGTCGGCATTGCCGTCGGCGAGGAAGATCGCCTCGTCACGCTGGTCGGTGTCGCGCTTCCAGGCATTCATGACGAAAGCGTCGTTGACAGAGACGATCGCGATGGTGTCGACGCCCTTGTCCTTCATGGCGTAGGCGTTGAGGAAAATGCTCGGCAGATGCATCTTGTGGCAGGTGCCGGTGTAGGCGCCGGGCA
The DNA here is from genome assembly GCF_028128715.1 of Bradyrhizobium sp. CCBAU 51745. Taxonomy (NCBI): domain Bacteria; kingdom Pseudomonadati; phylum Pseudomonadota; class Alphaproteobacteria; order Hyphomicrobiales; family Nitrobacteraceae; genus Bradyrhizobium; species Bradyrhizobium sp. CCBAU 51745. The sequence goes on along the minus strand of NZ_LBJP01000003.1, from coordinate 380,919 downwards.
CGGCGAACAGCGCCACTTTCTTGCCCTTGAAGATATCGTCGGTGGTCTTCACCTGCGGACCTTCCGCCGTCATCACGCGGAATTTCGTCTCGGGCAGCTTGTCGCCAACTTGGATCGCCATGGTCGTTTCTCCATTGAAAGAGGCCGGCAGAGTTTCTAGAGCATTTTACCGCCGGAGGAAACGGATTCACTGCGCTGTGATCATGCGCATCTGCGGCTACATCTTCGGTGTCGTCCCGGCGGAGGCCGGGACCCATAACCACAGGGGCAGGTTTGGCGAAGACTCGTCGTCCGGTACAGCTACCATACGCAACCGATAGATTTCGCGGTATGGGTCCCGGCCTTCGCCGGGACGACGTGAATCCCCGATGCGTCGGCGCAGAGCGTCAGTCCTATGCCGCCTGGGCCTTCTTCTGGTCGCGTAGCTCGCGGCGGAGGATCTTGCCGACATTGGTCTTGGGCAGGTCGGTGCGGAATTCGATGTGCTTGGGCACCTTGTAGCCGGTGAGCTGCTCGTGACAGAACTTGATCACGTCCTCGGCCGTGAGGTTCGGATCCTTCTTCACCACAAAGGCCTTCACCGCTTCGCCCGATTTGGCGTCGGGGATACCGATCACCGCGCATTCCAGCACGCCCGGATGGCTCGCGATCACTTCCTCGATCTCGTTCGGGTAGACATTGAAGCCGGAGACCAGGATCATGTCCTTCTTGCGGTCGACGATCTTGGTATAGCCCTTCTCGTCCATGATGCCGATGTCGCCGGTGCGGAAATAGCCGTCCGCGGTCATCACCTTGGCGGTCTCTTCCGGCCTGTTCCAGTAGCCGGCCATCACCTGCGGGCCCTTGGCGCAGATCTCGCCCGGTTGGCCGAGCGGCACCTCGTTGCCCTCGTCGTCGCGGATCGAGATGTAAGTCGACGGCACGGGAATGCCGATGGTGCCATTGAACTCGGCATTCGTCGCGGTGTTGCAGGTCAGCGTCGGCGAGGTCTCCGACAGACCGTAGCCCTCGGCGATCGAGCAGCCCGTGATCGCCTTCCACTGCTCGGCCACCGGACGCTGCACGGCCATGCCGCCGCCGTTCGAGATCTTCAGCTTGGAGAAATCGAGCTTCTTGAAGTCAGGGTGATGCATCAGGCCGTTGTAGAGCGTGTTGACGGCCGGGAAGCTATTGACCTGGTATTTTGCCAGCTCCTTGATGAAGCCCGCGATGTCGCGCGGGTTCGGGATCAGGAGATTGCAGCCGCCGGCACGCACCGCGAGCAGGTAGCAGGCCGTCAGCGCGAAGATGTGATAGAGCGGCAGCGCGCACACGATCATCAGCTGCTCGACATGCGGCGGCTGAGCCAGCGCCGGCTGCAGCCAGGCGTCGTTCTGCAACACGTTGGCGACGATGTTGCGATGGAGCAGCGTGGCGCCCTTGGAGACGCCGGTCGTGCCGCCGGTATATTGCAGGAAAGCGACGTCGCCAGGCGACAGTTTGGGCTTGTTGAAGGTCTGGCCGCGGCCCGCCGCGAGCGCATCGTTGAAGGACACTGCGCCCGGCAGCGCGAAGGCCGGCACCATCTTCTTGACGCGGCGGACGACGAGATTGACGATCACACCCTTGAAGCCGAGCAGATCGCCCATGCTGGCGACGATGACGTGCTTGACCGGGGTCTTCGCAATCACCTGCTCGACGGTGTGGGCAAAGTTCTCCAGCACGATGATGGCTTCGGCGCCGGAATCCTTGAGCTGATGCTCGAGCTCGCGCGGGGTGTAGAGCGGGTTGACGTTGACCACGGCAAAGCCGGCACGCAGCACGGCTGCGGTGGCCACGGGGTATTGCAGCACGTTCGGCATCATGACGGCGACGCGGGCGCCGCGCTGCAGGCCGCGGCCCTGCAAATAGGCGGCGAGCGCCAGCGACATCTGGTCGAGGTCGCGATAGGTGATCGCCTTGTCCATGCAGATGAACGCCTTGCGGTCGGCGAACTTCGCAAAGCTCTCCTCCAAGAGATCGACCAGCGATGCGTATTGCGTCGGCTCGATATCAGCGGGCACGCCGGGCGGATATTGCTTGAGCCAGATGCGCTCCATGGAAACTCCCCTCTCTTAACGTCAGTGCCCGTTGTGTCCCGGGCTGCCTCATTGCCGCCAGTATCGAGCCTGCCGGAACGGCTGGCAAGCGGTCGAGGCTTAGGGCAAAGGCCGGGAGGTGGCCACTGGAATCGTCGCAAGTCGCTGCCGCAGGTGCGAAGTGCGGCCGGGCCTGGAGCGTTAACCTAGCTGTTGTTGGGCGCGGGCTTCGACGCAGGCTTTGTCGCGGCCTTGGGTTTTGCAGGTTTGGCAGCCGGATCGCCGCTCGCCGCCGCCTTGTCCGCAGCGGGCTTGTTGGCAGCAGGCTTGTTCTCAGCAGGTCTGGCCGCGGCATGCTTGCTCGCGGCCGGCTTTGCCGCGCTCTTTGCATCACTTTTTGCCGTGGCGTCGGGCTTGGCGGCTGCCGTCTTGGCTTCGCTGCCGGCGTCGGGCCTCTTGGCCACGCGCGATTTCTTGCCACGCGCCTTCGGCGTGGCCTGCTGGTCGGCGTCGGCTGCGACGGCCGCGACGAGGGCCGCGCCTGTGCGGGTCGGGCCGGTATAGACCACCACGGGCTCCACAGCCTCCGCGGCCGAGGCCATCAGGTCGGACGCCTTCATCAGCGGCGGCTGGAGGCCGGCGGTGAAGAACGTGACCTTGGCTTCGCCGCCGGTCAGAGAGGTCGATCCGCTGCCATTGGTCGCGATCAACGCATCATCGTCGTCGCTGGCCGGATGTTTGCGGTGACCACCGCACATCTCCTCACGCAGGTTCGGCGGCGAGGCATCGACGGGCACGAGGTTTTCGACAGTGCCGAGCGAGGGGCGCAGCCACGACAGATTGTCCTGGCTGAAGCCGCGCTCGAGCAGCTGCGCCGCCTTCACCGCGCGCGCGGTGCCGGAATTGGCGCCGAGCACCACCGCGATCAGGCGGCGGCCGTTGCGCGTGGCCGAGGCCACGAGGTTGTAGCCGGAGGCACAGATGAAGCCGGTCTTGAAACCATCGGCGCCGGGATAGCGGCCGATCAGCTTGTTGAAGTTCGGCGTGATCCGCTTGCCGAAGCGGATCGCCGGGATGTGTACGAAGTACTCGTATTCGGGCAGGTCGCGGAGGAACGAGCGGGCGAGAATGCCGAGGTCGCGCGCCGAGGTGACGTGTCCGTCCGCGGGCAGCCCGTTCGGATTGACGTAGTTGGTCTGCGTCATGCCGAGCTTCTTTGCGGTGTCGTTCATCATCACCGAGAAGCCGTCGATCGATCCGCCGAGGCCTTCGGCCAGCACCACGGCCATGTCGTTCGCCGACTTGACCATCATCATCTTCAGCGCGTTGTCGACGGTGAGCTGTGTTCCCGGACGCAGGCCCATCTTCGAGGGCGACTGCGAGGCGGCCGTCGGCGACACCGTCAGCAGCGTGTCGAGTGTGATCTTGCCGTCCTTCACGGCCTTCAGCGTCACATAGGCGGTCATGATCTTGGTGACGGAGGCCGGATACCAGGGAATGGTGGCGTTCTCGGCCTGCAGCACCTTGCCGCTGTCGGCTTCGATCAGCAGCAACGCTTCGGCATTGACGGCGCGCGGCACGACAAGCGCACCGACGGCGAGCGCCGCGGCGAACAGGTTGAACAGGGATTTGCGAAGCAGCGGGCGAAAGGCGTGCACTATCCGATTCCGGTCCTTGGAGAGCCGCTGGTTCCACGCGGTTCTCGTGATCTGACGTTCGGTTTTGAAATCCAGCGCCGCCGCTCGCGGCAGCGCAAACCTATACCGGCTCGTGCGTCGAGAATAGGGGCTTCAAGGCGGTATTCCGCAATGAAATAGGCCGAATTTCGACAGTGCTACGGGGACTTGACGGCAGCGGAAGCTGCCTCCGCGGCACTTGCGCTGCCCCGCGCGGCCTGGGCTTGTTCCTGCACCATGAACTGGGCTCTGGCGAGCTCGGCAAAATGGCCGCCTTTGGCGACGAGTTCATCGAAAGTTCCGCTTTCGATCACCCGCCCGTTCTCGAACACCAGGATCCGCGTGGCATTGCGGATGGTGGAGAGGCGGTGGGCGATGACGAAGGTGGTGCGGCCCTTCATCACTTCATCGAGAGCGGCGTTCACCTTGGTCTCGGTCACGGCATCGAGCGCGCTGGTCGCCTCGTCCAGAATCAGGATCGGCGGGTCCTTCAGCAGCGCTCGTGCGATCGACAGTCGCTGCCGCTCGCCGCCGGAGAGCATGCGGCCGCGCTCGCCGGCATTGGTCGCAAAGCCGCCGCTGCGCTCGATGAAGTCGAGCGCCTGCGCGCGCTCCGCCGCCTTGCGCATCTCGGCTTCGGTCGCATCCGGCTTGCCGACGCGTAAGTTCTCCTCGATCGAGCGGTTGAACAGCAGCGCTTCCTGGAACACGACGCCGATATTCCGCCGCAGCGATGTCAGCGTCACGCCGCGCACGTCCATGCCGTCGATCCTGATGAAGCCGGATTGCGGATCGAAGGCACGGTGCAGCAGCGCGATCGCGGTCGACTTCCCGGCGCCGGTCGGGCCGACCAGCGCGATGGTCTGGCCAGGCAGTGCGGTGAAGGAGAGATCCTCGACCGCAGGCCGTTTGCCGTCATAGGAGAAGGTGACGTCGTTGAATTCGACGAGGCCGGAGAGCCGGCCTGCATCGATCGCGTCCGGTCGGTCGTGCACCGCGGGCACGGCATCGAGCACATTGAAGAACTCGCGCAGGCGCGGTGCCTCCATGAAGACGCTGTTGATGAAGCTCACCACCTGCTCCAGCTTCTGGATCAGCAGTGTGGCGAAGCTGACGAACATCACGATCTCGCCGACCGAGGTCAGGCCTTGATCGTGCAGGGCGATGCCGAGCGTGAAGATCGCGAGCACGGTGATGGTGGTGGAGGCGCGTGTGATCACCGTGACCAACGCCCACCACGACAGCACCGGCATTTGCGCCGCGAGCAGCTCGTCGGCGACCGAGCGCAAGCCCTTCACCTCGGATTCGACGCGCACGAAGCTCTGCACCAGCGCGACATTGCCGAGCGCGTCGGAGGCGCGTGCGGAGAGCTCGCTGTAATGCTCCTCGACCGCCATTTGCATGCCGAATGTCCTGCGCACGACGAAGGTTGTCAGGGCGGTGAAGACGACGCAGAGCACGAACAGGAGGATCGCGAGCCGCCAGTTCAGATAGAGCGACAGCGGCAGCAGCACCACGACCGAGAGGATCGCGGCAAAATGCTCACGGAAGAAGCCGAGCCAGAGCCGCCACAGCGCGTCCGTGCCGTTGAGCATGACCTTCATCAGCCGTCCCGAATGGGTGCCGGAATGGAAGGTCAGCGGCAGCTGCAGGATGTGCTCGAAATAGCTGGTCAGCACCGCCTGGCGCTGGCGATGGGAAAGCCGGTCGGCTTGCAGGGCCACGAGCGCGCTGCAGGCGATGGTGAACAGTCCGAAGGCGACCCAGGCGGCGAGGAACGGCCAGGCCGAGTTCGAGCCTGCGACCGTCTTGCCGGAGAGCACGTCGACGATCCGCCCGAACAGCACCGGTTCGGCGAATTGCGAGCCGGCCAGCAGCAGATTGGCGAATGCCAGCAGCCAGCCCAGCCGCGCCTCCTTGCCGAGCAGCTCGAGAACGCGGGTGTAGAGACGGAAAATGGACATGAGGCAGGCGCTGACCCAGGCAGCCGGTATGATGTTGAGATGACATTCTAAACTGGGATCGCCGGCGAGATACAGCGGAAGCTTGTTCTATCCGCCCGATCTGTCGCCGGCGGCGCTGAGAAGCGGCATGCCGGGTTTGCCTGCATCATCTAACCTGAACGGGAGATGAGCGGCGGTTGCGTCACGATCACGCAAGCCCGTTCAGCTTGTGTTGGAATTGGGGAACCTAACTTGGGCAACAGGTGTTTGAGAGCCATGAGCCTGTCTCGAGGCACCAACGAAGGTCCCAAGGAGGGTCCAGGACATGTTTGACCGATTTTCAAAATTTGCCGGCCGCAAGGCCGTTCTCGCCACTGCCGCGGTGCTGGCACTGACCAGTGTCGCCCCCACCGCCTCGTTCGCCGGCGGCCGCCACTGGCATGGCGGCGGCGGCGCGGCCTTTGCCGGTGCAGCGATTGCCGGCGCCATCGGCACGGGCCTCGCGATCGCCGCGACCCGTGATGCCTACGCCTATGATCCGGGTCCGGGCTACTACTACGACAGTGCCCCGGCCTACTACAGCGGCCCCGGCTATGGTCCCAATCATTATTATTATGGACCGGGCTATGCAGAGCAATATGGGGGCTACACCAAGGTCTGCTCCCACGGCTGGTCCGGCTACGCTTGCTATTAATCGGTCGGCCACAAGCCCATCTACAAACAAGCCGGCGCGCTTGTCGCGCCGGCCTGTTTCTTGCTTTTGATTGTCGCGCGTTAACGCGCTCTCCATTGGTTTAGAGTAGTTTTGCGTAAATGAGTGATTCGCTTGAGCGGCTATATCTGGCTGTGCTCGCGGCCAGGGATCTTGATCCGGCAACATCGCGCACCGCCCGGCTGTTTCAGCGTGGGCCCTCCAAAATGGCGAAGAAGCTGGCCGAAGAGGCGATCGAGGTCGTGATCGATGCGGTCAACGGCGACGCCAAGGCCGTGGTCCGGGAAAGCGCCGACCTGCTCTACAATCTCACCGTGCTCTGGGCGTCCGCAGGCGTCCGCCCCGAAGACGTCTGGCGCGAGATGTCGCGGCGTGAGGACATGCTCGGCATCGCCGAAAAGCTGCCGAAGTCGCCGATGAAGCTGCCTAAAGTCGCCTCACCGAGCATCTCCAGGCGGCGGCCTATTGTCGCGCTGGAAGGCCGCGCGGCGCGAAAAAGGCATTAAATCGTCACAAAACTCGCGATGGACAAATCCGTCCCAGGGTGCTTCATCGCGGCGCCATGCTGAAACGTATCTACGACTGGTGCATCGACGCCGCCCACAAGCCTTACGCACTCTGGATCATGGGTGCCGTGGCTTTCGCCGAAAGCTCCTTCTTTCCCGTCCCCCCGGATGTGATGCTGATCCCGATGTCACTGGCGCGCCCGCAACGCGCCTGGGTCTATGCGGCGGTCTGCACGGTCACCTCGGTGGTTGGCGGCCTGCTCGGCTATGCCATCGGCGCGCTGCTGTTCGACTCGGTCGGCCACTGGCTGATCCAGGTCTATGGCCTCGGCGACAAGGTCGACGCTTTCCGCGCCTCCTATGCCCAGTGGGGCGCCATCATCATCCTGCTCAAGGGCTTGACGCCGATCCCCTACAAGCTCGTCACCATCACCTCGGGCTTTGCCGGCTACAATCTCGCTCTTTTCGTGCTGTGCTCGATCGTCGCGCGCGGCGGACGCTTTTTCATCGTGGCGATCCTGCTCAACCGCTATGGCGACTGGATCCGGGAGCGGATCGAGCGGCATCTCGGTCTGTGGGTCGCGCTCGGTGCTGCCGTGCTGGTGCTCGGCTTTGTTGTGGCGATCAAGCTGATCTGAACTTTGCCGCCGCGCCGGCGTCGGCTACGGTTGGTCTCATGATGGTTCGATCCGGCAATCCGGCCGTGCGGCTCGGGACGCTGATGTCAGCAGTGCTGCTCCTGCTCGGTGCCGGCGGGACCGGGTGGGCGCAATCGGTGCCGCAATCGCTCGGCCTGCAGGAGCAGGGGCCTCAGGCCGCGCCGCCGCCCGCCCCCTCAGCGCCGCCCGCGCCAGCGGAAAACCCCGGGCTGATCAATGAAATGGGCAAGCTGTTCGACAAGCTGCCCTCGATCCTGCCGCCGATCAAAAGCCCAAGCGAGGCCATGAACGACCTGTCGCGGCTGGCGACGCCGTCGACCATGGTCTCCGGGCGCGCGGCCTGCCCGATCTCCTCCAACGGTGCGCCCGACTGCAAGCTCGCCGCCAACCAGCTCTGCCAGAGCAAGGGCTACAAGGAAGGCAAGAGCCTCAACACCGATTCCGCCGAGAAGTGCTCGGCCAAGGTTCTCATTCCGGGCAGGCAACGCAAGCCGGATGATTGCCGCACCGATACCGTCGTCACCAGCGCGCTGTGCCAGAACTAGGGACGTCGCGCGAGCAGCAAGGAGCGCCCATGAGCCGTACGGAGCAGGATTTCCTCGGACCGCGTGAGATCGCCGACGACATCTACTACGGCGTCCAGACTATCAGGGGGAAGGAGAACTTCCACATCACCGGCATTCCGATGAGCCAAGAGCCTTACTTCGTGAAGGCGCTGGGTTACGTCAAGAAGGCCGCGGCGATGGCCAATCGCGACCTCGGCGCGATCGACGCCAAGGTCGCCGATGCCATCATCCTCGGCTGCGACCGCGTCATCGCCGGCGACATGATGGATCAGTTCGTCACCGACTTCATTCAGGGCGGCGCCGGCACCTCGACCAACATGAACGCCAACGAGGTGATCGCCAACCTCGCGCTGGAATCGCTCGGCTTCCACAAGGGCGACTACCAGCATGTCAGCCCGAACGACCACGTCAATTACGGCCAGTCGACCAACGACACCTATCCGACCGCGTTTCGGCTGGCGCTGATCCTGCGCCTCGAGAGCTACATGACGGCGCTGCGCCAGCTGCAGGAGGCCTTCTTCGCCAAGGGCCGCGAATTCGACCGCGTGCTGAAGATGGGCCGCACCCATCTGCAGGACGCGGTGCCGATGTCGCTCGGCGCCGAATTCCGCGGATGGGGCACCACGATCGGCGAGGAAGTCGACCGCATCTCGGAGGCGCGCGCGCTGCTGCGCGAGATCAATCTCGGCGCAACCGCGATCGGCACGTCGGTGACGGCGGCGGTCGGCTATCCCAAGCTCGCCGTCAGGCATTTGAGCGCGCTGACCGGCGTCGATTTCATCCTCGCCGGCGACCTCGTCGAGGCGACCTCGGACACCGGCGCCTATGTGCAACTCTCCGGCGTGCTGAAGCGCACCGCGAGCAAGCTGACCAAGATCTGCAACGACATCCGCCTGCTGGCCTCGGGCCCGCGTGCCGGCTTCAACGAGATCAACCTGCCGCAATTGCAGCCGGGCTCATCGATCATGCCGGGCAAGGTCAATCCCGTGATCCCCGAGGTCGTCAACCAGACCAGCTTCCTCGTCATCGGTCTCGACACCACGGTGACGCTGGCGGCATCCGCCGGCCAGCTCCAGCTCAACGTGATGGAGCCGGTGATCTCGTTCGCGCTGTTCTTCTCGATCCGCACCATGGAGCGCGCGGTCAACAGCCTGCGCGAGAATTGCGTCGTCGGCATCACCGCCAATGCGGAGCACACCCGCAACATGGTGCTGAACTCGCTCGGCATCGTCACCGTGCTGAAGCCGCTGCTCGGCTACAAGCAATGCGCCGAGATCGCGCGTGAAGGTTACAAGAGCGGCAAGTCGCTGCACCAGATCGTGGTGACTGAGCGCAAGCTGCTGACGCAGGAGAAATGGGACGAGATGTTCTCGTTCGAGCGGCTGATCAATCCGGATTTGATTTCCTGACGTCATTCCGGGGCGCGCCTCTTGGCGCGAGCCCGGAATCCATTTTGCAACTCGCGCCGAGGCCCGATGGATTCCGGGCGCGACGCTTCGCCTCGCCCCGGAATGACGGGAGAGGAATTCCGTGCGTTGGAATTGCGGGTGCCGCGTCGCGCACGGCGTCACAACGCAATACTTGACAGTGGAAAGATTGCCTTGTTGGTATGGTCCCAACCTCTCATGCCTCTGCCAGCAAAGGATCGCGCCGCAATGTCCATGCCTGCTCTGTTCAAGGGACGCCTGTCGATCCCCGTGATCGGTTCGCCGCTCTTCATCATCTCGGTGCCGGACCTGGTGATCGCGCAGTGCAAGGCCGGCGTGGTGGGCTCGTTTCCGGCGTTGAACGCGCGGCCGCCGGAGCTGCTCGACGAATGGCTGGCGCGGATCACCGAAGAGCTCGCGGCCTATGACCGCGCCCATCCCGACAAGCCGTCGGCGCCGTTCGCGGTCAACCAGATCGTGCACAAGTCGAACAACCGGCTCGATCACGACATGCAACTTTGCGCCAAGCACAAGGTGCCGATGATCATCTCCTCGCTCGGCGCGCGCGAGGAGCTGAACCAGGCCGTGCACGGCTGGGGTGGCATCGTCTTCCACGACGTGATCAATCAAAAGTTTGCCCACAAGGCGATCGAGAAGGGCGCCGATGGCCTCATCCTGGTCGCGGCCGGCGCCGGCGGCCATGCCGGCACCATCTCGCCGCTGGCGTTCGTTGCAGAGACGCGCAAATGGTTCGACGGCCCGATCGCGCTGTCGGGCGCCATCGGCAATGGCAGGGCGATCCGCGCCGCGCGCGTTCTCGGCGCCGACTTCGCCTATATCGGCTCGGCCTTCATCGCGACCAAGGAAGCCAACGCGGTCGACAAGTACAAGGAGATGATCGCGGGCTCGAGCGCCGACGACATCGTCTATTCCAATCTCTTCACCGGCGTGCACGGCAATTACCTGAAGCCGTCGATCCTCGCCGCCGGCATGGATCCGGAAAACCTGCCGACGTCGGATCCCTCGAAGATGAATTTCGGCACCGACGCTTCCGGCGAGCGTGCCAAGCCGAAGGCCTGGAAGGAGATCTGGGGCTCCGGCCAGGGCATCGGCAGCATCGACGGCATCATCCCCGCTGCCGATCTGATCGCGCGCTTCAAGAAGGAATACGACGAGGCGATCGATCCGCCGTTGTGATGGCGCCCTCAATGAGTGCCATCTACCGCGTCGACGGCAACAGCGTCGTCACCAGCCCTGATGCCGCCGGCCCCTGGGACCGGCGCATGCAGCACGGCTCGGCGCCGTCGGCGCTGGCGACGTGGGCGGCGGAACGAATTCCGACGCTTGTGCCGATGAACATCGCGCGCGTTACCATCGATTTGATGCGGCCGGTGCCGGTTGCGCCGCTCACCATCGAGACCGAGGTGCTGCGCGAAGGTCGTAAGATCCAGCTTTGCGAGATCAAGCTCTTCGCCGACGATGTACAGGTCGTCGGCGCCACCGTTCTCAAGATCAGGCAGCAGTCACAGCCGTTGCCGGATGACGTCAGCGATCTGCCTGTTACCCTGCCGTCGCCCGAGGACTCGCTCGTCGAGGACGGCCACGGCGCGATCAGTCCGTTCGCGGGCATGGTCTCGATGCGGGCCGCGCGCGGCCGTTTCGGCCAGGCCGGCGCCGGCGCGATCTGGTTTCGTCTCGACCATCCGCTGGTCGAAGGCGAAGCGGTCTCGCAGGCGATGCGCGCCGTGGTCGCCGCCGATTTCTCCAACGGCACCGCCTCGACGCTCGACTTCCGCGCCTGGACCTACATCAATGCCGACCTCACGGTGAGCCTGGCGCGTCAGCCGGTGGGCGACTGGATCTTGCTCGATGGCGATTCCTGGATCGGCCCCGATGGTGCCGGCCTTGCGATGTCGCGTTTGGCTGATCGGCGGGGCTATTTCGGTCGCGCGGTGCAGAGCCTGGTGATCGAGAAGCGGTGAGGGCGCTTTGTTCTCTGTCATGCCCCGCGAAGGCGCATCCAGTACGCCGCGGCCCATCGATTCCATCCCAACCGTCTCGGAGTACTGGGCGGATTCAACCGGTCAAGCCGGGCGATGACACCTGTTGCGTGGTAAAGTCCGGTGATCGAGAAGCGGTGAGCGTCACGGCAAGCACTGCCGTTGCTGCTGGGCCGATTGAACGGCAGGCTTCCGCCGCCGCGGAAGGGATGCTTGGTCATTTTCGACGTGGCATCCTGCCGGTTCACAATCCGTAGAAGATCTTGATCTCCCACAGCACCACGATGATAGCCGTGATCAACGTGACCGCGGCGACTGCACTTTCCAGGGAAGCGACTCTCATGTCCCACTCCGCTTCCCAGCCCCATCAGCGGTCTAGTTGATTCCCCGATTCGCGGGCAATCGCGCAGGCCGCGCGGACACGCATTCGGCCGCGCATTGTGGTGTCGAGGCCACAACAGCACCGTATAATCCCGGGTGAAAGGGCTCAAGACTCCCGGGATTTCGCGCAATGCGTGTCATCCGAACCGGTCGCTGCAATCAGGGAGATCACCCCACCATCCGGTCCCGCCCGCTCCAGAAGCCGGCGCGCAGCACCTTCTTGTCGACCTTGCCGACGCCGGTCATCGGCAGTTGCTTGACGAACTGGATCTGCTTCGGCGCGTGGGCCGAGCCCTTTCGCGTCCGCACCATGTTGATCAGCTCGTCCGGATCGGGCTTCGTACCCTCGCGCGGCACGACGATGGCGGTGACGGCCTCGCCCCATTTTTCGTCGGGCACGCCGACGACCGCGACCATCGCGACATCGGCATGTTGCGACAGCACGTCCTCCACCTCGCGCGGAAAGATGTTGAAGCCGCCGGTGACGATCATGTCCTTCTTGCGATCGAGGATGAACAGGTAGCCGCGCTCGTCCTGACGCGCGATGTCGCCGGTATGAACCCAGCCGTTCTTCAAGGTCTCGGCGGTGATGTCAGGCCGCTTCCAGTACTCCGCCATCACGTGCGGCGCACGCACGCAGATCTCGCCGGCTTCGCCAATCTTCACCTCCTGGTCGTTGTCGTCGAGGATTTTGACCTCGCAGGCCGCGATCGGGAAGCCGCAGGACAGGAACAGCTCCGGCGTCCTGGGATCGTGATCCTTCTTGCGCAGCACCGAGACCGGATAGCATTCCGTTTGGCCGTAGAGCTGCGAGAACACCGGGCCGATGCGCTCGATGCCTTCGACGAGCCGGCTCGGCGACATCGCCGAGGCGCCGTAGAGCACGAGCTCGAGCGAGGACAGATCGGTCTTATTAAGCGCGGGATGATCGAGCAGCACATAGATCATGGTCGGCACGAACAGCGTGAAATTGATGCGCTCGCGCGCGATCGTCGCCAGCACGGCCTCGGGGTCGAAACCTTTCAGCATGTGCACGGTGCCGCCGCGCATCAGCGTCGGCAGCACCTTGGTGCCGGCGACATGGCTGATCGGCGCCACCGTGAGGTAGCGCGCGGCGTCGGGGATCTCGAAATCGGCGAGGATCGCGCCGGCGGCGCCGGCGTTCTCGCGGTGATAGCGCAGCGCGCCCTTGGACTTGCCTGTGGTGCCGCCGGTGTAGTTCAGCGTGGAGAGATCGTCGAGAGTTGCGAGGCACCGCGCGCTGGCGTGTCCAGCGCTCTCGATCGCCGCCAGCAGATCGACGCCGTACTCGGCCGGTCCCATCGTGAAGACAGCCTTCAGCAGGTTTGCCTTCGCGGCAAGCTCGCCGCCGCGATCGCGGAAGGCAGCCACATCGACCACCAGGACCTCGGCTTCGGAATCCTCGAGCTGAAGCAACTGGTCCGTCTCAGAACCGAGCGGATGCAGCCAGGTGATGCAGCATCGCGACAATTGCGCGGCAACGCCGGCGCACCAGGTGTCGGCACGGTTGGCGGTGAGGAACGCGACGCGCGCACCCGGCTGCAAACCAAGCCGCATGAACACGCCCTGGATGCGTCCGATCAGATCGAGCGTGCCCTGATAACTCAGCGATCCCCCGGGCCATGCGAAAGCGGTGCGGCCGGGATAGCGCGCCAGCGCCCGTAGCGTCTGCGCACAAGTCGGGGACGATGCGTGGAGCGGATCGGACATATGTTTCCTCGTTGCTTTGTCATCGGCTTCTCGCGTGCCAATGTTGCCGGCGACGCTAGCACAGAGCATGCGGAATGGAACGAGGAGGCGGGAGTGACGTCCGATCGACTGCAAATTTTTCGCGATCGTCTCAGCCTTCCGCTGATCGCGGCGCCGATGTTCCTGGTGTCGGGCGTCGAGTTGATGGTCGCGGCTTGCCGGAGCGGCGTCATCGGCAGCTTCCCCACCGTGAATTGCCGCAGCACGGAACAGCTCGATCAATGGCTCACCGAGATCGCAACGCGGTTGCGGCACCACGAAGATCAGACCGGCCGAAAGGCTGCGCCGCTCTGTCCGAACCTGATCGTGCATCGCTCCAACGCGCGGCTCGAGCAGGATCTCGCCGTGCTGCTCAAGCACAAGCCTGGGATCGTCATCACCTCGGTCGGCTCGCCCGCACCCGTGTTGAAGCCGCTGCATGACGCAGGCAGCCTGGTGCTGGCCGACGTTGCTTCGATCCGCCACGCCGAGCGCGCAGCGGCCGCAGGCGCCGATGGGTTGGTGCTGCTGACGGCGGGCGCCGGCGGACAAACCGGCTGGCTTAATCCGTTCGCCTTCGTCCGCGCGGTGCGCGCGTTCTACGACGGCATTGTCGTGCTCGCCGGCGGCATCAGCGATGGCCGCGCGCTGCATGCGGCCGAAGTGCTCGGCTGCGATCTCGGCTACATGGGCACGAAATTCATCGCGACGCGCGAGAGCATGGCGGACGACCGCTACAAGCAGATGCTGGTCGAGAGCAGCGCCGACGACATCCTGCTCACCACCGCGTTCACTGGCTTGCAGACCAGCATGCTGAAGCCGTCGATCATCGCGGCCGGGCTCGATCCCAATGACCTGCCGGCGCGTGGCGCCATCGACATCGGCAAGGACATCGACGTCGGCGCGCGCGAGATCAGGCCGAAGCGCTGGCGCGATATCTGGAGCGGCGGTCACTCGACGTCTGGAGTCACTGACGTGATGGCGGTCGATGACCTCGTTGCGCGAACGGTCGCGGAGTACCGGGCCGCAAGGGAGCGCTAACGTCCCGCGCCGCCCAGCACGGTTAATCCCGCATGGCTCCGCAGGTCCGCATTTAACGGCAGATTAACCATCGCCCGCCAAGAATCCCCTCACGGCCGCCAATCAGGACGAGAGGGACAGGCGATGGATTTCGATATTCTCAACAGCAAGACATCAGCCACGCTGGACGAGATCCGCGTCCGCGTCGCCCGTGCGCTGGCCCGTCACCCGCTCTGCCGCAATGTCCGCTTCGACATCGTCCGCGTCCCCCGCACCCGCCGGGGCGGCAATTGGACGGTGACGCTGCAATCGGTCGAGCCGCGCGCAGTGTGGGAGGCCTCCGAGATCGTCGCCGACATTCAGGATGCCTACGATCTGGCCATAGCGGCCTGATTTCGTGAAGCTTTTTGGCTTTGTCGCCTGAGGCGAGCCGATTGTCGCCGCAAAGGCACACTCAAGCCTTAATTCGTGCCTTTTTGCCGGGCATCTCTAACAACATCGTGAAGCGGTCCTTCCGGAGAGACGTTTGTCCAGAGCCATCACCATCACCGTGCTGACCTGCATCCTTGTCCTTGGTGCCGCCACCACTGCCATCCTCGGCCGCGATAGCGTGCCCAGTGTCAGTGCCGAAATGATCACCCAGGCTCCGTCGAAGTCGCTTGCTACCAACCGTGCTGCCAAGGCGGACCGGCTGGTTCCAACCCTGGCGCTGGCCTCGGCCGCCATCGACCCGGTCCAGGTTCCTGCCGACAAGCTGTCGCAGGCGCCGGTACTGACCGAGCCGCTGCGTCAGGCCTTTGCCGCAGCCGCGCCGTCCGATTTCCCGATGCCGAAAGCCGTTGAGACCAAGGCTGTTGAAACCAAGGCCCTTGAGACCAAGTCCGGCGAGACGAGGGTTGCGTCCCTGGAGGCGCCGGCTCCCGCAGAAGCCACCGCCGCGCTCGAAGCACCGGCAAAGCCGAAGCCGATCGCGAAGCCGCAGCTGCAAAAGACCTACTCCCTGCTCTCCGACGTGCAGATCGCCGGCATCCGGGATCGCCTGAAACTGTCCTCGTCGCAGGAATATTACTGGCCCTCGGTCGAGACCGCGTTGCGCAACGTCGTCAAGAAGATCTCGGCGAACAAGCTCTCCAATCCCAACGGGCCCAACGTGCAGATCGATCCGAATTGCGATGAGGTCCAGCAGCTGAAGTCTGCCGCGATGCCGCTGCTGTTCCAGCTGCGTGATGATCAGAAGGAAGAAGTGCGCAAGCTCGCCCGCATCATCGGGCTGGAGAAGGTCGCGCAGCAGATCTAACCTCGTTCCCTCCCAGGGAACTGCGTCTGTCAGGAACATCCGGCAATCCCAACGCGTTGCTCGCTCCAAACAGGGAGTGGGCCAATGCGCGCCTCGACAGCTTATTTCGTCGGTGCCGGATCGATCGTTGCTGCCATTGCTATTGGCCTCGGCGGCGGCATCGTTGCCGGCAACATCATGAATCCAATCGCGCCCAAGCACGGGCCCGACACCAGCAAGGTGGCACAGCGCACTGAGGCCAACGCGCCGGCCACGACGAACGCGCCCTCGGAGCGCGTGCAATACCTCACGGGTTCGCAGGTATTCGGTACGATGGTCGCCCCACCGGCGCAGGCCGAAGCCAAGCCGGACGCGAAGCCCGAAGCGCCGGCCAACGAGGCCAAAGCCGAACCGCCGGTGCCGCCGCGTGCGCAGACCGCAGCAGCCGAGCCGCCCAAGCCCGCGCCTTCACCGTCTCCGCAAGCCACAAAGCCCGCCGAGCAGCAGGCCTCGACGGAGCCGGCATCCTCGCCGGAGAATGCCTATGCCAAGGCCAGGGATTCCGACGTCAGGCGCGCCGCATCCGAGCGTCGCCGGGCGGAACGGCGCGAGCGCTGGGCCGAGCGTCGTCGCTATGAACAACGCGATGCGCGTGGCATGCGCGACCAGACCAATTGGGATGATGTCGCGCGCAGCGTCCGCGAGGATTCCGAGGCGCGTGATTTTGCCGGTCGGCCGCGCAGCGGCTTCCCGCAGATCCGGCTGTTCGGGGACGATGACGACTAGGGTGTGATGCCGCGCACGGGAGCGGCATGCGATGCTTCCCCTCAGCATTGAGACGGCGGCTGTAAGCCGCCGCCTGCGCAACATATGTCAGCCGCCGTGCGACTCCACCACCTTGCGGCAGCCGTCTGAAAGCTTTGTCTTGTTCTCGCGCAGGCAGGCATTCATCTCCGGGGGCTTGCCAATGTGCTCGGCGCAGAACTTGCTGGCATCGCCGTGGCAGGCCATCTGCTCCTGCGGCGTGGGGCTGGATTGCGCTGCGGCTGGCAGGACAGCGGCGGCGAGCAGCAGCGCGGCAAGAATTGAAGTCTTCATAAAGCACCTCTTTGCAATTGCGGTGGTCCCGCTGGGGATCGAGCGGGGCGGACCATCTCGCGGAGATCCATGGCCGGTCCATGCCATGTTCATGGCATCGGCTCGCAGGCTTGCCTGCCGCACCCCCATCTTCATGGCATGTCTTGGTGATCAGTCTTTTGCCATTGAGGCTGCACGTCGGCCGCAAGATCAGGTGATTGCACCAGGGCGCCGAACGGGAAGCAGGAGAGCAACAATGTCGAAAAGAGTGGGAGCGCTGAGCGCCGGGTTGACGGTGATGATGCTGGCGGGTGCGGCGACGGTTTCGCTGGGCACGAGCCCGGCGCAGGCGGTGGTCTATTGCAAGACGGTCGGCGTGCCCAAGGGCTGCGTGGTGCGACCGGATGCGGCGGTGGTGGTTGCACCGGGAGCGCCGATCGCGGCTGCAGCCGTGGTGACGCCCGGCGTGGGCGCGCCGGGTGTCGGTGTTCGCGCCGGCACGCCGATGAATCGTGGCGGCCCGGTCAATCGCGTCGGCGTGCGGTGATGACTTCGTTGGATTGAGTTGATTGCTTTCGGGCCAAGGGCTGCGAGCGAACCCCGTCCTTCGCAATCCTACATCCCGGCCCGGTCCCTCTCCCCGCACGTCCCCTGCGCCCGGGGAGGGGCTTTTCAGCCGCCGGCCGCATCATTGTCGGGAAAAATCTGCGGCAATTGCAGCCGTACACGTGTGCCCGATCCATCCGAGCTCAGCTCGAGCACCGCGCCGCAACGTCTCGCGCGGCTTCTCATGTTGTGCACGCCACGCGCGGTCTGGCCCGCACCCGCAGCTTGGCCGTCGTCGCCAAGCATAAAGCCGCGGCCATCGTCCGCGACGCTGATGACGCCATATGGTCCCTGGCCGTCGTTGCGCATCTCCACCGTCACGGTGATGTGGCGCGCAGCCGCGTGCTTGACCGCGTTTGTCACGGCCTCGTCCAGGATGCGCACGACCTGGATGACGTGCCAGGGCCGCAGCTCGGGGTGCAGCGGCAGGCCCTGCGGCGTTGCCACGCGCCAATGAAGCGCGATCTCATGCGGCCGCAGCTGCATGACCGCGCGCTCGCGCCAGGAACCGAGCGCGAGCATGAGGTCCCCGCCGATGTCGTCCACGGAATCGATGACCAGGCGCAGATCCCTCAGCGCGGCGCGCGCAGCGTCCGTGATGGTCGCCCCGTCTTGCCCGCGCTCGGAGAGCGCGACGATGCTGATGAGCTGTCCGCCGAGGCCGTCATGCAAGTCGCGCATCAGCCGGGTGCGCTCGTTGGCCAGCGCGGCGGCCCGGGCGCGCGCCTCCTCGCGGGCAAAGCTCGCTTTCAGCCGTTCCTCGGCCTCGCGCACGCGTGCGACGAGCTGGCCGGCAAAGCTGTCGACCTGGTTCAGCGCCCGGGCGAAGCGCCAGGTCAGGCCGGCGCCGATGGCAATCAGCAGCGCCGAATAGGACAGTCGCGAGACGAAGGTGCGTTCGTTGGGCAAGATCTCGAACACCGACAGCATGTCGTGGGCCCAGCAGGTCAGCACGATGGTCGCCGCGCAGCCAAGCGCGAAGCTGACGACGTCCTGTCGTCGCAGCACGGCGTAGGCCGCGATGCCGGCCATCAGGACCAGACACAATCCAACCGTGGGGATACCCAGAAGCATGAAGAGAATGCGCGGCAGTGGCGGACCAGCGATGAGGCCGCCCGCGATCACGATGAGCCCGGGCACGAACAGCAGCACGCCATGACGCGGCCAGTGCCAGCCGAGGAACAGCACGGCTGACGCCACGATCAGTGCGCTCTCGATCGGCGCGGAGGAGAGCAGCACTGCGACAAGTCTGGACGAGGCGGCTGGTGGCACCGCCGGCGTGATGAAGGCTTGCACGACGCCGAGCACCATTGCCGCCGCGAGCACGCCATAGACAGGCTCGTGACGCCGCATCAGCCACATGATGGCGAGGATGACGGCGAGGATCGATTGCCAGGCGGAGAATACCACGGGCAGCGTGACGAACAGCAGCGTGCGGGTCTCGTAGGCCGGCCGCAAGGCGGCGTCCGGGCCGACATAGACCGTGTCGAGGAAGCCGCGCAGCGGTCCCCACACGAACAGCCGCACGGTGATCTCATTGCTGCCTTCGTGCAGCAGCGAAGCCGGGATCACCGCGATCTCCGGCGTATTGCGGTCGGGCCGGTTGGCCGTGGGATCGCGCCGGGAGTCCAGGATCGCGACGCCGTTGATCGCGACCTCCACGCCGTTGCTGAAGCGTGGCAGGAAGACCGACCAGGTCGTGTCAGTGCCATCGGCCTTGAACACGAAGCTGCCCGAATAAAGCGGCGGCTCGGCGAGCGAATAGCGCGACGCGGTGAATTCAGGCAGCGTCACGGGCCGTGTCGTGCCAGCCTCGCGCAGTGAGAATTCGCTCACGGCAAAAGCATCGGGGTCGCGCGGCTGCAGCAGCCGCAGCCCGAGGAGGGTGGCGATCACGATCAGTATCTGGAGCAGCAGATAGGGCACAATGCGCGCGGGCCGCAGCCCGTGCCTGATGATCACCGCCTTCGCAGCGACCTCGCTCACAGCTTGATCAGGCCCTGCTGCACGGCCTCGAACACCGCTTCGCTGCGCGTGTGCACCTCGAGCTTGCGATAGATGCTCTTGATGTGGCCGGGGACGGTCTGCCTGGACAGACCGAGGTGGCTTGCGATTTCGGCGTAGCTGAATCCCTTGGCGATGCCCCAGAGGATGTCGATCTCGCGCGGCGTCAGCTTTGTGGTGTTGAGCACCGGCCCCGGCGCCGGCTCGGCCGAATTCTGCGTTCGTCGCACGATGAAGCGCGCGATCGAGGCCGAGATCGGCGAATGTCCGGCGACCAGGTCGCGCACGGTTGTCGCGATGTCGGTCGGGAAGGCGTCCTTGAGCAGATAGCCGGTGGCGCCGACGGTGATGGCGGAGATCACGCTTTCCTCGTCGCCCAGCGCCGAGATCACCATGATCTCGGTGTTGGGAAAGCGCTGCCTGGTCTCGCGGATCAGCTCGACGCCATGGCCGTCGGGCAGCCGCAGATCGGTCAGCAGCACGCGGGGCGCGCCGGCGGCAAGCGCGCTGCGAGCTTCGCCGAGCGTGCCGGCGGTGCGCACCTCGTAGCCAGCCTTGGTCAGGGCGTCCTGAAGGCGCCAGCAGGTCGGTGCGTCGTCTTCGACGAGGAGGATGGTGATGGCCTCACCGGTCTCGTCCTGGTCCGTCATGATCAAGGTCCCGGCCGCGTGTCCCCCGCGGCGTGTGCGGCCAGTCTAGCGGCGGCAGGATGGGCGCGACACCCATAATCATGGGGACGGAGCAATGCGTCGAGAGCCCAACGGCTTCGTTTGCCCAACTCGCCCGCCGCTACTTGCTCGCCAGCGGCGAGGTGGTCTTCGCAGCGGGCAGCGCAGGGGCGGGCAGACGCTGCACGGAGATTTTCGCCGTGCCGGTGTTGTTGCGATAAAACAGGTCCGGTGGGCCCTGGATCGCCATGAGCCACGGCGGCACCATCGATGCCGGCAGGAGCTGCGGAAAGACCTGCACCGCATCGTTGACATAGAAGAACAGCTCGCCGGAGTCGGGGGCGATGAACTCGGCGACGATGCGGTCGGTCAGCCCTTCGTTCCGCCAGACCTGCCCTGCATCCGCGAGCATGTCCTGCGGGATCGGCTCGAAATTGCCGAGCGTTTTCAGCTCGTCCTTGAACCGGTCGATATCGTCGAGGCTGACAGGATATTGATCCCGTCCTTCAACATCGTCTTCCGCAGGAAGCGTCGGCTTGGTCCGCCGCGGCAATGCGTCGGCCGGGATCACGTTGATTGCCTGCAAGGGAAGCTCAATCACTCCTTTCGTCCCGATGCGAACCACAGGCTGGAACCAGTTTGCCGCATACAGACGCAGCTCGGGCAAAGCGATGGTATGACGCAGCCCATGCGTCCGGAAGCCATTCGCTCCGCTCAAGGTGGTGCGGTCGAACCAGGGCTCCTTGACATCGATGAAGACGCGATATTTGCGGCCTTTCTCGACCGCGAGCCCGCTCCACCAGCAGAACGTCCTGGTATCGAACAGCGCGATCGCATCGGTCGGGTCGTCACGCACCGGCGTGCCGATCTGAGGCGATCCGGCAGCATCCTGGCTTGCGGTGCAGACCTTTCCGAGCGCGACGCGGCCGGTAAACAGGCTGTTCGACAGGATCAGAGCCGTCGAGCCGAAAATCGTGAGCAGGAAGATGGCCGGCACGAGGCCCTTGGTGATGACGAGGCCTGCCGGTCCGGCATTGGTCCGCATCCAATGGCCGAACCTCAACAGCGGGCCCGGCTTATCGATATGGCTCAGGCTCGCCTTGCGGCGGGGCGTATTCCAGGCGAGGCGCGCGCGTTCCTGGATGGTGTCACGCAGCTCCGAATTCTTGTTCCAGATCCACCAGGCCAGAGCGCCCACGATCGACGTCATGAACGGATAATAGATCGCAATGTCGAGCCAGGGTGCCGCATAGGACGGCATCACGGCCCTGACGAGATTGGCGAACGGAGCCACCACGGCTCCCAGCACCCAGTCGATGTTCGCGATGAGGGAGATCCCCTCATGGCCCACCGGTTGTTTGGACCATTGCACCAGCGGATAAGAGATCCACGGCCAGGCGGCGATCACGCCGACCATGAACAGCAGGGCGAAATAGGCGACGCGCCGCCACCATACGGTGTCGCGCGTGAGCGAGGCCATTTCGGCGTCGGGCATGCTCATCGCGGTGAACGCCTCGGCTTCCTTCTGCCGTCGCGATCCCCTGGCCTTCGCCAGATAGGCGCCTTTCATCGCCTCGCGCGTCCCCTCGTCGGTGAGGTCGAGCTTGGTGCCATCGGGCATCAGCACCCTCGCGTCGGCGGGAAGCATGATCGGCGCATAGTCGTCGCAGCCGTGCAGCATGCGCTCGACCACGGCGAAATGCACCACAGGCGTGCCGCCGTTGGCCTTGCCCGCCAGGACCGGACGCGGGCCATAGCGGTACAGCACCGCCGCGCCGCTGCGGGAATCATGCATTGGCCCGATCGCCGATTGATAGTCCCTGAAATGCTCGACGGTGCCCTTCTGGAAGCGAAGCTGGTTGCCGAGTTGGTCGACCATCCAGACCAGCGGAACGAAGGACAATGTGCAGTCCGGATAGCCGCCGCCGATGTCGGAATGGACGCCGGCGAACCATACCTCCTTGACCGTCTGATCGGCCGCGAGATGAGACTGGTCGATCCGCAGCGGATGGAAGGTGGTGCGCTCGTCGTCGAGCGCAAGGGCGTGACAGATGTGCTTTGCCTTGTGTGAAGGCCGGTGGTTACGGAACGAGATCGGCCAGATCGCCCAGTCGATCGCAACGCGCAGCTCCTCGATCGGGACGCCGAAGGCCTCGACCGTGTCGAACAGTCCAAGGAAGTCGATATTGACGTCCTTGCGGCCGTTCATCGCCGCGCGGACTTTGGTGTAGGAGCGGTGTCCGCAGATCAAATGATAGACGTACAGGACGATGTCCCGGATCAGGCGCGCGATCCACATCGTCGGCAGGCTTTGCTTCCAGGGCACCGTCTCGCGGCGGTATTCGCGCCATGCGGACATGGCGTTACGCTCCATCTCGGCATGCGAGACGGGCTCGTCGCCGATCACCGCCGGCACCAGACCCTGGCTTGCGATCATGGCCGCCAGCGTGCGCGCGGTGAAGGCGCCGCGGCTGAAGCCGAAGATGTAGATCTCGTCGCCCGGCCGCCAGTTCCAGCACAGGAAGCGATAGAGCTTGCGAACATTGGCCGGAACGCCGATGCCGGTGGCGCCATCGAGCGCGGCGAGAGGTGCCCAGCCGGCGGTGCCGACACCCTTGATGTAATAGGCGATCTGGTCGGGCTGGGTGTGGTCGAGCGCTTCATAAAGCCGCCAGACGCTGGACTCCTGGGTCGTGAAGGCGTTGCCGGTGCCATCGGCGAAAAGCACCAGCTTGCGCGGCGCCCGCGCGCCGGGTGCAGTCGTACTCCGATCAGCCTGCGGATGGTCCGGTGCCGCAGGACTGCCGTGCGGCATTCCATCATGGTGGGTCATGGGCCGCTCCGAAATTCCGTTCGGGGATGCTTCAAGCCCTGACAGGGTGGCATCCTCTGAATTCAATCGATAGACGCACTATCAAATACTGGATGTAATTTGCCTGTTAACGCGCTGAGGTAGCAATAAGGATGGCGCTGTTTCGCTCGGGCCGTCTATGAACCAGGCCACAGTCGGCGAAAGAAATGCCCGGGCAAGCTCCTGGATCTCGTCGGGTCAGTGGGCGGCTGAGAAAGCGATGCCGGCGTGCATTTCGGCGAACGCCTCTACAACGTCTCTACCTTCGGCGGCGGATAGCGCCGTGCCAGCATCGACAGCGGCAGGCGCCGCTCGTCCATCGGCAGCTCCAGCCAGGCCAGCACTTGCTCCCGCTTCCAGTCACCCACGCCAAAATCCATGGCCACCCATTTCTGCGGCTCCGGCCCTTCGAGCCCGCGCACCCAGACGAAATAGCGGGGCAGGTCGTCGGCATCCGCTTCGGTCGGGGCTCTCCTGGCCATCCCTTGCTCGCTGCATCGACACGCGTTTGCCTTAAGATATAGGTACTGGCCGGGAGAGTCGAACGCGTCGCCGGTAGGCTAGGGTCCGAGGGATAGGAACGGAACTGTGACCGACGGTTGGGGTGATGCCTCCGAGGTGATGAAGCGGCTGATCGGCGCCTGGTCGTTCACCAGGCTCATCGCGGGGCAGGGGAGCATGCAGGGTCTTGCGACCTTCACGCCATTGGACCCGGACGGTCTCGCCTATCGCGAACAGGGACGGTTGAAGCTCCTGACCGGCACAGAACTCGAGGCCGAGCGCGAATACGTCTTCCGCGAGCACGGCCGCGGATTCGACGTCTTCTTCAAGGAGACCCCATCACGGCTCTTCCATGCGATCGAACTCGCTGGGTCGGATGACGGCGTATGGACCGGAAGCGCCGACCATCTGTGTCATTTCGATCGTTATCAGTCGACCTACACCTTTCGCCCCGAAGGCAGCTTCGCCATTCGCCACGTCGTGTCGGGTCCGCGCAAGGACTACATGATCATCACGACCTATACGCGAGCGGCGTGAGGCCCGCTGTCGCTTCGCGACATTGTTGCGCAAGCGAATGCCGGCGCGACGACCATCGCGCGAACACCGCAGGCCCGAACATTTTTCGCTGACCCCGATGAGTCCTGGGGGTGCCGAGGGTCTCTACGAGCGATGACGGTGGCCGAACCGGCCCGCCGCACCGAACTCGAGATGGAAAGGACTCCTCATGCTTCTCGAAAACAAGACAGCGGTCATCTACGGCGCCGGCGGGGCCATCGGGGGCGCCGTGGCGCGGACCTTTGCCCGCGAAGGGGCCAGGGTCTTCCTCTCCGGCCGCACGCTCGGCAAGGTCGAGCAGGTGGCGGGGGAGATCGTCGCCGCAGGCGGAACAGCAACGGCCTTTCGGGTTGACGCTCTGGACGAAGAGGCCGTGGAAAGCCACGTGGCCGCAGTCCTTAAGGCCACCGGGCGGCTAGATGTGTCTTTCAACGCCATCACGCCGATTCCGCAGCCGGGAACGCAGGGGATCCCGATTGCCCGGCTGTCGGTCGACAGCTTCACCGCGCCGATCACCGCCTACATGCGATCGCACTTCCTGACGGCGCGGGCGGCGGCACGGCGGATGGCCGAGCAAGGCTCCGGTGTGCTGCTGATGCACACCCCTGAACCGGCGAAGCTCGGCGCGGCGCTGGTCGGAGGAATGGGTCCTGCCTGGGCCGCGATGGAAGCCTTTAACCGCAACCTGTCCGCCGAGTTCGGCGCGAGAGGTATCCGCGCGATATGCCTGCGCTCGACCGGCATGCCGGAGACGGAGACGATTGGCGTCGTGTTCGGGCTGCATGCCAACGCGATGGGCATCCCCCGCGAGCAGTTCCTGGGCTTCATCGAAAGCCTCACGCATCGCAAGCGCTCGAGCAAGGTTTCCGAGGTGGCAGAAATGGCGGCCTTCCTGGCCTCCGACCGCGGCAGCGGCATGACCGGAACAGTCGCAAACCTGACCGGCGGGTTGATCGTCGACTGAAGGGCGAACCCGAAGAAAGAGAAAAGCCATGAGCTCCGAAAAGATCTTCGAATACGACCTCGACATCATGAGTGTGATTGAATACGGCGCGAACATGCAGGCCGTGTTAGCCGGACAAGAGAGTGTGCCGCTGCACGGCGCTCAATTCGACGTCACGCTCACAGGATTGATCAAAGGTCGCGTGACGGGCACGATCCGCGGCATCGACTATCTACGTGTCCGTGCGGACGGCCGCAGGGAGCTCGATCTCCGCGCGACGATCGAGACCGAGGATGGCAGCCGCATTGCGTTTTCCGCCGATGGCGTCGGAACGCCGCGCGAGCGTGAGCCGATCGTCGACCTGGCTGTGAAGATCGATCTCACCACGGCCGCCCCCGCCTATGCCTGGGTCAACGCACGACCGGCCTGGGGCGCAGGCTACGCGAACCTGGCCACCGGCAAGATCCACATCGACGCCTATCTGCACTGAGGTTTGGCACGCTTGGGAGATTTCAGCCATGTCGTCGGAAAGCGGATTGTTGCAAGGCAAGCAGGTGGTCGTGCTCGGCGCCAGCCGCGGCGTTGGCCGCGAGATCGTGCGGCGGGCTGCGGGCGAAGGTGCGCAGGTCCTGGCGGTCGCGAGGCAAGCGCGCGGTCTGTGCGAGCTCGCAAGGGAAACGCCCGGGGTCGACATGCTGGCGCTGGACGCTGCTTCGGACGCCGCGCCGCAGCAGGTCTTCGCCAAGACGGTGCCCGATCTGCTGGTGATCTGCGGCGGGGCCATCCCGCCGGTCCGCCCGATACACGAACTCAGCTGGGCCGAATTCGGCGTGAATTGGGACGTCGACACCAAGATGGCCTTCCTGTTCTGCCGTGAGGCACTCACGTCGCCGCTTGCGCCCGGCGCGGTCGTGGTGATCATCTCCAGCGGGGCCGGCCTCGGCGGATCGCCGATCTCGGGTGGCTACGCCGGCGCCAAGCGCATGCAGATGTTCATTGCCAAATATTGCCAGGCCGAATCCGATCGCCGCGAGCTCGGCATCCGTTTCGTCGCACTCGCCCCCTCCCGTGTCATGCCGGAGACGGAGCTCGGGCAAGCCGCCCTGAACGGCTACGCCCGCTACCAATTCAATGGTATCGTCATGAGAGACAACACGCCGGTCAATTCTCCAAACGCTGCGCCGCCGAGCCGAGCGGACCTCGCCCGCGTGGCCGAAGCGCATCGCCGCGCGCTCAAGCTGCATTGCTATCGCATGCTGGGATCCCTTCATGAGGCCGAGGACGCGGTCCAGGAGACCATGCTGCGGGCCTGGCGGGGCTTCGACGATTTCGAGGCGCGCGCTTCGATCAAGAACTGGCTCTACCGGATCGCGACGAACGTGGCTCTCAACATGGCGAGCCGTTCGAAGCGTGGCCGGACGATGCCCGACCAACTGGATGGTCCGTCGACCCGGAGGCCGCAGGGACGGCCTGATGCCGAGACGCTGTGGATCGAGCCCTATCCCGACGCCGAGCTGGAGAGCCTGCCGGACCCCGCCGCGGGGCCCGATGTCCGCTACGAACTGCGCGCGTCGGTCAGGCTCGCTTTCATCACAGCGATCCAGCAATTGCCGCCGCGCCAGCGCGCTGCACTTCTGCTGGCCGACGTCCTGGGCTGGTCGGCAATCGAGGCCGCCGCGGTGCTCGACGCCTCGGTGGCCTCGGTGAACAGCGCCCTGCAGCGGGCGCGGGCCAAGCTGGCCACGCTCGACCGGGAGGCCCGACGGACGCCGATCGCCGATGAACAACAGCGGAGCCTGCTCGAGCGCTACGTGCGGGCTTGGGAAAGCGCCGATTTGGAGCGGTTCGTTTCGCTCCTGAGGGAAGACGCCGTCTATTCGATGCCTCCCTGGCGGGAGTGGTATCGGGGCCGCGGCTCGATCGCGGATTTTTTCGGAGCCGTCTGGCCCGCCTATCGCGGCTTCAGGCTCGTGCCGGTCGGCGCAAATCTGCAGCCGGCGTTCGCCCTCTATTCGCTCGGCGCTGAAGGGCGCTGGAACGCCCACTCCATCCAGCTCCTAGCGCTGGACAAGAGCGGGATCGTGGCGATGACGATGTTCATGCAGCCGCTCGCCCAGAAGCTCTTCACCGCGTTCCGACTGCCGGTGGTGCTGGAGGCCTGACCCCGGTTCATTGAACCACCGCGCCCGGCCGCTTGACATCAAGATCGAAGAGTTTAACTGTATATACAGGTAATATGAAAAAGGGAGTCGTGATGGGCGCATCGTCGATTCTGGGAATGGAATACACCGAGCGCCGCGTCTCGCGCAGCGGGCACGAGCTGTACGTCCGCGACCATGCCGGCGAGTCGCCTGCGTTTGTGCTCATGCACGGTTTCCCTGACAATTCGCAGATCTATGATGAGGTGGCTCCCAAACTTGCGGCAGCCGGCCGCCGCGTGGTCACATTCGATTTCTTAGGCTATGGCAAATCCGACAAGCCGAGTGAGTACCTGCATTCGGCCTACAGCATGGTGGGTGATCTGGATGCCGTCGTCGAAGGTCTAGGTCTGTCCAAGGTGGTGCTCGTCGCCCACGATGCGTCCGGCCCCACAGCGATCAACTGGGCTCTCGATAACCGGGAGAAGGTTGCCGGTATCGCCTTGATGAATGTCTACTATGACTCCGCGCCGACGCTGCGCTTTCCTGAGATGATCCGGCTGTTCGCTGATCCGGAGCATCGAGAAATAGGTCGGGCGCTCATCGATGAGCCGGCGCAGCTGCTGTGGCTTGCTGGATTCCAGGGCAGGCAATTCACGCGCGATGCGCCGGAAGAATTGCGCGGGCTTGCAGGTCCAAAGCTGCTGTCGATCATGCGCGAACAGTTTGCGGCGACGCCCGGAGCGGGGCCCGCCTTCCTTGCGCTGACTGGTGATCTCCGTCGCTCGGTCGCGGAAAATGAACGACGCAAGGGCGAGTTGGCGGGTGTTGAGTTTCCTGTCCGGCTAATTTGGGGCGCCGGAGATCGGTATCTTAACATAGGCGTCGCGCAACACTTGAAGGGGCTTTTCTCGAATGCGGAGATTGCTCCATTGATGGCGGGACACTGGCCGCAAATCGACAAACCGGCCGAGGTCGCCAACTCACTGCTCCATCTCTAAGCTGCGATGACGGTCCGGGTGGTTTTCGCTGCGTGATCTCAGAGGCGCGACGAGCTCGCGTCCTTGATCCGTTTACATTGTATGTATATACAGTGATAGAAGTGGCCGCCGGCCGAACCTTGCCAGAGCAGGAGCAGAATGGACGCTCTGAAGGACCTGCGCGAAGTCATGGCTTGTCCTTGCCTTCGGATCAGGCGCGCGTCCCGCCACATCACGCAACTCTATGATCATGTCCTGGCCGAGGCTGGCCTGACGGCAAATCAATTTGGATTGCTCGCCTATCTTTTTGGAGCCGCGGCCTCGGATCGTGGCGGCTTGTCGATCGGCAGTCTCGCGGAGCAAGCAGGCGTTGATCCGACGACGCTCAATCGAAATCTAAAGCCGCTCAAAGGGGAAGGATTGGTTGCGGACGCACCTGATGCAGCGGACAGCCGGGTCCGCGTCGTGAGCATCACAAAGAAGGGACAGGCGGTCCTGCAAAAGGCTTTTCCTCTTTGGCGTAAGGCGCGCAAAGACGTCGAAAGGGCACTCGGAGCGCCCGAATTGTCCAAATTGAACGAACTGCTCGACCTGGCAGCAAGCGAAGTTCGTCGGTTAGGTGAAGATCGCGCCGGGTGAGGACGACGCCGGTAGAGAGTTCGGGTGTTTCGTGCATCGCATGTCGCGAGGCGGCAACTCATCGATGATACGTCTTACCGATTGCGAGCATCGTCCGCACCTGACGGTGCATCCCAGGCAGTCGTAGACCTGAGCGGGCGAAAACAGTGCGTCGTCCGTCGCGACGACCGCGTCCCTGATGTCGTGATCGCTGATGATGTTGCAGGAACAGACGATCATGCCGGATTCCGCTGCGTGACGCGTCGTGTGGCGTGGAGCCTGACGGCGGCGATGGTGGCGTTGGCGATGGCGCGTCCGCGGTCGTCCGTTCCGGTCCACTGGGCATCGCGGCCGCGCGGATCGATCTCGAGCAACTTGACGCCGGCCGGCACATCGCTGCCGTCGCGGGCGATGCCGCGCAAGATACCGTCGCGCGGCGCGAGCAGCGGAGCACCGGAGAGATGGCCGAGCACGAGACCGCGGTAGACGCGGGTGCCGATCTCGATCGGCGTGTGCCAGCGTCCCGCGAATTGCGAATAGACGAAGCGTTCCGCGCCGACGTCGCCCAGCGAACTTGCTACGCCATCGGCCGCATCGGTCCAGCGCGTGTCGGTCACGAGCCCGATCTTGCCGGGCCTCGTCTCCACCGCGACGTCGCAATTGAAGTTGGTCGAGAAGCCGGGGCCGAGCCCGATCGTCAGGCGGGCGAGCCGCCTGAGGTCGGGCGTGATCCGGCGCTTCTGCAGGCGCGCGTCGATCAGCAGGTCGATGTGACGAACCGGCAGCAGATCGAGCAGCCCGAGCCAGGTGACCATGACCTGCGCCGGCCGGCGTAGCGCCTGATAGACCTGTACGCCGCCGTCGACGCGCTCGGCGACGACGTCCTCGACCTGCATGGTATCGATGAAGAGGGCATCATGAAACGCCATCTTGCGTCGGATCACCGGCGGGTCGGGATCGTGGGACAGCACAACGCAATATCCGGCGCGCACGAGTCGGATGGCGACTGCAGATGCGATCTCGTTGGTGCCGAGGATAACGGCGAAGAGCTGGTAGTCATTCGGCTGGAGCATCTGAAACCGCGTTTGCAGGGAAGGTGCAGCGAGGCACATCGAGCTTGCAACGGAAGGAGCAAGAGCCGGGCCATTTAGAACGCTTGAAAACCGCCCCTCAACTGCCGGCCAACATTGACAAAGGAGAAGAACGCAGCGACCGCGCCGCTTGGTCCGAAAGCGCACGCGCGCATGTTGCAAATCCTGCAGCGTGTCGCGAAGCCGACACAAATCAGCGAAAACCTCAGCGATTGGGTGGCCGCCGGTGGCCCAATTCCTGCAAACTTCCCCGCGTCGTTATTGTACTTGCGTCCCGTCGGGCGCTGTGAGGAGCTTCCGTGACGCTTGATCTGCTGGATCGCAATGCTGCGCCGGCTGGCCCGCCGGCATCCGACGTCGCGCTGTGCCCGTTCCACGGTGACAAGTCGCGCGCGCAAGCTGGCGAGCGGAAGACGCTGGTGCTGACCGGTGCGTCCCGGGGCATCGGCCACGCGACGGGAAAGCTGTTCTCCGAGGCCGGCTGGCGGATCGTCACCTGTTCCCGCCAGCCCTTCGACGGTGCTCTGTGTCCATGGGATTCGGGGGCGGACAACCATGTGCAGGTCGAGTTGAGCGACCATCGCGCGCTGCCGCGCGCGGTGGCCGAGATCAAGGAGCGGCTCAACGGTGCCCCGTTACATGCATTGATCAACAATGCCGGCATCTCGCCCAAGGCCGCCGATGGTACGCGATTGAATTCGCTGACGACGCCGGTCGAAACCTGGATGAGCGTGTTCCACGTCAACCTGCTTGCGCCGGTGCTGTTCGCGCAGGGCCTGGTCGACGAGCTGAAGTGCGCCAGCGGCGCGATCGTCAACGTCACCTCGATCGTGGGCTCCCGGGTGCATCCGTTCGCCGGCACCGCCTATGCGACCTCGAAGGCAGCGCTCGCCTGCCTCACCCGCGAAATGGCGCACGACTATGCGCCGTTCGGTATTCGCGTCAACGCGATCGCCCCCGGAGAGATCAAGACGGACATCCTGTCGCCGGAGACCGAAGCCAGGCTGGCGCCAATCATACCGCTGCATCGTGTCGGTACGCCGGATGAGGTCGCGAAAGTGATCTTCTTCCTATGCTCGGATGCGGCGAGCTATGTCACAGGTGCGGAAGTACCGATCAACGGCGGGCAGCACGTGTGAGCGCCATTCGGATCGGTCGCAAAAAGAAGCTTGTTCGATTTGCGCTGGATCAAGGCGGAAATCTCGTTTTTGTGCCTGCCGCGCATTGCGATGGTAAAATCCGCGAAACGGCTGAGAAAGCGGGCAAGTGCGACGGAATCTTTTTGCAGCAATGCTGACAAGTTGAGCGCGACTCGTGTCCGGTCTTCTGCTTGAAGATGGCGGCGATCTCCTTCGCGGCATCGACAAAGTTGGCGGCCACGGCGACGTTGGTCTGTGCAGCCTGCGCCTCGGCGCATGCGAGTAGCAAGCCTGTGGCGACGGCGATCTTGCGAAACAGTCTCATGATGAACTCCAGCGGACGGTGGCCGCCCCCGCGCGAGCCCGATTGCCGCGAGGCGCCGGCCGTTACGGGCTCAGCAATCGGCGTGCCGGATAGGGCAGGCGGTGCTTGGTGCGCGCCTTGCAGAATTGATCGTCAAAAGCGCAACTTCCTGTCCCTTGCGGCGGAAGCGCCGACGATCCGTGTCGGGTTTGCGACAAAGTCGTCGGCAAGCCGACACCAATGAAAGGAAGCGGGCCATGGCAACCGTTGCATCGCGTGCCGAGCTCGAGCGTCTGCTGGAAGATGATGTGCCTTACGGCGACCTCACCACCGAGGCGCTTGGCATCGGTGCGATCGATGGCGTCATGCGGTTTGTCGCGCGCGCATCGATGGTCCTGGCGCTCGTCGAGGATGCCGCCGCGATCATCGCGCTCGCCGGCTGCGAGGTTGAGCTGTTCGCTTCATCCGGCGCGACGCTGGAGCAGGGCGCGCCGATCCTCGAGGCACGCGGGCCGGCCGCCGGCCTGCTGCGGAGCTGGAAGGTCGCGCAGACCCTGATCGAAATCTGGTCGGGTGTCGCCAGCGAGACCCGCGCCATCGTCAACGCGGCGAGGGCGGTGGCGCCGCAGATTCCGGTCGCCTGCACCCGCAAGAACGTGCCGGGTACCAAGCGCTTTGCCGTCGCGGCGGTGAAGGCCGGCGGCGCCGTGATGCATCGGCTCGGCCTGTCCGAGACCGTGCTGGTGTTTCCCGAGCACCGCGCGTTTCTCGGCGAGCTGCCGCTGTTTCAGGCGGTCGAACGATTACGCCGGGCCGCGCCAGAAAAGAAACTCGTGATCGAGGTGAAGACGGCCGATGCGGCCCTTGCCGCCGCGGTCGCCGGTTTCGACGTGATCCAGGCGGAGAGGTTTTCGCCAGCCGAGGTCGCTGCGTTGGTCAAACGCATGGCGTCGATGGCCTATACACGCGAACGCCCCATCATCGCTGCTGCCGGCGGCGTCAATGCAGCCAATGCTGCAGCCTATGCAGAGGCCGGCAGCGATGTCCTGGTGACGTCAGCGCCGTATCTGGCCAAGCCAAAGGACGTGCAGGTATGGATCGCTGCCAAGGATGAAAGGCGACGCTCGCCCTTGTCGAATTTCGGTCGGACGGAGCGGCAGGCGCATTCGACGACGACGTAGCGGAAGCCTCACTCCCCCCACCACCGAGAAAGCGCATCCGGCGCGACGCGCGGGCTCTCCGGCATCAAGCCCGGCTGGACCCACGGCACACTGGCTGGGTTTCGTGCGCGTCGCGACAATGACAAACGATGGCGGAGCTTCGATTTGAATAGGCTCGGCGTGCGAGATTCGTGATTTTGTCGGCAGGGAAGACGTACCAGTGTGCTGCGGAGCTCCCTGCCATTAACATATGTTAGTCTTGAGCTGTCCTTTGATGCGCAAGCGGCGATCCGTTAAGGCCTGAAACACCACCTGCATTTACGGGTCCTTCGTCTCTCTCCCCTAGCCTCGGGCCGGGCAGGACGATCTTTGATGGGCTTCTTCGCGCGCTTACGTGCTTCTTTCGCTATAGGCGACACGACACATCCTCTCGGCAGTTCCGTGCTTGTCGAGCAGTTCCGCGTGCTCCGCGAGCAGGTGCCGGTGCTTTATGCCGTGCTCTTGGTCAACAGTGTCAGTGTGGGCCTGGTCCTTCCGAACACCGTGTCCATCTGGCTGCGATTTGCCTTGCCGGCCGTTCTCCTGGCAGCCTGCCTGGTTCGGGTGGCCCAGTGGTTCCGGTTGAGGAACGCCGACCTGACCGCCGCCGAATCGTACCGAGAACTCGCAAGAGTTCGCCTCGCCGCGGTGGTGCTCAGCGCTGGCTTTGTGACCTGGATCCTGGCGCTGTTCATGACGGTCGAGCCCGGCCTGCGCGCGTCGGTTGCTCTGCTCCTCTTCATGGGTTGCGTCGGGATCGCCTACTGTCTTGGCAGTTTCCCGCCGGCGTCTCGTCTGGTGATGTTGATTGCCGGCGCACCGATCGCGACGCTTCTGCTGCTCTCCGGCGATGCTGTCCTGGTCTCGGTCGGGATCAATCTGCTGGCGCTGCTCACCTTGCTCGCCAGGATGATCAACACCAATTTCCGCTCCTTCGTTAAGCTGGTCGAAACCCACGGACGACTGTCTGCGGAGGGAGATCGCGCGCGGGCCGCAGAGCAGACGGCAACCGCGTTCGCGGAGCGCTTCGACAGGGCGCTCAACAACATGTCCCAAGGCCTCTGCTTCTTTGACGATGATCAGCGCCTGATCGTCTGCAACAGGCAGTATCTCGAGGTCTACGATCTGGATCCGAAGCTGGTCCGGCCCGGCATGAAGCTGAACGACATCGTCGATCTCCGCTATTCGGTCGGCAGCGCGCCGAAGATGACGAAAGAGGACTATCTCGTCTGGCGCAACAGCGCTCCGATCATCGCCGAGAGTTCGGATACGACCGTCGAATTGAGCAACGGCCGGATGGTGCGGATCCGGCATCGCCCGATGGAGGGAAAGGGCTGGGTCGCGACCCACGAGGACATCACCGAGCGTCATCGCACCGAGAGGGCTCTTACGGAAGCCAAGGCCGCGGCCGAGCAGGCCGAAGCAGCTGCCCGCGCGGCTCACACCCACCTGACCGAAGCCCTCGATGTGGTCCCCGAAGGGCTTGCTGTTTTCGATAAGGACGATCGTCTGGTTCTCTGGAATCGTCGATATGCCGACCTCTACGCCGCGAGCCGCGAAGCACTTGCCGTCGGGTCTCCTTTCGAGGCCATTCTTCGCACCGGCCTGGCGGCGGGACAGTACCCGGAGGCCGTGGGGCGGGAAGAGCAGTGGCTTGCCGACCGCCTGGCCCGCCACGCATTGCCGCACTACTCGCATGAGCAGCATCTGGTCGGTGACCGCTGGGTCCGGGTCGAGGAAAGGCGAACCAGTGACGGAGGCAGCATTGGAGTGCGGATCGACATCACTGACCTGAAGCGCCGGGAGGCCTCCTTCCGCCTCCTTTTCGAGGAAAATCCTCTTCCGATGTGGGTGGCTGAGGCGACCACGGGGCGCCTGCTGGCTGTGAACGGCGCGATGTGCCGGCACTACGGCTATTCCCGCCAGG
This sequence comes from Bradyrhizobium sp. CCBAU 51745, assembly GCF_028128715.1. NCBI lineage: Bacteria > Pseudomonadati > Pseudomonadota > Alphaproteobacteria > Hyphomicrobiales > Nitrobacteraceae > Bradyrhizobium > Bradyrhizobium sp. CCBAU 51745. The sequence goes on along the minus strand of NZ_LBJP01000003.1, from coordinate 346,346 downwards.
ACCTGCTGGTGATGTACGAGCATGACTTGCAATCTCATGATCAAGAGCATGGCAAGCGGGATTGCGAGCTGCACAAGACGGCCGACGGAGAAGCGATTCAGGTCGTGATCGATTCCAGGCCGCTGCTGTATGACGGGCAGCCGGCTCGTGTCAGCGTGGCCTTCGACGTGACCGAACGAAATCGAGCGCAGCAGCGGGTGAGCTATCTCGCATGTCATGATGCCCTCACCGAGCTCCCCAACAGGGCTGCCCTGGATGAGCAGCTCGGCACCGCTATCGAGCGCGCGGAGATCACCGACGGCGCCTTCGCCGTGCTTTGCATCGACCTCGATCATTTCAAGGAGATCAACGACCGTTTCGGTCATGCCGTCGGCGACGCCGTCCTGCGCGAAGCTTCGAGACGGCTGCAGGAGGCCGCGCAAGGGGCCTACGTGGCGCGCGTCGGCGGTGACGAATTCATCGGGATTGCCGATCAGTTGCCGCTACCTGCGACCGCCGAGCTGCTCGCCACGCGCATGCGGGAACAGTTCGAGCAACCGATCGAGGTCGAGGACCGTGCCCTGAAAATCGACCTTTGTGTCGGCGTCGCCCTGTATCCGAGAGATGCGGACAATGCCGTCGCGCTGTTGGCAAACGCGGATGCAGCGCTTTATCGGGCCAAGCACGAGGGCAGGGGTGCCATTCGGCTGTTCACCAGCGCCATGGACCAGCAGCTGCGCAACCGCCGCGCGCTGGAGCACGATCTGCGAGGCGCCGTCGAGCGGGGAGAGCTGTACCTGCAGTATCAGCCGCAGCAGGACCGCAACGGCGCGCTGATGGGCTACGAGGCGCTGGTTCGCTGGCGGCATCCGGTGCGCGGCGTCATTCCGCCTGGAGACTTCATTCCGATCGCCGAACAGAGCGGCGCGATCGCGCAAATTGACGACTGGGTCCTGACGGAGGCTTGCCTGGAAGCGGCTTCCTGGGATCAGCCGCTACGGGTCGCGGTCAACGTCTCGGCCGCCCAGTTCCGCCGCGAAAACCTCGATCGGCAGGTCCGCCAGGCGCTGCGGCAGAGCGGCCTTTCGGCGGCTCGCCTGGAGCTGGAAATCACCGAAGGCGTCCTGATCGAAGATGTTCCTCGAGCCAAGCGAACGATGGAGGCGCTCAAGGCACTCGGTGTCCTGATAGCCCTGGACGATTTCGGCACAGGATATTCTTCGCTGTCCTATCTCGAAGCGTTTCCGCTGGACCGGATCAAGATCGACAGGTCCTTCGTCGCCTCGCTCGGCCAGAGCGAGCGTTCGCTCGCGATCGTGCGGGCTGTGATCGGTCTTGCCCATGGGCTCGGAGTTCCGGTTCTCGCGGAAGGAATCGAGACGAACGCTCAGATGGATCTCCTGGTCCAGGAAGGCTGCGACGAGATGCAGGGATATCTCATTGGTCGGCCGCGGAGCCTCCGACCGACGAAGCAAATGAGGGATGCTTCAAGTCAAGCGCATCGTCGCGCAGCCGCCGCCGAGTGAAGGTCGTTTGCTGCCTGGCTCGTAACAATCGGTCGTGAATCAAGGGGCCAACGCAGCTTCGCAGGTCGAGGTCGGGACCTTTCCGATCGTGCCTGACCCTAGTCCCGCTTTTTCTCTCCACCGGCGGCCGAGATGACAGCGACGATGACGAAGCCGGTCACCAGGAGCCGGACGCCGGCGCTGACTCCAAAAGTGTTCAACATGGTCAGGAGCAGGACGAGGAAGAGCGCCGCGCCCCAAAGCCCCGCGACATTGGCTTTGCCGCCGGCAACCGAGGTGCCTCCGATCACGACCACCGCGACAGAGGCGAGCAGATATTCATTGCCGATATCGACGTTGGCGCCGCGGAAATAACCGGCCAGCAATGCCCCGTCGAGACCGCCGAGCGTGCCCGACAGCGCGTAGGTGGCAAAGCGCACCCATCCGACCCGGATTCCCGCAAGCCTTGCCGCCCGAATGTTCTGGCCGATCGCCAGCACCGATCGTCCATAAACGGTGCGCTGCAAAGCAATGCCGGCGGCGACGGTGAAGACCGCCGTGAGAATGGCGAGCAGGGGAATGCCGAGGATCTGGATGTTGGTGAAATCGGCAAAGCCCGGCGGTGGCTTGATTTGCAGACCGCGCCCGTAGCTGATGTCTATCGATTGGATAATGAAGCTCGCCGAAAGCGTCGCGATGATTGGCGGGATGCTTAGAGCGCGGATCAGGAGATAGTTGACGACGCCAATGGCGAGCCCGCAGCCGAGTGCGGCGGCGAGGCCGATGGCGACCAGACGGTCATCGCCGGCCATCACGGTCATCGCCACCGCGCTGGAAAGTCCGATATTGGCAGGCAACGACAGATCGACGTTGCCGGGGCCGAGCGTGATGACGAACATCTGCCCGATGCCGACCACCACGGTGAACACCGCAAGCGACAGCGCGGCGATGAGCATGCCGCCGGCGCCATAACCGCGAGTGAAGATAATCGCCGCGATCCACACCAGGGCCGCGCCGAGATAGGACCACATCCAGGGACTGGTGAACAGCCAACGCCGCGCCGCCATCATTGTTCGACCTCCCTGCGGCTGATCAACGCGCGCGCGGCGAGCACCACGATCAGAATGGCCCCGTTGGCGGCGACCTGCCAGTCCGGCGGAAGATGCATGAAGGTGAGAAGCGGGGAAGCCGCCAGCGCCAGCGTCAGCGCGCCGATCACGGCACCGATCGGGGAGACACGTCCGCCGACGAATTCGCCGCCGCCCAGGATGACGCCCGCGATCGAGAGCAGGGTGTAGCCGTTGCCGATGTTGGCGTCGCCGGACGTCGTGATGCCGATCAATGAGAGCCCCGACAGCACGCCGAACAGGCCGGCGCACGCGTATAGCACGATCTTGGCCTTCAGCAGTGACCAGCCGGCGCGACCGATCGCGGAGGCGTTGCCACCAGAGCCGCGCAGGATAGCTCCATAGGATGTTCGCATCAGGCCGAAATAGCTGACCGCAGCGATGATCAGCGCGGCCAGCACCGGAAACGGAACCAAGGGCGGCTTGACACTCATCGACGCCAATAGCCAGTCCGGCGCCCGACCGCCGGGTTTAGGCAGCAGAAGCACGGCGAGGCCCTGCCAGACGAAGTTCATGCCGAGAGTCACCACGATCGAAGGCAGGTTGCGCCAATGAATCAGCGCACCGAGCGCCGCATATACGCCGACGCAGCCGAGCAGCGTGAGGATTCCCAAGATAGGGGTGTCGCGCAGCCAGGTCGCCGTGACGCAGCCGACGAAACCCACGAAAGCGCCGATTGAGAGGTCGAGGTCGTTGCCGGTAATGATGAACATCTGCGCGACCGTCGCCAGCGCGATCGGGATCGCCAGATTTAGCATGAGAGTGAAGCCGAAATAGCTGATCGCGCGCTGGTTCAGCCAGGCGATGGCAAACAGCACCAGCGCCAGCGACAGGGCCGGCAGCAACGCGCGCAGCAGCCGCGGTGAATCCGTCTTGCCGAACGGCATGAATGCTGGCCGCGCCGCGACACTCGACTTGGCCGTCATCTCGGGTCGGTCCCGATGAAGGAGGACTGGATCACCTTTTCCTCGGTCAGCTCACCGCGGGCGAGGTCGGCGACGATAGCGCCGTTGCGGAACACGTAGACATGGTCGCACTTCTTCAATTCGTCGGTCTCCGTCGTGTACCAGATGAAGGTCCGCCCGCCGCGCGCCTCCTCGCGGATGAGATCATAAACTTCGAGCTTGGTGCCGACATCGACGCCGCGCATCGGGTCGTCCATCAATACAATGCGCGCCTCCGACCCAAGCGCGCGCGCAAACAGCGCCTTCTGCTGGTTGCCGCCTGACAGTGACAGAATGTTGTTGTGGATGTCGGGCGTGCGGATCTTGATCCTGTCGCGCCAGAAATTGGCCAGCGTGTCCTCCCGCCGGCGCGAAATCAAAACTCCCTGGCGCAGCTTGCGCAATGAGCATATGCCGATATTTTCCGCGATCGACCATAACGGGAAAATGCCGTCGGCTTGGCGATCGCCGGCCACCAAGGCAACCGTCGCCTTGACCGCGACGTCCGGGCGCGGGCTCGTCGCAGCCGCGAAAATCGCCAGCAGCAGATCGGTCTGCCCGTGGCCGGCAAGCCCGGCGAGGCCGATGATCTCTCCCTCGTGGGCGACCAGATCTGTGGATCCGCCCTGCTGTCGCGGGCGCGCGCGAACATGCAGGGGCGTTTTCCCTCGCGCCAAACGGTCGCCGGCGTTCGCCTCGGTCGTCGGCGCTTCCGTGCCGCCCATGGTGGTGACCAGCCGGTTGCGGTCGAAGGCCTCGGCGCGATCGGCAGCGATGGTCCGCCCGTCACGCATCACCACGATACGGTCGCTGTTTTGCAGGACCTCGCCGAGCAGGTGCGAGATGAAAATGCAGCTGATGCCATTGGCGACGGCCCGCCGCATGAAGGCGAGCAGCTGCCCGGCAGTGTGACTATCGAGCGAGGAGGTCGGCTCGTCCAGAATGACCAGACGCACCGGCTCATCGGTCGCAGTGAAGGCCCGCGCCACCTCGACCATCTGGCGGCGCGCAATTGGAAGATCCTGAATCAGGTCGGAGGCGCCGACGCCGTGACCCGGGAAGATCTCGTCGAGCTTGCTTGTGATCAGCGCGCCGGCCTTGCGACGCCAGTTCAGGCCGGTGAGCACCGGATGAAACACCCGTGTGTTCTCGGCCACCGTCAGGTTGGGGCAGAGCGACAGCTCCTGAAACACGCAGCGGATGCCGAGATGCTTGGCCCGCGCCGGTGCGTAGGCCTTCTGCTCGGCGCCGCCAATGACCACGCGCCCGCGATCCGCCGCGACGGTCCCCGCCAGTATATGCATCAGCGTGGATTTGCCGGCGCCATTGTGTCCGACCAGGCTGAGGCACTCGCCACTCTGGACTGTCAGATCGACGCCGTCCAGCGCACGGACGGCGCCGAAACGCTTTTCGACGCCGTCCAGTCTGACGATATCAGATGCTCCGATGGTCATTCACTGCCTGCGCCGAGCGGCCGTCAGCCATGGCCCCATCACTTCATGTTGGCTTTGATCGCGTCGATGGCATCCTGTTGGGTGTATTCGTGACTCGCGACACTGCCCTTCGGGATTTTCGGCAGTTCGGCTTCGAAGTCGGCCTGAGTGAAGGCGAGATAGGGCACCAGAAGATCGTGTGGAACCTTCTTGCCATCGAGCACCTGCTGGGCGACCCAGAATGCCAATGTCGATACGCCCGGTGCGATCGAGGCGGACCATGTCGTGTAACCGTCCTTGGCCTTCTGCTCCTTCCACCATTCCAGTTCGTCCTGCCGGTTGCCCATGATGATGGTCGGCCGCGGCTTGCCAGCCGCCGCGAAAGCTTGCGCGGCTCCGTAGCCGTCGCCGCCCTGGTCGACCACGCCGACGACCTCGGGCAGTGAAGGCAGCACGGTAGCTACCGCCTTTTGCGCCGTGGTCTGGTCCCAATCGCCAGTCACCGATCCGACGATCTTGAACTCCGGATGATCCTTGACCCCCTCCAGGATGCCGTTGTGGATGGCTTCGTCGATGGAGGTGCCGGCGAGGCCACGGATTTCCAGGAGGTTTCCGCCCTTGGGCTGGAATTTGGCCATCTGCGCCACTTCCTGCTTGCCCATGTCCTTGAAATCCACAACGACACGATAAGCGCAGGGCTCGCTGACGATACCATCGAAGGACACGACGACGATGCCGGCGTCGCAGGCCTGCTTGATGGCGCCGTTGAGGGCGTCCGGCGAAGACGCGTTGATGACGATCGCGTCATAGCCCTGCAGGATCAGGTTCTGGATCTGCGCGGCCTGGGTCGGCACTTCCTTGTCGGCGGTGGTGAACACGTCCGCCGCGGCGACGACCTTGTCCGCGACTGCCTTCTTCGTGACGATGTCGTAGCTCTTGAGCATCGCCTGGCGCCAGGAATTGCCGGCGTAGTTGTTGGAGAACGCGATCTTCTTGCCACTGGTATCGGCCAGGGCCGATCCGGCGAGGATCGCGCTGCCGATAGCTGACATGGCCACGATTAGGATAGCAGGCTTCATGGTTTCTCTCCCAAGTCATTGTTTGATATTCTCGAAGACGAGAGACTGCACACGAAAGACTGGCGGAAAAGCAAGTCCCGCCCGAGGTGGCGCTTCCCAGTTAGTCTCATTTTCGCCGATCCTCCGTCAAACGGTAAGTCCCCCCGCAGTGCGGCAATAATTTTGAGGCTGCGCTACCAACCGACACGGTTTGATGCGCTAGCCCACGCTCCTCTACGGACGGACTGCAACGTCAGGAAACGACCGGGTTAAGGTTGTCAGCGAGCGCGCCGACCAGGGACCCATGGACTTCCCGTCGTCGCTGCGTGTCTTCGGCCAAAAATACCTGGCGAACAGATTTTGGAGAGGATCCAAACCAACGGTGACATGCCCTGGTAAACGCTGACGTGTCGTTGAACTGAAGGCGTTCGGCGACTTGCGACAGAGAGAGGGTGGTTTGACGTAAGTAATCCGACGTCAGGCCGCGGCGAATATCGTCCACTATGGCATCGAAGCAGGTGTTTTCGGCCCGCAGACGCCGCTGTAGAGTTCTCACCGTTATGCAAAGTTCAGCTGCGACTTCCGCTTGGTTGACCGTTTCGGTGCCGATCATGCGAGAAATAATTCGCCGTACCTCGAATGTGGTGCTGGCCGCCCGAGAACCTTGCTGGGTTTGCAGGAAGTGCAGCGAAATGTCGCTCAAGAGATCGCTTCTCGCCTGATTTGGCCTATCGAGGTCGCGTGCGGAGAACACGAATCCGACTCGCGGCATCCCGAACTTTGGCGTTACCCCGAATACTTGACGATAGGCCGCAAGGCTTGCGGTCGGCAGATGCTTGAACCACACCTCTTTGCACACGTTCCCGCTGCAGCCCGACATCGATTTTGCAAATCCGTATCCGAGTCCCAGGCTGAGCTCATAAGTTTGGTTTGCGCGCGGCATTTTCGTCATCGCAATATCAAACGAAACGAAGCCGCCGCCATCTGATGCGGTTTCCAGGCGTACCTCACAGGCTGGACTATGATAGTGAATATATTTCTCGCAGAGCTGGATGCTTTCCCGCAAGGTACGTCCGTTCTGCATCGCCACGCCAAGGGCGCCTAGAACACTGATATCCTGCGCTTCGGCGATCGAGAGGCCGAGATCAGGAATGCCCTCGAGCGATGACACTCCCTCGACAAGCTCTATAGCCGATCGATACGAAACGAGATTTTCTTCCCACCGACTTTCGCTCGTATCTATGTTGATGGACCTCAGCCAGCGGGCGGCCCGGCTCGACCCAATCCGGCTGACCTGATTGAATCCTCGGATAGCCGCTGCGCGCAGCGGGGGATGTTCAAAAGCCACAGCGTTTCCTCCGTCGTCTGGCACGATCAGTTTTTTATGGTGGCTGGTAGAGTCTAACCTTCCTGTGGCTTGGTTTACCAGCGTGGTCGCCGCTTTCGCGCAGGTATTATGATACGGTGTGGGCTGTCGTCCGGCAACGCAGGAATCGCCAGCTCGAATGCCTTCGGGATGATCGTTGCAATGTGAGAATCCGAAGCGGTGTCGTTTGTCGCCAACGGTCAAGAATATGGCGTCTGGCAACAAGGACAGAGTCCTGGGGCTGACCAATAATCCCTTGCATGGCTGGCCGGGCCGTCGAGTGGACTGAACTCGTCGACCGACTGTGGAGCGCTCGAGAACACGGATCGCCCTGACATATGGCGTCCTCTGAACCGGCCTTCATCACTGTCAGGCAATCATGGTCTTGAACGCGCCGGCTCGTGAAGTCACGCGCGCAGGCCGTTGGGAGGAAGGTTGAAATGCCTGAGTTGAAATCAACCTCGAAAAAAGCACCCTTATCGACGGAAATCTTTGACGTCGTTGTGGTCGGCGCGGGGTTTTCCGGTCTCTATCTCCTGTACCGGCTGCGCAACGCCGGCTTCTCCAGCGCAGTTCTCGAGGAAGCCGAGGATGTCGGCGGGACCTGGTACTGGAATCGATATCCGGGCGCGCGCTGCGATATCCAGAGCATCGATTACAGCTACACGTTCGATCCGGAGCTTGAGAAGGCGTGGAAGTGGTCGGAAAAATATGCCACCCAGCCCGAAATCCTCCGCTATCTTGGATTTGTAGCCGATCGCTACGATTTGCGGCGCGACATTCGCTTTGCCAGCAAGGTCGTGGCAGCGAAGTGGGACGAGAGCGAGGAACGCTGGCTGCTGACCACCGACAAGGGCTCCACGGTGTCCTGCCGGTACTACATCATGGCTGCTGGAAACCTCTCCACGCCAAAGCCACCTGAAATCGATGGCGTTGAGGACTTCAAGGGAGAGATCTGTTTCACCGGCCGCTGGCCGCATCACGAAGTCAGGTTCGCCGGCAAGCGCGTGGGGGTGATCGGCACCGGATCGTCGGGTATCCAGGTGATTCCGAAGATCGCCGAACAGGCTGCACATCTGACTGTTTTTCAGCGCACGCCGAACTTCGCACTACCAGCCCGCAACGGTCCCGTGCCGGCTGAACGTCTCGCCATGCTGGAAGGCGATCGTGCCGGTTACCGGGAACAGGCGCGCTGGTCGCTTGCCGGCGTGCCTTACCCACAGCAAACGTTGGTCAGCTGGCAGCTGACGGATGCCGAGCGCCGCGCACGATTCGAGAAGGCGTGGGAACTCGGCGACCTGATCTATTGGGGGACGCAGCTCTGGTCGGATCAAGTCGGGGACGTCGATGGCAATGAGCTGGTGTGCGAGCTCATCCGGGAGAAGATCGCCGGCATTGTGAACGATCCCGAGACGGCCGCGGCGCTTATGCCCCACGACCATCCTTTCGGCGCCAAGCGCCCGTGTCTCGAGACCAACTACTACGCCACCTTTAACAGGCCCAACGTCACCCTGGTCGACCTGCGGCAGGAGCCGCTCACGTCGATCACCGCTTCCGGACTTGTTACCGATAAGCGCACGTTCGACCTCGACGTCATCGTGTTTGCCACCGGCTTCGACGCCATCACGGGCGCCCTCCTGTCGGTGCACCCGATTGCGGGTCGCGGCGGCAAATCCCTCTCAGAGGTCTGGGCCCGCGGTCCGCAGACCTATCTCGGATTGGCGGTGGCAGGATTTCCCAATTTCTTCATGATCACCGGCCCCTGCAGTCCGGCGGCACTCTCGAATGTGGTCGTGTCGATCGAGCAGCACGTCGACTGGGTGATCGATCGGATGGTAGCCGCACGCGAAGCCGGCTTCAGCACCATCGAGGCGACCGAAACCGCGCAGCAGGCTTGGGGCCGCCACGTAGCCGACTGCTCGATGCTCACCCTGCATCGGCTCGCCAACACCTGGTACACGGGCGCCAACGTTCCCGGTAAGCCGCAGGGCATCATGATGTATGCCGGCGGCGTAGGTGCCTATCGCGGGATCTGCGACGAGGTCGTCAACCGCGGCATGCTGGGCTTCAGGCTCACAGGCTCCAATGGCGCGGTGCAGTGCAACGACGGCGAAATCGTGCGTCTGCAGCCGGATGTGCGGCTGGTGTTGAACGCCTTGGCGGATATGAACCTGCCGCCGCTCGAGTCGATGGGTGCCGAGGGCGCGCGCGGCTTTCTGACCGAATTTAACAAGGGCCGTCCCCCGGGACGGCCGGTCGGTGAGGTGATCGACGGCACATTGCCTGGTACCGACGGCCCGCTGCGATACCGGCTCTACCGGCCGGCAAGCCCGGGACCTCATTCGATCGTCGTCTATTTCCATGGTGGCGGTTGGGTGCTGGGCGACGAGAAATCGGACGATCCGTTCTGCCGCGACATGTGCCGCCGTTCCGACATGATCTTCATCAGCGTCGGCTACCGGCATGCACCTGAGCATCGCTTCCCGGTGGCGGTGGAGGACGGATATGCGGCGACCCGTTGGATCGCCGAGCACGCCACCGAACTCGGTGGCAATGCCGGGGCGGTTCTCGTCGCCGGTTGGAGTGCCGGCGGCAACATCGCGGCTGTTACCTGCCAGCTGGCGCGCGATCGTGGCGGCCCGCAGATCGCCGGCCAGCTGCTGCTGTGTCCTGCAGTCGATTGCATCTTCGACCGCCCATCCTACGTCGACAATGCGACAGGCTACTTCCTGACCCGTTCACTGATGCACTGGTTCTGGGACATCTATTGCTCGCCTGCGGATCGTAAAGATCCTCGCGCTTCGCCGCTGCGCGGCGAGCTCGCAGGTCTGCCGCCAGCCTGTGTCGTGACCTGCGAGTTCGATCCGCTGCGGGACGAAGGCATCGCTTATGCGGAAGCGCTCGCTGCCGCTTTCGTTCCGGTCGAGCAAATTCAGGCGCGAGGCCATTTCCACGGCTCGTTCACCATGGTCGACGTGGTGGTTACGGGGGTCAGTGGCCGAGTGCAGATGGCGGAAGCGCTCCGCCGCTTCGCTGGAGTTTCCATGAGCGCAGGACGAGATGCCTTTGTCCCGCACAGAGCAGCCGCGGCTGCTGAATAGCGGCGCGCGACCGCTATCGCGATCGACAACGACGGACCGCCTCGCCCAGGAGGCGCTCCGCGCCCAGGACGAGTGGCGCCAAGAAACAAGAACTTGTCGTTTGGCGCAATATTCATCGAAGCCAATTCCCGGGACAGTACCGGCAGGAACCTGAAAATAACACGCCAGAGGAAACTGACCCATGCGCGCTCGATATTCCGTGCTCGGCCTTTCTCTTTCCATCGCCGTGATGGCCTGCATTGTCGTGACGGCGGCGCAAGCCAAATCTTCGAAGGACAACCTCAAGGTCGGCCTGATCTCGTATAACCACGTCTCGGCCGTTCCGCATGTTCTGGCGAACATCGCCTTGGATGATTGCAAGGTCCGGGGATGGACGTGCGAGCTGATTGACGGAAAAGGCGATCCGATCGCCACCAGCAATGCAGGCCTGAACTTCGTCAATCGTGGATTCGATGCCATCCTGAATGTGGTGTCGGACAACAACCAGCTCGGCGCCGTCATCAAGGCGGCCAACACCGCGCACATCCCCTTCATTTCGATAGCCTCGGGCGACGTGCCAGGCATAACGGCTGACATTGGCCCCAGCGGGGTCGTTCAAGGAGCGCTGATCGGCAACGAGGTGAGAAGTGCAATCGACCTCAAGGGACGTGTGGTGCTCGTCAACTGGAATGTACTCCCCATCCTGCGAGAGCGCGAACGCGGCCTGAGGGCGACGATGGCGGATGACAAGAACATCGCGATTACCGAGCTCGAGCTTCAGGGCCAGGGCTATCTGGAGGACTCCTACAACAAGCTTCTTGCCGCCCTGCGGGCAAACAAGGACGTGAAGGCGGTCGTCATGGGATGGATGGAGCTGGTACCTGGCGCCCTTCGCGCCATCGAGCAGACCGGCATGAAGGACCAGGTCAAGGTCTATAGCTATGATGCGACACCGGACGGATTAGATCTCCTCCGCAAGGGCTCCTCCCTCGGCATGCTCGTTGGGGTCGGCACCAAGGAGACTGTTGAGTCCTCGATGCAGGCGATTGCCGACACCGTCGACGGAAGCCCGCCGTCTTACCGGTCATTGATGATGCGCTCCTGCCTCGTCACGAAAGAGAATGTTCCTCCAGCCGGGGGCGAGCCTGACTACAAGTCATGCACTCCGTTTACCACCGAGATCCGGAGGAGCAAATGACACCCAGGGAGCGGCCGTGAATATGCACGTCTCAACTTGGAGAGAACATAGCGAGCCCGCTGAAGTGCTGCGGGCCCACCGGATCACCAAGGATTTCGACGGCCAACGGGCCCTCGATGGTGTCTCGCTGTCCCTGCGCGCGGGAGAAATTCACGCGCTCGTTGGTCAAAACGGCGCTGGCAAGTCCACGCTCATCAAGATTCTCACGGGCGTATATCCAGCGACAGCTGGCGATATCTTGCTTGGTGGGAAGCCAGCCAACATTATCTCTCCCCAGCACGCGAGGTTGGCCGGGATTGAGGTCGTGCACCAGCAAGGAAACCTCATTCCGTCATTGTCAGTTCAGGAAAATCTGTTCCTCGGCCAAGCGCTACCGCGAAGGGGGAGGGTGCTGGTCGACTGGAAATCCGTCCGCCGAAGTGCCGAAGCGCTGCTGGCGCGGGTCGGAGTTCATATCGACGCGTCGGCGCCGGTTTGCAACCTCAGAGCCGACGAAGCCGCCATGGTTTCCATAGCGAAAGCATTATCGACCAACGCGCAGGTCGTCATCCTCGACGAGCCGACAGCGGCACTCACTCCGACGGAGGTCGAAGTTCTGTTCGTCCAGATGCGCAGACTGGCCAATGAGGGGCATTCATTCATTTTCGTCAGCCACCGCATGAGCGAAGTATTCGAGGTCGCCGATGCGGCAACCGTATTGCGTGACGGCAGGGTTGCCTGGTCGTGCGTCCAACGAAGCGAGCTGAGCAAACCGGCGGTGATCGCAGCTATTCTCGGCAAGAATGAAGAGGTTGTTCCTCCGCACGTTGTTCCAGGGCGCCGCCGTGCTCATGCAGCGGCGCGGCTCGACGTGCGCAATCTGAAAACCCACAATATCGCGGAGTGCAGCTTCACCGCGGCGTCCGGTGAGATTCTTGGATTGGCAGGGCTGCCCGATAGCGGCGCCGAAGAAACCTTGGACGTGCTGTATGGGAGGACGAAAGGTTCGGCCGACGCTGTGATGGTGGATGGCGCGCGCATGCCTCTATCCTCGCCGCGCGAGGCCGTGCGCTCCGGCCTGGCCTTCGTGCCAAAGGATCGGCACAATGAGGCATTGATCCCGAATTTCAACGTACAGGCCAACATTTCGTTGGCGTCGCTCGATCGCCTTGTTACGGATCCGCTCTCGCGGCTGATCAGCAGGCGTCGCGAGCGACACCTCGCGGCAAACCTCGCATCGCGTCTGCAAGTGAAGATGCCGGGGCTCGATGCATCGATCCGCTCATTGAGCGGAGGCAACCAGCAGAAGTGTATCATCGCACGCTGGATCGCAACCGATGCCAAGCTGTATTTGCTCAATTCTCCCACGGCGGCAGTCGATATCGGCGCGAAGGCCGAAATCTACAAGCTGCTGCGAAAAATGGCCGATACGGGCGCCACGGTTCTCTTCACCTCGACGGAATTCGATGAGTTCGCGCGTGTTTGCGATCGGGTCCTGGTCTTCTACAGAGGGCGGATAGCCGGAGAACTCGCGGGATCATCGATCTCCGAGACCAATATCCTGCATTTGGCGTTGGGCGACGACGGCGCCGGCCCCATTCATCGACAGAGCATCACCGATCGGGAAGGAAGAATCGGATGAGTGATGAAGCAACGCAGCTTGGAATAGAGCAGCTTGATAGGGCCGAAACTTCCCGAAGGACGAAGCGAGTCCGTGACTGGAAGGCAGAGGCTTCTCGGTATGGAACGATTATCGCGCTCGTCGTGCTGTTTGCCGTGTTCAGTTTCGCCCGCCCTGACGTCTTCGCGACCGAATTCAACCTCTTGAGCATCCTAAGTCAGGCCTCAATCCTGCTGATTGTTTCCGTTGGGCTCACGGTTTGCCTCATCATGGGATTGTACGATTTGTCGATCTCGGCCGTGGCGACGCTCGGCAACTATATGATCTGCTCGCTGCTCGTGATGCAGGCGGACCAACCCTATGTCTGGCTGACGATCATGATCGTGATTGGTCTCTGCGGGCTGGTTGGGATCGTCAACGGTGCAATCGTAAGTTATCTCGGCGTATCGGCGTTTATTGCGACATTGGCGATGGGATCTATCCTGACCGGCGTCATTCTTGGATATTCTCAGACCAGGACGATCGTTGGAGGCATCCCGGACAGTTTCCTGGCGTTGGGCCAGCAAAGCACCTTCGGCGTTCCGAACCCGGTCCTGATCATGGTGGTCATCGTTGCGTTCCTCTGGGTGCTGCTGGAGCACACGCAGATCGGCCGCAATCTCTATGCGATCGGAGGAAGTGCGGAAGCCGCAAAGCTCTCAGGGATCGCCACAAAGCGCTACGCACTTCTCGCCCTCGGCATCTCCGGTGTATGTGCGGGCATTGGAGGCATGATTGCTGCCGCAAATCTCGCCGCAGGACGGCCGACTGGTGTGGGCGACGCCTATCTGCTCAATGCTTTTGCTGCTTCGTTCATCGGGGCCTCGACGCTGAGGCCCGGGCAATTTCACGTCCTGGGAACCCTGGTCGGCGTCTTGATCATCGGTGTGATCAGCAACGGGCTTTCGGTCCTCGGGGTTGAGACGTACTGGCAGTACATCGTGCAAGGAGGCCTGCTGCTCGGAGCAATGTTCGGGGCGGGTGTCATCTCGAGCCGCACCAACTAGTCGAACACCTCCCGATCGTCGACCACCAAGATCTGAATTCGGCGGCGGAGTCACGGCTCACCGCCGCTCCCCAATCGAGGAATCAAGATGAAAGCCGTCGTCTGCTCCAATGCCGAACTGAGGGTCGTTGATCGGCCTGAAATCGTCCCGTCCGAGGGGCAATGCGTGCTCAAGGTCTCCCGGTGTGGGATCTGCGGCTCCGATTTGCACATTCGCGATCACTGCGACCATCTCGGCAAGCTGTACGCTCAGCTTGGCTACACAGGCTTCCCGCGCGCCGAGGAGGAGCTGGTATTCGGGCACGAATTCTGCGGTGAGGTGCTCGATTATGGTCCGGGGTCGAAGAAGCCCATTAGACCAGGAACGCGCGTTTCCGTTGTGCCGGTTATTCGCCGTGGGGCAGAAATCGATGGGATCGGGCTTTCTCGCGGCGCACCCGGCGCCTTTGCTGAAAGGGTGCTGGTTGATGAATTGATGATGATGCCGATTCCGAATGGATTGCCGGATGACCTCGCGGCACTCACCGAGCCGATCGCTGTTGCCTGGCACGCGGTGAGACGCGGTGAGGTGACCAAGCGAGATGTTGCTGTTGTCATCGGTTGCGGGCCGGTCGGTCTCGCCGTGATCTGTGTCCTGAAGGCGCTGGATGTACAAACCATCATCGCGAGCGACTACTCGGCTGGGCGTCGGGAACTCGCACGGCGCTGCGGGGCAAATGTCATCGTCGACCCGGCCAAGGAGTCGCCGTACCGCAACTGGAAAGATCATGAATTTATTGGCACGATTCCCGAGCTCCTTGATGTCTCAGTCGGAACGCGGCAAAAGCTCGGCAAGCTCCCGCTACCGTGGCACCATGCGTGGCGTATCGCCGAGAAGGCGGGTCTTGCGCCCAAGCGACCTGTGATTTTCGAGTGTGTGGGTGCGCCCGGCGTGCTCGCGAGCATCCTTGACGGTGCCCCATTTTTCTCCCGAGTCGTGGTTGCCGGCGTTTGCATGCAGACCGACAAGATCGAACCTGCGATGGCAAGCAACAAGGAGATCGAGCTTCGTTTTGTGTTCGCTTATTCGCCGTTGGAATTCCGCGACGCGCTCCACATGATTGCCGAAGGAAGGATCGACTGCTCTCCGATCGTGACCGGACGGGTTGGCCTCGCTGGAGTCGACAACGCCTTCGCGGCGCTTCGCGACCCGGAGAAGCACGCCAAGATTCTGATCGATCCGAGCAGTATGGCCACGACGCCGGTGAACTAAAGCAAAGTCAAGTCGGCGGCGATATAAGCTATTGTTATCACTACTTTTTACTTGGTGCCCCTGGCCGGAATCGAACCAGCACTCCTTGCGGAACTCGATTTTGAGTCGAGCGCGTCTACCAGTTCCGCCACAGGGGCCCTCGGTCGGCCCCTCCGGAGGAGGGCGTCGCGAAGCCGGCGGACTATAGCCATGGGAAGGGCGGGGTCAACCCGCGCCAAAGTGATGTCAGCCGTTCTCGACAGGGGGATGGGCCGGGGTTAGAGCCTAAGTGCGTTTTCGCGCGAAGTGGATGCCGGTTCGCGTCAAGAAAACGCGTCAAGCTCTAAGCCAAGCCCCCAGCTGGAGAGGCCGCCGTGACGACCCAGAGTGAAGCAATATCAGCGTTTCGCCCCGCAGTCGGCGGCCCCGCGCTGACCGCCTCGCTGGCCGTCACCCTGATCGCGGCCGCGACGATCGCGGGGGCCTGGTTCTTCCAGCTGGTTCTGGAAATCCTGCCCTGTCCGCTCTGCCTCGAGCAGCGCTATGCCTATTATCTCGCGATCCCGCTCGGGGCGCTCACGGCGCTTGCGGCACGGAGCGGGGCGCCGCGGCCGCTGCTGCTGGCGGGGCTCGCGATTCTCGTGCTGGCAACGCTCGCCAATGCCGGCCTCGGCACCTACCATTCCGGCGTCGAATGGGGGTTCTGGAAGGGCCCGACCGATTGCTCCGGCCCGGTCGTCAATCTCGGCAGTGCCGGCGATCTGTTGTCTCGGCTCGACACCGTCAAGGTGGTGCGCTGCGACGAGGTGCAGTGGCGTTTCCTCGGCCTCTCGCTCGCCGGCTACAACGTGCTGATCTCGCTGCTGATGGCCGCGATCGCCGCCTGGGGATTCGTACGGACGGCATCGCGCGCGTAACTACAGCACGCTCGCGCCTTCGTGCTGGAAGCCGAGATAGCTCGCCGCCACCCGCTCGTTTGCCGCAATGTCGCTGGCTTTGCCGCTCAGCACGAACTCGCCGAGCTCCATCACATAGGCATGGTCGGCGATCTTGAGCGCGGCCTGCGCGTTCTGCTCGACCAGCAGCACGGAGACGCCGCTGGCCCTGAGCTCGGTGACGATGCGGAAAATGTCGGCGACGATGATCGGCGCAAGGCCAAGGCTCGGCTCATCCAGCATCAGCAGTTTCGGCTCGCCCATCAGCGCGCGCCCCATCGCCAGCATCTGCTGCTCGCCGCCGGACAAGGTGCCGGCGAGCTGCTTGCGGCGCTCCTTCAGGCGTGGAAACAGCGTGTAGATCCGCTCGATCGAGGCCTTGGCCCGGCTCTTCTCGATGCGGAAGGCGCCAAGCTCGAGATTGTCCTCGACATTCATGGTGACGAACAATTCGCGATGTTCAGGCACGAGGCCGAGGCCCATCGCGACGCGATCCTCGATGTCGAGCCGGGCGAGGTCCTGCCCTGCAAACGCGACGCGGCCCTTCAGCGGCAGGATGCCCATGATCGCCGACAGCAGCGTGGTCTTGCCGGCGCCGTTGGCGCCGACGATGGTGACGATCTCGTTCGTGCCGACTTGAAGCGAGACCGAGCGCACGGCTTCGACCTTGCCGTAGGCGACATGCGCGTCGGTGACTGACAACAGCGCGCTCATGCCGCCACTCCGAGATAGGCCTTGATCACTTCGGGATTGGTCTTGATCGTGGCGGGCGTGCCTTCGGCGATCTTGGTGCCGAAGTCGAGCACCACGATGCGGTCGGCCAGGTTCATCACAAAACCCATGTCGTGCTCGACCAAGAGGACGGACATGCCGCCGTCGCGCAACTCGCGCAGCAGCTTGGCGAGCTGCTGCTTCTCCATGTGGCGAAGGCCCGCGGCCGGCTCGTCGAGCAGCAGCAGCATCGGGTCGACGCACAGCGCACGGGCGATCTCGACGATACGCTGCTGTCCCAGCGACAGCGAGCCTGCGAGCTGGTGCATCTGCTCGGCAAGCCCAACCCGCTCGATCTGGCGGGCGGCTTCCGCCAGCAGCTTTGCTTCATCGGCGCGGTCGAGCCGCAGCATCGAGGCGAGCGGGCCCGAATGGCCGCGCAGATGCGCGCCGATGGCAACGTTCTCCAGCACGGTCATATCGGGCACCAGCTTGACGTGCTGAAACGTCCTGCTGATGCCGAGCTTGACGATCTCCTGCGGCGGCGCGCGATCGACCTTCCTGCCGAGCACCGAGATCGAGCCCGATGTCGCCGACAGCACGCCGGTGATCAGGTTGAATGTGGTGCTCTTGCCCGCGCCGTTGGGTCCGATCAGCGCGACGATCTCGCGGGCCTGGACGTCGAAGGAAACGTTGTTGACCGCGACCACGCCGCCGAACTGTTTTCGCGCTTTTTCGACCTGGAGCAGGACGCCCGCTTCGCCTGACGCGCGGCTGCGCTGCTCCAGCTTCAGCGAGGTATCGGGCCTCTTGCCGCCGGCGCGTTCGGGCAGGAACGACATCAGCCAGGGCCAGACGCCGCCGGGGGCAAGCTGGAGCAGCGCCACCAGCATGATGCCGAACACGATGGTCTCGACCTGGCCGGAGCCGGGCAGGATCAGCGGCAGATAGCTCTGCAGCACCTCTTTCAGGATCACGACGATCGCCGCGCCCAGCACGCCGCCCCAGACATAGCCGGCGCCGCCGACCACCGCGATGAAGAGATATTCGATGCCGGCCTGCGCCCCGAACGGCGTCGGGTTCACCGCGCGCTGCAGATGCGCGTAGAGCCAGCCGGACAGGCCCGCGAGCACGGCGGCGTGGATGAAGACCAGGAGCTTGGCCCGCGGCGTGTGCACGCCGAAAGCTTCGGCTGCGACATGGCCGCGACGAAGCGCGCGGATGGCGCGGCCGGTGCGCGAGTCCAGGAGGTTCATCGTCAGCAGCGCCGAGAGGATCACCGCGACCCAGATCGCAAAATAGATCGAGCCCGGCGAGAGCATCTTGAATGAGCCGATCGACAGCGGCGGGATCGCCGAGATGCCGTCGTTGCGCCCGAGGAATTCCAGCTTGCTGAACAGGTAGAACAGGCCGAGGCCCCAGGCCAGCGTGCCGAGCGGCAGATAATGGCCGGAGAGGCGGACCGTGACGAGGCCGAGCAGCACCGCCAGCAGGCCGCTGACCAGCAGCGACAGCGGCAAGGTGAGCCAGGGCGAGAGGCCGTACGCCGTCGTCAGTAGTGCCGTGGTGTAGGCGCCGAAGCCGACAAATGCTGCTTGACCAAAAGAGGTCAGGCCGCCGACGCCGGTGAGCAGCACGAGGCCCATCGCGACCAGCGCGGCAAGGCCGATATTGTCGAGCAGCACGATCCAGAACGGTGGCATGCCCGGGATGAACGGAATCGCCGCCATGACAATGGCGAAAACGAGGATGGGAAGCCGGCTCTGCATCTTGGCCTCAGTCCTTCTCTTCCTCGACCGCGGGCGCGGCGAGCGAGCGCAGCAGCAGCACCGGGATCAGGAGCATGAACACGATCACCTCCTTGTAGTTGGAGGCATAGAAGGACGAGAACGCCTCGACGATGCCGACGAACAGGGCCGCGACCGCCGTCAGCGGATAGCTGACGAGGCCGCCGATGATCGCGGCGACAAAGCCCTTCAGGCCGATCAGGAAGCCGCTGTCATAATAGAGCGTCGTGATCGGCACGATCATGATGCCCGAGAGCGCACCGATGACGGAGGCCAGCAGGAAAGCGATCTGCCCCGACAGCGTGGTGCGGATGCCGGCGAGCCGCGCGCCCAGGCGGTTGACGGCGGTGGCGCGCAGCGCCTTGCCGTAGAGCGTGAGCCCGAAGAACAGCCAGAGACCGACGATGAAGGCGATGGTGATGCCGTAGACCGTGAGGCTCTGGCCGGTGAAGCGCAGCGCGCCCGCGGTGAAGGCGCCTGACAGCACCGCCGGTCCGCGCTGGCCCTCGGCGCCGAAGAACAGCAGGCCCAATCCCTGGAGCGCGAGGTGGACGCCCACGGATGCGATCAGCAGCACCAGCACCGAGGTGTGTGCCAGCGGCTGGAAGGCGATGCGGTAGAGATAGAGGCCGATCATCGCGACGATCACCAGCGACAGCGCGATGCAGACCGCGACCGGCGGCCTCTGCGCCGCCAGGCTGATCGTCAGTGCCAGCACGATGGCCGGCAGCACCACATTGGCGAGGACACTGCGCAGGATCAGCCGGCCATGCAGCGTCTTGCGGGCCACGAACAGGTCGAAGGCGCAGGCGGTGATGCCCATCGCCAGCGCCAGCTTGGCAGTGCCCGGCATCTGGCCCGAGGCCAGCGAGGCATAGGTCAGCGCGCCATAGGTGACGAACTCGCCCTGGGGAATGAGAATGACGCGGGTGACGGCGAACACCAGCACCAGCGCCAGGCCGAGCAGCGCATAGATCGCGCCATTGGTGATGCCGTCCTGCAGCAGGAACAGCATGATAGTGGTGTTCAAGACCGGACGCTCCCCCTCAAGATCGAGGACCGATCTCCGCAATTGCGGTGGATGGTCCTCACACAGCCATTGAAATACGCTGACGATATTTGATATGATCCATAACAATTATCGAATATAACTTCAAGGGTGGGGGACGACCCGTCCCGAATTTAACGGGATTACGAGCACGAGGCGATGACCGTTTCCAAAACCGCTGAAAAGTCCGCCGAAAAGGCGTCGGAGGCGACCAAGGGCCGCAAGGAGGCGCCGGAAGGGCAAAGCCAAGGTCTTGCCGAAGCCCTCCAGCTCGGCGAGCTCTCCGAGCAGCTCGGCTACGTGCTGAAGCGGGCGCAGCTCAAGGTATTCGAGAACTTCCTTCGCTGCATGGCCTCGCTCCAGCTGACGCCGGCGCAGTTCTCGGTGCTGCTGCTGGTCGAGAAGAATCCGGGCCGTAACCAGACCGAGATTGCCTCCACCCTCGGCATCCTCCGGCCGAACTTCGTCGCGCTGCTCGACAATCTCGAGAGCCGCGACCTCTGCGCCCGGATCCGCTCCACCAACGACCGCCGCTCGCACATCCTGGTCTTGACCGACAAGGGCAAGGCCGTGCTGACCCGCGCCAAGAAGCTCGTCGCCACCAAGCACGAGTCGCGGCTGAACGAGCTGCTCGGGCAAGCCAACCGCGAAGCCCTGCTCGGGATGCTCTCGAAGATCGCGAACGAGTTTTGAGCGATTTCGTCATTCCGGGGCGATGCGAAGCATCGAACCCGGAATCTCGAGATTCCGGGTTCACGCTTGCGCGTGCCCCGGAATGACGGGAGAGGTGCGACCCCAATCCACCAAAATTACCCTGATTATCATCCACGCTCGTCAGCGTCGGGTCGGGCTGCAGCAGATCGCCTTCATAGTCGCGAAGGTCGCAGCATCGATCAGTGTGCAACAGGCGCCCGCAGGGCGTGAGCTCCGAGGACGTCGTTGGATTGATGCGCTGCAAATACAAAATGATGCTTGAAGCATCACTTTGTATACCTTAAGCTTGGCAAATCAATCACCCTCATTGCCACGGAGATCCTGCCCGTGATCACCGCCGCGCAGCTTCGAGCCGCCCGAGCCTTGCTCGGGATCGACCAGCGCGAACTTGCGCAGCGCAGCTCGCTGTCGCTGCCGACGATCCAGCGCATGGAGGCCTCCGAAGGGGTGATCCGCGGCAATGTCGATTCCCTGATGAAGCTGGTCGAGGCCCTGTCGGTGGCGGGCATCGAGCTGATCGCCGATGGTGCGGCGTCGAGCGCCGGAGGGCGCGGCGTGCGGCTGAAATCCCCACCTCCGAGCGCGGGCAGCCAATAGCGATGACGACGCGCGCGCAGATCATGATCCGGGAGCGGCCATGATCGCGGTGGCGCTATGGTCAGTGGCGGTTCTGCTGGCGCTGACGCCGGCTGCAATCGGGCTGTCGATGCGTCCGCGCGGCTCGGTCGTGCTCTATGGCGCCTGCCTCGTCATCACGGCGACGCTCTGCGCCACCGCGCTCCTCCATTTGCTCGATCCCGGCCATCCGGTGTTGAGCGCGACGCTGCCGATCGGACTGCCCTGGCTCGGTGCCCATGTCCGGCTCGACGCGTTGTCTGCCTTCTTCCTCGTCGTCGTCAATCTGGGCGGCGCCGCTGCGAGCCTGTTCGCACTCGGTTACTCCAAGCACGAGGATTCCCCCGGCCGCGTGCTGCCGTTCTATCCTGCCTATCTCGCAGCGATGAACGTCGTCGTGCTGGCGAACGATGCCTTCAGTTTCCTGGTCGCCTGGGAATTCATGTCGCTGACCTCCTGGGCGCTGGTGGTGTCGCATCATCGGGAAGCCGAGAATGTCCGCGCCGGCTACGTCTATCTTCTGATGGCGAGTTTCGGCACGCTGGCGTTGCTGCTCGCCTTCGGCCTGCTCGCGAGCGGCGCCGGCTACGATTTCGATGCGATCCGGGCTTCGCATCCTTCCGCTGCGTTGACCGGCATGGTGGTGATCCTCGTGCTGCTTGGCGCCGGCTCCAAGGCCGGCCTGGTGCCGCTGCACGCCTGGCTCCCGCTCGCCCATCCCGCTGCACCCAGCCATGTCTCCGGCCTCATGAGCGGCGTCATGACCAAGGTCGCCGTCTACGGCTTCGTGCGCATCGTGTTCGACCTTCTGCCCGAACCGGTGTGGTGGTGGAGCATGGTGGTGCTGCTGGTCGGCGGTCCGACGGCGACGCTGGGCGTGCTCTATGCGTTGATGCAGCGCGATATCAAGCGCGTGCTCGCCTATT
The DNA here is from genome assembly GCF_028128715.1 of Bradyrhizobium sp. CCBAU 51745. Taxonomy (NCBI): domain Bacteria; kingdom Pseudomonadati; phylum Pseudomonadota; class Alphaproteobacteria; order Hyphomicrobiales; family Nitrobacteraceae; genus Bradyrhizobium; species Bradyrhizobium sp. CCBAU 51745. The sequence goes on along the minus strand of NZ_LBJP01000003.1, from coordinate 324,044 downwards.
CGACGATCGAGAATATCGGCATCATCTTCACCGGCCTCGGGCTGGCACTGGCTTTCAAGGCGCAAGGGCTCGACTGGGTGGCGGCGCTCGCCTTCACGGCGGCGATGCTGCACGTCTTCAACCATGCACTGTTCAAGAGCCTGTTGTTCTTCGGCGCCGGCGCGGTGCTGGGAGCAACCGGCGAGCGCGACATGGAGAAGCTCGGCGGGCTGATCCATCGCATGCCGAAGACGGCGTTCGCGGTGCTGATCGGCTGCGTCGCCATCTCGGCGCTGCCGCCGTTCAACGGCTTCGTTTCGGAATGGTTGACCTTCCAGGCGATTTTGCTCTCGCCGCAACTGCCCTCCTGGGGCCTCAAGCTGGCGATTCCGGCGGTCGGCGGTCTGCTGGCGCTCGCGGCCGCCTTTGCCGCGGCCTGCTTCGTCAAGCTTTATGGCATCAGCTTTCTCGGCCGGCCGCGTTCGGATGTCGCGGCGTCGGCGCATGAGACCGACCGCTTCTCGCTGACCGCGATGCTCCTGCTCGCCGCCCTCTGCCTCATTGCCGGCATCCTGCCCGGGCTGCTCATCGATGCGCTGGCGCCGGTGAGCAAGGCCATGGTCGGCAACGTCATGCCGCATCAGGTCGGATTGCAGTGGCTCACCATCGTGCCGATCGCGGAAAGCCGCAGCTCCTATAACGGCCTTCTGGTGTTCGTGTTCGCGGCACTCTGCGGCACGGCGGCGGCGACGGCCATTCACCGTCTCGCCTCCGACCGCTTGCGCCGCGCACCGGCCTGGGATTGCGGCTATCCCGATCCGAACCCGGCGATCCAGTACTCGGCCTCCAGCTTCTCGCAGCCGATCCGCCGCGTGTTCGGCAGCGTCATCTTCGCCGCGCGCGAGATCGGCGAGATGCCGCCGCCGTCCTCGCCGCGCCCCGCGCGGCTCCAGGTCGAACTGCGCGATCTGATCTGGGAAGCGCTGTATGCGCCGATCGCGAAGGTCGTCGGCTTCGCGACGGACCGCATCAATATCCTGCAGTTTCTCACCATCCGCCGCTACCTGACGCTGGTCTTCGTGGCGCTGATCGTGCTGCTGTTGGTGGTGGCGCTATGAATGCGCTGCGCGACATCCTCTCCCAGGGCGCCCAGATGTTGCTGGTGCTGGGACTGGCGCCGCTGCTGACCGGGTTCGTGCGCAAGGTGAAGGCGCGGCTGCTGCGCCGGCGCGGGCCGCCACTGCTGCAGCCCTATCGCGATCTCATTCGCCTGATGCGCAAGGACGTCGTGCTCGCGGACAATGCATCCTGGCTGTTCCGCGTCATTCCCTATCTGATGTTCGCGGAAACCTGGGTCGCGGCCTCGCTGGTGCCGACCTTCGGCAACGGGCTGCTGTTCTCCTGGACCGCCGACCTCATCGCCATCATCGCGCTGCTCGGCAGCGCCCGTTTCTTCCAGGCGCTCGCCGGCATGGATGTCGGCACCGCCTTCGGCGGCATCGGCTCCAGCCGCGAGGTCATGATCGCCTCCCTCGCCGAGCCCGCGATGCTGATCACGGTGTTTTCGGTTGCGATGATCGCCGGCTCCACTCAGCTCGCCAACGTGGCCGAGTTCATGGGCTCGGACGCTGTCGGCCTGCGCGTGTCGCTGGGCATGGCATTCGTGGCATTGACCATCGTGGCGCTGGCGGAAAATGCCCGGATCCCCGTCGACAACCCCGCCACTCATCTCGAGCTCACCATGGTGCACGAGGCCATGGTGCTGGAATATTCGGGGCGACATCTCGCGCTGGTCGATCTGTCGTCGCAGCTCAAGCTCCTTCTCTACGTATCGCTGATCGCCTGCGTGTTCCTGCCATGGGGAATGGCGACTGCGGACGCGAGCGTTGGCAGGTTCGTCTTCGGTGCGCTGCTCTATCTCGGCAAGCTGACGGTCCTTGGTTTCCTGCTCGCATTGTTCGAAACCGCAATCGCCAAGATGCGCGTGTTCCGGATTCCCGAGTTTCTGGGCGCGGCGCTGATGCTGGCATTGCTCGCCACCCTGTTGCGCTTCGTGTCGGGGAGCCTCTGACAGATGAGCAGCCTGCAATTCGACATCGCCCACCTGCTCGCCGGCTCCCTCGTGCTGGCGAGCTTCATGATGCTCTACCAGGACCGGCTCTATGCGTTGCTCAACGTCTACGCGCTGCATGCCGGCGTGCTGGCGCTGTCGGTGGCGTGGCAGGCCTATGTGCAGCAAGCGCCGCATCTTTATCTCACGGCGCTGATCGCGCTGGTGTTCAAGGCCATCATCATTCCGGTGGCGCTGCACCGGATCATCAAGCGGCTCGGCATCCACCGCGAGATCGAGAACGTGATCGGGATCGGGCTCACCATGATGGCCGGCATCGGCCTCGTCGCGCTGTCGATGGTGGTGATGCTGCGGGTGACGCCGGGCGCCGACGCGCTCGCGCGCGAGGACCTTGCCTTCGCGCTGTCGGTGGTGCTGCTGGGGCTCCTGGTCATGGTGACGCGGCGCAACGCCGTCAGCCAGGTCGTCGGCTTCATGTCGCTGGAGAACGGGCTGGTGCTGGCGGCGACCGGCGCAAAGGGCATGCCGCTGGTGGTCGAGATCAGCGTCGCCTTCTCGGTGCTGATCGCCTTCATCGTGATCGGTATCTTCCTGTTCCGCATCCGCGAGCGCTTTGACAGCGTGGACGTGCAGGCACTCGATCGTTTTCGCGGGGAGCGGCGATGAGCATTGACGTCCTCAGCGCCATCCTCGTGATCCCGGCCGTCTCGGCGGCGCTGCTGGCGATCTTGCCGGGCTATCGGCAAACGGCGAAGCTGAACGTGGTGGCGGCACTCGCGACCTTCCTGACTTCGCTTTCGCTGTTCGTGGTCGAGCCGGTGTCGGGGCAGTATCTGCTGGTGGACGATCTCAACAAGGTCTTCATCGTGTTGACCACCTTCGTCAGCTTCACCACGTCGGTATTCAGCGCGAGCTATATCCAGCACGAGATCGAGACCGGGCGCCTGACGCCGGCGTTCCTGCGCTTCTATCACGCGATGTATCAGACGCTGATGTTCGCGATGAACCTCGCGCTCATCGCCAACAATATCGGCCTGATGTGGGTCGCGGTTGAAGTGGCGACGCTGACGACCGTGCTGATGGTCGGCATCTACCGCACCCACGAGGCGCTGGAAGCGGCCTGGAAATATTTCATCCTCGGCAGCGTCGGCATCGCGCTGGCGCTGTTCGGGACCATCCTGGTCTATATGGCGGCGCGCCCGGTGGTCGGCGAGGGGCTCGACGGCATGGTGTGGTCAGTGCTGGTGAAGCACGCCGCACAGTTCGATCCGGCGCTGCTCAACGTCGCCTTCGTCTTCCTGCTGCTCGGCTACGGCACCAAGGTCGGCCTCGCGCCGCTGCACGCCTGGCTGCCCGACGCCCATGCGGAAGGCCCGACGCCGATCTCGGCGGTGCTCTCCGGCCTCCTGCTTAACGTCGCGCTCTACGCCCTGCTGCGCTTCAAGATGATGCTCGCGGTCAATCTCGCCGCCATCGCGCCGGGGCCGCTGATGGTGACGATGGGCCTGATCTCGGTGATCTTCGCGTCGCTGATGCTCTACCGCCGCCGTGACATCAAGCGCATGTTCGCCTACTCCTCGATCGAGCATATGGGCATCATCGTCTTCGCCTTCGGCATGGGCGGGCCGCTGGCGAATTTTGCCGGCCTGCTCCACATGACCATGCATTCGCTGACCAAGTCGGCGATCTTCTTCGCCGTCGGCCATATCGCGCAGGTCAAGGGCACGCAGAAGATCGCCGACATCGGCGGACTTACGGTGACCAATCCCGTGCTCGGCTGGGGCTTGATGCTCGGCGTCGTCGCCATCGTCGGGTTGCCGCCGCTCGGGATCTTCATGAGCGAGTTCCTGGTGGTCAGCTCGGCCTTCTCGCACGCGCCCTGGCTGACGGTCATCCTGGTGCTCGGCATCATCATCGCGCTCGGCGGCCTGTTGCTGCGCATCGGCGCCGTGATGTTCGGCGAACCCAAGGGACCTACCGCGCCGGCGGAGGCGTCCTATGTACCAATGTTCACGCATCTTGCGCTGGTGCTGATGGCCGGCATCTATCTGCCGCCGGGGCTGGTCGCCGGCTTCCAGAACGTCGCAAAGCTCCTGGGGTAGCGATGGGCATCCTCGACAGCATCCCCCATGTTCATGCGGTGCCGTCGCACCGGCCCTGGCCACGTGCGGTCGTGACGGAGGCGGGCTGGCAGGCGGCGATCGATCGGCTGGTCGAGGGAGGCCTCACACTGCTCGGCTTCTGGGGCGAGCCGACCGCAGTGCATATGGCAATGCTCGATGGCAGCTCGGCCGAGATCGTGGTCGTCACCTACGCGTGTCCGGCCGGCACGTTTCCAAGCGTCGCCAGCCGTCATCCGCCTGCGCTTCGGCTGGAACGGACCATCCATGATCTGTTCGGGCTTGTTCCAGACGCCGCTGACGATCTGCGACCGGATTTGCGGCCATGGCTCGATCACGATGCCTGGGGCCGGTCTTATCCGCTCTCCGGCCGCAACGCATCGCGCGACGCGCAGCCATACCAGTTCCTTCCGGCCGAGGGCGAGGCGCTGCACCAGGTCGCGGTCGGCCCCGTCCATGCCGGGATCATCGAGCCCGGCCATTTCCGCTTCACCGCCAATGGCGAGCACGTGGTGCGGCTGGAGCAGTGGCTCGGCTACACCCACAAGGGCATCGAGTCCTTGATGCAGGGCGCTGACCTCGAGGCCGCTGCAAAGCTCGCCAACCGTACCTCCGGCGACAGCGCGGTAGCCTACGCCTTCGCTTTTGCACGCGCAGCGGAAGCGGCGCTCGATATCCAGGTGCCGCGGCGGGCGAATTATTTGCGGGCGCTGATGGCGGAACTGGAGCGTCTCGCCAATCATTTCGGCGACATTGGCGCGATCTGCAACGATGCGTCGTTCGCGCTGATGCATGCGCAGACCGGTATCCTGCGGGAGCGGACCCTGCGCGCTGCGGATATTGCGTTCGGCCATCGCCTGATGATGGACGTCGTCGTGCCCGGTGGCGTGGCGCGCGATATCGCGCCGGACGGTCTCCCGGCGCTGCGAATGCTGCTTGCGGAAATCAACAAGGTCTTCCCGCGCCTGATCGAGCTTTACGACAACACCGCGTCCTTGCAGGACCGCACCGTCACCACGGGCATCGTGAAGGCGGACTATGTGCGGCAGTTCGGCGCCGGGGGCTATGTCGGCCGGGCCTCGGGCCGCGATTTCGATGCACGCCGCACACTTGCCTACGCGCCCTACGATCATCTGTCGTTCGAGGTGCCGGTGCTGGATACGGGCGACGTCAACGCGCGGGTCTGGATCCGAATCCGCGAGGTCGAGCAGAGCGTCGAATTGATCGCGCAGATCCTGGACTTGATGGAGCCGGGCGAGATCAGGACCGCACCGCCGGCGGGGCGCGGCGGATGCGAAGGTCTGGCGCTGACGGAAGCATTCCGCGGCGACGTCCTGGCGTGGCTGCGGCTCGATGGCGAGTTACGCGTCGAACGCTGCCATCTGCGCGATGCGTCCTGGTTCCAGTGGCCGCTGCTGGAAACCGCGATCGAGGGCAACATCATCGCCGACTTCCCGCTCTGCAACAAGTCGTTCAACTGTTCCTACTCGGGCGCGGACCTCTAAGCCATGCGCAAGACCCTGCTCGAAAGCCTCACCCATGGTTCGCTGACGGAGCCCGCGCCGGCGCCGGACGCTTCGGCGTTGGCCGAGCTCGCCGCGAAAGTCGATCGCGCCGCCCAGGCCAGGCTTGGGCGTTCTCTTGCCATTCGCGAGGTCGATGCCGGGTCCTGCAACGGCTGCGAATTGGAGATCCACGCGCTGTCCAACGCCTTCTACGACGTCGAGCGTTTCGGCCTGCGCTTCGTCGCCTCGCCACGCCATGCCGACGTGCTGCTGGTCACGGGTCCCGTGACCAAGAACATGCGACAGGCACTGGAGCGGACCTACAACGCGACGCCCGATCCGAAGTGGGTCGTCGCGGTCGGCGGCTGCGCGATCGACGGCGGCATTTTCAGAGGCAGCTACGCCTGCGTCGGCGGCGTATCCGAGACCGTTCCGGTGGATCTGCACATCAAGGGCTGCCCGCCGTCGCCGACGGACCTGTTGAAGGGCCTGCTCGCGCTGCTCGAGCACGTCAGCGCCAAGCGGTAAGCCCCACGGCGGGGCGAGCGCCCACTACGCCGCGGCGATCCGGTCCGGCAGGGCGGGCCTGTCAGCGGCGAGGAAACGGCGCTCGATCTCCGCGGCGGGCAAAGGCGGGCTGAACAGATAGCCCTGCATCTCGTTGCAGCCCTCCGCCGAAATCCGCTCGCGCTGTTCGTCGGTCTCCACGCCCTCTGCCGTGGTGGTCATGCCCATGCCCTGCGCCAGTGCCGCCACCGCGCGCACGATGCTGAGCGACCCCGCATCGTTGCCGACGCCGCGGACGAAGGACCTGTCGATCTTGATCTTGTCGAACGGGAAGCATTGCAAATAGGTCAGCGACGAATAGCCGGTGCCGAAATCGTCCATGGCGATCCTGACACCCAGCGCGCGGAGCTGGCGCAGCGTCGCGAGCGCGCCATCGCGGTCCTGGATCAGCACGCTTTCCGTGATCTCGATCTCGAGTCGTCCCGGATCAAGCCCGGTGGCCGCCAGCGCGCTGACGATCACCTCGGTCAGGCCCGGCTGGCGGAATTGCACGGCCGAGATGTTGACGGCGACGTGCAGATGGTTCGGCCACCGGCTCGCGGTGGCGCAGGCCTGCCGGATCACCCACTCCCCGATCGGCATGATCAAGCCGATCTCCTCCGCGAGCGGGATGAAGTCGCCGGGTGCGACCAGTCCGCGCCGCGGATGGTGCCAGCGGATCAGGGCTTCGAACCCGCTGATCTCGTGGCCGCTGGCTTTCACGATCGGCTGGTAGTGCAGCTCGAACTCGCCGGCCGCAAGGCCCTTGCGCAGATCGAGCTCCAGCGCACGACGGTTCTGCGCCTCTTCGTCCATGGCCGGCTCGAAGAAGCGGTGGATGCCGCGACCGTTGCTTTTAGCCCGGTACAGCGCGACGTCGGCATTGTGCAGGAGTTGCTCGGGCGTCGTGCCGTCGCGCGGCGCAACGGCGATGCCGACGCTCGCGCCAGCAATGGCCTGATGTTCGTCGAGCTCGAACGGTGCGCTCAACGCGCCGACCACCTCGCGCGCCAGCACCTCTGCGTCGCCTTGGCCTGAAATCGGCGTCTGCAGGATCACGAATTCATCGCCGCCCATGCGCGCGATCGTGTCGCTGTCCCGTGCGAGCCGCCGCAGGCGGCGGCTGACCTCCTGGAGCAGGATGTCGCCGGCCTGATGACCGAGCGTGTCGTTGACCGCCTTGAACTTGTCGAGATCGATGTGATGCACCGCGAACAGGCCGCCCTGTTCGATCGTCTGCCTGAGCCGCTGGCCGAGCAGCGCACGGTTGGCGAGGTCCGTCAGCGCGTCATGATGCGCCATATGCGCGATCTGCAGCTCCGCCTTCCTTTGCTCGGTGATGTCTTCGTGGGTTGCGACCCAGCCGAGATCCGGCATCGGACGGTGCCTGATCTTGAAGGTGCGTCCGTTCCGCAGCTCGACGATGCTGTCGGTGGGCTCGGCCGACGTGGCGACATCGGTCCGCCAGCTGGCATATTCCACGCGCGTCATCGCCGGCACGCTGCCGGCCTCGAAACGCATGTCGAGGATCTCCGCCAGCGGTGTGCCGGGGCCGACGCGATCGGGCGGCAGGCCGTACATGTCGATATAGCGTGCATTGCAGACCCGCAGCCGATGGTCGGCGTCGAAGAAGCAGAGCCCGTGCGACATGTTGTTGATGGCGATGTCGAACTGGAAATTGCGTTCCTGCAGCCGCGCGCTGAGCTCCTCGCGCTCGGTGATGTCCTCGTGGGTCGCCATGCCGCCGCCGCCGGGCAGGGGGTGGATGGTGTAGGCGATGATCCGGCCGTCGTCGAATTGCTGGACGGTCCGCTCGCTGGCGATCGAACCTTCGGTGCGGGCGCGGACATAGGCGCCGGCTTCGCCGCGAATGTTGAGGCCCAGCTTGAGCCGATGCTCGATCAGGTCCTTGATCGGCGTGCCCGGACGAACCTGTTCGGGTGACAGGGCGTACATCTCGCGGTAGCGCGGATTGCAGAAAATCACCTTGCGGTCGCTGCTGAAGAGGATGATTCCAAGCCACAGATTGCTGGTGGCGCACGCCAGCAGCTCGCCGAGCACGAGCGGATCGATGCCTTCCAGCTGCCTGTCACTCTCAGTCATGCGCGTTGCCCCCGAGCGCGCATTAGAGCAGGCGGTGGTGAACGAGCCCAACGATTTGCCCAAATAAGCAGCAGGTTCCTCAAACTGCGGCGAACGCGAGGTTAAGGACAGCGATTGCGGTGACCGGCGTGGCGCAGTACGGCGCGGAGTCAGAGATCCTTAACCATGGCGATCCGCGGGATCAGATGGTTTCGGCCGTCGCGGTGTCAGTCGACCAGGATCACCCTGATGTCGTTCACATTGGTCAACGTCGGTCCCGGCTGCAGCAGGTCGCCCGTCGCTTCGAAGAAGGTCGTGGCGTCGTTGTTGTCCAGATAGGCCTGCGGCTGAAGCCCTTGCGCCTTCATCTTGGCGAACGTCGCCGCATCGATCAGCGCGCCGGCGGGATCGGTGGGATGGCCGGCGCCGCCGTCGGCGCCGTCGGTGTCGCCGGCAAGCGCCGCGATGTCAGGCGTGTCCTTCAACAGCGAGGCCAGCGCCAGCGCGTACTCCTGGTTGGGGCCGCCGCGCCCCTGGCCGCGCACGGTCACCGTGAGCTCGCCGCCGGAGAGGATGGCGACACGCTTGCCTTGCGCGCGGGCCTGGAGCGCAAGCCGGGCGTGATCGGCCGCGACCTCGCGGGCCTCGCCTTCGAGATCGGCGCCGAGATCGATGGTCTCGTAGCCGGCCTCCTTCGCAAGTTTCACCGCGGCGTCCAGCGATTGCCTGGGACGTGCGATCAGCTCGAACGAGGCGCGTGCGAAGGCCGCATCACCGGGCTTGGCGCTTTCGTTGGCGGGATTGTCGAGCGCGCGCGCGACGGCATCGTCGATGGCGAGCTTGTACTTCGCGACGATCGCACGCGCGTCGGCCAGCGTGGTCGTGTCAGGCACGGTCGGACCGGAGGCGATCGCGGAAGGGTCGTCATGCGGCACGTCGGAGATCGCGAGAGTCACGATTGCCGCGGCGTTCTGGCCGGCGCGTGCGAGACGTCCGCCCTTGATGCGCGACAGATGCTTGCGCACGACATTCATCTCGCCGATCGGCGCGCCCGAGCGCAGCAGCGCCTTGTTGACCGCCTGCTTCTGCGCAAAGCTGATCCCGTCCACCGGCGCGATCCAGTTCGCCGATCCGCCGCCGGTGAGCAGCACCAGCAGCAGATCGTCGGGGCCGGCTTCGCTCGCCAGCGCGAGCGTGTCGGCGGCGCCTTTCAGGCCGGCCTCGTCGGGCACGGGATGGCCGGCCTCGACCACGCGGATCCGGCGCGTTGGCACGCCGTAGCCGTGGCGCGTGGTGGCGATGCCGACGAGGCGTTCCGGCGCGAGCCCCAGCGTGTCGAGATAGTGCCGCTCCGCGGCCGCAGCCATCGCGGCGGCGCCTTTGCCGGCGGCGAGGCAGATCACGCGCCCCTTCGGTGCGGGACGCAAGTGAGGCGCCAGGATCGTGTTCGGATGGGCGGCGGCCACCGCGGCATCATAGAGCGCGCGGAGCAGGGGACGTCGGTCGGTCATGACGATGGCTTTCGGCTAACTCTTGAGCAGACTAAAGCTGTGGCGAGGACGTCGCCATGCCCCTGCCTAGCGCATCGGCCGCGAAAGGGTAAGCAGCCTTTACCATCATTCGATTGTGCAATCGCGTAATCACAAACGGCACATAACAAAAGGCCCCTGCGATGGCCTCGCAGGGGCCTTGCTATTGTCGCGCTTGTGGCGTCTAGCCGCCGACGTCGGCGCTGATCACGTCGCCGAACAGGTCCCACTTCTCGCCCTTGAACCGCTCCAGCTGCAGCTGGCTGATCGGGGCAAAGTCGGTCGGGGAGGTGTTGATCTGGATGCCCGGCAGCAGCACCTCGGTGCGGAAGTCCTTCAGGCTCGCGGCCTGCTTCATGACGTTCGCGCGGGTGAGATCGTCTCCGCACTGCTTCAGGACCTGGACCAGGGTCTGCGCCACGCCGTAGCCGACGATGGTGCCGTGGTCGAGCTTGTCGCCTTCAGGGAAGTATTTATCCATGAAAGCGAGGAAGTCCATCATGCCCGGGTCATTCTTCCACTGCGGGTCCGCCACGTCCTTCAGATAGTCCGCGGAGATGATGTCCTGGCCGTTCTCAAAGCCGGCGGGCTTCATCACGCTGCCGACGGAGGCCGAGACGTTGTTGAGAAAGTGCAGCGGCTTCCAGCCGATCTCGGCGTTCTTCTTGATGGCCTGTGCGGCGAATTTCGGCGTCGTGATGTTCATGAACACGTCGGCACCGGTCGACTTCAGCTTCACGATGTGGTTGTCGATGGTCGGCTCTGAGGTCTCATAGCTCTCCTCGGCGACGATCATGTTCGCCGCCTTGGCACCCAGGCCGTCCTTCAGCCCCTTGAGATAGTCCTTGCCGTAGTCGTCGTTCTGGAACAGCACGGCGATCTTGGCGTCCGGCTTGTTCTTGAGCAGCCACTTCGCATAGATCTGCGTTTCGCTCTGATAGTTGGGCTGCCAGCCCATGGTCCATGGGAAGTTCTGCGGATCGTTCCACTTGGTGGCGCCGGTGGCGACGAACAGCTGCGGCACCTTCTTCGAGTTCATGTATTTCTGGATCGCCGAGTTCGACGGCGTGCCGAGCGAGTTGAAGATGAACAGCACCTCGTCGCTCTCGACCAGCTTGCGGGCCTGCTCGACGGCCTTCGGCGGCGAATAGGCGTCGTCGTAGGAGACGAAGTTGATCTTGCGGCCGTTGATGCCGCCTTCCTCGTTGATCTTCTTGAAATAGGCGGCTTCTGTCCGCCCGATGATGCCGTAGGCGGAGGCCGGTCCGCTGTAGGGCATGATGTTGCCGACCTTGATCTCGGTGTCGGTCGCGCCGGTATCGTATTTCTTCTGGGCCGATGCGATGGAGGTCGAGGCCGCAATGAGCGCGAGTGCCAGTGACGCGGCCGCAAGCTTGCCGGTGACAGCGGGCATTCCAATCTCCCTTTTTTCAATTTCTTGGTGTGCGCGCGCTCCTTTTCTTGTCGCCATGGTTGTTGGCGGCGCGGTGCAATTCAACCCGATTTGGCCGGAAGCTTCAAGGAAAAGCCCCTGCGCGGAGGCCGCAGGGGCTGCTTCTTTAGTCGCTGTTGGCGCCTACGATGCCGTCAGCCGCCGACGTCGCCGCTGATGACGTCGCCAAATCGTTCCCAGGTCTCGCCCTTGAAGCGCATCAATTGGAGCTGCGAGAGCGGCGCGAAATCGGTCGGGGACGTGTTGACCTTGATCCCCGGCAGCATCATTCCGAGTTCAAGATCCTTGATGCTCGCCGCCTGTTTCATGACATTCTCTCGGGTCAGGTCGTCCCCACACTGCTTCAGTACGTGGGCCAGTGTCTGCGCGACGGTATAGCCATAGACGACGGAGTTATCTGTCCGGTTTGCATCGGGGTAGTACTTGTCGAGGAACTCGTTCCAGGCCTTCATTCCGGCATCGTCCTTCCATTGCGGGTCCGTCGGATCCTTCAGATACGCCGACGAAATGACGCCCTGTCCGTTCTCGACTCCTGCCGGCTTCATGACGCTGCCGATTGAAATCGAGACGTTATTGAGGAAATGCACCGGCTTCCAGCCGATCTCCGCGTTCTTCTTGATCGCCTGTGCCGCGAATTTCGGCGTCGTGATGTTGACGAAGACGTCGGCGCCCGTCGATTTCAGCTTGACGATGTGCGAGTCGATCGTGGGCTCCGAAACTTCGTAGCTCTCCTCCTGGACGATCATCGAAGCTGCCTTGGCGCCGAGGCCATCCTTCAGCCCCTTCAGATAGTCCTTGCCGTAATCGTCGTTCTGGAACAGCACGGCGATCTTGGCGTTCGGCATCTCCTTCAGGATGTATTTCGCGTAGATCTGCGTCTCGCTCTGGTAGTTCGGCTGCCAGCCCATCGTCCACGGGAAGTTCTGCGGATCGTTCCACTTCGTGGCGCCGGTGGCGACGAACAGCTGCGGCACCTTCTTGCTGTTCATGTATTTCTGGATCGCCGAGTTCGGCGGCGTGCCGAGCGAGTTGAAGATGAACAGCACCTCGTCGCTCTCGACCAGCTTGCGCGCCTGCTCCACCGTCTTCGGCGGCGAGTAGGCGTCGTCATAGGAGATGAAATTGATCTTGCGGCCGTTGATGCCGCCTTCCGCGTTGATCTTGCGGAAATAGGCCTCTTCGGTCTTGCCGATCACGCCGTAGGCGGATGCGGGACCGCTATAAGCCATGATGTTGCCGATCTTGATTTCGGTGTCGGATGCGCCGGTGTCGTATTTCTTCTGTGCTGACGCCCCGGTCGACAGGGACGCAGAGAGCGCGAGGGCAGCCGCAAGGGCCCCCAAACGCACATGCATTGCAGGCATCTTGATCTCCCTTGGTCGTTTCGATGTGTCGTTTGTTCTTGATTGGGAGCGCAGATGTTGCGACGCTCCGAGTCATATTGAATACCCTTCCTGCGGCGCCAGCAAGAAGAACGCCGGGCCGAAACTGCCGCGGGCGCGATTTGATCGATGCGGCGCGGAATATTCCGCTCCGCAGGACTGCAGTGTTCAGGCTCTTGCGCTTAAACCTTCAGTTGCGCCTGATCGTCGTCAATGACTGAAGATTGCGCCGTGCGCGAGCCGCGCGCTAATGGCCCAGCTCGCTCGAGATGACGTCGCCGAACAATTCCCAGGCCTTGCCCTTGAACCGCATCATCCGAAGCTGCTTGATCGGCGCGAAATCGTCGGGTGCGGTGTTGATCTTGATGCCGGGCAGCAGCGTGTCGGGCGCGAAGTCCTTCAGGGAAGCTGCCTGCGTCATGACGTTGTCGCGGGTGAGATTGTCGCCGCACATCTGCAGCACCCTCACCATGGTCTGCGCCGCGGCGTAGCCGAACACGATGCCGGCATCGAGCTTGTTGGCCTTCGGGTCGTATGCCGCGAGGAAGTTGTAGAACTTCTTCATGCCGTCGTCGGCGTTCCATTGCGGGTCGGAGCCGTCCTTGATGTAGGTCGCCGACAGGATGCCTTGCGAGATCTCGAAGCCCGCGGGCTCGATCACGCCGCCGACGGAGGCCGAGACGTTGGAGATGATGTGGATCGGGTGCCAGTTGATCTCGGCCGCCTTCTTGATCGCCTGCGCTGCGAATTTCGGCGTGGTGATGCTGACGAGGGCATCGGCGCCTGCTGTCTTCAGCCTCACGACGTGCTCGTCGACCGCGGGCTCGGAGGTGTCGTAGGGCTCCTCCAGCACGATCATCGAGCCTTTGGCGCCGAGCCCTTCCTTCAGTCCGTTCAGATAATCCTTGCCGAAATCGTCGTTCTGATAGAGCACGCCGATCTTCGCGTCCGGCTTTTCCTTCATGATGTATTTGGCGTAGATCTTCGCCTCGCCCGCGTAGCTCGGCTGCCAGCCCATGGTCCAGGGATATTGCTTCGGATCGTTCCACTTGGACGCGCCGCTCGCCACGAACAATTGCGGCACCTTCTTCTCGTTCATGTATTTGCGGATGGCGCCGTTGGTGGAGGTGCCGAGCGAGCCGAAGATCAGCAGCACGTTGTCGCTTTCGACCAGCTTGCGCGCCTGCTCCACCGTCTTCGGCGGCGAATAGGCGTCGTCATACGAGATGAATTTGATCTTGCGGCCGTTGATGCCGCCCTCGGCATTGACCTTGCTGAAATAGGCCTCTTCGGTCTTGCCGATCACGGCATAGGCCGAGGCCGGGCCGCTATAGGGCATGATGTTGCCGATCTTGATCTCGGTATCGGAGGCGCCGCTGTCGTAGGATTTCTGCGCCTGCACGGGATTGCTTGCCGCAGTGCACAACGCGAATGCGGCGAAAAGCACCGCAACCTGAAATCGAACGACGATCATCGCACTCCTACCTCACCTGGATCGGCGCCGCATTGAACAAGATTGATATCTGACGTCAACAAAAAGCCCCCGCGATCGTTCGCGGGGGCTTTTCAGCCTTGGCCTAAAGCGTCAGCGCGTCACTCCGGAGCGACGTCGCCGTTCAGGATCTCGCCGAACTGTTCCCATTTCTCGCCCTTGAACCGCTGCATCTGCAACTGGCTGATCGGTGCGAAGTCGTTGGGGCCGGTGTTGATCTTGACGCCGGGCAGCAGCGTATCAGGCGCAAAGTCCTTGAGGCTGGCCGCCTGCTTCATCAAATTGGCCCGGGTGAGATCGTCACCGCACTGTTCCAGCGCCTTGGCCAGCGTCTGAGCGGCGCCGTAGCCGTAGACGATGCTGGCATCGGTCTTGTCGGCGCCGGGCATGTACTTGTCGAGGAACTCGGACCACTTCTTCATGCCGGGATCGTCGTTCCAGCGCGGATCGGCGCCGTCCTTGGCATAGGCCGCCGACAGCACGCCTTGCGAGGCCTCGAAACCCGCCGGCTTCATCACGCTGCCGACCGAGGCCGACACGTTGGTGATGATCTGCAGCGGCTTCCAGCCGAGCTCGGCGGTCTTCTTGATGGTCTGGGCGCCGAACTTCGGCGTCGTGTAGATCATGAGGACGTCGGGATTGGCGGCCTTGATCTTGACGATGTGGCCGTCGATCGACGGCTCGGAGACCTCATAGCTCTCTTCCAGGATGATGTTCGAAGCCTTGGGGCCGAAACCGTCCTTGGTGCCCTTGAGGTAGTCTTTGCCGAAATCGTCGTTCTGATAGAGGATCGCGACCTTGGCGTCGGGCTTCTCCTTCAGCAGCCATTGGGCATAAATATGGGCTTCGCTCTGGTAGGAGGGCTGCCAGCCCATGGTCCAGGGGAAGTTCTTCGGGTCGTTCCACTTGGTGGCGCCGGTGGCGACGAACAGCTGCGGGATCTTCTTGGCGTTGAGATATTTCTGGATCGCGCTGTTCGAGGGCGTGCCGAGCGGGTTGAACACGGCGAGCACCTCGTCGCTCTCGACCAGCTTGCGAACCTGCTCCACGGCCTTCGGCGGCGAATAGCCGTCGTCATAAGTGACGAAGTTGATCTTGCGGCCGTTGATGCCGCCCTTGTCGTTGATCATCTTGAAATAGGCTTCTTCGGTCTTGCCGATGATGCCGTAGGCCGATGCCGGGCCGCTATACGGCATGATGTTGCCGATCTTGATCTCGGTATCGGTCGCGCCGGTGTCATATTTCTTCTGCGCGAAGGCGGCGGTGGAGGCGAGCGTGGCGACCGCCGTTACGAGTGCGGCGGTTCGAAGTGTTCTTGCGAAAGGCAATTCGGTCTCCTTGGTTGAAACGACGGTCTTGATTGCGGGGTCAGTTCTTTCTGAGCCTGCTTGCGAATTGCTGGCCCAGGATCGCGACCTGCCTTGCGCCATGCGGCACGAGATAGATGACGAGGAACAGCAGCACGCCGAACACGGCGCCGGAGAGGCCCTTGGAGATGCCTTCCGCGATGTTCGGCACGAAGATGATGAAGGCGGCACCGATGATCGAGCCCGGCAGCCAGCCGACGCCGCCGACCACCATGCCGAGGAACAGCTGGATCGCGAGCGTGATGGTGAAGCTGTCGGGCGCTACGAACTGCACCGCGATGGCGCTGAGGCCGCCGGCAACGCCGGTGATGCCGGCGGAGACGCCGAAGGCGAGCGTCTTGTAGAGCGCGACATTGACGCCCATGGCGGAGGCCGCGATCTCGTTGTCGCGGATCGCCATGAAGGCGCGGCCCGAGCGCGAGCGGAGCAGGTTGACCGAGAAGATGTAGATCGCGAGCACGACGACCAGCGTGAAGTAATACAGCCACATGTCCTGCGACATCTTCAGCCCGAACGGCGCATCCGGCTTGGTGACGACGAGGCCCTGCACGCCGCCGGTCCACTTCTCGAGGAAGTTCAGCTTGAGCAGCTGCGGCATCGCGGTGGCCAGCGCGAAGGTCGCGAGCGCGAGATAGACGCCGGAAAGCCGCAGCGCCGGCTGGCCGAACAGGAAGCCGACGCCGAAGCAAAGCACGCCCGCGACCGGCAGGCAGAGGAAGTAGGGGATGTCGAACTGCTCCATCATCACGGCGGTGATGTAGGCGCCGATGCCGTAGAACGCGCTCTGGCCGAGCGAGAACTGGCCGCTGCCGCCGGTCAGGATGTTGAGCGCCAGCACGGCGAGGCCCAGATAGAGCAGCTGGGTCAGCTGGAAGATCACGAAATTCTTCGCGAACACCGGCACGACGAGGAGCAGCAGCAGCACCACCACCGAGGTGCCGGTGCCCAGCGTCATGGCCCGCTTCGGCACGGCCTCGACAGCAGCGGCTTCCGTGACGACGTCTTCGACAGCGCTCATAATCAAACTCGCTTGACGATGTGCCGGCCGAACAGACCAGCGGGTTTGACGACCAGGACGGAGATGATCAGCGCGAGCGCGATCGGGAGTTTCAGCTCGTTGCCGACGCCGGGGATGTAGGTGCCGGCGAGGTTCTCGAAGATGCCGACCAGGAAGCCGCCGACCACGGCGCCGAACGGTGAGGTCAGGCCGCCGAGCACGGCCGCGGCGAAGCCGTAGATCAGCACGCCGCCCATCATGTTGGGCTCGAGGAACACGACCGGCGCGATCAGCATGCCGGCGATCGAGCCGATCGCGGTCGCCATGCCCCAGCCGAGCGCGATCATCCAGCTCGTGTTGATGCCGACGAGGCGCGCCGATTCAGGCACCGAGGCGGCCGCGCGCATGGCAAGGCCGATCCGGGTGTACTGGAAGAAGAAATACAGGCCGAGCAGCAGCAGCACGGTGACGCCGATCATGCCGGCCTGGTGGGTCGAGATCAGCTGGCTGCCGAGGAACGGCGCGGAGCCGAACGGGGTCGGATATTGCTTGATGGTGAAGTCCCAGATCAGGCCGGCCGACGAGTTGATGATCGCGAACAGCGCGATGAAGCCGGCGACGTTGGTCAGAACCGGCGCCTTCGCCAGCGGCTTGAACAGGATGCGCTCGATCGCGATGCCGGCGACGAAGGAGAGCACCAGCGTGATCAGGAAGGCGACCCAGTACGACAATCCCCACTGCATCAGCTGCCAGGAGATGAAGGTCGAGAACATCGCCATCTCGCCCTGCGCGAAGTTGAGATGGTCGATGGCCTGGTAGATCATGACCACCGCGAGCGCCATACAGGCGTAGATGGCGCCCGTGGCAATCCCGGCCAGGACCTGGTTGGTAAACAGTTCCATGGTGCCGGCTCCTCAGTAGCCCAGATAGGATTTGCGGATTTCTTCGTTGTTGGCGATGTCCTTGGCGTTGCCGGACATCACGATGCGGCCGGTCTCGATCACGTAGGCCTGGTCGGCGAGCTCGAGCGCGAGCTGGGCGTTCTGCTCGACCACCAGGATCGACACCTTGTCCTCGCGGTTGATCTTGCCGAGGATGCCGAACAGGTCGCGCACGACGAGCGGCGCAAGTCCGAAGGACGGCTCGTCCAGCAGCATCAGCCGCGGCCGCAGCATCAGCGCGCGCGCGACCGCGAGCATCTGCTGCTCGCCGCCGGAGAGCGTGCCGGCCTGCTGGGTATGGCGCTGCTTCAAGACCGGGAAATGCGCGTACATGCGCTCGATGTCGGAGACGATGCCGGCATTGTCCTTGCGGGTGATGGCCCCTAACTGGAGATTCTCCTCCACCGTCATGGTGGTGAAGGTGCCGCGGCCCTGCGGCACGTGGGCGATGCCGTGGCGCACGATGCTTTCGGTCGAGCGGTTGTTCAGCGGCTTGCCGTCGAACTCGATGCCGCCGGTGGAGCGCACCATGTTGCAGATCGCGCGCAGCGTCGTGGTCTTGCCGGCGCCGTTGGCCCCGAGCAGCGTCGTCAGCGAGCCCTCGTTGAGCGAAAAGGTGAGGCCATGGAGCGCCTGGACCTGGCCGTAATAGGCGCGCAGGTCCTTGACGTTGAGCAGAACAGTCATTGGTCCTTGCTCCCGAGATAGGCCTTGATGACGTCGGGGTCCGCCTGCACCTGCGCAGGCGTGCCTTCCGCGAGCTTCTTGCCGAAATTCAGCGCGACGACGTGGTCGGCGATCGACATCACGAGGCCCATGTGATGCTCGACCAGCAGCACCGTCATGTGGCGCTCGTCGCGGATTTTGCGGATGAGGTCGCCGAGGATGTAGACCTCTTCGTGGTTGAGGCCGCCGGCGGGCTCGTCGAGCAGCAGGATCTTCGGGTCTGCCGCCAGCGCCCGCGCCAGTTCGACGCGCTTCTGCGTGCCGAAGGGCAGGCCGGAGACGGTGGTGTGAGCGACCTCCTCGAGGTCGAGATAGCTGAGGATCTCGTGCACCTTCCTGTTCACGCTGCTCTCGCCGCGGCGGATCCAGGCGAGGCGCAGCGAGTCGCTGATGATGTCGGAGGAGGTGCGGGCATGGGTGCCGACGCGGACATTGTCCATCACCGACAGGTTCGGAAACAGCGCCACGTTCTGGAAAGTGCGGCCGATGCCGATCTCGGCGATCCGGTGCGGCGGGCGTTTCAAAATGCTCGCGCCTTCCATCAGGATGTCGCCTGACGACGGCTGGTAGAGGCGGGACAGGCAGTTGAACAGCGTGGTCTTGCCGGCTCCGTTGGGGCCGATCAGTCCGAGGATCTGGCCCTTGTGCATGTCAAAGGACACACCGTTGAGCGCGACGATGCCGCCGAACACGACGCTGACGTCGCGAACGGCGAGCAGAGGCGATGTCCCCTGCGCGAGCTGTGCCTGCGTCATCTCGTCTCGCCCACGCTGAGCAGTGGGCGAAGGGGCGATGCAAACCGCTCCCTGACATGACAAAGGCTATCTGATCCCCTCGGCCACACGCGCAACTTTTCCTCCTGATTTCAGCTTTTTGCTGTCGTCTTTTTTGGATAGCGACATCAGACCGCCAAGTGCCGCTTCGATGTTCCTTACCATCGCAAGCAGACGCGGTCCAATGTCGTTGATCAATCGTTCTTCCGTGAAGCGGAATGCCGGTGCGCCGCAATTGAATGCGTAGGGCCCGGTTCCGTCGTTGAGCTTGAGCGCAACACCGGCGGCGCCGATGTCGTCGTGCCAGTCGCCGACCGAGATCGCGAAGCCATGCTTGGCGACCATCTCGCCGGAACGCTCCAGCCCGTCGCGCATCTTCGGCCAGCGGCTGCCGTAATGCTCGCGCAGCACGCGCGACAGCTCGGCGCGCTCGTCCTCGCCCAGCGCCCAGAAATAGGCGCGGCCCATCGCAGTGGTTGCAATCGGGACGCGCGAGCCGACGTCAAGTTGAACGCCGACAGTCTCGCTGCCCCGGCTCTGTCCGAAATAGATCATGCTGTGACGGTCGCGGCCGCCGATCGCGACCGCGCCACCCGTCGCGCGCATCACTTCCTCGCGGAACGGCTCGGACAAATGCCGAACACCGAGATTGGCGAGCGCCGCGTAACCCAGCGCCATTGCGGCGGGTGCGAGCTGATATTTCTCGAAGCGGGGAACCGGCGTCAGATAGCCGAGCTTCGTCAACGTGTAGGTCAGCCGCGAAACGGTCGGCTTCGGCAGATTGGTGCGGGCGGCAATCTCCTGATTGCCGAGAAGTCCGTCGCTGGGTTGGAATGCGCGCAAGACATCAAGCCCGCGGGAAAGCGCGACGACGAAATTCCGATCGGTCGCGGTCTTCTTTCCTGTACGCTTCATCCCTGATCTGCTCTTGCGCGGAGTCGTTGACAACGTCCGTGCTTCAAAATAACCCTGCCGTCAAGATGCGGAATTAAATTCCGCACCGCGAAATCGAACAAAAGTAAATCCCACCAAGGAGGGAAACCGTGAGCGAAGTGGTCAAGCTTGAGCGTCATGACGAGGTCGGGATCGTCACGGTCAACAGCCCTCCGGTCAATGCGCTGAGTGCCGCAGTCCGCGGCGGTATCCTGGACTGCATCAAGGCCGCGGTCGCCGATCCCGCCATCAAGGGCATCGTGCTGACCTGCGCCGGGCGCACCTTCATCGCCGGCGCCGACATCACCGAATTCGGCAAGCCGCCGAAGCCGCCGGCCCTCAATGACGTGCTGTCCACGATCGAGAATTCGCCAAAGCCCGTCGTTGCCGCGATCCACGGCACCGCGCTCGGCGGCGGCCTCGAAGTCGCGCTCGCCTGTCATTTCCGCGTCGCGGTCAAGGAAGCCAAGCTCGGCCTGCCCGAGGTCAAGCTCGGCCTGCTGCCCGGCGCAGGCGGCACCCAGCGGCTGCCGCGCGCGGTCGGGCCGGAACTCGCGGTCAAGATGATCGTCGGCGGCGACCCCATTGGCGCGGCCGAAGCGCTCAAGGCCGGCCTGATCGAGGAGATCATCGAGGGCCCGGCCTCCGGCGGCGAAGCCTTCGTGCGCAAACTGCTGGCCGAGAAGCGCCCGCTGCGCCGCCTGCGCGACGACGATTCCAAGATCGCGGCCGCGAAGGCCGACCGCTCGATCTTCACCAACGCCGTCGCGGCGATGACCAAGAAGTCGCGTGGCCTGGAAGCGCCGTTCGCGGCAGCCGACGCCGTCGGCTATGCCATCGACCTGCCGTTCGACGAAGGCCTGAAGAAGGAGCGCGAGGGCTTCCTCAAGCTCGTCGCCAGCGACCAGTCCAAGGCGCAGCGTTACGCCTTCTTCGCCGAGCGCGAGGCCAACAAGATTGCAGGCGTTCCCGAAGGCACCAAGTCGCGTCCCGTTAACCGTGTTGCGATTTTGGGCGCCGGCACCATGGGCGGCGGCATCGCGATGTCCTTTGCCAATGCCGGCGTTCCCGTCACGCTGATCGAGACCGGCGAGGAGCAGCTCAAGCGCGGCATGGGCATCATGCAGAAGAACTGGGAAGCGACCGCCGCGCGCGGCGGCATTCCGGCGGATGCACCGGCCAAGCGCATGGCGCTGATCAACGGCGTTGTCGGGATCGAGAATGTCGGCGATGCCGACCTCGTCATCGAAGCCGTGTTCGAGACCATGGCGGTGAAGAAGGAGGTGTTCGGCAAGCTCGACCAGTACGCCAAGCCCGGCGCCGTGCTCGCCTCCAACACCTCGTACCTGAACATCGACGAGATCGCCAAGGCGACCAAGCGTCCGCAGGACGTGCTCGGCATGCACTTCTTCTCGCCCGCGAACGTCATGAAGCTGTGCGAGATCGTGCGTGCCGACAAGACCGCGCCGGATGCGCTGGTGACGGCCGTCTCGATCGCGCGCAAGATTGCAAAAGTGCCGGTCGTGGTCGGCGTCTGCGACGGCTTCGTCGGCAACCGCATGCTGGCCCAGCGCGGCAAGCAGTCCGAGAAGCTGTTGTTCGAAGGCGCCTTGCCGCAGCAGGTCGACGCCGTCGTGACCAAGTTCGGCATGCCGATGGGCCCGTTCGCGATGGGCGACCTCGCCGGCCTCGACATCGGCTGGCGCTCGCGGAAGGATCGCGGCATCAAGTCGGAGATCGCGGACGCGCTCTGCGAAGCCGGCCGCTTCGGCCAGAAGACCGGCAAAGGCTACTACAAATATGAAGCCGGCTCGCGCGCGCCGCTGCCCGATCCTGAGGTCGAGAAGCTGATCGACGAGACGCTGCTGCGTCTCGGCCGCAAGAAGCGCGTGGTCAGCGACGACGAGATCCTCGAGCGCATGATGTACCCGATGATCAACGAGGGCGCGAAGATCCTCGAAGAGGGCATCGCGGCGCGTCCCTCCGACATCGACGTGGTCTGGCTCTATGGCTATGGCTGGCCGATCTACCGCGGCGGCCCGATGTACTGGGCCGACAGCGTCGGCCTCAAGCACATCGCCGATCGTCTCTCCTACTACGCCAAGGAGACCAACGACCCGAGCCTCGAACCCTCCCCGCTGCTGAAGAAGCTCGCCGCGGAGGGCAAGACCTTCGCGTCGCTGGCGGCCGAGTCGAAGGCGGCTTGATGGACGCAGTCTCTCCTCACGTCATTCTCCGTTGCGCAATTGCGCAACGTAGATGGCCCGCAGGGCCAGGCCCGGAATCCATTTCTCCTCCGAACGTGCGGCCTGATGGATTCCGGGTTCGATGCTTCGCATCGCCCCGGAATGACGGCTAGTGTGGTTTAAGGTATCCATGACCCATCCCGGCGAACAGTTTTACCCCGAGGGCGTGCATTGGGACGACACCATCGTCCAGGGCACGTTGCCTGACCTGCTCGCGACGGCCGCTGCAAATTACGGCCCACGCACCGCGCTGGAATTTCGCGACCGTCCGATCACCTATACCGAGCTCGCAGCCATGGCGGAGCGCGCAGCGGCTGCGTTCCTCCGCGCCGGTTGCGGCAAGGGCACGTCGGTCGCGCTGTTCCTCGGCAACACGCCGGATCATCCCGTCAATTTCTTCGGCGCGCTGAAGGCAGGCGCCCGCGTTGCGCATCTGTCGCCGCTGGACGGCGAGATCGCGCTCACGCACAAGATTTCCGATTCCGGCTCGCGCCTGCTCGTCACCTCGAACCTCCAGGCCCTGCTGCCGACGGCACTGAAATTTCTGCAGAAGGGGCTGATCGACCGCCTCGTCGTCTGCGAGGACGATCATTGGGGCAAGATCGGCACGCCGCAGGCGGCGATTCCCGATGATCCCCGCATCGTCACCTTCAAGGCCTTCGTCGAAGGCGCCACCGCGCCGGCACAGTGGCCGGCGGTTGCGGCCGATGACGTTGCGCTGTTGCAGTATACCGGCGGTACCACCGGCCTGCCGAAAGGCGCCATGCTCACGCACGGCAATCTCACCTCGGCGGTGTCGATCTACGACGTCTGGGGCAGGCCGGCCCGCGCGGCCCGCGGCGAGACGATCGAGCGCGTGATCTGCGTGCTGCCGCTGTTCCACATCTTTGCGCTGACCGTCGTGCTGCTGTCCTCGATCAGGCGCGGCAATCTGATCTCGCTGCACCAGCGCTTCGACGTCGAAGCCGTGATGCGCGACATCGAGGTCAAGCGCGCCACCTATTTCCCTGGCGTGCCGACCATGTGGATCGCGATCGCCGGGCTCCCCAATCTGGACAAGCGCGACTTTTCGTCGCTCGCCGCCATCGGCTCCGGCGGCGCGCCGCTGCCGGTCGAGGTCGCAAGCTTCTTCGAGCGCAAGGTCGGCAAGAAGCTGAGGAGCGGCTGGGGCATGACGGAGACCTGCTCGCCCGGCACCGGCCATCCGCCTGCAGGTCCCGACAAGCCCGGCTCGATCGGCCTGATGCTGCCCGGCATCGAGCTCGACGTCGTCTCGCTGGACGATCCGACAAAAGTGCTGCCGCCGGGCGAAGTCGGCGAGATCCGCATCAAGGGCCCGAACGTCACCAAGGGTTATTGGAACAAGCCGGCGGGGTCCGCGGAGGCGTTCATCGACGGCCGCTTCCTCACCGGCGACATCGGTTATGTCGACACCGACGGCTATTTCTTCCTGGTCGACCGCAAGAAGGACATGATCATCTCGGGCGGCTTCAACGTCTATCCGCAGATGATCGAGCAGGCGATCTACACCGTCCCGGGCGTGCACGAGGTGATCGTGCTCGGCATTCCCGATGAATACAGGGGCGAAGCCGCCAAGGCCTTCATCAAGCTCAGGCCGGACGCAAAGCCGTTCTCGCTCGACGAGCTGCGCGCGCAGCTCGCCGGCAAGGTCGGCAAGCACGAGATGCCCGCTGCGGTCGAGTTCGTCGACGATCTGCCGCGCACGCCGGTCGGAAAACTGTCGCGCCACGAATTGCGCCAGCAGCAGAAATCAGCACAATCCACCCCGACACCCGGCTTTCGCCAGGATGACGAAGAATAAAAGCTTGGTTTCGCTCACAGGAGGATCCGATGGATCTCGCATTCACGAAGGAAGAGCAGGCATTTCGCGAGGAAGTGCGGGCATTCTTCCGCGACAACGTGCCGCCGGATACGCGGCGCAAGCTGGTGGAAGGCCGCCATCTCACCAAGGACGAGATGGTGACGTGGTGGCGCATCCTCAACAAGAAGGGCTGGGGCGTCAGCCACTGGCCGAAGCAATATGGCGGCACGGGGTGGACCTCCGTGCAGCACTACATCTTCAATGAGGAGCTGCAGTCCTATCCGGCGCCGCAGCCGCTCGCGTTCGGCGTCAGCATGGTCGGCCCCGTCATCTACACCTTCGGCAATGAAGAGCAGAAGAAGAAGTACCTGCCGCGCATCGCCAATGTCGACGATTGGTGGTGCCAGGGCTTCTCGGAGCCGGGCTCCGGCTCCGATCTCGCTTCGCTCAAGACAAAAGCCGAGCGCCGTGGCGACAAATGGATCATCAACGGCCAGAAGACCTGGACCACGCTGGCCCAGCATGCCGACATGATCTTCTGCCTCTGCCGCACGGATGCGTCCGCCAAGAAGCAGATGGGCATCTCCTTCATCGTGTTCTCGATGAAGTCGAAGGGCGTCACCGTGCGCCCGATCCAGACCATCGATGGCGGCCATGAGGTCAACGAGGTGTTCTTCGACGACGTCGAGGTGCCCTACGAGAACCTGATCGGCGAGGAGAACAAGGGCTGGGATTACGCAAAATTCCTGCTCGGCAACGAGCGCACCGGCATCGCGCGCGTCGGCGTTTCCAAGGAGCGGCTGCGCCGCATCCGCGATCTCGCCGGCAAGGTCGAATCGGGCGGCAAGCCGATCATCCAGGATTCGGCTTTCCGCGAGAAGCTCGCCGCCTGCGAGATCGAGCTGAAGGCGCTCGAGCTGACGCAGCTGCGCGTCGTCGCCGATGAAGGCAAGCACGGCAAGGGCAAGCCCAATCCGGCCTCCTCGGTGCTGAAGATCAAGGGCTCCGAGATCCAGCAGACCACCACCGAACTGTTGATGGAAGTGATCGGCCCGTTCGCGGCTCCCTACGACGTGCACGGCGACGACGGCTCCAACGAGGCCATGGACTGGACCGCCCAGATCGCGCCGAGCTACTTCAACAACCGCAAGGTCTCGATCTACGGCGGCTCCAACGAGATCCAGCGCAACATCATCGCCAAGGCGGTGCTGGGGCTTTGATCTGCTTCCTCTCCGCCGCGGCGGGGAGCACAATGTTTCCACCGTCATTCCGGGGCGCGACGAAGTCGCGAACCCGGAATCCATCGGGCCGCATACGCTGAGGCGAAATGGATTCCGGGTCTGGCCCTTCGGGCCATCCCGGAATGACGAAGTCTGATGATCCGGGTACGAGGAACCAAAGAAATGGATTTTGACCTGACCGAGGAGCAGCGGCTCCTGAAGGACAGCATCGACGGCCTGCTGACCGATTCCTACGATTTCGAGAGCCGCAAGAAATACATGAAGGAGAAGGGTGGCTGGAGCAAAGCCGTCTGGCTCAAGCTCGCCGAGCAGGGCCTGCTGGGCCTGCCTTTCAGCGAGGCCGATGGCGGCTTTGGCGGTGGCGGCGTCGAGACCATGATCGTGATGGAAGCGCTCGGCAAGGCGCTGGTGCTGGAGCCGTATCTGGCGACTGTCGTGATCGGCGGCGGCTTCCTGCGTCATGCCGGCACCGAGGCGCAGAAGGCGGCGCATGTGCCCGGGATCGTCGACGGCAGCAAGACGCTGGCCTTTGCCCAGCTCGAGAAGAATTCGCGCTACGATCTGTTCGACGTCGCCACGTCAGCGAAGAAGAAGGGCGACGGCTGGGTGATCGACGGCGAGAAGTTCGTCGTGCTCAACGGCGAGAACGCCGATACGCTTGTCGTCACCGCGCGCACCAGGGGCGATCGTCGTGACACGACCGGCATTGGCGTGTTCCTGGTGCCTGCCAGCGCCAAGGGCATCACCAAGAAGTCCTACCCGACCCAGGACGGTCTGCACGCCGCCGACATCACCTTCACCGGTGTCGAGGTCGGCGCGGATGCGGCGATCGGCAACCCCGACGACTCGCTCGCCCTGATCGAGCGCGTGGTGGACGAAGCCCGTGTCGCGCTCTGCGCCGAAGCGGTCGGGCTGATGGATGAGTCGCTCAAGACCACCGTCGAGTACATCAAGACGCGCAAGCAATTCGGCGTCGCGATCGGCTCGTTCCAGTCGCTGCAGCACCGCGCCTCCGACATGTTCGTCGCCACTGAACAGGCGCGCTCGATGTCGATGTTCGCGACCATGGCGAACGATTTCGAGAACGCCAGGGAGCGCTCCAACGCCATCGCCGCCGCCAAGGCGCAGATCGGCAAGTCGCTGAAATTCGTCGGCCAGCAGTCGATCCAGCTCCACGGCGGCATCGGCATGACCATGGAAGCGAAGATCGGCCACTACTTCAAGCGCCTCACCATGATCGAGAACACCTTCGGCGACACCGACTACCACCAGCGCCGCGTCGCGGATGCGGGCGGGTTGATCTGAGTCGCACGACCACTGTCATCCCCCGCGAAGGCGGGGGATCCAGTACGCCGCGGCCCCTCGGTTCCAGCCGCGCCGTCTCTGGAATACTGGATCGCCCGATCAAGTCGGGCGATGACACCGAGCAAGTGGACGCGGGGAGCCAATAACAATGAAAAAGATCCCCGTTTGACCGGCCAGACCATCGTTATCGACGGCGGTATTGCCGCGGCGGCGGTGTAGCTTTTGTCCAGCTGCAGCCGCTCATCCCAGCTTGACCTCTTGGCGGCAATCCCGTTTCTTTGGCGCGACACAATATCCCCTCAGGGAAAACGCCAAATAAAACGCCAAGGTAAGCTTCCATGTCTTTCGTCCTCGCCATCGACCAGGGCACCACCTCCTCGCGCGCGATCGTGTTTCGCGGCGATATTTCCATTGCGGCGAAGGCGCAAGCCGAGTTTCCGCAGCATTTTCCGGCCTCCGGCTGGGTCGAGCACGAGCCCGAGGACATCTGGACCTCGACCGTGATGGTCTGCCGTGAGGCGATCGAGCAGGCCGGCATCACGGCAAAGGACATCGCCGCGATCGGCATCACCAACCAGCGCGAGACCACCGTGGTGTGGGACCGCGCCACGGGCCAGGCCGTGCACCGCGCCATCGTCTGGCAGGACCGCCGCACCGCCGATATCTGCGCCAGGCTCAAGCACGAAGGCCGCGAGCCGCTGATCTCGCAGAAAACAGGTCTGATCATCGACCCTTATTTCTCCGGCACCAAGGTCGCCTGGATCCTCGACCATGTCCCCGGCGCCCGCGCGCGGGCCGCGCGCGGCGAGCTGATGTTCGGCACCGTCGATTGCTATTTGCTCTGGCGCCTCACCGGCGGCAAGGTGCACGCCACCGACGCCACCAACGCCTCGCGCACGCTGCTGTTCAACATCCACACCGGCCAGTGGGATGACGAGCTCCTGGAGATCATCGGCGTGCCGCGCTCGATGCTGCCGGAAGTGAAGGATTCCTCCGCGCGCTTCGGCGAGAGCACGCCGGATCTGTTCGGCGGCGCGATTGCGATCTCCGGCATCGCCGGCGACCAGCAGGCCGCCACCATCGGCCAGGCCTGCTTCCGTCCGGGCATGATGAAGTCGACCTACGGC
Source organism: Bradyrhizobium sp. CCBAU 51745 (assembly GCF_028128715.1). Classification (NCBI taxonomy): domain Bacteria; kingdom Pseudomonadati; phylum Pseudomonadota; class Alphaproteobacteria; order Hyphomicrobiales; family Nitrobacteraceae; genus Bradyrhizobium; species Bradyrhizobium sp. CCBAU 51745. Next base: position 296,407 of record NZ_LBJP01000003.1, on the reverse strand, counting down.
ACCGGCTGCTTTGCGCTGCTCAACACCGGCGCGACGCCCGTCGCCTCCAAGAACAAGCTGCTCACCACCATCGCCTATCAGCTCGAGGGAAAACGCACTTACGCGCTGGAAGGCTCGATCTTCGTCGCCGGCAGCGCAGTGCAATGGCTGCGCGACGGCCTCGGCATCATCAAGCACGCGGCCGAGACCGGACCGCTCGCCGATCAGTCCGACTCCATGCAGAGCGTCTATCTGGTGCCGGCCTTCGTCGGCATGGGCGCGCCCTACTGGAATCCGCGCGTCCGCGGCGCCCTGTTCGGCCTCACCCGCAACACCGGACCTGCCGAGCTGGCGCACGCCGCGCTCGAGAGCGTCTGCTACCAGACCTTCGACCTCTGGGCCGCGATGCGCGCGGACTGGCCGAGCTCGGAAGTGGCGAGCGTGGTGCTCCGCGTCGACGGCGGCATGACCGCGTCCGACTGGACCATGCAGCGCCTTGCCGATCTGCTCGATGCGCCGGTCGATCGCCCTGTCATCCAGGAAACCACCGCGCTCGGCGCCGCCTATCTCGCCGGTCTCAATGCCGGCGTCTATCCCGAGCCGACCAAGTTCGCCGACAATTGGCGCCTCGAGCACCGCTTCAAGCCGAACATGAGCGATGCTACGCGCGAACGAAAGCTCGCCGGCTGGGCGCGCGCAGTGAAGGGCGTGCTGGCAAGCGACGAGGGGGAAGGGTAGGCGGATTCTTGGCGGGCGCGCATCCACAAACTCCGCCGTCGTCCTGGCGAAAGGCAGGACCCATAGCCACGAATACAGATTGTTTTGCGCGGTTGGAACGACGAGTTGCGCTTACAACATCTGCTGCGGCGTATGGGTCCCGGCCTTCGCCGGGACGACATAGAATGCTTGGCTAGCGCTCGGCCCACAGGAATCCCCTATGATCCTCCCCGACGGCTATTCCGACGTCCCCGCCGGCAAGATCGCCGCCGTTGTCACCCATCTCGAGATGACCACGCCGCCCTCCCGCCGTGATGATCCGCCCGGCGCGTGGACCCTGCGCAAGGTCGATGCGCCAGCGCTTGCCTGGTACCGCGATCTTTACCGCCGCGTCGGCGAGGACTGGCTGTGGTGCTCGCGAGCGTTGATGAGCGACACCGAGCTCGCCGCGGTCATCCACGCCGCAAGCATCGAGGTCTATGCTCTCGTCGCCGACGGTCGCGACGAAGGCCTGCTGGAGCTGGATTTCCGTCAGCCCGGACAATGCGAGCTGGTCTATTTTGGTGTCACGGCAAATTTGATCGGCACCGGCGCCGCCCGCTTCCTGATGAACCGCGCGCTGGAGCGGGCCTGGTCCGGCGACGTGCAGCGCGTCTGGGTGCACACTTGCACCTTCGATCATCCCTCGGCCGTCGCGTTCTATCAGCGCTCCGGATTCATTCCGTTTCGGCGCCAGATCGAGGTGGCGGACGATCCGCGGATCGATGGCACGGTGCCGCGCGATGCGGCGAAGCACGTGCCTGTTATCGAATAGATCGCAACTGTATCCACACCGTCATTGCGAGCGCAGCTACCGCGCCCTCAATAATTATACCGCACGCCGAAGCTAAATCCCTGCGCGAGCAGGTTCGTCGTGTTCATCACCGGCAGTGGCCGGGTCGGGCCCGCGGGCGGGCCTGGCGGTATCAGGCTTGGATTGACGGTGGTGTCGATCAGCCCGCCGGCGCGCTGCACGCCGGCCCAGTACAGCACGTCGTAGCCGACGGTCAGGCGCCAGGCGGGCGCGATCTCATAGCCCGCCTTGAGCGAGAGCTCCGGCACCGCGGCGAATCTGGTCTGTGAAAAATGGCCGCTGTTGCTGGCGAGTGCGAGGAAGCCGCCCGGCGCCGTCGTGGTGACGCCGGCGATGGTCGAAACCGCCGAGCCCGACACGTCGGCGGTGTCGATGACCGCGCCGAGCGCGACCTTGCCGCGCCACTCCAGCGACCACGGACCGTTGCGCCAGTCACCGGCAAGGCCGAGATCGAGGCCGTGGAAATTGCTCGCCGCCTTGAAATAGTCCGTCGGCGTGAATGTGCCGAAGACAAGGCTGCTCGCGGTGTCGGTGATCCACAGCGTGTCGGAGGCGCGCAAGTACCGATAGCCGACCAGCGCGCTGACGCGCTGTCCGCTCCACAGGGCGAACTCCTGGCGATAAAGCGCGCCGGCGCCGAGCAGGCGCGATGTCTCGTTGGCGTTGACGCTGCCGGTGGCGACGCCCGGAAAGCTTGCGATCAGCGTGTCGGGAAGTCCCGTCAGCGCGTTGCTGAAAGGCCGCGTCAGGATCGGATTGGTGCCGGTGTCGGCGGCAAAGCCAGTCCCGATATTTTCCAGCCCGAAGAACGATGCCTCGACGCCGCTTCTCCTCTGCGGTTCGAACCAATAGCCGGCGGTGACGCGTCCGCCCGAACGCCAGTCGGTGTTGACGCTGGAATTGCCGAACAGCACGGTCGTGGTCGGCTGCCCGAGCGCGCCGGCGATGCCCAGCGGCGTGCCGACCGGCGTCGTCGTCACCAGCGCCGGCAGCTTGTCTCCGGTCACGCTCCAGGCGAGATAGTCGACCTCCGCCCAGAACGGGTTGAAAGCGACGGGCTTCGCCGGCGCCTTGAGCGGCAGGTCGGCGGCGAATGTGCCGCCGGTCAGCGATATCGCCGTGAGCGCAACGCCAAAAGCTGTCGCCAACTGCCGATTCATCGACCTCCCCCCGGGGTTCCCCGGACTGAACCATGCGACATCTTGTTCGGCAAGGCAGAGTTCAGGCGAGGGGACTGCCAAAACGCCCGGCTGTTGCCGTTGGGTATCGCTCACAGTCGATGTCACACAGCGTGGCTTCGTAGCCCGGATGGAGCGAAGCGAAATCCGGGACTCTCGATCGGGTTGTGAGATCCCGGATTGCACTTCGTTGCATCCGGGCTACGCGCTGCCTCCACCGTCATTGCGAGCGCGGCGAAGCAATCCAGAGCCTTTCCGTGGAGACAGTCTGGATTGCTTCGCTGCGCTCGCAATGACGAAGGTCAGCGTCGTCGCCCATCGCTAGCCCTCGAAATTCACCGCCGTCGTATTCGCCCCGCAAACCAGCACCGCGATGCGCTCGCCCGGCTCCGGACGATAGCGGCCGGAGAGCAGCGCGGCGAACGCGGCCGCGCCGCCGGGTTCGGTGACGAGACGCAAGGTCGACCACAGCGCGGCCTGCGCCTGCCGGATTGCATCGTCACTGACGAGGACGACGCCCTCGACATGAGCGCGCGCGATCGGGAACATCAATTCGCCGACGCGCCGCGGCGCCAGGCTGTCGGCGGCGAGGCCGCTGGCCGGCGCGTCGACCGGGGCGCCTGCTGCGAACGCGTCATGCAAGGTCGGCGACAGCTCGGGCTCAACGGCAATGATGCGCGTCCTGCCCGCGCTCCACGCCGCGATGCCGCCGATCAGGCCGCCACCGCCGACGGCCACCAGCAGCGTGTCGATCTCGGGGGCGTCCTGCTCCAGCTCGAGGCCAACGCTGCCCTGGCCGAGCAACGTTTCAGCCTGGTCGTAGGCGTGAACGGCAAGCGCGCCGGTCCGCGCGACATGCGCCTCGCTGGCCGCGAGCGCATCGGCATAGCGGTTGCCTGCGATCACGAGCTCGGCGCCATAGAATCTGATCCGTTCGGCCTTGGCGGGCGAGGTGATGTCAGGAACGAAAATCGTTGCGGGAATCCCCAGCTGTTGCGCCGCATAGGCGACGGCCGCGCCGTGATTGCCGCCGGAGGCGGCGACGACACCGGCTTGCGGCACCTGCCGTAGCAGCAGATTGGCAAAGGCGCCGCGCGCCTTGAACGATCCGGAATGCTGCAGCATTTCGAGCTTGAAGGTGACGGGCGCGGCCGGAAGGCCGAATTCGGCGAGATCGGCCTGGACCAGCGGCGTGCGGCGGATATGCGGACGGATGACGGCCTCGGTCGCAGCGATCCGCTCGCGATTGATGTCTGATGGTGCTGTCATGATGCCGTCCTTGATAGCGCATTCGGGAGAAATTGTCCCGGCGCCGTTGCGTCAGATGCAATGCTGCATGTCGAGGATTTTCCTTGCGCTGCTGCGATCTTGTCGTGGAGACTGATCGGCCCTGCCTTGTCCAACGACAGAGAAGAGCGAGAACCATGTTCCTGATCGGCCAATATGATTCCCCCTTCGTCCGCCGCGTCGCGATTGCGCTGCGGCTCTACGGGCTTGGCTTCGAGCACAAGCCGTGGTCGACCTTCGGCGATGCCGACAAAATCGCGCCGTACAATCCCTTGCGCCGGGTGCCGACGCTGGTGCTCGACGATGGCGAGGCGCTGATCGAAAGCACGATCATCCTGGATTATCTCGACGAGCTCGTCGGGCCTGACAAGGCGATGCTGCCGCGGAGCGGCGTCGAGCGGCGCAAGCATTTGCGCATCTGCGCGCTGGCGACCGGCCTCGGCGACAAGGCGGTCAGCCTGCTCTATGAGCGCGTGCTGCGGAAGGAGCAGCTGGCGCTATGGGTCGAGCGTTGCCGGGCGCAGATCGGCGACGTGCTTGGGGTGTTGGAAGCCGAGCGCGCCAAGGTGACGACGCCGTACTGGCTGGAGGCGCGCATCGGTCATGCCGATATTGCGGTCGCCTGCGTCGTCCGCTTCACCCGCGAGGCGCATCCCGACCTGTTCGACGCAGCGCGCTATCCGGCCCTCGCAGCCCATGCCGATCGCTGCGAAGCGCTGGCCCCGTTCAAGGAGATCGTGCAGCCGCTGGCGCCGCCGAAGGGGTAAGGGTCACGCTGTCATTCCGGGGCGCGCGTAGCGCGAACCCGGAATCCATTGTGCGGCGGGTGATGAGGACAAATGGATTCCGGGCTCGCGCCAAGGGGCGCGCCCCGGAATGACGGCGGTGGGCATCACGCGCCATACCCGATCCTGCCCTCATACAGCTGTTTTGCCCGACGGAGCAAGCGATTTTCCGTAAAAACGAAATCGTATAACCCGATCAACCCCATCCCTACTGTGCATGGGGTTGTTTCGCGTTTTGCGATCCTGGCGCCTACCCCGCCCCCGCGCGCTTCTTCTGCCAGACCAGATGCACCGCGCAGGTGCAGCCCGGCGGATGCGAGGCGAGATCCTTCGACATCTCGTCGTTGGCGGGCGTTGCGGCAAAGGCCTTATCGCTCGCCGGCTGCGACGGGATGTAGTTCAGCACCGGCGCGAGCCAGCGCTCGGCCTCCGCGACGCTCATGCCCTTGCGCGCGGCGTAGTCCTCGACTTGGTCGCGCTCGATCTTGCCGACGCCGAAATAATAGCTCTCGGGGCTGGCGAAATAGAGCCCCGATACGCTGCTGCCCGGCCACATCGCAAAGCTCTCGGTCAGCTTCACCCCGGCGGTGGCTTCGGCATCGAGCAGCTCGAACAGCGTCGCCTTCTCGGTGTGATCGGGCTGGGCGGGATAGCCGGGCGCGGGGCGGATGCCCTGATATTTTTCCAGGATCAGATCCTCGTTGGAGAGCGCCTCGTCAGGCGCATAGGCCCAGAACTCGCGGCGCACCCGGGCATGCATGGCTTCCGCGAACGCTTCGGCGAGCCGATCGGCCAGCGCCTTGCACAGGATCGAGGAGTAGTCGTCATTGGCCATTTTGAAGCGGTCGGCGACCGCGTCCTCGCCGATCCCGGCGGTGACGACGAAGCCGCCGACATAGTCGGGCACGCCCGCGGGCGCGACGAAGTCGGACAGCGCCGCGTTGAACCGGCCCTCGCGCTTCTCGAGCTGCTGGCGCAGCGTGTGCAGCGTCGCGATGCTCTTGGTCCTGTTATCATCGGCATAGAGCACGATGTCGTCGCCTTGCGCATTTGCCGGCCAGAAGCCGATCGTGGCACGCGCGCGGAACCATTTTTCCTTGACGATGGTGTCGAGCATCTTGCGCGCATCGTCATAGAGCGAGCGCGCGACCTCGCCGACCTTGTCGTCCTTGAGGATGGCGGGGAAGCGGCCGGCGAGCTCCCAGGTCTGGAAGAACGGCGTCCAGTCGATATAGGGGACGAGCTCGGCGAGGTCGTAGTCGTCGAAGCTCTTGGTGCCGAGGAAGGTCGGCCTCACCGGCTTGCTCTTGGCAAAATCGACCGGCACGCGGTTGGCGCGCGCATCAGTGAGCTTCAGCCGCTTCTTGTCGGCCTGCGCCCGCAGATGCGCCTCGGAGATCTTGGCGTATTCGGCGCGCACTTCGGCCGCATAAGCCTCACGCTTCTCCGGCGAGAGCAGCGAGGAGGCGACGCCGACGGCGCGGCTGGCGTCGTTGACATGCACCACGGGTCCGGCGCGATAGCTCGGGTCGATCTTCACGGCCGTATGCACGCGGCTCGTCGTGGCGCCGCCGATCAGCAGCGGCAGCTTGAGGCCTTCGCGCTGCAGCTCGCCGGCGAAGAACGCCATCTCGTCGAGCGAGGGCGTGATCAGGCCGGAGAGACCGACGATGTCGGCCTTCTCCGCCTTCACGGTCTCGACGATCTTCGCCGCCGGCACCATCACGCCGAGGTCGATGACTTCATAGTTGTTGCACTGGAGCACGATGCCGACGATGTTCTTGCCGATGTCGTGGACGTCGCCCTTCACGGTCGCCAGCACGATCTTGCCGGCCGACGAACTCGCCGCGCCACCGATGCCGCTGGCGAGGTTGCGCGCCTTCTCTTCCTCCATGAACGGCATCAGATACGCAACGGCCTGCTTCATGACGCGGGCGGACTTCACCACCTGCGGCAGGAACATCTTGCCGTCGCCGAAGAGGTCGCCGACCACGTTCATGCCGGCCATCAGCGGGCCCTCGATCACGTCGAGCGGTCGCGAGGAATTCTTGCGGGCTTCCTCGGTGTCCTGCTCGATGAACTCGGTGATGCCATGCACCAGCGAATGCGACAGCCGCTTCTCCACCGGCCATTCGCGCCAGGCGAGATCAGCTTCCTTGGCTTCCGTCTTCTTGCCGCGGAATTTTTCCGCGAGCGCCAGCAGGCGCTCGGAGGCGCCGGGATCGCGGTTGAGGACGACGTCCTCGCAGGTCTGGCGCAGCTCGGGATCGATATCGTCATAGACGATCATCTGTCCGGCATTGACGATGCCCATGTCCATGCCGGCCTTGATGGCGTGATACAGGAACACCGAATGCATGGCCTCCCGCACCGGCTCGTTGCCGCGGAACGAGAACGACAGGTTCGACACGCCGCCCGAGATATGCGCGCCCGGCAGGTTCTGCCGGATCCATCGCGTCGCCTCGATGAAGTCGACGCCGTAATTGTTGTGCTCCTCGATCCCGGTCGCGATCGCAAAGATATTCGGATCGAAGATGATGTCCTCGGGCGGAAAGCCGACGCGATTGACGAGGATGTCGTAGGCGCGCTTGCAGATCTCGGTCTTGCGCGCGAAGGTGTCGGCCTGACCGACTTCGTCGAATGCCATCACCACGACGGCCGCGCCATGGCGCCGCGCGATCTTGGCCTCGTGAATGAATTTCTCCTCGCCTTCCTTCATCGAGATCGAATTCACGACCGGCTTGCCCTGCACGCATTTCAGGCCGGCCTCGATCACCGAGAATTTCGACGAGTCGACCATGACAGGCACGCGGGCGATGTCGGGCTCGGCGGCGACGAGGTTGAGGAAGGTGACCATCGCGGCTTCCGAATCCAGAAGCCCTTCGTCCATGTTGACGTCGATGATCTGCGCACCGTTTTCGACCTGGTCGCGCGCGACCTGCAGCGCCGCGGTGTAGTCGCCTGATGTGATGAGCTTGCGGAAGCGGGCGGAGCCGGTGACGTTGGTGCGCTCGCCGACGTTCACGAACGGAATCGCATCGGTCAGCACGAACGGCTCGAGGCCGGAGAGGCGCAGCCTTGGCGCGATCTCCGGCACGATGCGCGGCTTGTGCGGGGCGACGGCGGCAGCAATCGCCGCGATATGCTCCGGCGTGGTGCCGCAGCAGCCGCCGACGATGTTGACAAGACCATCGCGCGCGAATTCGCCGACCAGGCGCGCCATGTATTCCGGCGTCTCGTCATACTGGCCGAATTCGTTGGGCAGGCCGGCATTCGGATAGGCGCAAACGAGCGTGTCAGCGACCCGGCCGATATCGGCGATATGCGCGCGCAGATCTTCGGCGCCAAGCGCGCAGTTGAAACCGATGGTGACGGGCCTGGCGTGCCGCACCGAATTCCAGAACGCTTCCGGCATCTGGCCGGAGAGCAGGCGGCCGGACTTGTCGGTGATGGTGCCCGACACCATCACCGGCATGTCGATGCCGAGCTCCTCGGCGATCTCGGCGATGGCGTAGAGCGCCGCCTTGGCGTTCAGCGTATCGAAGATGGTCTCGACCAGCAGCAGATCGACCCCGCCGTCGATCAGGCCGCGGATCTGCTCGCCATAGGATTTGCGCAAGTCATCGAAGGTGACGGCGCGATAGCCTGGATTGGCCACGTCAGGCGAGATCGAGGCGGTGCGGTTGGTCGGGCCGATGGCACCGGCGACGAAGCGCGGCTTGCCGTCCTCGGCGGCAACCCGGCGGGCGGCATTGCCAGCGAGGCGGGCACCTTCGCGCGCCATCTCGTAGACGATGTCGGTGAGATCGTAATCGGCCTGCGCGATCGAGGTGGTCGAGAACGTGTTGGTCGCGACGATGTCGGCGCCGGCGCGCAAATAGGCCGCGTGGATGTCTTCGATCGCCTGCGGCTGGGTCAGGATCAGCAGGTCATTGTTGCCGCGCAAGTCGCGATGGAAGTTCTTGAAGCGCTCGCCGCGGAAGGCGGCCTCGTCGAACTGCAGGTTCTGGATCATCGTGCCCATGGCGCCGTCGAGCACGAGGATGCGCTCGCGCGCGGCATTGATCAGAGCGGTTCGCTTGGGTGAGGGGGATACGGTCATGGTGTCTTAAGCCGCCTTCTGCGCGCTCTTGGCGCGAATGCCGAGCAAATGGCTGATCGCGAACACGAGATCGGCGCGGTTCATGGTGTAGAAATGGAAGGTGTCGACGCCGTGTTTTGCCAGTTTCTGCACCTGGCCGGCGGCGACGGTTGCGGCCACCAGCTTGCGGGTCTCGGCATCGTTGTCGAGCCCCTCGAACTTCGCGGCAAGCCACTCGGGAACGGTGGTGCCGTTCCGAGTGACGAAATTGCGCGCCTGCTTGAAATTGTGCATGGGCATGATGCCCGGCACGACCGGAATGTTGATCCCGCGCGCACGGACGCGATCGAGGTAGCGGAAGTAAAAGTCGTTATCGAAGAAGACTTGCGTGATTGCCCGCGTCGCACCGGCGTCGACTTTTGCCTTCAGCGTATCGATGTCCGCGTCGAAATCGCGCGACTCAGGATGCTTCTCGGGATAGGCCGAGACCGACACCTCGATATCGGCGTGCCGCTTCTTGATGCCCGCAACGAGGTCGGCCGAGCTCTGATAGCCGTCGGGATGGCTCGCATAGGGCGTGCCGATGCCGCCGGCGGGATCGCCGCGCAAGGCTACGATGTGGCGGACGCCGACCTCATGGTAGCGGTCGACGATCTCGTCGATCTCGCCGCGCGAGGCGCCGACGCAGGTCAGATGCGCGGCCGGCAGCAGCGCGGTCTCCTTGAGGATGCGGGAAATGGTCGAATGGGTGCGCTCGCGGGTCGAGCCGCCGGCGCCATACGTCACTGACACGAATTTCGGGTCCAGCGGCGCCAGCCGGTTGATGGTCTCCCAGAGATTCCGCTCCATATCTTCCGTCTTGGGCGGAAAGAACTCGAAGGAGATCGCCGGCCGCTTCAGGTGCCCGTCTTGCCCTTCGGTATGGGCAGGCGTCGTCGTCTCGGTCATGGCACCACTCACTTCAGGGGCTCGCCAAGGTCTGGCGGCCGGGGTCTATCTTGGGAGGGTCTAAGATAGGACAAAGGCGGATTACTCGACAGCCCATCGGTGATGGGAAGTCGCCCACTTCGTGCAGTATTGCTATCAATACTGCAGTTTATAGGCTTCGAGTGGGAAGCATGCTAAAATGGAATATTTTACAAATATAACAATTAGATAATCCATTCTCTAGGCCTGACGGACCTCTCGTTTTGAGGGTGGGCAGGGTGAATTCTATGTTGCAGGCGGTTGAGCTGTCCCAACTCCTGGCTTCGCCATACGCCCGGGCTCGCGGACGACACACGCCAGATCTGCGCCCGCTGCCCATTGTCGCCGCGCGGTCCTCTATTACGTTACGGCGCCATGATCCCGCTTTCAGTCCTCGACCTCTCCGTCGTCACCACGGGCACAAAGCCGGCCGTCGCGCTGCGCAACAGCATCGACCTGGCGCGCCATGTCGATCGCCTTGGCTATGTCCGCTACTGGCTCGCCGAGCATCACAACCTCGCTTCGGTCGCCAGCCCCGCGCCCGACGTGATGATCGGGCAGATCGCGGCGGTGACCAAGCACATCCGTGTCGGCTCTGGCGGCGTGATGCTGCCCAACCACGCCCCGCTGGTCGTAGCCGAGCGCTTCAAGATGCTGGAGGCGCTGTTTCCCGGCCGCATCGACCTCGGCCTCGGCCGCGCCCCCGGCACCGATGGCGCCACGGCCTATGCGCTGCGCAGCCGGCTCGACCGCCGTGAGGGCGACGATTTCCTGGAGCGGCTGCACGAGTTGATCCTGTGGGAGACCCGCGAATTTCCGGCAGGCCATCCCTATCACAACGTCGTCGCGATGCCCGACGACACCAAGCTGCCGCCGATCTGGCTGCTCGGCTCCAGCGATTATTCCTCGGAGCTGGCAGCACAAGTCGGCATGGGCTTCGCTTTTGCGCATCACTTTGCGTCCCATGATGCGATCGACGCGATGGTGCATTATCGCAATCGCTTCCAGCCCTCGGCCTGGCGCGCGACCCCGCATGCGATCCTCGCGGTTGCCGTCATCACGGCGGACACCGATGAGGAGGCCGAAAGGCTCGCCACGTCCTTCGATCTCAATCGCCTGCGCCGCGATCGCGGTCAATATCTGCCGCTGCCGAGTGTCGAGGAGGCGCTGGCCTATCCCTATACGGATTCCGAGCGCATCTCGATCGCGCGCAACCGCTCGCGCCTGTTCGTTGGCAATCCGGCCACCGTGCAGAGGAAGCTGCAGCCGCTGCTGGATGCGAGCAAACCCGACGAGCTGATGGTGATCACCGCCGTGTACGATCACGAAGCGCGCAAGAAGTCATATACGCTGCTGGCCGAGGCGTTGGGGCCGAAGCGGGCGGCATAACAACTGCTGTCATTCCGGGGCGATGCGAAGCATCGAACCCGGAATCTCGAGGTTCTCAGGTGCGCAAGTGCGCACCATAGTTCACGCTGCGCGTGCCCCGGAACGACACAGCAATCAGTCCTGCTTCTCGCTGAACGTCGCGCGGAAGGGGTGGCCCGGATACACGCCGACGATGCGGAATTCGCGCGAGAAGAATTTCAGCTCCTCGATTGCAAACGCCAGGCCCTTGTCTTCGGGGTGGCCGTCGACGTCAGCGTAAAACTGCGTGGCGAAGAAATTGCCGTCGACCATGTAGCTCTCAAGCTTGGTCATGTTGACGCCGTTGGTGGCAAAGCCGCCGAGCGCCTTGTAGAGCGCGGCGGGCAAGTTGCGCACCCGAAAAACAAAAGTGGTGACCAGCGGGCCCGACCCTGGCGCGGCCCATTTCGGCTCCCGCGCCAGCACCACGAAGCGCGTGGTGTTGTGGGCTTCGTCCTCGATGTCCTCGGCGAGGATGTCGAGGCCGTAGATTTTTGCTGCGAGGCGCGAGGCGATCGCGGCGACGGTCTTGTCCTTGCGCTCGGAGATGTCACGGGCGCTGCCGGCGGTGTCGGCGTGCACGATTGGCTTGATCCCGAGCTTGCGGATGATGCGGCGGCATTGGCCGAGCGCATGCACATGGCTCTCGACGCTCTTGATGTCCTCGAGCTTGGTGCCCTTGATCGCCATCAGCTGATGGCGGACCGGCAGGAACCATTCGCCGATGATGAAGAGGCCGGAGGCCGGCAGCAGATGATGGATGTCGGCGACGCGGCCGGCCACCGAATTCTCGATCGGGATCATGCCGAGATCGGCCTCGCCCGAGGAGATCGCCGACAGTGCATCCTCGAAGGTGGCGCAGGGCATCGGTTCCGCGTCGGGATAGGCCTCGACGATGGCGATATGGGAATTGGCGCCAGGTTCGCCCTGGAATGCGATCTTCATCTTGCTCATGACGGCCTTGTAGCAGCGGCTCAGGATTTGGAAAGGATGCCGCGGGCGGTTTCGAGATCCGGCGGCGTGTCGACGCCGCGCGGCACGCTGTCGACGATGATGATGTCGATGCGCATGCCGGCTTCCACCGCCCGGAGTTGCTCCAGGTTTTCCTGAACCTCCAGGGGAGAGCGCGGCAGCGTGACGTAGCGCTCCAGCGCCGCGCGGCGGTATGCATAGAGACCGATATGGTGGTAACGCGGTCCGTCGCCGTAGGGAGCGGTCGCGCGGGTAAAATAGAGCGCCCGCATCCGCCGCGGCCCGATCGGCGAGCCGATCGCCTTCACGACGCTCGGGGCTCGGTCTTCCTCCTCGGTGTGGATCTGTGAGGCCAGCGTCACGATGTCGACCCCGGGATCGTCGAAGGGCGGCAGCACCTCGCGGATGGTCTGCGGTGTGATGGTCGGGAAGTCGCCCTGGAGATTGATCACGATCTCGGCCTTCGCGTCCGGGTCGAGCTTCTGCATGGCCTCATGGATGCGGTCGGAGCCGGAGGGGTGCGCGGGGCTGGTCATCACGGCCTCGCCGCCATGGGCTCTCACGACGGACGCGATCTCGTCCGTGTCGGTTGCCACCGCCACCCGGCCGATACCGGCGGCTTCGGCGCGCCGCATCACATGCACGATCATCGGCAGGCCCGCGATATCGGCGAGCGGCTTGCCGGGCAGGCGGGTGGCGGCCATGCGGGCCGGGATCAGCACCAGGATGCGAGGATCGATCATCGGTTTAAGGGCCTGGGAACGAGGCGTTTTCCGCCTCAAGAAATCGGATGGGGATGGGCGATGAGCCGGCTCGCTTATACGGGTTGCCAGAGCACGGGCAAACCGATATCTGAATGGCAAAACTCGGGGAAACAATAAGGAACGTCTGATTCTCCCGAGGCTCGTCCTGGCGGCCGCCCGGCCGCTTATTCCTTATTGCGGTGTGGGGCCTGGCCGGAAATGGACTCTTTCGAACTCAACAAGATTCTCGGTGCGGTACTCGGCACCTGTCTCATTCTGCTGGTGACGAGCTTCACCGCCCAGGCGCTGTTCTCGCCCAAGATGCCGGAAAAGCCGGGCTTCGAGATCGCCGTGAAGGAAGAGGCCGGTGACAAGGGCGGAGCAGGCGCTGCCCCGACCGCGTCCGAACCGATCGAAAAGCTGCTCCAGACCGCATCCGTCGAAAAGGGCGCCTCCGCCGCCAAGAAGTGCGGCGCTTGCCACACCTTCGAAAAGGGCGGCCCGAACCGCGTCGGACCGAACCTCTATGGCATTGTGGGCGATCACGTCGGCGAAGGCCGCGGCGGCTTCAACTTCTCGGCCGCGATGAAGAGCAAGGGCGGCACCTGGGACTTTGACGCGCTCAACAAGTTCATTGCCAATCCCAAGGCCGCCGTTCCCGGCACCGCGATGGGTTTTGCCGGTATCCCGAAGGACTCGGAGCGCGCCGACGTCATCGCCTACCTCAACAGCCTCTCCGACAGCCCGAAGCCGCTCCCGACCGCGGCGAAATAAGGCCTATCGGCACGTCATCTTGGACAAGCGGCCAGGCTTCAAAAGCCTGGCCGTTTCCGTATCCGGGCCTCGCGGCGTTGTTATCGGGGCGTTTGGCCGCATCCGACATGCCGTCCGGCCTTCCAAGATGAGGAAAAAGCAACGTGTTCCGTCGAAACCTCGCCTATATTGGGAACTTAAAGGAGTAGCCTCCTTCAAGACAGGGATGTTGATTTGGCCATTACCCGACGCGATCTCTTGCTCACCGGCGCGGCCGTCGCTGCGCTTCCCGCCCTCGGCTCTGCAGCGGGTGTTCCCGTCGTCGGCACGGCAGAGGCACAATCCGCGGGCGAGCTTCCCTGGCGCCATGCGCTCTCGCTTTTTGGCAAGGTCAAGTATCCGGCCGACTTCAAGCGCTTCGACTACGTCAATCCGGACGCACCCAAGGGCGGCGTCGCCCGCCAGATCGCCATCGGCACCTTCGATAATTTCAATATCGTCGTGTCCGGCGTGAAGGGGCAGGTCTCCGGTGCCGTCGCATTCATCTACGAATCCCTCATGACGCCCGCTCTCGACGAGGTCTCGACCGAATACGGCGCGCTGGCCGAAGCCGCCAGCCACCCAGACGATTTCTCCTTTGTCACCTATCGTCTCCGGCCCGAGGCCAAATGGCATGATGGCAAGCCTGTTACTGTCGAGGACGTGATCTTCTCGCTCGATGCCTTCAAGAAGCATCACCCAATGTACTCGGCCTATTACAGCCATGTGGTCCGGGCCGAGAAGGTCGGCGAGCGCGAGGTGAAATTCGTTTTCGATGCACCAGGCAACCGCGAGCTGCCGCAGATCGTCGGGCAGCTCACGGTCCTGCCGAAGCATTGGTGGGAAGGAACGGACGCGCAGGGCAAGAAGCGCGATGTCTCGGCGACCACGCTCGAAGTGCCGCTGGGCTCCGGCCCCTACAAGGTCAAGGAGTTCGTTGCAGGACGGTCGATCGCGCTGGAACGCGTCAAGGACTATTGGGGAGGCGATTTCGCCGCCAATGTGGGGCGCAACAATTTCGACGAGCTACGCTACGAATATTTCCGCGACGCCACCGTCGCGATCGAGGCCTTCAAGGCCGATCAGGTCGATTGGCGCACCGAGAACAGCGCCAAGAACTGGGCGACCGCCTACGATTTCCCGGCTGTGACCGAAAAACGGGTGATCCTCGAGGAATTTCCCAATCGCAGCTCGGGCGTGATGCAGGCCTTCGTGCCGAACCTGCGCCGCGCCAAGTTCAGCGATCCGCGCGTGCGCCGTGCGCTCAACTATGCGTTCGACTTCGAGGAGATGAACAAGCAGATCTTCTACGGTCAGTACAAGCGCATCAGCAGCTATTTCGACGGCATCGACGAGTTGATGGCGACCGGACTGCCGCAGGGAAAAGAGCTCGAAATCCTCGAGACGGTGCGCGCCCAAGTCCCGCCCGAGGTTTTCACGACTCCCTACACCAATCCGGTCGGCGGCAGCCCGGAAGCCGTCCGCGATAATCTGCGCGAGGCGCTGCGCCTGTTCAAGGAGGCCGGCTACGAGGTGCGCGACCGCAAGCTGATCGACGTCAAGACCGGCACCCAGTTTTCCCTTGAGCTGCTGAACTCGGATCCGAGCTTCGAGCGAGTCACGCTGTTCTACAAGCCGTCGCTGGAACGGCTCGGCATCGCCGTCAGCGTGCGGACGGTCGATCCGACCCAATACGAGAACAGGACGCGCGAGTGGGATTTCGACGTCGTCACCAACTCCTGGGGCGAGTCGCAATCGCCGGGCAACGAGCAGCGCGAGTTCTGGTCGTCCAAGACCGCCGATATCGCCGGTTCGCGCAATCTTGCCGGCATCAAGAATCCGGCCATCGACAAGTTGATCGAGCGCTTGATCTATGCGACCGATCGCGATGATCTCGTTGCGGCGACCAAGGCGCTCGACCGTGTGCTGCTGTGGAATCACTACGTCGTGCCGCAATGGAACTATCCGAAGGTGCGCACTGCGCGCTGGGATCGCTTCGGTCGGCCGGCGGAATTGCCCAAATATGGGCAGTCCGGCTTCCCGTTTATCTGGTGGTACGACGCAGACAAGGCGGCACGGATCGCAAAGAAGTCGTGAAGGACATGTCCCGCATGGTGCAGCTTTCACGCCGGCATGTGCTGGTCCTCGGTGTCGGCGGCGCGCTCAGCGCCGCCGCACTCCGTAACGCAGCGGCGTCCGAGGGGCCCACCGAGGCCCACGGCATCTCGGCCTTCGGCGATCTCAAATATCCCGCCGATTTCCACCATTTCGATTACGTCAACGTCGACGCACCGAAGGGCGGCGTGTTCTCGCTGATTCCGTCGACAAAGGGCTACAACCAGTCCTTCTTCACCTTCAACTCGCTCAACGCCTTTGTGCTGAAGGGCGAGGGCGCACAAGGCATGGATCTGACCTTCGCCACGCTGATGGCGCATGCCGGTGACGAGCCCGATGCCATGTACGGCTATGCCGCGAAGTCGGTGCAGATCTCTCCCGACAAGCTCGCCTATCGCTACACGATGCGGCCTGGGGCGAAGTTTCACGACGGTACGAAGCTGACCGCACACGACGTTGCCTTCTCGATCAATGTCCTGAAGGACAAGGGTCATCCGCTGATCCAGATCCAGATGCGCGACGTCAAGGGCGCCGAGGCCATCGACGATGCCACCGTCATCGTGACCTTCGCCGAGAAGCGCGCGCGCGACGTGCCGCTTTACGTGGCGAGCCTTCCGATCTTCTCCAAGGCCTATTACGCGAGCCGGACGTTCGACGAGACCACGACCGACACGCCGCTTGGCTCGGGCCCTTACAAGGTCGGCAAGTTCGAGATCAATCGCTTCATCGAATTCGAGCGCGTGAGGGATTGGTGGGCCGCCGAGTTGCCGGTCTGCCGCGGCAGCAACAATTTCGATGTGATCCGCTACGAGTTCTACCGCGACCGCGACGTCGCCTTCGAGGGCTTCACCGGCAAGAACTATCTCTACCGCGAGGAGTTCACCTCGCGCATCTGGGCGACGCGCTACGACTTCCCGGCGATCAAGGACGGCCGCGTCAAGCGCGAGGAGGTGCCCGATCAGACACCTTCGGGCGGTCAGGGCTGGTTCCTCAACACGCGGCGGGACAAGTTCAAGAATCCCAAAGTGCGCGAAGCGCTGAACTATGCGTTCGATTTCGAGTGGACCAACAAGACCATCATGTACGGCGCCTATGCGCGCGCCCGCTCGCCGTTCCAGAATTCCGATCTCGTCGCCGAAGGGATGCCGTCGCCGGAGGAGCTGAAGCTGCTCGAGCCCTTCCGCGGCCAGGTGCCCGATGAAGTGTTCGGCGAGCCGTTCGTGCCGCCAATGTCTGACGGTTCGGGCCAGGATCGCGCGCTGCTGCGCAAGGCGCAGCAATTGCTCCAGGAGGCGCAGCTTCCGGTCAAGGACGGCAGGCGGCTGTTGCCGAACGGCGAGGTCTTCAGCATCGAGTTCCTGACCGACGAGGCCTCGTTCCAGCCGCATCACGCCTCGTTCCTGAAGAACCTGAACATGCTTGGCATCGATGCGAATTTGCGTCTCATCGATGCCGTCCAGTATCGCGCCCGCGTCGAATCCTTCGATTTCGACGTGGCCATCAACCGCATCACCATGTCGGCCACGCCCGGCGACAGCCTGCGCACCTACTTCACCTCGCAAGCAGCAGCGACGAAGGGGTCCTACAATCTGGCCGGCGCATCCAGCCCCGCGCTCGACGCGCTGGTCGAGAAGGCGATGGCCGCCGAGACGCGCCAAGATCTGACGGTTGCCTGCCGCGCGATCGATCGTGTCTTCCGTGCTGGCCGCTACTGGGTGCCGCAATGGTACAATACCAGCCACCGGCTGGCGTATTGGGACGAGTTCAGCCATCCCGCGAACCTGCCGCGTTACGCGCTCAACGACTATACGAGTGGCGTAGGGGAGCGGACCCTGTGGTGGTACGACCCCGCCAAGGCCGCCAAGCTCGAGCAGGCGAAATAATCATGAGCGCCTATATCGCCCGCCGCGTTCTCCTGATGATTCCGACCTTGCTCGGAATCCTCTTCGTGTCCTTTGTCGTCGTGCAGTTCGCGCCGGGCGGGCCGGTCGAGCGCGTGATCGCGCAGCTGTCGGGCGCCGACACCGGCGGCACCTCGCGTATCTCGGGCGGCGGCGATTTTGCCCAGCGCGCGCCGGGGCAGCTTGGTGCCGGTGCCGATGCCATCAACTCCAAATATCGCGGCGCGCAGGGGCTCGATCCTGACTTCATCAAGAAGCTCGAAGTGCAGTTCGGCTTCGACAAGCCGGCGCCGGAGCGTTTCGCGCTGATGGTCTGGAACTTCGCCCGCTTCGATTTCGGCAAGAGCTATTTCCGCGATGTCAGCGTGATCCAGCTGATCAAGGAGAAGCTGCCGGTCTCGATCTCGCTCGGCATCTGGCTGACGCTGATCACCTATCTGATCTCGATCCCGCTCGGCATCCGCAAGGCGGTCAAGGACGGCTCCCGCTTCGACACCTGGACGTCCGCGGTGATCATCATCGGCTTCGCGATCCCGGGCTTCCTGTTCGCGATCCTCCTGATCATCCTGTTCGCCGGCGGCTCCTTCTTCAACCTGTTCCCGCTGCGGGGGCTCACCTCGGATGGCTGGTCGCAATTTCCCTGGTACTGGAAGATCATCGACTATTTCTGGCACCTCACCTTGCCGCTGATCTCGATGGGGCTCAGCGCATTCGCGACCATGACGCTGCTCACCAAGAACTCGTTCCTGGACGAGATCCGCAAGCAATATGTCATGACCGCGCGGGCCAAGGGCTGCAGCGAGAACCAGGTGCTCTACGGCCACATTTTCCGCAACGCGATGCTGATCGTGATCGCGGGCTTCCCGGGCGCCTTCATCCACGCCTTCTTCTCCGGCTCGCTGCTGATCGAGACGATCTTCTCGCTGGACGGGCTCGGGCTGCTCAGTTTCGAGAGCGTGCTCAACCGCGATTATCCCGTCGTGTTCGGCACCCTCTACATCTTTTCGCTGGTCGGCCTCGTGGTCAATTTGATCTCCGATCTGACCTATATGTGGATCGATCCGCGGATCGACTTTGAGGCGAGGGAGGTCTGATGGCCCTGACCGCCCCGACCCCCCCGACCCCGATCGAGACGTCGGCCAAGACGCCGCTCGGCGCAGCCGTGCCGATCACGCGCAAGCCGTTCGTGCCGTCGCCGCTCAACAGGCGGCGCTGGGAGAACTTCAAGGCGAACCGGCGCGGCTACTGGTCGTTCTGGATCTTCATGGTTCTGTTCGTGGTGTCGCTGTTCGCCGAGCTGATCGCCAACGACCGCCCGTTCCTGATCAAATATGACGGCCACCTCTACTGGCCGGCTTTCGTCACCTATTCGGAGACGACGTTCGGCGGCGACTTCGAGACCGCGGCGGACTACCGCGATCCGTACTTGCAGAAGCTGATCAAGGACAAGGGCGGCAGCATCGTCTGGCCCTTGATCCGTTATTCCTACGACACCCACAATCTCGATCTGCCGACCCCGGCGCCGTCGCCGCCGACCTGGATGCTGACGGAAGCCCAATGCAAGTCGGTGGTCGAGAAGAAGGGCCTGAAGAGCTGCCGTGATCTCGAATACAACTGGCTCGGCACCGACGATCAGGGCCGCGACGTGGTGGCGCGGCTGATCTATGGCTTCCGCATCTCGGTCCTGTTCGGCCTCTGCCTCACCATCGTCTCCTCGATCGTCGGCGTCGCCGCCGGCGGTATCCAGGGCTATTTCGGCGGCTGGATCGACCTGACCTTCCAGCGTTTCATCGAGATCTGGACCGCGATTCCCTCGCTCTATCTGCTCTTGATCCTGTCGTCGGTGCTGGTGCCCGGCTTCTTCGTGCTGCTCGGCATTCTCCTGCTGTTCTCATGGGTGTCGCTGGTCGGCCTCGTGCGCGCCGAGTTCCTGCGCGGACGCAATTTCGAATACATCCAGGCGGCGCGTGCGCTCGGCGTGTCGAACGCCGTGATCATGTTCCGGCATCTCTTGCCGAACGCGATGGTCGCGACCATGACCTTCCTGCCCTTCATCGTTTCCTCTTCGGTGATGACGTTGACGGCGCTGGACTTCCTCGGCTTCGGCCTGCCGCCCGGCTCGCCCTCGCTCGGCGAGTTGCTGTCGCAAGGCAAATCCAACGTGCAGGCGCCGTGGCTCGGTTTTACCGGCTTCTTCTCGGTCGCGATCATGCTGTCGCTCCTGATCTTCATCGGCGAAGCCGTGCGCGACGCCTTCGATCCGCGCAAGACGTTCAAGTGAGGGCGTGATGGACGCGATCAACCAGCCCCTGCTTGCCGTCCGCGACCTCTCGGTGGCCTTCCACCAGGGCGGCAACACGACGCTTGCAGTCGACAAGGTCTCGTTCCAGATCAAGCGCGGCGAATGCGTCGCGCTGGTCGGCGAGTCCGGCTCCGGCAAGTCGGTCAGCGCGCTGTCGATCCTGAAGCTGCTGCCCTATCCCAGTGCCTCGCATCCCTCGGGCAGCATCCGCTTCAAGGGCCAGGAGCTGATCGACCGGAGCGAGCAGCAGATGCGCCAGATTCGCGGCAGCGACATCTCCATCATCTTCCAGGAGCCGATGACCTCGCTCAACCCGCTGCACACCATCGAGGCGCAGATCGGCGAGATCATCCAGCTGCACAATCCGACCAGTAATGCAGAGGCGCGGAGGCGGACGCTGGAATTGCTGACGCAGGTCGGCATTCCCGAGCCGGAGACGCGGCTGAAGAGCTATCCGCACCAGCTCTCCGGTGGCCAGCGCCAGCGCGTGATGATCGCGATGGCGCTCGCCAACGAGCCGGACCTCTTGATCGCGGACGAGCCGACCACGGCGCTTGACGTCACCGTGCAGGCGCAGATCCTGGCGCTGCTCGCCGAAATTCGCTCGCGGCTCGGCATGAGCCTGCTCTTCATCACCCACGACCTCGGCATCGTCCGTCGCATCGCCGAAACCGTCTGCGTCATGAAGGGCGGCGTGATCGTGGAGCAGGGGCCGGTCGAGCAGGTCTTCAAGGCCCCGAAGCATCCCTATACGCGCGATCTGCTCGCGGCCGAGCCGAAGCCGGATCCGGCGCCGCCGCAGCCGAACGCGCCGGTGGTGATGTCGACCGACGATCTCAAGGTGTGGTTTCCGATCAAGCGCGGCCTGATGCGCCAGACGGTGGGGTACATCAAGGCGGTCGACGGCGTCAGCGTCGCCGTGCGCAAGGGCGAGACGCTCGGCGTCGTCGGCGAGTCCGGTTCGGGCAAGACCACGCTGGGCTTAGCGCTGCTGCGGCTGATCTCCTCGAACGGGCGCATCGTCTTCCTGGGCAAAGACATCCAGGGCCTGCGCTTCAAGGAGATGCGTCCCTTCAGGCGCGACATGCAGATCGTGTTCCAGGATCCGTTCGGCTCGCTCTCACCGCGCATGTCGGTCGCCGACATCATCGCCGAAGGCCTCTTGGTGCATCAGCCAAAACTGTCGCGTGAGGAGCGCGAGGCGCGCGTCGTCAAGGCGCTCGAGGATGTCGGGCTGAAGCCCGATACCCGCTATCGCTACCCGCACGAATTCTCCGGCGGCCAGCGCCAGCGCATCTCGATCGCGCGCGCGGTGGTGCTGGAGCCTGACTTCGTCGTGCTGGACGAGCCGACCAGCGCGCTCGACATGTTGTTCCAGGCCCAGATGGTCGATCTCTTGCGTGAGCTTCAGCGCAAGCGCGATCTCACCTACATGTTCATCTCGCACGATCTACGCGTCGTCGCCTCGCTCGCCAGCCACCTCATCGTGATGCGCGGCGGCAAGGTGGTCGAGGAAGGCCAGGCCGCCGAGCTGTTCAAGAACCCGAAGACGGACTACACGCGCGCCCTGTTCGCGGCGGCATTCCGGCTGGAGACGGCGGGGAACGGCTCGGTCGCGACCTAGTCTCCTCACCTCTCGCTGTCGGAACCAACGGGAGCGTCGTGCGTTGCCGCGCTGCTCTTTGAAGTGCCGTCGTTGCACCTAGGTCGCGTTGCCGGGCGAGTTAGGAACGCCGGACGAGATGCCGCAGATGCTCCCTATCCGACTCGTCATAGCTGATCGCCGTCCGATCGTTCTGCAGGGGTTTGCCTCGCTATTTGCGGCGGAGCGTGACTTCGAAATCGTCGCCTCGTGCATCAATGGAGCCGATTGCCTGGACGCACTTCGGAGGCTGACGCCGGATGTCGTGCTTGTCGAGGACGGATTTTCCGACGTGACGGCTGCTGAAATGCTCGCCGTCGCCAATGCCGAAAACCTTGCCACGCGCCTGGTCTTCTACACCGCGTCGGTTGCGCGCGGCGATCTCGCCGCTGCCATCGAAGCGGGGGCCTGCAGTGCGATTCCGATGCGCGAGGAGCCCGAAACCTTGATTCAATCCCTGAGGCTGGTGGCGCCGACCCCGGGGCGGGCGGCTGCCAGCAAGCCACGCAAGGGCGCGTTGGGTGAGAATGGGCTCGCCGCGCTGACGGACCAGGACCGCAAGATCATGCGCCTGGTCGCCTCCGGCATGCCGAACAAGGAGATTGCGCGCCGCCTCAAGGTCGCCCCAGGCGCCATCAAGGCACGCCTCGATCGCATATCGGCCCAGCTCGACATCAAAAGCCGGAGCGAGCTTGCGACCTTCGCCCTGTCGCGCCTTTTCGGCGGAATCGGCGCGCTCGCAGCGCTGATCTGGGCGGCGCTCGACGATGTCAGGGACGCGAGCGCGGCCGCAATTGATCATGCGGATACCGACAGCGTCACGGTCACGGCCGCAGACGGCACAAGCGCCGTCGTGACCATTAAAATCGCCACGCAAAAAACGGCTACTACGCCGGGCAAAGCGGTCAAAGCCGTGGGCAAGGTCGGCCGCATTGATCATTCCGTAGCTGGCACGCCGACGACGGCCGGCAGGCCGATCGAATCCCGTTCCGATAGTGTCGCCGGCGCGATCACGTTGCCGACACTCACATCTTCAAGGCCGGGCTTGAGCAGCGCTGGCGCATTCTTGATGACGGCGGTCGGAGTCTTGATCTACGAGTTCCTTCATAGTCCCGCGCAGGCGTTCAAGGTTGGCGATGGCCCGAACGATCTCCATGCGTCGGCTGCCGCAAGCGGCAGCAGCGAAATGGCCGCCCTCAATGGTCCCGGGACCGTCGATCCGGCGCTCAGCGGCTTCGACACCCTGGCCTGGCTCGATCCTGAAACACATCGTGACACATTCGTCTTCGCTGCTGCCCAGAGCGATGGCAGCAGCAGACATGACGAAATTCAGACCGTCGACGCAACCTGGCGCGAGGATGGCGCTGACGGCAACGCGACCCCTCACATCGGAGCCGGTGCCGTCGATGCTCTGATCGAACAGAGCGGCCTCGCGCAGGCGGCTGCCGCGAACCCATCGATGCGTGCCGAACACGACACCATGCGGGCGATCGCAGGAGAGGGGCCCGATCGTGAACCAGCGCAGCGCGATTTGCATGTTTCGGACCAAGGCGCCGCAGCCGGCAAGCCGCATGCCGAGCAGGAGTCGCGAGGGCACAATGTAAATCATGGAAAATCGCAAGCCGATGTGCAGGCGTCGGAGGACGGCGCCGCAGCCGAAAAGCAGCATGGCAAACACGACCAGGCCGGGCACACATCCGGTCCCGGGCCATCGCATCGCGATTTGCACGCTTCGGAGCATGGTTCGGCAGCTGCCGGGAAGCACGTCGCGGACGATGGACCCGGAAGTCATCTCAAGTCCGCCCAGTCGCAGCACGATGTCCACGAGCCGCACGCGAATGCTTGCAAAAATCCGCACGCAGCGCCGGGCCAGGACACTGGCAGCAACGGCGATGCGACCGATGCCTCCGGTCCGGCGCAAGCGACAGCTGCGCCCCAGCGAGGGGATTCCTTTCACTTCAAGAACGATATGGCAGAGGCCAAAGCGTCCGACCATCTTAAGTCTGGCCACGGACCCGATACGATTGGATATGCTCCGCACGATGCGGAAATTGACGCTCTGGCGCAGATGCATCATGCAGGCCCGACTGGCGCTTCACACGCCGAGCCAGGCGCCCTTGATCACGCAAGAGGCATTGAGCACCATTTCACGCATGATTTGGTTGTCTAAAGCGCGATGAGATTAGGATGAATCGTTATCGCGCTTTAGGTCATTGTTTGAGCATGATCTCCGCGCCAACGCGTTCCGTTGATGTCGCGAGGGAAAACCGCTTCGCACTTTTCCGGATCATGCAGCACATGGCAGGTAGGATGGGTTGAGCTGTTGCGAAACCCATCGCCTGACGGCCGGAGCCAAGCAGTCGTCGGTGCGCCGATTTCGCCAGCTTGTGGCTCACAGCCGAATTTGGCGTTGAGCCGATTGGCTCCGGGTGCTATCCTCGAGCGCCATCATTCCCGTCAGGACTGATGGGGCGGACGGGTTATCAGGCTTACGGACTGCCGCCCGCCATTTGCAAATTGGAATACTTTGGCCACAGGCCCCGCCTCCGGACTTATTCCCAAGTCGGCTGCGGAAATGTTCATTGGACGTCATTTCCCTCCGTTCTTCCCATTGACTCGGAGGCGGGCTTTTTCTGTCCAACCTTTTAGAAAAGCCATCTCCCATGTTCACGTTCGGAAGCCGAGCCCGGCGCGCGGCACGTATTGACCATTCAAGGCGAGTTTGTTCCTACGTTTTGGCTTCCATATTCTCGGCGGTCTGCGTCATTGCCTTTGCGAGCGCCGCGTCCGCTCAATGCGCGGCCCGCGATGTATTGCAGAACCAGCTGAAGCTCAAGACGCGCTCGGCCCCAGCGTCCCAACAGCCTATCAAGGCCGGGCGCGACGTTGCGACATGGAAGACGATCACAATAGGTACCTTCGCTGACTCTCTTGCGTTGCGCAACGAGCTCGATAGCAAGGGCTGCCATGTCGGTGGTCAGGCCGCTGAAATCCTTGCCCGGCCGACGTTCATCGTTAGCTCCCGGAAGACACATGTAGAGCTTGTCGATCTGTCGCCCGCGCAGCTCGGGTTTACGTCCGACACCGTGACCTTGGCCAGCGTCTACGCACGCGCCCAGCAACTCGGTCTTGAACTCGCTGTGGCCGAAGTCGGCCCGCAACTGCGTCTCCAATATTTCGACCAGCCTATCGGCGAATTTCTCATCATCGGAATGGAGCCGATCAAGACATGGAGCGGCGAGCCGATTGTTCTGAATGTGGCAAATGGCGGCGCCGGATTGATACTCATCGCCCAGGATGGTCGGGCCGAAGCAGACATATCCGTGACCTCTCGTTTCATTTTCGCTCGATCCTCTCGGCCGGCAGCCGGTGCCGAGCCGACCGGATCAATCGCAGCGTTTCTACCGCAGTGAGCGAGCCATCGCATGAGCCTCGATGGTGACCAGGGAGCTGGCGGCTTCGTTGGGGTATCTTCCGGTCTGGCACATTCGTTGCAGTTCTTATCCCGAAATGAAGTTGTTCGGTGCCGAAATCAAGACGGTGCTGAATGCGATCTGCTAGCATTTGCCGACACTAATGGTGGCAAGTATGCTGGCCGGTGTCGGGCGACCCGAGTCCTAGGATTCCGAGTCCAGGGATTTATGAGTCCGCACTCCGTCGAATTTCGGCATATGCGCAGTCCGTAGATTGGTTATAGTTGGAATCACGATGTTGACCGCAGAGGAGATCGTCAGCGTCAAGTCCTCGTTCGACATGGTGTTCGCGAACGCCACCGACATGACGACCGCGTTCTACGATCGCATATTTGAGCTTGCCCCGGAATTCCGGCCAATGTTTCCGGAGGACATCAGCATCCTGAAGCAAGATTTTATCTCGAAGCTGGCGGTGCTGGTTGGCAGTCTCGATCAGGCGACCGGGCTGTTGTCAGGCGCCGACTTGCTTGGCCGCAATCATCTGCGCTATGGCGTAAAACCTGAGCACTATCCGGTCGTCGGCGAAGCACTGCTATGGTGCCTTGCGCGTGGTCTTGGGTCGCATTGGACCGATGAGCTGGAACAAGCCTGGCGCAAGGTTTACGCCATCATTGCTCAACGCATGATGGGGGCCGGCGCGAGTCCGCCGCAATCGTCGATCCCTGACGCGTCGCGGCGCATGTGAGTTTCACCAGCACGTGTCGGTTCGCATGTTCAGATGAGGTGCTCACGCCAATGCTGAAGTGGTGCTCATACTGTCAGCAATTTCAAGGCGAAACCTCGCCATATGAGGATTGTTCCGTCACTTACGGCCTCTGCCGAAGGTGCGAGTCCGACCACCCCGATATATTCGCAAGCGAAGTCGTCAGGCACTCCGAGTTTCTCCGCCGTGTTTACGATTCACTCTACGATGCAGGGCGACGGAATGATATTCCTTCGGCTCGGCAGCTTGTTAAAGAAGCGATGGCCGCCAACTTTAGGCCCGTTGATATCCTCCTCGGAATTCTGACCCCGCTGCTCTACAAGATCGGCGAACAGTGGCGTTCCGGCACCGTCACCGTTGCGGACGAACACGAGTTCACGGTCTTTAGCGAGCGCGTGATCGAGTTGATCGAAGCCAGCATGCAGCGGGGTCGGACACGACGTCGAGCAGGCGTGCCACGGTATTTTCTCATGAACGCGCCGGGCAATACTCATACGCTGGCGATCCGCATTCTTGCCCTTTGGTTGGAAAGTCGCGGCATCTGCACACCAGCCGTCGTCAACCATCTCGATTTGCAAGACCTGCCGCAGCACATTCTCAAAGCTGCGCCCAAAGCATTGCTGATTTCGATGGCTTTGCCCCAACAACTCGACGGTGTGGCGGCCATCTCCGCCCTTGTCGGAGATTTACCGGCCGGCGCTCGTCCGAAAGTCATGGTGGGCGGATATGCGATCAAATCCGGCCTGGTCAGGTTTGTGCCTGGCGCCGATGTGGTTACCGACATCAACTCGCTGGGCACTTCCTGATCAGTGAATTTAGTGTGTAGGGTGGGTTAGGCGAAGCCGTAACCCGCCACTCCTTTATCTGCCGAAGCTGAAGAGGTGGGTTACGCCAAGCAGATGCGCTTCCGCGCATCTGCTTGCCTAACCCACCCTACGAGGTGACGTTACAGCCGCTTGATCGCCACGACCTCGCTGCCGGCCGCCTTGATCCGCTCAATCGCCGGTGCGATTGGCTCGATCACCGTCGCCATGTGATGCGCGTTGGCGTGAAGCATGGTGCTGCCGTCGCGCACGATGGCGACGTGGCCTTTCCAGAAGATCAGATCGCCGCGCAGCAAGCTGCTCTGCTCATGCGGCTCCAGCGCGCGGCCGAGGCCCGTCTGCTGCATGTCGCTGTCGCGCGGGCAGCCGATGCCTGCGGCCGTCAGTGACACTTGCACCAGCCCCGAGCAATCGATACCAAAACTGCTTTTGCCGCCCCAGAGATAGGGCGTGCCGACGAAGCGTTCGGCGACCGCGACGAAATCGCCCTCGCGATGGTCGAGCGGCGAAAGATGGGTCTTCGGCACGAACGTGCCCTCGCGTGTAACGGCGAAAGGGCCGTCCTCGCGCGTGACCGTGAGCTGCGACCCCTGCACCAGCGAATCTGCCGGCGGCAATTTGATCGAGGGGCCGGGGAAGGCGAGCGTGCGCAGCGCGGTCACCTTGTGCGTCGGCGCCGCCGCCGGCTTCGCCAGTGCCGCATCCGGCAGCCAGCCGACATAGCCATCGCTGCCGAGCTGGCCCCAGGCCCAGCCCTCGCCGTTGCGATCGTAGACCGTGACGCGCTCGCCGCGCAGCGCTTCCGTCATCAGCATCGCGTTCGAGGACGGTTGCTCGCGAACCGGCGCGATCGGCGCGATGACCTCGAACTCCTCGCCCGTGACGAAGCGATCGGCCTGCACCTTGCCCTCGAGATATTTCGCGGCGAGGTCGCCGCGCGCCGGTGTCAGCCTGATATCATGCATAGCGCTCGCTCAGCATCTTGTAGATGGCGCGGGCGGCCTGGCATTCACCGCCTTCGGGCCGCGCCGGCTTGGCCGACGGCGTCCAGCCGAAAATATCCACATGCAACCAGCTTCCGGCATGCTCGACGAAGCGCTGCAAAAACAGCGCGCAGGTGATCGAGCCGGCAAAGCCGCCTGACGGCGCGTTGGTGATGGTAGCGGTCTTGGAGTCCAGCCAGGCATCGTAAGGTGGCCACAGCGGCATGCGCCACAAGGGATCGTTCTCCTGCGCCGCGCAGCGCGCGACGTCGGCGGCCAGCGTCTCATCATTGGTGTAAAAGGGCGGTAAATCCGGCCCCAGCGCAACGCGCGCAGCGCCCGTCAGCGTGCCCAGATCAATCAGCAGCTCGGGCTTTTCCTCGTCGGCCAGCGCCAGCGCGTCGGCCAGCACCAGCCGTCCTTCCGCGTCGGTGTTGCCGATCTCGACCGTGATGCCCTTGCGCGAGGTGAAGATGTCGAGCGGGCGGAAGGCATTGCCGGAAACCGCATTCTCCACGGCCGGGATCAGCACGCGCAGGCGCACCTTCAGTTTGGCGTCCATCACCATGCGCGCCAGCGCCAGCACGTTGGCGGCGCCGCCCATGTCCTTCTTCATGATCAACATGCCGCTCGACGGCTTCAAATCGAGCCCGCCGGTGTCGAAGCAGACGCCCTTGCCGACCAGCGTCACCTTGGGATGATCAGGGTCGCCCCAGCCGATATCGATCAGCCGTGGTGCGCGGCTGGAGGCCATGCCGACCGCATGGATCAGCGGAAAGTTGCTCTCCAGTTCCTCGCCGATGGTGCAGGCGTAGCTCGCGCCGTATTCGGTCGCGAGGGCTTGCGCGGCGGCGGCCAGTTGCTCCGGCCCCATGTCGTTGGACGGCGTATTGATGAGGTCGCGCGCCAGCATCGCGGCATCAGCCATACGATCGATCTCGGCGGCGTCGACGCCATCGGGCGGCACCAGGCGGACGTCGGGTCTCTCGTCGCTGCGGTAGCGAGCGAAGCGATAACACCCCAGCGCGAAGGCCAGCGCCGCCAATCGTGCATCGTGCGGTGCATTGGCAAAGCGATAGGTGCCGGCCGGCAGCAGGCCGGGCAGGGCGCCGGGCCGGAACAGATCGCGCGACTTGGCGCCGTCGTCCTCAAGGCCGAACAGCACCTGCGCGATCGCGCCGTCAGGCGCGGGCAGCGCGAGATATTTGCCCGGCTTGGCGGCGAAGGCGCTCGCAGCGGCGAACTGGCGCTGCGCCGGCGGCAGCGTCTCGCGCACGGCGTCCCAGCTCGACTTGGTGACGAACATGATCGGGGTGGCGGTCGAGGACGTCGCGAAGATGGAAGGCATTGGCGGGCTCGGAGGTCGTTCGGGTGGGAAGCAGATTTCGCAGAGTTTTGCGGTGGCCGCAATCGGCATTGCGCTCACCGGTCGGCGAGGCGCTACTCGCAGAGCAAGACCCATGCTAGGTTCCGGCAGTGGTCGCCAAGCAGGTCATCAGGGGTGCAGAGAACGCCCGTGACCGGCGACAATGCGTGCCGGGAGGAATTGCAATGGAATTCGTGTGGAGCGGGATCACGTTCATTGGCCAGGCCATCGAGGCCATCTTTGGCTATGTCGAGCATCACCATTGGGTCTTCGCATTCCTCGCCGGCGGTTATGTCTTCTATCTCCATGATCGTTCGATCCACGCGCGGTTCGACGCGCTCGACAGACGCATTGATGAAATCCGCAAGCGTCTCGCCATCGAATATTGATCGAGCCCCTCGAAACGATCCGCGGGCGGCGCGCGTGTCTTCGTCGAGAACTGTCGTTGATGCGTGCGCTGCCGCAGGGCACCTCGCGACGTCCCACGCCCTGGCCGAGCTCGTTCCTCGACAGATCTGCGCCGCTGCAGGGCAGCATGGGCCCGCGTTAACCGGCCATTAGGGTTAACCGTCTATTGCTGGCGCGTTCGGCTCGATCAATCCGCTCGAGAGTCAAAGCGTCATGAGTCAACGGTTCCGTCCTGGCCGGCTTCTTGCGTCCGCCTCGCTGATCGCGCTGGTGGCCGCGAGCCTCGGCGGCTGCACGGCAATGTCCAAGCTCTCGGACGTCACCGGCTCGATCGGGCCGAAGGCGGAGGCGGCTGCGCCGGCCGATCCGGCGCGCGCCGTCGAGGTCTATGGCGAGCGCTATCGGGCCAATCCCAAGGATGCCGATACGGCGCTGGCCTATGGCCAGGCCCTGCGCGCCAACGGCCAGCGCGCCCAGGCCGCGGCCGTGCTCGAACAGGCGACCATCGCCAATCCCGGCAACAAGGCGCTGCTGGCCCAATACGGTCGCGCGCTCTCCGACACCGGCAATTTCCAGCAGGCCTTCGACGTGCTGTCGAAGGCGCATTCGCCCGACAATCCGGACTGGCGCCTGCTGTCGGTGCAGGGCACCTGCCTCGACCAGATGGGCCGCCACAACGAGGCGCGCGGCTATTATGCCAGCGCGCTGAAGATCGCGCCTGATGATCCCGGCGTGCTCTCCAATCTCGGCCTGTCCTACATGCTGACGAGGGACCTGCCCAAGGCGGAAGAGGCGCTGCGGCAGGCCTATGCGTCGCCGCGCGCGGGCCCGCGGGTGCGGCAGAATCTCGGCCTGGTGGTCGGCCTCCAGGGCCGCTTCGCGGAAGCCGAGACCATCGTGAAGGCGGACCTGGCGCCCGACCAAGCGGCGGCCAATGTCGCCTATCTGAAGGAGATGCTGAGCCGCAACGACGGTCCGCGCGGCGCGCCGAAGCGCACCCCGGTCGCTTCCCTCAGCCAGCCCGACTGATCCGCCGCCTTTGGCGCGATGGCGTGAATTTCATCCGATCATTCGGACGTTTGCCGCGATCCACATCACGCCGAGCCGGCGCCGGCCGGCTACTGTGCATGGGGTTGTTTTCGCGGCTTTGGATCGCGCGTCAGTGCAGCTCGGAGATCTTGATGCCGGTCGGTCCGAGAATGACGACGAACAGCACCGGCAGGAAGAACAGGATCATCGGCACCGTCAGCTTCGGCGGCAGCGCGGCGGCCTTCTTCTCGGCCTCGTTCATGCGCATGTCGCGGTTTTCCTGCGCCATGACGCGCAGGGATTGCCCGAGCGGGGTGCCGTAGCGTTCCGCCTGCTGAAGCGCCAGACAGACCGACTTGACGCCTTCGAGCCCGGTGCGCTTCGCCAGGTTTTCGTAAGCGACCTTGCGGTCCTGCAAATAGGACAGCTCGGCGGTGGTCAGGGTGAATTCCTCCGACAGCGCGATCGACTGGCCGACGATCTCCGTTGCGACCTTGCGGAACGCCATTTCCACCGACATGCCGGATTCGATGCAGATAAGCAGCAGGTCGAGCGCATCGGGAAAGGCGCGCTTGATCGAGAGCTGGCGCTTGGAGATCGCGTTCTTCAGGAACAGCATCGGCGCCTGCAGACCGAGATAGGCCGCGCCGACGCAGATGCCGATCTTGATCGGCATCGGACGGTCCATATGGGCGATCAGGAAGACGTAGACGACCGAGCCGATGAACAGCACGATCGGGGCGACCAGGCGGGCGAACAGGAACGTGATGTAAGGCGCATGGCCGCGATAGCCGGCCATGATCAGCTTGTCCCGCGCAGCCTCCTGCGCCAGCCATTTGGTGAGATTGAAGTCCTCGACCACCTTCGAGACGAGCTGCTTGGGGGTCTGGCGGAGCGAGACCTTTTCGCTCTTGTTGAGGCGCTCGCGCTCGCGCTGCCGGATGCGCTCGCGTTCGCTCGCCACCGCCTTCATGCGCTTGGAGAGGCCCTCGCCGGCGAACATCGGCATCACCAGCGTGTACACGGTGGCGCTGGCAGCGATGGCTGCCAGCAGCATGGTCATGAAGTGGGCGTCATGCAGTTTCGTAACGAGGAACTCGACCATGCGGCACCATCAATCAGAAATCGAAGTTGATCATCTTCTTCATCACCATGATGCCGATCGACATCCAGACGACGCAGCCGACCAGCATCAGCTGGCCGGTGGGATGGGTCCACAGCAGGGAGATGTAGCCGGGGGTCGTGAGATAGACGAGGAACATCACGATCGGCGGCAGCGAGCCGATGATGCCGGCCGAGGCCTTGGCTTCCATCGACATCGCCTGGATCTTCTCCTTCATCTTCTTGCGGTCGCGCAGCACCTTGGAGAGGTTGCCCAGCGCCTCGGAGAGGTTGCCGCCCGATTTCTGCTGGATCGACACCACGATGCCGAAGAAGTTGGCCTCGGGCAGCGGCATGCGCTCATAGAGGCGCGAGCAGGCCTCGCCGAGCGGCATGCCGATCGCCTGCGTCTCGATGATGGCCAGGAATTCGCTGCGCAGCGGCTCCGGCGCGTCGGCCGCGACGACCTTGATCGATTCGAACAGCGGCAGGCCGGCCTTGATGCCGCGGACGATGACGTCGACGGCGTCGGGCAGCGCTGCCAGGAACTTGTTCTCGCGACGCTTCTTCAGGAAGCCCAGGGCCCAGCGCGGCAGGCCGAAGCCGCCGGCAAAGGCAAGACCTGCCGCGCCGAGCAGGCCGCCGCCACCAAACAATGTGCCGACGAAAAACACGCCCGCCACGACCGCGGACACGATCCAGAATTTCTGCGTGGTCCAGTCGAGCCCCGCCTGCGACAGGCGGATGTTGAGCGGGACGCTCTTCTCCTGCGTGCGCCTGGCCTCGAGATCCTTGAGCGAGCTCTCGACCTGCTCGCGGCGCGAGCGCTGGGTCTTCTCGGCCTGGCGGGCGGTCGGCGCCTCGGCGCGTGCGATCGAGGCACGGCGGCTCTCGGCCTTCCGCTCGCCCGACAGCATCGGATAGACGAAGACCCAGGCGATGCCGCCGACAGCGGCGGTGGCGAGGAAGGCGAGGGCGAGGACCTGAGTGTTCATGGCTGCGCCGGCCTGCTCACGTGTTCGGTTTCTTTTCCGCGGCGTCGAGCGCGGCGGCAAGGCGTTTCTCTTCGCCGTAATAGCGGGCGCGTTCCCAGAATTTCGGGCGGCCAATGCCGGTCGAGCGATGCTGGCCGATGATCTTGCCGTTGGCATCCTCGCCGATCAGGTCGTAGAGGAAGATGTCCTGGGTGATGATGGTGTCGCCTTCCATGCCCATCACCTCGGTGATATGGGTGATGCGGCGCGAGCCGTCGCGCAGACGCGCAGCCTGGACGATGACGTCGATCGAGGCGCAGATCATCTCGCGGATCGTTCGCGAGGGCAGCGAAAAGCCGCCCATCGTGATCATGGATTCGCAGCGTGACAGCGCTTCACGGGGATTGTTGGCGTGCAGCGTCCCCATCGAGCCGTCGTGGCCGGTGTTCATGGCCTGGAGGAGGTCGAAGGCCTCCGGGCCGCGGACTTCGCCGACGATGATGCGTTCGGGGCGCATACGCAGGCAGTTTCGCACCAGCTCGCGCATGGTGACCTGGCCTTCGCCCTCGATGTTGGGCGGGCGGGTTTCGAGCCGCACCACGTGGGGCTGCTGGAGCTGAAGCTCGGCGGCGTCCTCGCAGGTGATGACGCGCTCGTCGTGCTCGATGTAGTTGGTGAGACAGTTGAGCAGGGTGGTCTTGCCCGAGCCGGTACCGCCCGAGATGAGCACGTTGCAGCGGACGCGCCCGATGATCTGGAGAATCTCGGCGCCCTCAGGCGAGATCGCGCCGAATCTGACCAGCTGATCCAGCGTCAGCTTGTCCTTCTTGAACTTACGAATGGTGAGCGCGGGGCCGTCGATCGCGAGCGGCGGGACGATGGCGTTGACGCGCGAGCCGTCGGCGAGACGCGCGTCGCAGATCGGCGAGGATTCGTCGACACGCCGGCCGACCTGGCTGACGATGCGCTGGCAGATGTTGAGGAGCTGCTGGTTGTCGCGAAAGCGGATACCGGTCCGCTGGATCTTGCCGCTGACTTCGATGAAGACCGTGCCGGCGCCGTTCACCATGATATCGGCGATGTCATCGCGGGCGAGCAGCGGCTCGAGCGGGCCGTAGCCGAGCACGTCGTTGCAGATGTCGTCGAGCAGCTCTTCCTGCTCGGCGATCGACATCACGATGTTCTTGATCGCGATGATCTCGTTGACGATGTCGCGGATTTCCTCGCGCGCCGATTCGGAATCGAGCTTGGCGAGCTGGGCGAGGTCGATGGCCTCGATCAGCGCGCCGAAGATGGTCGCCTTGACCTCGTAATAATTGTCCGAGCGGCGGGTTTCCATGACCGGCGGGGGCCGGGACGGCGCGAGCGGCGGGGACGCGACCACCGGCGGGGGCGGCGCGCGCGACACCGTCGGCGCCGGAGCCGAGACAGGCTCTGGCGACACAGCGCCGGGCTTTGGAGCCCGAAAGTCGGTGTCTGTTCCGCTACGCTTACCGAACACTTAACAACTCCATGCGGCGGCTTATTTTCCCCGCAACTTGTCAATCAGCGGTGAAAGCAAGGACGACTTTTGTTTCTTCGTCTCGCTCCGGCCGGTCAGGCGCTGGGCGATCTGGAGGAACATCTCGATAGACTTATGGTTCGCGGAGATCTCCGCGATCATCTGGCCGTTGTTGGCCGCCGCGCCGAAGATCTGCGGCTCGAACGGAATCGAGACCACCGGCTGGCTCTCGATCGCCTTGGCGAATTCGGTCGCGGCGATCTCCGGCCGCTTGGGGACGCCGACCTGGTTGAGGCAGTACAGCGGCGGGCGGTCGTTGGGACGGGCGGCCTTCAGGAGATCGAACAGGTTCTTGGTATTGCGCAGATTGGCGAGATCCGGCGCCGCCACGATCAGGATGTCATCGGCGCCGATGAGGGCGCGCTTGGTCCAACCCGACCATTGATGCGGGATGTCCAGCACGATGCAGGGCATGGTCGAGCGCAGCGTGTCGAACACGGCGTCGAAAGCGTCGGTGCCGAAATCATAGACCCGGTCGAGCGTCGCCGGCGCCGCCAGCAGGCTGAGATGGTCCGTGCATTTCGACAGCAGGCGATCGATGAAGGCGGTATCGACGCGATCGGGCGAGAACACGGCGTCCGCGATGCCCTGGGGCGGATCCTGGTTATAGTCGAGCCCGGCCGTGCCGAAAGCGAGGTCGAGATCGGCGACCACGGCGTCCATCGCAAGGTCCCGTGCGATGGCCCAGGCGACGTTGTGGGAAATGGTGGAGGCGCCGACGCCGCCTTTGGCGCCGACCACGGCGATGATGCGGCCGACCGCCTTGGCTTCCGGTGCCGAGAACAGATTGCAGATCGAGCGCACGACGTCGATCGCACCGACCGGCGCGAGCACGTAGTCACTGACGCCGCGGCGCACCAGCTCGCGATAGAGCATGACGTCGTTAATACGGCCGATCACGACGACGCGGGTACCGGCGTCGCAGACGGTGGCGAGCTGGTCCAGCCCGGCCAACAGATCGGTGCGGGCGTCGCTCTCGAGCACGATCACGTTCGGCGTGGGCGCCGAGCGGTAAGCTTCGATTGCAGCCATCATGCCGCCCATCTGGATCTTCAGATGGGCCTTGCCGAGGCGGCGATCCTCGCCGGCCGATTGCACGGCTGCAGCGGTCTCCACGGTGTCGCAGAAGGCCTGGACGGAGACGCGCGGCGCGGGCGCAATATGCTCTTCGACCGGCGGCGGGATCTCCGGCTGCTCTTCCTGAGTCTGGCGCGCGTAGTTGATCATTTGCCGGTGTCGCTGAGTTTGGCCTTTTCGGCCTCGGGATAGGTGGTCGCTGTCGGCAACCCCTTGCGGTATTTCTCGAAGGCGGCGGTGCGTCGTATGGTGTAAACAGGAGTTTCAGGCCGCGGCTGCTCGAGGTCCGACGGATTGTCGACCATGGCCGCCATGTTGCGCTGATAGGCGCAGCCGAAATTGTAATAGTCCTTGTTCTCGAACCAGCCCTTGTTCTTCATCGAGGGGCCGATGTCCTCCGGCCACAGGCCGCATGGGCCCGCGACCGCTGCGATCTTCGAATAGGTCAGTCGGATCGGCGGCAGGAAGCGCTTGTCTTCCGGCCGGTAGGGGCGGGCGACGATGCCGCGCGGGGGGACGCCCCCGGCCGCCAGCATCGCCTGAATCTCTCGCATGGATTCCGCAACCGGACGTGCATTGGGCGTTCCCGTGGGCACGTCGATGTGAATCGCGCCGGTACCCTCATGCGTCCAGGTCGACGCCAGTCCCATCACGTCGGCGCGCTGGGCTGCGGTCAAGCCGCCGCGGGCGTGACCGACGAACACCACGATCGAGCGGTTCTGCTCCTCGATCGCGATCGGGTGACGTTGCTTGTAGTCGTCGGGAATGGAAGCCGTCGCCACCTCGTCGTGCTGGCAGCCGCCGAGTGCGAGCGCGATACCCACGAGCACGCCGCCGAGGCCGGCGGCGCGGTGGCGGATCTGGGGTCGTGCTGTAATCATGACTTAAGTCCCCGTTCCGCCTCAGTCGGTGATGAAGCCGTAAGTGCCGCGGTAGTTCTTGGCCGATTCGGTCCGCCCCGGAACGCCATAAAGGCGGTTGATGTTGCCGATCAGTTCGGCCTGCGGATCAGCCGGCGCCGAGAAGCCGTCGTCCGGACGCGAGAGGTCCTTTGGCGACGTTGCGCGCACGATGTAGGGCGTCACGATCACGACCAGTTCGGTCGCGCTGTTGACGAAGTCGCGGCTGCGGAACAGCGTGCCGAGAATAGGCAGCTGCATCAGGCCCGGCAATCCGCTGACCGCCTGCTTGGTCTGCTGCTGAATCAGACCGGCCATTGCCATTGCGCCGCCGGAGGGAATCTCGAGCGAGGTCTCGGCGCGGCGGGTCCTGATCGAGGGGACGGTCACCGAGTTCACCGAGCTCGTGGTGACGGCCTGCGACAGCGTGATCGCGTTGTCGTTGGAGAGTTCAGACACCTCGGTCATCACCCGCAGGCTGATCTTGCCCTCGGTCAGCACCACGGGGGTGAAATTGAGCGAGATGCCGAACTTCTTGAAGCTGATCTGGGTGGTACAGACATGCGTGGTAGGATCGCAAGCATAGCCCGCCGGCACCGGGAATTCGCCGCCGGCGATAAACGTCGCCGATTCACCGGAGATCGCGGTCAGATTCGGCTCGGCCAGCGTGCGGATCACGCCTGCGGTTTCCATGGCGCGCAGGGTGGCCTGCACAGAGGGGCCTCCGCCGAACTTCGCGCTCAGGCTGTTGCCGTCCACGAGATTGTGGCCAAGCGCGGTGAACGGGTTCGAGTTGGTGAAGCTCACCACCGAGGTGCCGTAGTTGAGGTTCGCGGTGAGATCGATGCCGAGCTGCTTGACGATGTTTCGCGCGACTTCCGCGACGGTCACCTTCAGCATGACCTGGTCGCGGCCGCGGACCACGATCGAGTTCAGCACCTTCTCGGTGCCGCCAGCGAGACGTGCGGCGAGATCGTTGGCCTGCTGCGCTTCGACCGGGTTGGCCGCGGTGCCGCTCAGGACGACGCCCTCCCCGAGGCCGTCGATCTGGATGTCGGAATTGGGCAAGATCTGCTTCAGCGCCGCGCGCACGCCATTGAGGTCGCGCTTGACTGCGATGTCATAGGCGGCGATCTGCTGGCCGGCGGAATCGAAGAACACGATGTTGGTCTGGCCGACCGAGGCGCCGATGATGTAGGCGCGCTGGGACGAGCGGACCACCGCATTGGCAATCTTGGGATCGGCGACGAGCACGTCCTTGATGTCGCGTGGCAGGTCGATCACGATCGACTTGCCGACGCCGAGCGAAAGGAAGCGCGCGTTCATCTGACCATCGGCCGCGACCGGCGCCGCCGGACGATAGTCGGCCGCAATCACCGGCGTCAGCGCGGGGTTAAGCGTCAGCGCGAGGGCGGCCGAGAACGACAGGGCGCGGACCACGGAGGTCCGCATCGTCGCCAGATCTGCCCTGCATCTCATATCGACTGTCCTCATCGTGCTCTCGCACCCTGACTTTGAATGCCGTAGCGAATGATCGAAACGCCGTCGCGCTGCTGCGCGGATTCATCGAGCGTGATCTCGGTCGTCTTGACGTCGGCAATGCTGCGCAGCGCCAACGACAGCGTTCCGGCCTGGCGGGCTGAAGACAGCACTTTGGTCTGCGCGGAATCGAGCTCCAGGGTGACGGTCTTGCCGACCACAGCGTTCTGGCCCTCTTTCTCCTTCGGCGCCTGGTCGATGGCCAGCACGCGGACATTGGTCAGGAGGATCTCGGATGTGACGATATCCTGTCCGCTCGGGTCCGGATTCTTGAGGCGGCGCGTGAGCAGAACGTCAACGCGATCGTTGGGCAGGATAAAGCCGCCGGCACCCGTCTCCGGCGTGATTTCGGTCGAGATGGCCCGCTTGCCGCTCGGCAGGATCGCGGCCATGAAGCCGGAACCATCGGCCTTGACCAGCTTCTGGTCGCGGATCGGTTCACCCTGGATGAAAGGGGCACGGGCGATCGAGCCCGTAACCTGGGTCGCGCCGTCCGGGCGCTCGTTGCGGCGAATGAAAGTGGCGCTGGCGGTCGCCGTCGGCCAGGTCTGCCACTGCACGTCGTCCGGCTTCAGGGTCTGTCCGAGGCCGATGTCGTTCTTGGCGACCAGGACGTCGGTGGTGGGAAGCTGCGCGACCGGAGCCGCTGGAGGCGGCCCAGAGTCCGAGCCGCTCGCCAGGTACGCAGCGATGCCGCCGGCGCAGATGGCGACCGTCAGGACGACTATGCGTGCCCTATTCATACGCTTCACTTTCCACAAAACGCCGCGACGCTGCCGCCGCCGTAATCGGCAGTTGACCAGCTATTCGTCAAAGCATGGTTAATGAGGCGTATCTAAATCGCCTTAACGCCGGGTTATCGCGGCGTTCAGCGCAGTGCGAGGTGAGCGAGGTCGATCGCCTTCACCCATTCGGTTTCGGGGTAGACCAACAGTGCGCCAAGCGCGAGTGCGATGCCGTAGGGAATGCCGGTCTGCTTGTCGTGAAGCCGTGCGAGCCAGGCCTGGCCGGCAAGTCCGTAAGGGAGCGGCCATTGTCGGAACTGCAGCAGCAGCAGCGTCAGCGCTCCGCCGAACAGCGAGGCGTAGAGCAGGAAGTCCATCAATTGGGCGAAGCCGAACCAGAGCGCCACGGACGCGGCAACCTTGGCATCGCCCCCGCCCATCCAGCCCATCGCAAAGCAGGTGAAGGCCACGACGAGCAGTAGCGCGCCGGCACCGACATGGCTCAGCATCTCGTAAGGTGCCATACCACCGGCCAAGGCGAGCACGAAGAAACCCGCGACCAGCGTCAGCGACACGCGGTTGGAGATCGTCATCGTGAAAAGATCGCTGGCGGCCGCGAACGCCATCAGGGCCGGGAACAGCAGAAGGCGCGCGAGGTCGAGTGTCATGGGCTGCGTCTGGAGGCCTGGGTCTGTCGCGGAAACGGGGCGCCGGCGCATGCTAGAAGGCAGTGTTAAACAAACCGACAACGGCCGCCGCAGCTTAGGAACGACGTCGCCGGCGGTCTCACCACATGCTGGCGATGCGCATCGCCAGCGTGATCATTGCGAGCAGCAGCGCAAGGCAAACCCAATAGGCCGATGCGTCGCCGCGCGCCGTGTCCGCCTCGGTCGCCGCCATTGCGACATCGGTTCTGTGCTTACGCAACGCCACTGGAACTCGCCGTGTCATGAAAACAAAGGCCCCGGAGGTCCGGGGCTTTTGCCGTTTTCGTCGCTCGGCTTACTTCAGCGAGGTGCTGATCGAGCCGAACTTGGTGTTCAGCGTGCTGCCGAGGTTGTTAACGACAGTGATGATGGCCAGCGCGATGCCGGCGGCGATCAGACCGTATTCGATGGCGGTGGCGCCGGATTCATCCTTCACGAAACGCGCAATCAGGTTCTTCATGAACTAAACTCCGTCTGGGTGAGGTCGCCTCGTTCGGCGCTGTCTTGACGCGCCGACCATGTGAGCCGAGCTCTTTCGGCGGGGTTAATTCAATCGCTCAAACCCGCCGCGTGCGCGGTGCTTTTGGCCAGAGTGAATTTCGCCTTAAGGCGCCCGTCGTGATTCGTTCCGGTTCTGAACTCTGCGTCAACTTCACCCAACCTTAAATTTCGCGGCGTAGGCGTGAGTGGATCAGCAGCCTGGAAGAGACGCGATGATGTCGAGCCTGCCCATGCAAGTCGCCCTGATGCTCGGCGAGACCATCGCGAAGGTGATCCCCGTTACCTTCATGCTCGCGGTGGTCTTCACGGTGCTCGAGCATTTCTGGGCTTGCAATCCAGGTCCGGCGTGGTGGCGCAAGCGCGAGATCGTGACCGACATCTGCTACTGGTTCTTCGTTCCGGTGTTTGCCCGCACCATGCGGATCGGACTGCTGATCGTCACCGCCGGCATCGTCTTCAACATCCACGACGCGGACGAGCTGATCGCCTTCTACGACAATGGCCACGGCCCGCTGTCGCAATTGCCGCTCTGGCTGCAGGGCGTGCTGTTCCTGGTAGCGTCCGACTTCATGCTGTACTGGCTGCACCGGCTGTTTCACGGCGGCGGGTTCTGGAAATACCATGCGATCCATCACTCCTCAGAGGAGATCAGCTGGATTTCAGCGGCGCGCTTTCATCCGGTGAATCTGGTGCTCGGAACGATCGGCGTCGACGTCGTGCTGCTGATGGCCGGCATATCGCCGAACGTGATGATCTGGGTTGGCCCGTTCACGACCTTCCATTCGGCGTTCGTGCACGCCAATCTGAACTGGACCTTCGGGCCGTTCCGGTATGTGCTGGCGACGCCGGTGTTCCACCGCTGGCACCACACGGCGCTCGAAGAGGGCGGTGACACCAATTTTGCCGGCACTTTCCCGATCTGGGATGTGCTGTTCGGCACCTTCCGCATGCCGAAGGGCGAGCTGCCGCAGGACTATGGCAAGGACGAAGCGACCATGCCGAAGGAGATTGCCGGCCAGCTCGCCTATCCGTTCCGCCACCAGGCCGGGCGATAAAACGCAAGTCCGTTAGAACAATAGTCGGCGAATTTGCGGAACGTTCACGAATTACAGGCAGGTTAACCGGGTCGGGCGCCGGCTCCGCTTCCGATCGATTCTGCCGGTCTGTGACGTCCCGGGGTAAGAGTATGCGTAAAGAGTTTCTGCGCCGCCATGCGCGCGTCTGTCTCCTGGCTGCGGCTGCGATGCTGGCATCGCCGGCGATCGGCCTTGCCGAGCCTACCGTTGATACCATTGCCGTCAATGTCGACCAGGCCAAGCTGGTGCGCTTGCCCGGCAAGGTCGCCACCATCGTGGTCGGCAATCCCCTGATCGCCGACGTGACGCTCCAGCCCGGCGGGATGATTGTCGTGACCGGCAAGGGTTACGGCGCCACCAACTTCATCGCGCTCGATCGCGGCGGTGAGATCCTGGTCGATCGGCAGATCCAGGTCGAAGGCCCAAGCGATCGGCTCGTCACCGTCTATCGCGGGATCGAGCGGGAATCCTACAGCTGCATGCCGCTCTGCCAGCGCCGCGTCACGCTCGGCGACAGCGACCAATACTTCAACACCACGATGAGCCAGGCCGGCTCGCTGAGCAGCAATGCCAGCGGCAACGCCTCTGCGGCCGCGGCTGCCAAGACCAACTGATAAAGACGAACTGACAAAGACCGACTGACAAGACGAACCGGCACGATCGGCCGGCAGGCCAGGCGGGACCATCCGGTCCCGCACGCGGTCGCGGGCGACGTAGTTTCTGTTCTCCGGCCTTCGCACTGCCGGCGTGGTTAACCCATTGCTAACAACCCCGCCCGGCCCGAATCGAGTGTCGGAAACATTTGGACAATCAGTTTCCGATATTGATCGAGGCACATGATCGCTGCCGCCGGGGAATTCAACGCGATGCCATCGCCTGTAGCTTCGAGACTGACGTTCCGGTCCGCGCTGCGACGGTTTCGCGGGAATCGCGGTGGATCGGCGGCGGTCGAGTTCGCGCTGGTTGCGCCGATCTTCTTCGCGCTGCTGTTTGCCATCATCGAGACGGCGCTGGTGTTCTTCTCAGGCCAGGTGCTCGAGACCATCACGCAGAATTCCGCCCGCGTGGTGCTGACCGGTCAGGCGCAGTCGGGGTCGGTGGCGGCCTGCGCGGTGAGCGGCGTCGCTTCGCCTTGCACGCAGGCGACGTTCAAGACTTACGTCTGTAGCCAGATTCCGGCGCTGTTCAACTGCAACAGCCTGTATGTCGACGTCACGAGCTACTCGTCCTTCTCGGCGGTAACGCTGCCGACGCATCTCGATGGGGCGTGCAATTTCGACACCAACATGAACTACAACGCCGGCAATGCCGGCGACATCGTGGTGGTCCGGCTGTTCTATCAGTGGCCGCTGTTCGTGACCGGGCTCGGCTACAACATCGGCTGCGGCAGCACGAACAAGCGGCTGCTGGTGGCAACTGCCGCGTTCAAGAACGAGCCCTACTAAAGCATGATCCGGAGAAGTGTGAAGCGGTTTTCCCTCGCGACATCAGCGGAACGCGTTTGCGCGGAGATCATGCTCAAACCAAGAGCTAAAGCGCGATGACGATTCAACCCAATCTCATCGCGCTTTAGGACAACGGATCGGGTACGGCGATGCAGGCGATTGCAAGATTATGGCGGGCGGCCGGTTTTTCGGCGTCCGAATTCCTTGCCGACGGCAGAGGTCTTGCCGCGACCGAATTCGCGGTGATCGTTCCGCTGATGCTGGTGATGATGTTCGGCACCGTCGAATTCTCGTCAGCCATCGCGATCGATCGCAAAGTGACGCTGATGGCGCGGACGCTGGCGGACCTCACTTCGCAGTCGACCACTGTCGCCGATACCGACATGACCAATTTCTTCGCGGCCTCGACCGCAATCATGACGCCTTATGACGCGACGCCCGTGTCGGCGACGATCACCGAACTTTACGTGGATTCGACGCAGACGGCGCATGTGCAGTGGAGCAAGGGGACGGCCCCGCGGGCGCAGAGATCCACTGTCTCGATTCCCACGACGCTCGCTGTCGCCAACACCTACCTGATCTTCAGCGAGGTCAGCTACATCTACACGCCGTCAGTCGGCTACGTGCTCAAGAATTTGATCACGCTGAGCGACGTCGCCTACACCCGCCCGCGCCTGTCGACCTGCGTCTATTACAGCCCGGGCACCAGCTGCACGACATATTGAGCCCATCTGCTCTTCGGACATGAAAAAAGGCCGTGCATTCCGCACGGCCTTTTCTGTCGTTGGGTGCGTTCAGGCCGATCCAGGTGCGCGCCCCGCAAAGGCGTGCGCTTTCGATCTCAGCCAGCGTCGCGGAGATTGTCGGCAGCCGACTTGCCGGACCGGCGATCGGCGACGATCTCGTAGGAGACCTTCTGGCCTTCGCGCAGCGAGCCGAGGCCGGCGCGCTCGACGGCGCTGATGTGAACGAACACGTCCTTGCCGCCGTCGTCGGGCTGGATGAAGCCATAGCCCTTGGTCGCGTTAAACCACTTCACGGTTCCCATGCTCACGGGGGTAGTCCCTTCTCAGATACACAATGGTAGAGCCCGCTCGCGCAGGCAGGTTAGATCGAATTTTTGGAAGGGTCGTCAGCGTGTCTGAACCGGCTGTACCGGTGGATGCTAATGTCGTCCGGCCGAAAATCGATTAATTCATTTTATTGGAATTAAGGCCTCAAAACAATCCTGACGCGCACGATTTTTTGATCCGCCGTGATGCCCGCGGCGGATCAGCATACAGGTCAGCATTTTAATTCCGCGCCCAGGCGGGGCGAGGGCCGATCAGCGGCGGCGGAACTGGCCGCCGCGTTGGGGGCCACCGCGCGGCGGTCCACCGGCGGTCGCGGGCCGTTCGTCCTTGTGACGGAAAATCAGCCGACCCTTTTCGAGGTCGTAGGGCGACATTTCCACCGTCACGCGGTCTCCCGCCAGCGTCTTGATGCGGTTCTTCTTCATCTTGCCGGCGGTGTAGGCGACGATCTCGTGCCCGGCGTCGAGCTGGACGCGGTACCGCGCGTCGGGGAGGATTTCGGTGACCAGTCCTTCGAACTGGATCAGCTCTTCCTTAGCCATGAATTTCTCCAGGTCGTGGACGGCTAGTGCGAATGGGGTTTGCGGTTCGGGTGGCCGTTCGGCCGACTCTCACGGCGCAA
Organism: Bradyrhizobium sp. CCBAU 51745; assembly: GCF_028128715.1. NCBI lineage: Bacteria > Pseudomonadati > Pseudomonadota > Alphaproteobacteria > Hyphomicrobiales > Nitrobacteraceae > Bradyrhizobium > Bradyrhizobium sp. CCBAU 51745. The sequence continues at coordinate 252,601 of NZ_LBJP01000003.1, read as the reverse complement.
AAAGGCCACGCCTTGTATCCCATCAGGCGCTCCTGCGCTATGCGCGGAACGCTGTTCCGGGCGTTCGTTTGGTGAATGCATCTTACCACCGGAGCGGCGGCGGCGAGAGCCCTTCGAGCCGTTTCCGGACCTTCCGTCCACATGCCGCGCCTCGCCATGACGGCCCTCACCGGGCCGCCCGTCGCTCGGCTTGCCGGAGCTGTGATGGCGTCCGTCGGCATGCCTGTCGTCGCTACGCCGTCCGTCGCCATGCCGTGCGCTTTGCGGGCGCTGGCCCGGGCGGCCGCCCGGCCGGCCCTGCCGTTGTTGCTGGGGCGGGGGAGCGCCGGCATCGCGGCGGCCGGCATCCGTGCGGAGGTCCTCGCGCGGCAGCGCCACCTTGATCAGCCGCTCGATGTCGCGGAGATAGCTGAGTTCCTCGCCGCCGGCGACCAGCGAGATCGCGGTGCCCTCGGCGCCGGCGCGCGCGGTCCGGCCGATCCGGTGCACATAGGTCTCCGGCACGTTCGGCAGGTCGTAGTTGATGACGTGGCTGATGCCGTCGACGTCGATGCCACGGGCGGCGATATCGGTGGCGACCAGGGTGCGGATTTCGCCGGAGCGGAACTGCGCGAGCGTGCGCTCGCGATGGTTCTGCGATTTGTTACCGTGGATCGCGCTGGCGGGGATGCCGGCCCGCTCCAGCGTCTTCACCACCTTGTCGGCGCCGTGCTTGGTGCGGGTGAAAACCAGCGCCCGGTTGATCGGCTCGTCCTTCAGCAGCTTGGTCAGGAAGGCGGCCTTGGCCGAGAAATCCACCTGGATGATGCGCTGGTTGATGCGCTCGGCGGTCGAGGAGACCGGGGTCACCGCGACGCGCGCCGGATCACGCAGCATGGAATCGGCGAGCTCGGCAATGTCCTTCGGCATGGTGGCGGAGAAGAACAGCGTCTGTCGCTTGATCGGGAGTTTCGCGACGATTTTGCGGATGTCGTTGATGAAGCCCATGTCGAGCATGCGATCAGCCTCGTCGAGCACGAGGAACTCGACGCTGCCAAGCTTCAGCCCGTTGCTCTGCACGAGGTCGAGCAGGCGGCCGGGGGTGGCAACCAGCACGTCGACGCCCTGCATCAGGGCGCGGACCTGGCGACCCATCGGCACGCCGCCGATGGCGAGCGTCGAGGACAGGCGAATGTGGCGGCCATAAGCGTTAAAGCTGTCGAGGATCTGGCCGGACAGTTCGCGGGTCGGCGAGAGCACCAGCACGCGGGCCGTCTTGGGCTGTGGCTTGATCCGGTTCTCGAGCAGGCGATGCAGGATCGGCAGCGCGAAGGACGCGGTCTTGCCGGTGCCGGTTTGGGCGATGCCGACGACGTCGCGGCCGGTCAGCGCCAGCGGAATGGTTTGAGCCTGGATGGGGGTCGGGGTGACGTAATTCTCTTCGGCGAGAGCACGTGCGATGGGTTCGGCGAGGCCGAAGTCCTGAAACGAAGTCAAAAGATGGGTTCTTTCCATGTCAAATGCCGGCGCCCGACGCAATCAGCGGGGCGCGTGCATAAGGGTGTCGAGAAGACACCTGCGTGTTTGGGGTGTCGGATGGCTTGGGAGATATGGGGCAAGCCAGAGGCCCGTGGGGGCTTAAGAACACGCGGCTCGCAACGATCGCTCGATTCGCGATCTCCATCCTCATATGGAACATTGACGGGGCGCTTTCAAGGCGGGACGTCGACCGGTATCGATTGCAGTGCAAAAATAGTTATGCCGGAATTTTAGCCAGCGGGCCTATTTTGCTCAAAAAATGACCTGGCTGCCGCATGCGCATACAATTTGTCTGCCTAAATTTTGAGCCGCCAGACTGCGGCTAAAGTTTGATTGCGGCGGAATTGTCTAGATTGACCAATCACTTGGTGGGTGCCAAGCCCATGGCATGGTTCTTGCGATTCCGTTAATCGCAAGCGGCCGTGGGGCCGTTTCGCAGCGTTTTCACGTCTGCGTCAGGGAGATGATACATCCATGCCTACCAAATCCATTCACGATATAGCGGCGTCATTTAGCCGCCGCGGCGTGCTCGCCGCGACCACCGGACTGTTGCTCGGTTTGGCGTCCATTTCCGGCGCGAAGGCCGCGGACGACACCATCAAGGTCGGCGTCCTGCACTCCCTCTCCGGCACCATGGCCATCAGCGAAACCACGCTGAAGGACACCATTCTCTTCCTGATCGACGAGCAGAACAAAAAGGGCGGCGTGCTCGGCAAGAAGCTCGAGGCCGTCGTCGTCGACCCCGCCTCGAACTGGCCGCTGTTCGCCGAAAAGGCGCGCGAGCTGATCACCAAGGACAAGGTCTCGGTCGTATTCGGCTGCTGGACCTCGGTGTCGCGCAAGTCGGTGCTGCCGGTGTTCAAGGAGCTCAACAACATCCTGTTCTACCCCGTGCAGTACGAGGGTGAGGAGTCCGAGCGCAACGTGTTCTACACCGGTGCTGCGCCGAACCAGCAGGCGATCCCTGCCGTCGACTACCTGATGAAGGACGAGAAGGTGAAGCGCTGGGTGCTCGCGGGCACCGACTACGTCTATCCGCGCACCACCAACAAGATCCTGGAAGCCTATTTGAAGTCGAAGGGTGTCGCCCAGGAAGACATCATGATCAACTACACGCCGTTCGGTCACTCCGACTGGCAGACGATCGTGGCCGACATCAAGAAGTTCGGCTCGGCCGGCAAGAAGACGGCGGTGGTCTCCACCATCAACGGCGACGCCAACGTCCCCTTCTACAAGGAGCTCGGCAACCAGGGCATCAAGGCGAAGGACATCCCGGTGGTCGCGTTCTCGGTGGGTGAGGAAGAGCTCGCCGGCATCGACACCAAGCCGCTGGTCGGCCATCTCGCCGCCTGGAACTATTTCCAGTCGATCAAGACCCCGGCGAACGAGAAGTTCATCAAGGACTGGCAGGCCTACACCAAGAACCCGAAGCGCACGACCAACGATCCGATGGAAGCCCACGTGATCGGCTTCAACATGTGGATCAAGGCCGTCGAGAAGGTGAAGTCGACCGATCCGGACAAGGTGATCGATGCGCTTCCCGGCATCGAGGCGCCGAACCTGACCGGTGGCACCTCGAAGATGCTGCCGAACCACCACATCACCAAGCCGGTGTTCATCGGCGAGATCAAGGGCAACGGCCAGTTCGACGTGGTCTGGAAGACCCCGGGTCTGGTGGCGGGCGACGCCTGGTCGAAGGAGCTCGAGGGCTCCAAGGACCTGATCGGCGACTGGGTCGGCAAGAAGTGCGGCAACTTCAACACCAAGACCAACAAGTGCCTCGGCTCCGGCTCCTGATCCGGACCTGACATTCGACTGCACGACGGGAGAAGACGGCTATTCCGCCGTCTTCTCCCCACTTCTGCCGGGGTGATCCACAGTGCCAACCAAATTGTCCGCTCGTTTCTGCAGCCTTGTCCTGTCGCTGTTCCTGATCGCGTTCGCATTGCCGGCCTTTGCCGGTCCGTTCGAGGATGCAGTCGCCAAATTCGCCAACGACGATTATTCCGATACGGACGAAGCAATCGGCGCGGTCGCAAGCAGCGGCAACAAGCTCGCCTTTCCGATCATCAGCGCACTGCAGGACGGCCGCCTCATGGCCGATCCTGACACCAAGAAAGTTTACGTCACCGGCACCGACGGCAAGTCGATCGACGCCGCGACCGGTGAGCCCGTCGCCAGTGTGCCTGACAGCGCCAGCGCCGTCCGTCTCAACAACCGCCTGCGTCGCAGCGTCGATGCTGCGCTCGGCAGCCTGACGCTGCAGTCGCCCGATCTCGGCGCGCGGCTCCAGGCCGCTCAATCCGTCTTCAAGTCGCATGAAGAGACCGCGCTCGAGGCGGTCGAAAGCGCGCTCGCCAAGGAGAGCAATAAATCGGCCAAGACCGCGCTCGGCGAGGCACGTGCGGCGATCCTGCTGTTCAAGTCCGACGCCACCGAAGTCCAGAAGCTCGAGGCCGTCGCCACCATCAAGGCGCGCGGCGATCAGGACGCGCTGGCGCTGCTCTCCGACATCGGCACCGACCAGCCGGCCTCCGTCGCGAAGGCCGCGACGAGCGCGATCGGCTCGATCCAGAATACGCTGGCGGTCTGGTCCACGGTGCAGAATGCCTGGTACGGCCTTTCGCTCGGCTCGGTGTTGCTGCTCGCCGCGATCGGGCTTGCCATCACCTTCGGCGTGATGGGCGTCATCAACATGGCCCATGGCGAGATGGTGATGTTAGGGGCCTACACCACCTTCGTGGTGCAGGAGGTGATCCGCACCCGTTATCCCACTCTGTTCGACTATTCGCTGCTGATCGCGGTGCCGCTCGCCTTCCTCGTTGCCGGCGCCATCGGCGTGCTGATCGAGCGCAGCATCATCCGCTTTCTCTATGGCCGGCCGCTGGAGACGCTGCTCGCGACCTGGGGCCTGTCGCTGGTGTTGCAGCAGGCGGTGCGCACCATGTTCGGCCCGACCAACCGCGAGGTCGGCAACCCCTCCTGGATGAGCGGTGCGTTCGAGCTCGGCCAGATCACCATCACCTATAACCGGCTCTGGATCCTCTGCTTCACGCTGGCGGTGTTCGTGATCCTGCTCGCCATGCTGCGCTACACGGCGCTGGGCCTCGAGATGCGCGCCGTGACGCAAAACCGGCGCATGGCGGCCTCGATGGGCATTGCCACCTCGCGCGTCGACGCGCTGACCTTCGGGCTCGGGTCGGGCATTGCCGGCATCGCCGGCGTGGCGCTGTCGCAGATCGACAATGTCAGCCCCAATCTCGGCCAGAGCTACATCATCGACAGTTTCATGGTCGTGGTGTTCGGCGGCGTCGGCAACCTCTGGGGCACGCTGGTCGGCGCCTTCACGCTCGGCATCGCCAACAAGTTCCTGGAGCCGGTCGCCGGCGCCGTGCTCGGCAAGATCGCGATTCTGGTCCTGATCATCCTGTTCATTCAAAAGCGGCCGCGCGGCCTGTTCGCGCTCAAGGGCCGTGCGGTGGAAGCATGACCCCTCACATGCTGACGCGATCGCTGGACCGCGGCGCGGCGATCTTCCTGATGGTCGTCGCCGCCTGCGGCATCCTCATCCCGCTCTCCAACCTGCTGCTGCCGACGGGCTCGTTCCTGCAGGTGCCGACCTATCTGGTCGCGCTCTGGGGCAAATATGTCTGCTACGCCATCCTGGCGCTCTCCATCGACCTGATCTGGGGCTATTGCGGCATCCTCTCGCTCGGCCACGGCGCCTTCTTCGCGCTTGGCGGCTACGCGATGGGCATGTATCTGATGCGGCAGATCGGCACCCGCGGCGTCTACGGCAATCCCATCCTGCCCGACTTCATGGTGTTCCTGAACTGGCAGAAGCTGCCCTGGTACTGGTACGGCTTCGACATGTTCTGGTTCGCGGCGTTGATGGTGCTGGTCGTGCCGGGCCTGCTCGCCTTTTGCTTCGGCTGGCTCGCCTTCCGCTCCCGCGTCACCGGCGTCTATCTGTCGATCATCACGCAGGCGATGACCTATGCGCTGCTGCTCGCCTTCTTCCGCAATGATTTCGGCTTCGGCGGCAATAACGGCCTGACCGACTTCAAGGACATCCTGGGCTTCAACGTCCAGGCCGAGGGCACCCGTGCCGCGCTGTTCGCGCTGAGCTGTCTGGCGCTGATCTTCAGCTTCCTGATCTGCCGCTCGGTCGTGTCCTCCAAGCTCGGCAAGGTGCTGATCGCGATCCGCGACGCCGAATCGCGCAGCCGCTTCCTCGGCTACCGCGTCGAATCCTACAAGCTGTTCGTGTTCACGCTGTCGGCCTGCATGGCCGGCGTTGCCGGCGCGCTCTATGTGCCGCAGGTCGGCATCATCAACCCATCCGAATTCGCGCCGGGCAATTCGATCGAGGCGGTGATCTGGGTCGCGGTCGGCGGCCGCGGCACGCTGGTCGGCGCCGCGCTCGGCGCCATCGTCGTCAACTACGCCAAGACCTTCTTCACCTCGGGTGTGCTGGCGCCGTACTGGCTGTTCATGCTGGGTGCGTTGTTCATCCTGGTGACGTTGCTGCTGCCCAAGGGCATCGTCGGCACCTTCAGCGCCTGGCGCGAGTCGACGAGAGAGAGGCGTCCGGCCGCGATGACCGCGAGCGCCGCGGCCGAAGACGGCATCACCGAACCGAACATGGCGGAGTAGCGGTCATGAACGTCATGGATACCCGCGCGACCTCCGCGATGCTCTATCTCGACGGTGTGCACGTCTCGTTCGATGGTTTCCACGCCATCAACAATCTGTCGCTGACGCTTGCGCCCGGCGAGATGCGCGCCATCATCGGCCCGAACGGCGCCGGCAAGACCACGATGATGGACATCATCACCGGCAAGACCAAGCCGGACGAGGGCACCGTGCTGTTCGACGGCGTCACCGATTTGACGCGGCTCGACGAGACCCGCATCGCCGAGCTCGGCATCGGCCGCAAATTCCAGAAGCCGACGGTGTTCGAGAGCCAGACCGTGCAGGACAATCTGCTGCTGGCGCTCAACGTCGATCACAGCGTCAAGGGCACGCTGTTCTGGCGCGGCAGCAGGGCCGAGTCGGAGCGCATCGACAAGGTGCTGGAGACGATCCGCCTCACCGACGCCCGCAACCGCCTCGCCGGCAGCCTCAGCCACGGACAGAAGCAGTGGCTCGAGATCGGCATGCTGCTCGCGCAGGATCCGAAACTGCTCCTCGTCGACGAGCCCGTCGCCGGCATGACCGACGTCGAGACCCACCTCACTGCCGAGCTGCTGAAGGAGATCAACAAGACCCACACCGTCATGGTGGTCGAGCACGACATGACATTCGTGCGCGAGCTCGGGGTCAAGGTCACCTGTCTGCACGAAGGCACCGTGCTCGCCGAAGGAACCATCGACCAGGTCTCGTCCAACGACCGGGTCATCGAAGTCTATCTGGGACGCTGAGCGATGCTTGAGGTCAAGGACATCAACCTGTTCTACGGCGCGGCGCAAGCGCTGCGCGGCGTCTCGATCGCCGCCGAGCCTGGCAAGGTGACCTGCGTGCTCGGACGCAACGGCGTCGGCAAGACCTCGCTGCTGCGCGCCATGGTCGGGCAATATCCGATCTCCTCGGGCGCGATCCTGTTCGACGGCGGCGACATTAGCGGCCTCAAGCCCTATGAGCGGGCGCGCAAGGGCATCGGCTTCGTGCCCCAGGGCCGCGAGATCTTTCCGCTGCTGACGGTCGAGGAGAACCTCAAGACCGGCTTCGGCCCGCTCAAGCGCCAGGACAAGAACATTCCCGACGATGTGTTCTCGCTGTTTCCGGTGCTGCAATCCATGCTCGGCCGGCGCGGCGGCGACCTCTCCGGCGGCCAGCAGCAGCAGCTCGCGATCGGCCGCGCGCTGGTGATGCGGCCAAAATTGCTGCTGCTCGACGAGCCGACCGAGGGCATCCAGCCCTCGATCATCAAGGACATCGGCAGGGCGATCTCTTACTTGCGCAACCTCGGCAACATCGCCATCGTGCTGGTCGAACAATATCTCGACTTTGCCTGCGAACTCGGCGACAGCTTTGCGGTGATGGATCGTGGTGCGGTGAAATTCACCTGCGACCGCTCCAATCTCGACCCAAGCGAGATCAGCCGCCAGATGGCGCTGTAGGCCGGGGCATTGTAGGCTAGAGAAATCCTGCCGCGGCCGGCTGGGGGAGACGGATGCGCAGCGACGCCTTGGTCACATCTTTGGCGACATCTTCGGTGTTCGAAGCCAATCGCGCCCGCGGTGCCGTGCGCTTCGACGTGCATGCCCGTGACGGCGTGACGCGGCGGGGCGCCTTGCATGAATCCGGCTCGCTCCGGGTGCGCTTTCCCTCGCCGGAGGATGATGGCCTGTCCGGCGTGTTCGTCAATACGGCCGGCGGCGTCGCCGGCGGTGACCAGTTCGACATCGAGATCTCGGCCGCAGATAGTTCGCGTTTGACGCTGACGACGGCGGCTGCGGAAAAGGTCTACCGCGCGCCGGGGGCGGCAGCGCAGCTCAACATTTCGCTGAAGGTTGGCGCCGGTGCGCATCTCGGCTGGTTGCCTCAGGAGACGATCCTGTTCGACCGCGCGCGGGTCCACCGCCGTTTCGACATCGAGCTCGACGAGGCCGCCTCGCTGCTGCTTTGTGAAATTGTCGTATTCGGCCGCACCGCCATGGGCGAGCGCATGGAGCAGGGCGAATTTGTCGACCGCTGGCGGCTCTCCCGTGGCGCCAGGCTGGTCTTCGCCGAGACCGTCAGGCTCGACGGTGATATCGGTGCGAAGCTCGCGCGACCGGCGTTCGCGAAGGGCGCTGCCGCGATCGGCACGGCGCTGATCGTGCCGGGCGACGAGGCATTGGTCGAACGCCTCCGCGAAGTGTCGGACTCTTTCGCCGGCGAGGTCGGGATTTCAGCCTGGAATGGCTTTGCAATGGCGCGGTTCTGTGCCCAAGATGCGGCGCGTTTGCGTACCGACATGATGGCCGTGCTGGCGCGCACCGGTGCGGCCCTGCCGCGACTCTGGCTGAATTGACGGCCGGCTGAATTGAAGTGTTGAACCGAAGAGATTTCGCATGAACCTGTCTCCCCGCGAAAAGGACAAGCTTCTGATCTCGATGGCCGCCATCGTGGCGCGCCGCAGGCTGGATCGCGGCGTCAAGCTCAACCATCCCGAGGCGATCGCGATCATCTCCGATTTCATCCTCGAGGGCGCGCGCGACGGCCGCACCGTCGCCGAGCTGATGCAGTCGGGCGCGCAGGTGCTCACCCGCGACCAGGTGATGCCTGGTATCCCCGAGATGATCCACGACATTCAGGTCGAGGCGACGTTCCCCGACGGCACCAAGCTCGTCACCGTGCACGAACCGATCCGATAGGAGAGCGACATGATCCCCGGCGAACTCTTCATCCAGGACGGCGAGATTGAGCTCAATGCCGGCCGCAAGACCGTGACATTGACGGTCGCCAATACCGGCGACCGCCCGATCCAGGTCGGCTCGCACTATCATTTCTTCGAGACCAACCCGGCGCTGAAATTCGACCGCAAGAAGTCCCGCGGCATGCGCCTCGACATCGCCGCCGGCACCGCCGTCCGCTTCGAGCCCGGCCAGACCCGCGAGGTCCAGCTCGTGGCGCTGGCGGGCAAGAAGACGATCTACGGTTTTCGCGGCGACGTGATGGGAAAACTATAGCCAGGGAAACTACAGGCAGGGAAACGACAGGAAGGTCCGCCATGGATACGCTCGCCAAGGACAAGGTCGAGATCGGACTCGTGCTCCAGGGCGGCGGCGCGCTCGGCGCCTATGAGTTCGGTGCGATCGAGGCGCTGCTGGAATTGATGGACGACATCGATCGTGCGGGCCGGACGATCACGCTGGCAGCCGTCACCGGTGTGTCCATCGGCGCGATCAACGCCGCCTGTGTCGTAGGCGCCGCCGACCGGGCTGACGCCAGGCGGCGTTTGCAGGACCTTTGGTCCGGGCTTGCACTGGAGCCGCGCAACTATTGGTGGGGCATCGCGGAGCACGATTTCGCCCTGTTCGGCGTGCACGGCTTCTACAAGCCGCGCTACGATTACTGGGATGTCCTCAGCTGGACGAATTTCTACGATACCTCGCCCATGCTCGAGACGCTGAGGAAGCACGTGGATTTTGCGGCGCTGAATGCCAGCCCGACCGCCTTCGTCGTGACCGCGGTCGATATGGTCTCCGGCGAGCTGATGCGCTTCCGCAATGATCCACAGAAGCAGATCGGCCCGCGACACATCCTGGCCAGTGGCAGCCTTCCACCTGGATTTCCGGCGACCCCGATCGCCGGCAAGACGTTCTGGGATGGCGGTATCGTCGACAATACGCCGCTCGGCGATGCGATCGAGGCGTTTTCGGGGTCGGCAGATGTCGATCGCATTCTCGTGGTGATGAACCTCTTCCGAGGCAAGCGGGCTGCGCCGAAGAACGTGATCGAGGTGAACGATCGTCTAAGCGAGCTGCGCTATGGCAATCGGCTTCGCCAGGACGGCGCAAATGCCGCTGTCATCAACGAGCTCCTTCAGACCATCGAGGCCCTTTCCGCAGCCGTTCCTGAAGCGGCGCGAACGCCGGACCTCGACAGGCGGGTGACGCAGGCGCAGCGCTTCAAGACGCTGGGTGCGATCACCAACATCGATCTCGCCGATTCCGATCTGGTCAAGGCGGCCGGCCTGTCGGAGCAGGTCGAGGACTCCAGCGCCTTTCGCGATTTTTCCGCAGGGGGTATCGAGCGACGCCGCAAGGCCGGCTATCGGCTCGCACGGGTGAAGCTCGACGAGTTATTCAAGACCCGCGGCTTGCTGCCGGCGCTGCACTGACCAGGAGTGTTGTCGTGATTCCCCCGGTCCGCCTCGTCTCCGAAGCTGCTGAACTGGCCGCGCGCCGGCACAACGGCATGTCGCGCAAGGGGCGGGGGAACGAGCCCTACATCAATCATCTCGCGGAGGTCGCGAACCTGCTGGCAACGGCGACTGATGGCGCCGATGCCGAACTGGTTGCGGCCGGTTGGCTGCACGATACGATCGAGGACACCGAGACCACGCGCGAGGAGCTGGCGCAAAAATTCTCCGAGCGTGTCGCCGGGCTCGTCGCCGAGTGCACCGACGACATGAACCTGTCGAAGGCCGAGCGGCGGCGGAAGCAGATCGAGGACGCTCCGCACAAATCTCCCGGCGCAAAGCTGATCAAGATCGCCGACAAGATCAGCAATATCGGGGCGCGTATTCATTCCGATCCCAGCTCCGACGAACGCGATGACCTCGCCGATTACACCGGCTGGGCCGAGCAGGTCGTCGCCGGTTGCCGTTGCGGTAGCGTCTGGCTCGACACGACATTCGACGACATGGTGCGAAAGGCGAGGGCTTCGCTGTGAGCACTGACCAAGAATTCAAACGCAAACGGGGCTTGTGATGTCCGTCAAGATGAAGCGTTCCGTCTACGCCGACATGTTCGGCCCGACCACCGGTGACAAGGTGCGGTTGGCCGACACCGATCTCATCATCGAGGTCGAGAAGGATTTCACGACCTATGGCGAGGAGGTGAAGTTCGGCGGCGGCAAGGTGATCCGTGACGGCATGGGCCAATCGCAGGTGACGAACAAGCAGGGCGCGGCCGATACTGTCATCACCAATGCGCTGATCGTCGATCACTGGGGCATCGTGAAGGCCGACGTCGCCATCAAGGACGGGATGATCTCGGCGATCGGCAAGGCCGGCAATCCCGACATCCAGCCGGGCGTCACGATCATCATCGGCCCGGGCACGGACGTGATTGCGGGCGAAGGAAAGATCCTCACCGCAGGCGGCTTCGACAGCCACATCCATTTCATCTGCCCGCAGCAGATCGAGCACGCGCTGATGAGTGGCGTCACCTCGATGCTGGGCGGTGGTACCGGCCCGTCGCACGGCACCTTCGCCACGACCTGCACACCCGGCCCCTGGCATATCGCGCGGATGATCCAGTCGTTCGACGCCTTTCCGGTCAATCTCGGCATATCAGGCAAGGGCAACGCCTCGCGGCCCGCTGCTCTGGTCGAGATGGTCAAGGCCGGCGCCTGCGCACTGAAACTGCACGAGGATTGGGGCACGACGCCGGCCGCGATCGACAACTGCTTGTCGGTCGCCGACGATTACGACATCCAGGTCATGCTGCATTCCGACACGCTGAACGAGTCAGGCTTCGTCGAGGATACCATCAAGGCTTTCAAGGGCCGCACCATTCACGCCTTCCACACCGAAGGTGCCGGCGGCGGCCACGCGCCTGACATCATCAAGGTCGCAGGGCTCAAGAACGTGCTGCCGTCCTCGACCAACCCGACGCGGCCCTTCACCCGCAACACCATCGACGAGCATCTGGACATGCTGATGGTGTGTCACCACCTCGATCCCTCGATTGCGGAGGATCTCGCGTTCGCCGAAAGCCGCATCCGCAAGGAGACCATCGCGGCCGAAGACATTCTGCACGACCTCGGCGCGCTCTCCATGATGTCCTCGGACTCCCAGGCGATGGGTCGTCTCGGTGAGGTCATCATCCGCACCTGGCAGACCGCCGACAAGATGAAGAAGCAGCGCGGGTCGCTGCCGCAGGACAAGGGCAAGGACAACGACAATTTCCGGGTCAAGCGCTACATCGCCAAATACACCATCAACCCCGCGATCGCGCATGGCGTCTCGAAGCTGATCGGCTCGGTGGAGAAGGGCAAGCTCGCCGATCTCGTGCTGTGGTCGCCGGCCTTCTTCGGCGTCAAGCCTGATTGCATCGTCAAGGGCGGCACCATCGTTGCAGCTCCGATGGGTGATCCCAACGCCTCGATCCCGACGCCGCAGCCTGTGCACTATCAGCCGATGTTCGGCGCCTTCGGCAAGGCCCGTACGGCGTCCTCGGTGGTCTTCACTTCGAAAGCCGCCGTCACCGGCGGGCTCGCCCGCAAGCTCGGCATCGAGAAGAAGCTCTATGCGGTCCAGAACACCCGCAGCAAGATCTCCAAGAAGAGCATGATCCACAACGACGCCACGCCCACTATCGAGGTCGATCCGGAGACCTACGAGGTGCGCGCCGACGGCGAGTTGCTGACCTGTCCGCCCGCCGAGGTGCTGCCGATGGCACAACGATATTTCATGTACTGAAATAGCGCCTCAACGCATGTCCCCGGCACATCCGGGGACGGCTTTTTGCAGTTTTGCGTTCGATCCCGGCTGGTCTAATGTCTCGCCCGGTATCTAACCAGAGAAGAAAAGCCGGGAGGATTTCTCGTGATCTACGTCGTCGCCACCTTGACCATCAAGCCCGAAACCCGCGCCGAGTTCATCGCAGCCGCCACCGCCTGCATCAAGGAGACGCGGAAGGAGCCCGGCAATATCGCCTACGATCTGCACGAGAGCGTGACCGATCCCACCAAGATGGTGTTCGTCGAGCAGTGGGAGAACATGGAGGCGCTGGGGCCACATCGTGCCGCCGAGCACATGAAGACGTTCGGCCGGGTCGCGGTAAAGTGCTTCACGGCGCCGCCGAAGATCGAATATATCACGCCCGAGAAGGTCGAGACGAGGTAACAGCGAATGATCCGGGCGACGCAGGTTAAGGGACAGCACCGCTTCGCGGAAGCGCCGGCGGATACGGTCGTGCTCGATTTCGACGATCGGCACCGCCGCCGCATGGCGATGACGGGGACGCGGGGCCTCGAATTCCTGCTCGACCTGGAGAACGCCGTTGCGTTGCGCGGCGGCGATGCGCTGGTGCTGGAGGACGGAAGGCTCGTCGAAGTGGTGGCAGCGCCCGAGCCGCTGCTCGAGATCCGCGGCCGCGATCCGCACCACCTCATCCGCGTCGCCTGGCATCTCGGCAACCGCCATCTGCCGACGCAGCTCGTGACCAAAGCCTTGCGCATTCGCCGCGATCACGTCATCGAAGCCATGGTGAAGGGGCTTGGCGCGAGGGTGGTCGAGATCGAGGCGCCGTTCGATCCTGAGGGCGGGGCCTACGCCGATGCCGGCCATGCGCATGGCCACGATGATCACGGCCATCACGATCATGCACGTCATGATCACGGTCACCATGATCATCATCACGGCCATGATCATCATCATGGTCATGCCGCGCACGACCATGGGCATGATCACGACCATCATCATGACGAACATTGCGACCATCCCGACCATCATCACGGCCACAAGCATGCTCATGACCACAAATGAGCCTGACGGTCCCGGCGACCTCGCCGAACGCGAGGCGGCGGCGCTGTACCGGCTGATGACGTGGCTGTCGCCGGCGTTTCCCGTCGGCGGCTTCTCCTATTCCAGCGGCATCGAATGGGCAGTTGAGGCCGGCGATATCACAGACGTCTCGTCGCTCGCCAATTGGCTCGATGCCATGCTTAGTGACGGCTCCGGCGCTTGTGACGCGACGTTTCTCGTTCATGCTTACCGTGCCGCCGAGGCGGGCGAAGATGCTGCTCTGAGCGACGTCGCCGAGCTCGCCGCCGCCTTCGTGCCGTCGCGCGAGCGGCAGCTCGAAACCACCTCGCAAGGCCGCGCCTTCATCGACATCTCGCGCACGGCGTGGGATGCGGACGGCCTGGATGCCATGGTCGCGGCATGCCGCACGCCACTGGTCTATCCCGTTGCGGTCGGCGTTGTCGCCGCGCTGCACGGCGTGCCCCTGGCAGCGACGCTGCACGCCTTCCTGCATGCGCTGGTCTCGAACTGGATTTCCGCGGCGAGCCGGCTGATTCCGCTCGGCCAGACCGACAGCCAGCGCGTGCTGGTGAGGCTGGAAACTGCCGTCGCTGCGACCGCGAGCCGGGCGCTGAGCGCGACACTGGACGATCTCGGCAGTGCAACCTTTCGCGCCGATCTCGCCAGCCTGCGCCACGAGACGCAATATACGCGGCTGTTTCGGTCATGAGGCACGATCTTGCCACAGCGTCGTCCCGGCCTCCGCCGGGACGACATTTAATAGAGAGCAACTAAATGGCAACTTCTCACGGCCCTTTGCGCGTCGGCGTCGGCGGCCCGGTCGGATCGGGCAAGACCGCGCTGATGGACCTGCTCTGCAAGACCATGCGCGAGCGTTACGACATCGCAGCGATCACAAATGACATCTACACCAAATGGGATGCGGAATTCCTTGTGCGCTCGGGTTCGCTGACGCCGGATCGGATCGCCGGCGTCGAGACCGGCGGCTGTCCGCACACTGCGATCCGTGAGGACGCCTCGATGAACCTTGCGGCGGTCGCCGACATGCGCGCGAAATTTCCCGGGCTCGATCTCGTGCTGATCGAATCCGGTGGCGACAATCTCGCTGCCACCTTTTCCCCGGAGCTTGCCGACCTCACCATCTACGTGATCGACGTTGCCGCCGGCGACAAGATCCCCTCCAAGGGTGGCCCGGGTATCACCCGTTCCGACCTCCTGGTCATCAACAAGATCGACCTCGCGCCTCATGTCGGTGCGTCCCTGGAGAAGATGAACACGGATGCCAAACGCATGCGCGGCGAGCGCCCCTTTGTCATGACCAATCTCAAAAAGAGCGACGGGCTCGATCGCATCGTCAGCTTCATCGAGACCAAAGGTGGTCTGAAACGAGCGGATTGAAGCGGACGGGCTAACGGGCCGCGGCGACGCGGCGCAGGCCTTTCCCGCCGTTAACGCCTAAGGCAAAACGCAGCCAACGGAACAAATTTCGGACACGGCGATTATCTACCTCCGGTGCCCGGGGCAAAGCCGCAGATGGTCGGACGATCGGCCGGGCGGATTAAGCTTTTTGGGCGACCCAAGTTGCGTACAGATGCCTCCTCCGTCATTATCCTTGCCACTGGGGTCCACCCTGTTTCGGCACAGGGCCGTTCGAGCGGCGTTCATATGCTCCGTGTTTGTTGCCGACCTTCTTCCTTCGCCTGAGTAGTCGCGTGGTCCGGCTGGGTTTCATCATCGGCTTCATCGCTCTGCTCGGAGCCTTGCTCTCGGGGCTTGCGGCTTATCGTGTCCACGATCAGGAGCTGGCGCTGGACCGGATCGCGCTGGCGCGCGCGATCGACGTTCATGCGAGCTTGGTCCAGGACCGCTCAACCGAGCGTGAGCTGCTGGCGCGTGTCGCCTCAGGCCTGTTCCGGGCGCCATCGGTGCTGAAGCCCAACATGCTGGAGCCGCTGCGCTCGGCGATCTACGCCTTCAAGACCGACTTCGTGGTGGCCGGCTGGGTTGCCCGGCTTCGCCCGAGCGAGCTCGCCGCGGCGCAGGCCGCCCTTGCCGCCGCCGGCTTCCCGAAGCCGCAGATCCGTGATTTCAACGACAAGCCAATCGATCCGGCAAGCGTAACGCAGCCGATAGATGTGCTGATGGACCTCGAGCCGCGCAGCGACGAGACCAAGACGCTGCCAGGCCGCAGCTATGATGACGACCCGGTTCGCAGTGCGATGCTGACCCGGGCCAGGGTCGAGAAACGATCGGTTGCCTCCGATCCGATACCGTTATTGCGTGAGAACGGACCGATCGGCGTCATCGTGGCGGCCCCCGTCATTCCCGAAGGCGCGACCGAGCCGGCCGGCTTCATCACGTTTTCCTACGAGCTGGCCTCGCTGATGCTGACCAATGACGACCTGTCGTTGTTCTCGGTCGCGCTGAAGGATCCGCGCAAGGAGGGCAGCGAGCTCGTTGCCAGCGACCAGGGCGTCGTCTCGACCCGCATGACGTCACCGGACGGGCCGGCACCGTCGGCGACGCGCACCATCAGTTTCGGCGGCCGCGACTGGCAGCTCGGCTATTACGCCAAGACCAATTCGGCGCGGCGCGCCGAGCAGACCGCGATCATCGTGGCGGCGATCGGCTTTGCCATCACCGCGATGGTGTGCGGCCTGTTCGGTTACGTCGCCTATAACAACTTAAGGCTTAGCCGCGAGATCCAGGTGCGGATCGGTTTCGAGCGGCGGCTGACGGCCGTTATCGACGAGCTGAATCATCGCGTGAAGAACATCCTCGCGGTGATCCAGTCGATCGTGACGCGCACGCTGCGCCATGGCTCCGACATCGACGTTGCGCGCGAGCTCTTGATCGGCCGCATCCACGCCATGTCCAACGTGGTCTCGCTGCTCAGCGAGAGCCAATGGCAGGGCGTCAAGCTGAAGGGCCTGTTCGAGGCGCGCGCGATTCCGCACGCTGACCGCATCGCCGTCAGCGGCCCTGATATCGCCGTCAGCGCGCGCGCCGCGCAAAGCCTGTCGCTGCTGTTCTTCGAGCTCGCCTCGCATTCGGATGAAGGCCTGTCGCTGGTCGGCAAGCATCCACACATCACCGCGAACTGGACGGTGACGGGTGAGGAGCCCGAGACTGTGTTTCATTTCCGCTGGGAGGAGTTCAACACCAGCGAGGCGACGCGTCGCCCGGATTCGGATTTCGGCCTGATCCTGCTCGACCGCGTCGCGCCCGAAGCGCTCGGCGGCAACGCCAAGCGCTACTTCACCGACGTCTCTTATGTCTACGAGCTGACGGCGCCGATGGAGACGGTCGTCGACATGAGCGAGCGCGACCGCACG
The DNA here is from genome assembly GCF_028128715.1 of Bradyrhizobium sp. CCBAU 51745. Taxonomy (NCBI): domain Bacteria; kingdom Pseudomonadati; phylum Pseudomonadota; class Alphaproteobacteria; order Hyphomicrobiales; family Nitrobacteraceae; genus Bradyrhizobium; species Bradyrhizobium sp. CCBAU 51745. Next base: position 235,543 of record NZ_LBJP01000003.1, on the reverse strand, counting down.
GACAAGATTTCCGCACCGGTGCGCCCGGCGAAGTAGGCGCGAGGCAGGCTTGTCGCCCGCGCTTCAGGCCGCGCTCACGCGAGCCGCGATGGCGGTCATCTCGAGCTTGACGTCGGGGCCGAGATCGGCCACGCCGACGGCGGCACGCGCCGGCAAATGAGCTCCCGCAAAATGCGCTTTCCAGGCCGCGTTGAATGCAGCCTTCTCGCTGAGATCAGTCATGAAGATCGTCACCTGCAGGACGTTGGCCATGTCGGATCCGAGAGTCTCGAGCAGACGCGACAACTGGCCGAGCACATCATTGGCCTGACCCGACATGTCCTGGCTCGTGTCCTCGGGGACGATGCCGCCGATGTAGAGAACGCCTGCATGCTCGACCACTTCGTGGAGCAGTCCTTCGTAGGGCAGGATGCGCTTGACCATGATGGGAACGATGCTCCTCTGGGAAGTTGTGAGATTGGGCCGTATCTTGTGCGCCGGCTTTAGCCCTTCGGCCGCAAGACCAGGTCGACCAGGGACCGCGCATAGGCCGGCGTGATCGGCGCGATGCCGAAGACGTAGCGGTAGAACAGGCTGCCATAGATGGCGTCGTAGAGATCTTCCGCCGGCGCTTGCGCCAGAATGCTGCCGTCGCGCTGGCCGGCCGCGATCATCTCCACCAGCGCGTCGCGGCGGAATTGCAGATAGCGGGCATAGAACAGCTCGGCCGAGCCGGTCTTGGAGATGCATTCGGAGATCACGGCAAGCTGCACCTTGCCGAATTCGCCCTGCAGGGCTTCGGCATAGGCCACGGCATGGCGGCGGGCGCGCACGGCGGGCGTGCCCGCGCTCGCCGGCGGCAGCGGCAGCATTTGGGCGGCGTGATGGAGAAAGGCGTCGATCAGCAGCGCCTCCCGCGACGGCCACCATTTGTAGATGGTCATCTTTGAGACGTTGGAGTGGCGTGCCACTGCGTCGATCGTGGTCGCGGCAAGGCCGGTCGCAGCCATCAGCGCATAGGCGCTTTCGAGGATGGCGTTGGTGGTCTCGATGGATCGCGGCCGGCCGCGCCGGGGTGCACCCTCGGCCGCATCGCTCGTGTGTTTCGCCATGACCAAGCCGGTCTCTCCTTGCGCAGAGGCCGCCCTTGCCACAGGGCCACCTCATTCCGCATAGCGCAGCGGAGGTTCCTGGCCTAGCAAAATCGCACGATAATCAGGCCCGTTGCCGCAAGGCCGCCGGCTCGTCCTGGCGCTTCGACCAGGAAATATAATAGGCCACCACCGTCATCACGGCGAAACCGGCCAGGCTCACCCCGATCTGCATCACGACCAGATTGGCGCCCGTGATCAGGATGAGATGGCCGGCGAAAGACAGGAAGACGCCGATGCAGAATACGGCAAGCCATTCCTCGCCGCATTTGATTACCATCTGGAGCGACTTCCATTGCAGCCCCGGATGGTCAGACGGGATGAGATAGGTCGCAAGGAAGGCGAGCGCGAGGAAATGGAGCACGCGATAGGGCGCCAGATTTTCCTTGTCGGTCGGCGAGATGGCGTTGAGCACGATGTCAGGCAAATAAGTAGAGAGCGTCGGCGAATGGCGCATCAAGGTGATGGCCATCGCGAGCACGAGATAGGCGCCGGCGAGCACGCGAAGCCACGAGAGCCTGTGAAGCTTGTGTCCTGACGCGCCGGTGACGGCGAACCAGCCGCCCAGCACCATCAGCATCTGCCAGCACAGCGGGTTGAATGTCCATTCCAGGTCAGGATAGGCGTGAAACGCCCAGCCAAACCGGCGTGCAGCCAGATAGAGCGCGACAGAAGCCGCCAGCGTCACGTTCGGACGTCGCAGCAGGCCCCACAAGGCAAGCGGAAAGAATGCCATCAGCGGAATCATCAGCTGCAGAAGGTCGAGATTGAGCGGCTCTTCCTGGAGCACCAATCCCTGGACCAGGATGCGCAACGGGTGCTCGAGAATCCCCGAGATGTTGTACTCGCTGATGATCTCCGGCGCCATCGATTGCGAGGCGACGTAAGCGATGGCGTCGATGTAGATCACGAACAGCACCACATAGGCGGCATAGAGCCGCCAGACGCGACGAAAGATGCGTGTTGCGGCGACGACATAGCCGCGCTCCAGCGCCATCCTGCCGTGGATGATGGCAACGCCATAGCCGACCACGAACACGAACAGGTCGGCGGCGCCGCTGAAGCCGAAGTTGCGCAGCGTCAGCAGATTGACGACATTGTTCGGAATGTGGTCGACGAACACCGACCAGTTGGCAATGCCGAGCGTCAAATAGAGCCTGGCGTCGTGTTGGAATGCGGCGAGGTTCGCCTTGACGGACGGCTTCATTGCTAATTATTTCAATTGGAATCAGGGCGATGCTTTTAACGGCAACCGTCTGCCTATCCGAGTAGCGATTACGTGAGGCCACAAGGATTTTCCGCGACTGGCGAAATATTGCGCAGAGGCGGCGCGTCTAGTCGCCGCGACCCTTCCTGCTCGGTTGGCGGCGCAACTTTCTTAGCGTGACTCGGTCCTATTCGGCGGGCTCGGCCGGTGCCTCGTCGGGGACGCCAATGCGGCTTGCCATGATGCCAAGCGCAACGCCCCCGATCGCCAGGATCGGTAGCAGCCGCTTGACCCCGATGGCGCGGACGATCTGCAGGCCTGTGGCGATCAGCATGGGATCGGCGAGCATGCTCGGAGCGGCCTTCGCGGCGCGCTCGGCCGCGATACGGGCGCGTGTCTGGATTTCCCGTTTGTAGCCCCAATAGCTTCCGGCGGCAGCGAGCGTCAGCAGGAAGAAGATGCCGGCGCCGGCAAGGCAGGCCTGAACCGGGCCGTATTTGTCGAGGACCGAGATGAAGGCCGCGGCGCAGAGGAAGCATGTGGTGATGAACAGCGCGAGCGCCGCACCTGCCGCAAGCGAGGTCAATCGTACGGTCGTGCCCGTCGATGCGCTGATGCCGTCGATGATACGCTGAAACACAGCCTTGCTCCTCGGATCCTCACCAGCCAATTCACGACCTGCCGGTCACGGCAGCGACGGCCGTCGTGACCTCGTTATTCATCGCGCCTCAGCGGCGCCAGGCAAAGCCGATCAGGAAGCCGATGCCGAGCGCGACACCGACGGTCGCGAGCGGCCGCTGCGTAATCGCCTCTTCCAGCGTCTCCTCGATCGAGCCATAGGCATCCTGCGCCGCGTCCATCATCGCGCTGCCGCGCTCCGAGACATCGTCGAGCGTCGAATCCATGTTGTCGCGCGCCTGCTTGTAGCCGCGCCGGGCCTGCTTGCCCGTGGCGTTGGCGAAGGTGTTGAGGGCGTCGGTGATCTGATCGGTGAGGGCGGCGATATCGCTTTTCACGGCTGCTACATCCTTCTCGAGGCGTTCTGCGGTGGCTTTGTCGATCCAGTCTCTCGTCCCGGCTTCGCCATTGGTCATTGACATCAAAGGGCTCCAAAGCTGTCGGCGGAGATAGCCGGAAAACGCGTCGTCTTCGGGGAAGTTCCGTTTGCGGCGGCCGTCACTCCGGCGGGAGCTGGGGGGCGTCCTCCGGCAACAGATGCTCCTTCAGGATCAACCCGACAATCAGCAGCGGAGATGACAGGAAGGCGCCCATCGGTCCCCACAGCCAGGTCCAGAAGGCGAGGGCGACGAAGACCGCCAGCGCATTCAGTGCCAGCCTGCGGCCGATGATGGTCGGCGTGACGAAGTGCCCTTCCAGGAAGGTGATACCGCCGAAGGCGATCGCCGCAGCCAGGCCGCCGCCGATGGTCGGGAACGCCAGGACACCGACGATGGCCAATATGGCGAACATTGCAACCGGACCAATGATGGGAATGAAGTTGAGCGCAGCCGCAAGCGCACCAAGCCCGGCCGGATTTGGCATTCTGGTGACCGCGCACACGACGCCTGTGGCGATCCCGACGCCGATATTGATGACGGTCACGGTCAGCAGGTAGTTGCCGAGATGGACCTCGATCTCGTTGAGGATTCGCAAGGTGCGCAGCCGCGCGTCGCGCTCACCGAATGTCATGATCAAGGCGCGCCGCAAATCTCCCCAGCTCGCGATGAACAGGATCAGGGTGGCGAAGAACAGCAGGAATTCGGCGAAAGTCGGCGACAGGAATTCCAGCGTCGGCTGCACCCATTCGAATTTGGGAATCTGGAAGCTTGGCAGTCCCTCCGAGCCGCCGACCATGGCCTGCAGCTCACTCCAGAGCGCCAGCGGCCGGTCGAAGACATGCAGCTTGTCTTTCAGCTGCGCTCCCAGCTCCGGCAAGCGCGAGCTCCATTCCATGGCGGGTGCGGCGATCAGTGCGACCACGAACGCGACCACCGCGGTGACCGCAGTGACGATGAGGACGGCGCCGATGGCGCGCGGCACGCGCCGCCTTTCCAGGAAAGTGGCGGCCGGCGACAGCATGGTGCCGGCGACCATGGCCATCACGACAGGCAGGAAGAACGCCTTGGCGATATAGAGCACGGCGACGACGGCGATCAAAAGCAAGCCGGCGAGCGCAAAGGCGACGAACTCGGTACGGCGGATCACCGGCGGCAGCTCGATATGGCTGTCAGGAAGCGGAGAACCCTCGTCGTTGCCGGAGATCAGACGTTCACTGGGAAGGACGCGCACAATATCTCTCCCCGCACGGAAGCCTCCGCGCGCCCATTGCTCACAGGAGAACGCGCGCCATGTGCCGAGGTTCCGTCGCGGCTTCGTGAAGTTGAGCTCGCTTGACTGTGACGCATCTGCCGCAAAGGGCGGCGGAACTTGAGTCGGCGCTCCCGCGTTTATCGGCCAGCAGCATCACCCAGATGCACACATCCAACGGGGCAGCACATGACAAAGTTCTCCGTCGTCCGCCGCAGCTTCGCGCCGCGCGTCGTTACCGCTTGTGCCTTCGCGACAGCCTTGCTGACCGTGCCGTTCGCGGCTCAGGCGCAGACCTCAGGCTATGCGCCAATGCAGCCGCAGGCCTATCCCCAGGGCCAGACGCATTCGCAGGGCTATGCCAGCGAGGCGCCCGAGGCCACCGACGAAGAAGCAGTGCTGCCCGACCGGCTGCGCCGGCAAATCGTGAGCTTCGACCGCAATGAGCCCGTCGGCACCATCGTCATCGATACCGCCGACACTTATCTCTATTACGTGCTCGGCAACGGGCGCGCCATCCGCTACGGCGTCGGCGTCGGCCGCGAGGGATTCACCTGGTCGGGCGTGCAGAGCATCAGCCGCAAGGCCGAATGGCCGGATTGGCATCCGCCGGCGGAGATGATCGCGCGCCAGCCCTATCTGCCGCGCTTCGTCGCCGGCGGTCCGGGCAATCCGCTCGGTGCGCGCGCGATGTATCTCGGCTCCAGCGAATATCGCATCCACGGCACCAACGATCCAACCACGATCGGCAAGTTCGTCTCGTCCGGCTGCATCCGCCTCACCAACGCGGATGTCACCGACCTGTTCAACCGCGTCAACGTCGGCACCAAGGTCGTTGTGCTGCCGAAGAATGCGCCGTTGATGGCGCGCGGCGGTGATCCCGTCCGCAAGCGGCCGGCGGTGACGACACTACCCTCCGGGCGCCAGGCGCTGAACGTCTCGGCGCCGTCGGTGGATTGACGAGTTGGGTGAGGTTACATGATGAGACGTTCGATCAGCAAGCTCGCTGGGGGCGCCGCGGCGTTCGTCACGGTCGCTTCGCTTGGCCTTGCGCTTGCGCCCGCGGCGCATGCGGAGGACTTCTTCTCGGCGCTGTTCGGGGGCTTCCGCATGCGGCCGCCGCCGGAGATTCGCGTGCCGTTCCCGAATGCCGACATGCCGCGCTATGACGCGCCGCGCCAGCGCGCGTCCTATGGCGGCGGCACGGCCTATTGCGTGCGTGGCTGCGATGGCCGCTATTTCCCGGCGCAAGGCAATGATGCGGAGAGCAAGACGCAATCATGCAAGAGCTTTTGCCCGGCTTCAGAGACGTCCTTGGTCTATGGTAGCAGCATCGACGAGGCCACCACAGACAGGGGCAAATCCTATTCCGATCTGCCCAATGCTTTCCGCTACCGCAACGAGGTCGTCGCGGGCTGTACCTGCAACGGTAAGGACCCTGTCGGGCTTGCCCAGGTCAAGATCGAGGACGACCCAACCCTGCGCAAGGGCGACATCGTCGCGGGCAACGACGGCCTCGTCATCGCCAACCGCAACGCCGACGACCGCCGCGGCGTCGCGATGAATTTCTCGCCCCTGCCGGAGTCCGTACGGGCAAAATTCCGCCAGCTGCCGGTGGTGGCGAAGGAGTAGAACAGCCTACGCCGCCCGGATCTTGCCCAGGAAATCGCTGACCTGATCGCCGAGCTGGCGGCTCTGGGTCTCCAGCAATTCGGAGGCCTGCTTGACGTTGTCAGCCGCACCGGCCGCGCTGTCGGCGTCGGCCTTCACGCCGGAGATGTTGTCGGAGACGTTCTTGGTGCCCTGCGCGGCATATTGGGTGCTGCGCGTGATCTCCTGCGTCGCCGCGCCCTGCTCCTGCACGGCGGCCGCGATCGCGGTGGCGACCTCGTTGACCTCGCCGATGATGCCGCCGATCGCCTGGATCGCGTTGACGGCATCCCCCGCAACCTTCTGGATGTCGGCGATCTGCTCGGAGATCTCGTCCGTCGCCTTCGCGGTCTGGCTCGCCAGCGATTTCACCTCGGAGGCGACGACCGCAAAGCCGCGGCCGGCTTCGCCGGCGCGAGCGGCCTCGATGGTGGCGTTGAGCGCCAGCAGGTTGGTCTGCGCCGCGATGGTGTTGATCAGGCCGACGACCTCGCCGATGCGGCTCGCTGATCGGGCAAGTCCCTGCACCGTGGCGTCGGTCTGCTGCGCCTGAGACACGGCTCGGCTGGCGATGCCTGCGGCATGCGCTGCCTGTTGGCTGATGTCGTTGATGGAGCAGCTCAGCTCCTCCGACGCGGCAGCGACACTGTCGACGCTCAGCGAGGCATCTCCCGAAGCCTTCTCGGCGAAACGAACGCGATCATTGGTCTGCCGCGACACTGCGGAGAGATCGGATGAGGTTTTTCGCATCTGGCCGGAGGCTTCACTGAGCTCATCGAGTGCCTTGCGTACGAGCCCTTCGAATTCGCCGATGTGGCTCTCCATGGCACGCTGACGGGTCGCTGCCGCAGCGTTGCGCTCGCGTTCCTTGGCTTCGATCTCCAGCTTGTCGGTGGCCTGCTGCTTGAATGTCTCCAGTGCACCGGCCAGCGCGCCGATCTCATCCATCCTGTCTTCGTATCCCGTCTCGACCGAAAGATCGCCGCCCGCGACCTTCAACATGGCGTCGCGCATGTCATGCAGCGGCTTGATGACACGGCGGCTCACAGCCAGCATCGGACCGACGGCGAGGCAGATCGCAAGGAGCACCAGCACCAGCTGCAGGGCCAGTGCCTGCAGCGCGGAGGCGCGCTGAGCGGAAATGTGCTCGCTGGCCCCGTCCAGCGCAGCCTCGGCCACGCCGACTGCGGCACCCAGCCGCGCGACGCTGAGCGGGCTCCATTCATTGGCCACCATCTCGGGCTTTTCGCCCGCTGCCAGCGCATTCATCAGGCGATCGCGCAGCTCCACATATTGCGGATCGAAATAAGCGCTCTTGTTCTTGGCGATCGCGTCCGAGAGCGCCGGCGGCAATTGCATGCCGCCGATTGAGACCTCGAGCCCCTTCCAGGCGGCCTCGACACCCCCGACCAGCTTGACGTAGGACAGTCGTGCCTCCGGAGTGACCTTTCCGGCGCCGAGACCGTTGGAAACGAGAATCGAAGCGTCGCCCGCCGTGTTTCGCAGCAGCCAGGCCGCCTGCTTGATGATCAGAAACTGATCGACGGCCGCGTCCTGGTGGTTGATGGAGGCGGCGAGAATTCCGGACACCTTGTCGAGCAATACGACCAGTGCGGTTTCCGTATCCATGTATTCCTTGCCGAGAGCGACGCGGCGCGACGCCTTGGGCTTCGCGATCTCCTGCCAAAATTCCTTTTGCATAGCTCCGAGCGCGCCGAACAGCCGGTCGAACTCGGAGAGCAGCGCCGGCTTCTCGGTAAAGTCGATGCTGCCGAGCAGACCGCGTGCACGGGCCATTGCCGGCATCTCCACGTCGTGCAGGTCACGCAGATATTTTTCGATCGCCGGATCCAGCGATTGATCGTTGTGGAGCACCCGGTTCGACGTGGAGCGATCGGCCCGCATCCGGTCCATCGCCTTGAACATGTCGGCGGATGCGTCAGCGATGATGGCGATGCGGTTGGCAATCTGGAGGCGCTGCCAGGAATCCCAGGCGATCAGCGAGGCCCCGACGACCACGCAACATGACGTGGTCAGGATCACGCTTCTCAGCAGTGCAGATACCGTCAAGCGGTTCAGCATGGCGCCCGTCCCCCCGGCAGTGAAGAACTCCACCGCGCCCCTGGCTTCAATCGGGGGCGCAGAGCGGGCATTTGCGCGTCGCTCGGCGGCAGTCTCCGGGCATTTGGCCATAAAAGCGTAAAGACTTGGTCGCGACCGCAGGATTACGGCCGCTCGCAGGTCATTTTTGCTGTATGGCGCGCCCCTTTCAGCCGAAAAGCACTGTCGAATGCATGGGTTTCCGGCATGGAACCCGATGCGAAGCCTCGACGTTAGATCTCGTTAACAACTGGCCTGAAGGGGGCTTGCAATGCTGGTCGGCGTCCTCGTTACATTCCTCGTCGTCATCCTCGTGCTTTATCTCATCAACATGCTGCCGATGGACGGGCGCGCCAAACAGATCGCGCGTGTCATCGTCATCATCATCGGCATCGTGTCGCTGCTGAAATATCTCGCGGTGTTCTAGCCGGCTGCGACCCTTTAAAAAGAAAAGCCCCGGCAGCAGCCGGGGCTTCCTTCGCGTGTGATCGCCGCTTAGTGCAATGACTTGAGCCAGTCGTCGACATCTTGCCGGACCTGGTCCTTGGCGATGCCATAGCGCTGCTGGAGTCGGCCCTCGAGCTGTTCGCGACGTCCCTCTATCACGTTGAGGTCGTCGTCAGTGAGCTTTCCCCATTTCTCCTTGGCGGAACCCTTGAACTGCTTCCAGTTTCCTTCGATGCGATTCCAGTCCATGACCATCTCCCATGGGTTGATGGCCGTACAACTCGATCGGCGCGCGGCCGTTCCCGGCCGCGCGGTGCGGCGATTTAACCGGCCGCCTTGGCCTCGCGGCGGCGGGCGGTGAGGATGTACTCCGTATAGCCGTTCGGCTGCTCGCGCCCCTTGAAGATGAGGTCGCAGGCGGCCTTGAAGGCGACGCCGTCGAAGGCGGGCGCCATCGGTTTGTAGATCGGATCGCCCGCGTTCTGCTTGTCGACGACGACGGCCATGCGCTTCAGCGATTCCATCACCTGCGCCTCGGTGATGACGCCCTGGTGCAACCAGTTGGCGAGATGCTGGCTGGAGATGCGCAAGGTGGCGCGGTCTTCCATCAGGCCGACATCGTGAATGTCGGGCACCTTGGAGCAGCCGACGCCCTGGTCGATCCAGCGTACGACGTAGCCCAGAATGCCCTGGCAGTTGTTGTCGATCTCCTGCTTGACGTCATCGGGCGCCCAGTTCGACTTCGAGACCGGAATGGTGAGAATGTCCGAGAGCTTTGCGCGCGGGCCGCCCTTGGTCAGCTCCTGCTGGCGCGCGATGACATTGACCTGGTGGTAGTGCAGCGCGTGCAGGGTCGCGGCGGTCGGCGAGGGCACCCACGCCGTGGTGGCGCCGGCCTGCGGATGGCCAAGCTTCTGCGCCAGCATGTCTGCCATCTTGTCGGGCGCGGCCCACATGCCCTTGCCGATCTGGGCATGGCCGGGCAGGCCACAGGTCAGGCCCATGTCGACGTTCCAATCCTCATAGGCCTTGATCCAGGCCTGCGCCTTCATCTCGTTCTTGCGGATCATCGGACCCGCTTCCATCGAGGTGTGAATCTCGTCGCCGGTGCGGTCGAGGAAGCCGGTGTTGATGAACATGATACGCTTGGAGGCGCGCTGGATGCAGGCCTTGAGGTTGACGGTGGTGCGCCGCTCCTCGTCCATGATGCCGACCTTGAGCGTGTTCTCGGGCAGCGACAACATCTTCTCGACGCGGTCGAATATCTCGCAAGTGAACGCGACCTCGTCCGGGCCGTGCATCTTCGGCTTGACGATATAGGCCGAGCCCGTGCGGCTGTTCTTGACCTTGGAGTTGCCTTTCAAGTCATGAATGGCAAGAAGCCCGGAGACGGCGGCATCGAGCAGGCCTTCCGGCACTTCTTCGCCGTTCTCGTCCAGCACCGCGTCGGTGAACATGTGGTGACCGCAATTGCGCATCAGGAGCAGGCTGCGGCCATGCAGCTTCACCTCGCCCTTGCCATCAGGTGTCTTGTAGCTGCGATCGGCGTTGAGCGAACGCGTCAGCGTCTTGCCGCCCTTCTCGAAATCGGCGGACAGTGTGCCATTCATCAGGCCGAGCGTGTTGCGGTAGACCAGCACCTTGTCTTCGGCATCGACCGCGGCGACGGAGTCTTCCATGTCGAGAATGGTGGAGACTGCGGCCTCCATGATCATGTCGGCAACACCGGCCGGATCGTCCTTGCCGATCGCGCTGCCACGGTCGATCGTCACCTCGACATGCAGGCCGTTGTTGACGAGCAGGACGGCGGAAGGCGCCGCTGCATCGCCCTGGAAGCCGGCGAATTGCGCGGCGTTCTTCAACGCGGTGGCGTTGCCGCTCTTGAGCTTCACCGCGAGCTGGCCGGCGACGACGCTATAGGCGGTGACGTCGGTGTGGCTGCCGGTTGCGAGCGGTACGGCGGTATCGAGGAACGCCTTGGCCTTGGCGATCACCTTGTCGCCGCGCGCCTTGTTGTAACCCTTGCCGGTTTCGGACGGATCGTGCGGGATCGCGTCGGTGCCGTAGAAGGCGTCATAGAGCGAGCCCCAGCGCGCATTCGCCGCGTTCAGCGCGTAGCGCGCATTGGTGAGCGGCACCACCAGCTGCGGGCCGCAGATCTTGCCGATCTCCTCGTCGACATTGGCGGTCTCGACCTTCTGCGTCGCCGGCTCGGGGACGAGATAGCCGATCTCCTTGAGGAAAGCGGTGTAGGCGTCGAGGTCGAACGCCTTGCCTTTGTGGGCGCGGTGCCAGTCGTCGATCTTGGCCTGGAGCTGATCACGAAAGGCCAGCAGCGAGCGGTTCTTCGGCCCCAATTCCTTGATGAGCGCGGCCACCCCGGCCCAGAACGCATCCGGCGCGATCCCCGTTTTCGGGGCGGCTTCCTTGGCGATGAAATCGAAAAGGACGGGGGCGATCTTCAATCCGTGGGCGTCGACGCGTTTCATGATGGGCTTTCTTGTTGGAAATGGCTGTTTTTGGCTGCTTTTGACCCGGCAGCAGCAAAATGCGCCCACAGGGGGCAGCTTTCGAGACCTATTAGCCTCAAAATCGGGGCGGTGAGAAGACCCCTGAGCGTCTGTCAAAATGTCAAGACGGAGTGTGGGCGCGTGAGGGCGGCACCTAGGGGGCAAATGCCAAAGTGATGGGCGCGATCTCTCCCCGGTGTCGTCCCGGCGAAGGCCGGGACCCATAACCACAGGGAGAAATTTGGCGAAGATTAGGAGTCCGGGACTCGCACCTCATCCCCACCGAAAGGTCACGCGGTATGGGTCCCGGCTTTCGCCGGGACGACACCGATGATGTGGCGCGACAATCGGCCGCCTCAAATATTCGCAGCGAGGTCCACGACTTCGTCGAACAGCACGCCTGACGATTTCAGCATCTGCTCGATCTCATCCGTGGCATCCGCAACCGTCCGCTTCGACGTGTCGATCACGAGTTCAGCGGCTTGCGGCGTCTCATAGTCGTTGCCGATGCCTGTAAAGGAGGCCAGCGCACCTGCGCGGGCCTTTTTGTAGTGGCCCTTGGGGTCACGCTCTTCGCACACTTGCGCCGGTGTCGCGACGTGGATTTCGCGGAACGCGATGTCGGCGATGCGGCGGGCGGTGGCACGGTCCTCGCGCGACGGGGAGACGGCGGCGACGATCGCGATATGGCCATTGCGCGCCAGATGCGTCGCGACCTCGGCAAGCCGGCGGATGTTCTCACTGCGATCAGCGGCGGAGAAGCCGAGATCGCCGTTGAGCCCGGCGCGCAGCGTGTCGCCGTCGAGCAGGATGGGCGAGCCGCCATTGGTGAACAAACGCCGCTCCAGTGCTTTTGCCAGCGTCGACTTGCCGGAGGCCGGCAGACCCGTAAGCCAGACCACGGCGCCGTTGTGGCGATAGCGCGCGGAGCGCTCGTCGGGACGCAGCGCCGATTCCACCGGCACGATATCGACGGGCACGGCGCGCTGGCCGGCATCGACCGACAGCACCAGGCCACCGCCGGCGATGCGCCCCGCGACTTCGATCACGAGACGGCCGGTGCGCGGATTCTCGGTGTAGGGATCGGTTGCAATCGGATTCGAAAGAGAAATGTCGATCTCGCCGACATGGTTGCGGCCGATCGCCTTGTTCTCGCTGCTCGAGAGCTCGCCCGGATCGACCGCCTTCTCGATGGCGACGACCGTGGCGCGGCTTTCCTTCGGCCCGCAGCGCACCAAGAGCTGATCGCCCTTGGCGAGCGGCTTGTCGTGCAGCCAGAAGATGCGCGCGCGAAGCCGCCGCGTCTCGCGCGGGGCGGCGCTCGCATGCGCGATGATATCGCCGCGCTCGACGAACAATTCGCGGTCGAGCGTGATGCCGACCGAGCGGCCCGCCCCCTGGCGGCTGCCGACCGGCGTCACCGGCCAGCTCTCGACCGACTTGATCCTGGCGATCTTGCCGGCCGGCATGATCACGATTTCGTCGCCTGCGATGAGGCTGCCGGATTCGATGCGGCCTGCCACGATGCGGCGATCGTCGAACTTGTAGATCGCCTGCACCGGCAGCCGCAGCGCCAACGCTTCCAGCGGCCGCGCCGGCTCCAGCCGATCCAGCGCCTCGACCACGGTCGGACCCTTGTACCAGCCGATGCGGCCGGTGCGCTCCGCAACGCCGTCGCCGTCGCGCGCGGAGATCGGGATCACCGCCGTCGGCGTCACGCCGAGGCCGTTGAGATGCGCGGAAATCTCGTCGCTGATCTCCTTGAAGCGATCAGCGGAGAAGTCGACGCGGTCCATCTTGTTGACGACTACTGCGACCTGCTTCACGCCGAGCAGGTGCAGGAGATAGCCGTGACGGCGGGTCTGGTCGCGCACGCCTTCGAGCGCATCGATGATCAGCACCGCGCCGTCGGCCTGCGAGGCGCCGGTGATCATGTTGCGCAGGAATTCGGCATGGCCGGGCGCGTCGATCAGCACGATGTCGCGCGAATTGGTGCGGAAGCGGATCTGCGTGGTGTCGATGGTGATGCCCTGGTCGCGCTCGGTCTGGAGCGCGTCGAGCAGGAACGACCATTCGAACGGCATGCCGCGCCGCGCGCTGACGGCTTTGAGCATTTCAAGCTTGCCGTCAGGCAGGCTGCCCGTCTCATGCAGGAGGCGGCCGACCAGCGTCGACTTGCCATGGTCGACATGGCCGACGATGACGATGCGCACTTGCGGACGCGTGGTCCCGTTCGGCGTGGCGGGCGAGGTGGGGGTGACGAGCATGTTCATGACCGCGATGCGTCCTTGAAGTCAGAGATAGCCGGCGACGCGCAGGCGCTCGAAAGCGTCCTCGGTCTCGTGGTCGAGCGCGCGGCCGGCACGCTCCGGCACCTTGGTCTGTTCGAGCTCGGCCAGGATCTCGTCGATGTTCGACGCTGACGATGCGACCGGATTGGTGATGTCCTGATCGCCCAGCGAGCGATAGCGCTTGCCGTCCTTGGCCAGATAGAGCGGGATGATCGGGATGTTCTCGCGCTTGGTGTAGGCCCAGATGTCGGCCTCGGTCCAATGCAGGATCGGATGGATGCGCAAATGCGCGCCCTGCGGCGGCGAGGCGTTGAAATGGTCCCAGAACTCCGGCGGCTGGTCGCGGACGTCCCAATTGCCTTCGAGGCCGCGCGGCGAGAACACGCGCTCCTTGGCGCGGGTGGCTTCCTCGTCGCGGCGAATGCCGGCGATCAGGCCGTCAAAGCCGTATTTGGCCAGCGCCATCTTGAGACCTTCGGTCTTGCGCGCGGCGGAACGGGCGGCGGGCGGCAGCGTTGGGTCGACGGCATCGATGGGCGGGCAAGGCTCGACGCGCAGATCGAGTTCCCATTCCTTTCCGTAGTGATCGCGGAATCGATACATCTCCGGAAACTTCTTGCCGGTGTCGACGTGGAGCGCCGGGAACGGCACGCGGCCGAAGAACGCCTTCCGCGCCAGCCAGATCATCACGTTGGAATCCTTGCCGAGCGACCACAGCAGGGCGATCTTTTTCAGACGCGCAAACGCCTCGCGGAAAATGTAGATGCTCTGGGCTTCGAGCTGGTCGAGATGGTCCATGCTCGGGGCGGTCTGCTCGACCGGAATTTGCTCGGAAACGGAAGCTGCGAAGCTCAGCCCATCTGTGCCGGAATCGGTCTTGAGAAGATGCATCTCTGCCACTTTGCGTTTGGAGGCGAATTTTCTATAGTTGCGGTGCGGAAGAGAAGAAAAAAATTTCTCTTTGCACGCTCGAAATGACACATATATAGAAAATAATTCCAGTCAACCCCGGATGTGGGGGAAGCGAGTATCGCATGCGGTTCTTGCCGGTGTTCCTCGATCTCAAGGCCGGCCCGGTGGTCCTCATCGGCGCGGGTGAGCTTTTGCGCGCAAAACTGCGCGTGCTCGCCGCTGCCGGCGCGCGCATCCGTGTGTACGCGATCGACGGCAATCACGATCTGGGTCTGCACGCCGACGACACCGCGCGTATCGAGATCGCGACCGGCGATCCGCTCGCATCTGATCTTGCCGGTGTCATTGCGATCGTCGCCGCCGGCGCAGGCGATATTGGCGTGGCGATGTCGGCGCGGGCAAAATCGCTTGGTCTGCCCGTCAACGTCATGGACGACCTCGAACATTCCAGCTTCATCTTCCCGGCCATCGTCGATCGCGGCGATGTCGTGGTCGCAATCGGCACCGGCGGCACCTCGCCGGTGGTGGCGCGGCGCGTGCGCGAGAAGATCGAGGCGCTGCTGCCGGCGCGGATCGGCGAGCTCGCCGAGTTCATCGGCGGCTTCCGCAAATCCATCAACGAGCGCATCGCCGAGTTTCCGCTGCGCCGCCGCTTCTGGGAGCGCGTGATCGATGGTCCGATCGGCGCAGCCGTGCTGGCTGGCCGCAAGAGCGAGGCCGGCGCGGCGGTGAAGGCTATTTCTGATCCGTCCGATTTTGCGCGTGACGACAAGCCGGAAGGCTCGGTTGCGCTGGTCGGCGCCGGCCCCGGCGATCCCGACCTTCTCACCATCAAGGCGCTGCGCGCATTGCAGGATGCCGACATCGTCTTCCACGACGAGCTGGTCTCGGGGGAGATTCTCGATCGCATTCGTCGTGATACCACGCGCGTTGCGGTCGGCCGTCGCGTCGGCAAGCCCGGCATCGGCCAGGACGCCATCAACAAGCGCATGATCGAGGCCGCGCAAGCCGGCCAGCGCGTGGTGCGACTGAAGGGCGGTGATCCCTTCGTATTCGGCCGCGGCGGCGAAGAGGTGGAGGCGCTGCGCGCGGCGGGTGTTGCCTATTCGATCATCCCCGGCATTACCGCCGGCCTCGGCGGCGCTGCCGATTTCGAGGTGCCGCTCACTTACCGTCATGAAGCCACTCGCATCACCTTCCTCACGGCGCACAAGGCGCGCGATGCAGAGACCGTCGACTGGTCGACGCTGACCGACGCCAAAATGACCGTCGTTGTTTACATGGGCATGACCGCGGCACCTGCCGTGCGCGCCGGCCTGTTCGCCGCCGGCCGCTCGCCGGAGACGCCGGTTGGCGTGTTCGCCCGTGTCACGCGCCCGGACGCGCAAGGCGCGATCGGCATGCTGCGCGACCTGCCTGAGCTGGTGCGGCAGACCCATGGCGGTCCCGCCATCCTCATCATCGGCGACGTGGTCCGGCATGCCGGGTCGCTTCGTCGTCAAACCCCAAAGCAAATCATCTCTGACCTATTGGATGCAGCCGAATGACCTCCCCGCTTGAACAGAAGAAGATCAAAATCGCCGGCCCCTCGGTTGTGACCGCCAACCGGACCTGGGACGGCATCGTGGTCTACCGCACTGCCGCCAAGAGCTGGTCCGCAGACCTCTCGGAAGCCGCGATCGTGCGCAACTCCGACGAGGCGAAAACGTTGCTTGCTGAATCCGTGGCTGATGACGTCGGGGCCGTGGGAGCCTATATCGCCCCGGTGCAGGTCGGCGCAGACGGCAAGATCGAACCCGGCAATCTGCGCGAACAGATCCGCCGCACCGGCGTGACCATCGGTCAGTCGGCCCAGGCTTAAGGCATTAGCTGATGTACGCTTACGACGAAATCGACCGCACGCTCGTCAACGAGCGCGTCTCGGAGTTCCGCGACCAGGTGAAGCGCCGCCTCTCGGGCGAACTCACCGAGGACGAGTTCAAGATCCTGCGCCTCCAGAACGGCGTCTATCTGCAACTGCACGCCTACATGTTCCGCGTGGCGATTCCCTACGGGACGCTGGCGACGAACCAGCTGCGCGCGCTCGCCCATGTTGCGCGCAAATATGACCGCGGCTACGGCCATTTCACCACGCGGCAGAACATCCAGTTCAACTGGATCAAGCTCGCCGAGCTGCCGGACGCGCTGGAAGATCTCGCCAAGGTCGGCATCCATGCGATGCAGACCTCCGGCAACAACATGCGCAACGTCACCTCGGACCAGTGGGCCGGTGTCGCACCCGGCGAGATCGAGGATCCCCGCATCTGGTCGGAGCTGATCCGCCAGCACACCACGCTGCATCCGGAATTCTCGTTCCTGCCGCGCAAGTTCAAGATCGCGATCACCGCGTCGGATCATGACCGCGCCGCGATCAAGATCCACGACATCGGTCTGAAGCTGATCAAGAACGAGAAGGGCGAGACCGGCTTCGAGGTTCTGGTCGGCGGCGGTCTCGGCCGCACGCCGTTCATCGGCAAGACCATCAAGCATTTCGTGCATGGCCGCGATATCCTCAGCTATATCGAGGCTATCCTGCGCGTCTACAATCAGTACGGCCGCCGCGACAACATCTACAAGGCGCGCATCAAGATCCTGGTGCACGAGCTCGGCATCGAGAAATTCTCGCGCGAGGTCGAGGAGGAGTGGCAGCACATCCGCAATTCCTCGCTCCAGATCGACGACGAGGTGATCGAGGACATCCGCTCCCGCTTCTCCTACCCGAATTACGAGAAGCTGCCGCACATGCCGGACGAACTGCGTCAGGCCGCGGCCGACGCCGACTTCGAGGCATGGCGCAAGAATTCGGTGGCCCCGCACAAGGTGCAGGGCTATTCCATCGTGACCATCTCGCTGAAGCCGATCGGCAAGCCCCCGGGCGATGCTACCGCGGAGCAGATGGATGCGCTGGCCGATCTCGCCGACAAATATTCGTTCGGCGAGATCCGCGTCGGCCACGAGCAGAATTTGGCGCTGCCGCACGTCGCCAAGCGCGATCTGCCGGCACTGTGGAAGGCACTCGACAAGCTTGGCCTCGCCACGCCCAACGTCAATCTGATCACCGACATCATCGCCTGTCCGGGCCTGGACTATTGCTCGCTGGCCAATGCGCGCTCGATCCCGATCGCGCAGGAGCTGACGCGGCGGTTCGCCAACCACGAGCTCGCCAACCTGATCGGCCGTCTGCACATCAACATCTCCGGCTGCATCAATGCCTGCGGCCACCATCATGTCGGCCATATCGGCATTCTCGGCGTCGAGAAGAACGGCGAGGAGGTCTACCAGATCACCATCGGAGGCCGCGCCGACGAGAACGCTGCGCTCGGCACCTTGATCGGTCCGGGCGTCAAGTTCGACGAAGTCGCCGATGTCATCGAGGACGTCGTGGAGGCCTATCTCGCGCTGCGCGAGCGGCCCGAAGAACTGTTCATGGACACCGTGAAGCGCCTCGGCGTCGAACCCTTCAAGGAGCGCGTCTATGCCACTCGTTAATGGCGGAAAAATCGTCGACGACAGTTTCGTCAAGCTGGCCGTCGACACGCCGCTGCCCGAGGGCGGCGACATCCTGGTGCCGGCCGAGCGCTTCATTGCGGAGGCGGATGCGTTGCTCAAGCGCGCCGGCAAGGTCGGTGTGATCTGGCCGAACAACCGCGATATTGACGAGCTCGTGCCGTATCTCGGCAAGGTCGCCGCCGTTGCGCTGGTGTTCCCGACCTTCCGTGACGGCCGCGCCTACAGCCAGGCCCGGCTGCTGCGCGAGCGCTACAATTATCGTGGCGAGCTGCGCGCGACCGGCCAGATCCTGCGCGACCAGTTCGTGTTCATGCTGCGCGCCGGCTTCGATTCCTTCGAGGTCAAGAAGCAGGCCGACGCCGAAGCCTTCATGCAGACCGCAAAGCGCTACTCGGTGTTCTACCAGCCGACCGGCGACGGCCGTATCACGGCGTTGCACCGGCGCATGCAGCTGCGTCACTCCGAGGGTGTCGGCACGTGAACGCCATCGCGCCTCAGGTCTCGTCCGTGTCCACGCTGCCTTCGGCGGAGGAGCTCGATCGTGCGTTGCGCGATGCCTCGCCCGCGGAGGTCATCGCGGCTGCGCTGAAGGCGGTCGGGCGCGACAAGCTCGCGCTGGTGTCGTCCTTCGGCACGGAATCGGCGACGCTGCTGAAGGTGATGGCGGAGGTCGATCCGGCGATCCCCGTGATCTTTCTCGACACCGGCTGGCTGTTCGAGGAGACGCTGGCCTATCGCGACACGCTGATCGAAACGCTTGGCCTGAAAGACGTCCGCTCGATCAGGCCTGCCGAGGAGACGCTGACGCGCGAAGATCCGGACCGCGATCTCTGGTTCTCCGATCCCGATGCCTGCTGTCGTATCCGCAAAGTCGAGCCGCTCGCGCGTGCGCTCAAGCCGTTCTCGGCCTGGCTCAACGGCCGCAAGCGATTTCAGGGCAATGCGCGCGCCGATATTCCTGTCGTCGAGGACGATGGTGCGCGCTTGAAGTTCAACCCGTTCGCCAATGTCTCGCGCGAGGAACTGGAAGCGATCTTCGTCCGCGCCAAATTGCCGCGTCACCCGCTTGCGGCGTCGGGTTTTCGCTCGGTTGGGTGTATGCCTTGCACGAGCAGAACGGCCGAAGGCGAGGACGAGCGCGCCGGTCGCTGGCGTGGCCGCGCCAAGACAGAATGCGGCATCCATACGATGAAGACTTCGTAGCACAGGCACGCTGCCTTTCTAAAAATAAGAAAATCCGGTTTCGTTGACTTAAGCGCGTTTCGCCCCGAGTTATGCCTGCCATCGACGCCGCCGCTGTCGTCGATGTGAATGGAGATGGACATGATGCGCCGTATCGTTCCGCTCGCAGCAGGACTGCTCGTTACGGGATTCTTGGCAAGCTCGGCTCTCGCCGCCGACATTAATCTGCTGAACGTGTCGTACGATCCGACGCGCGAGCTTTATGTCGACTTCAACAAGGCGTTCGCGACCGCCTATCAGAAGGAGACCGGCAAGAGCGTCGAGATCAAGCAGTCGCATAATGGCTCGGGCGCGTCCTCGCGGAGCGTCATCGATGGCCTGCCGGCAGACGTGGTGACGCTCGCGCTCGCCTACGACATCGACGCGATTGCGGCCAGGGGATTGACTGCCGCCGACTGGCAGAAGCGCCTGCCGCAGAATTCATCACCCTACACCTCGACCATCGTGTTCCTGGTGCGCAAGGGCAATCCGAAAGCCATCAAGGACTGGGACGACCTGATCAAGCCGGGCGTCGCCGTGATCACGCCGAACCCGAAGACGTCGGGCGGCGCGCGATGGAATTATCTCGCGGCGTGGGGCTATGCCGAGAAGAAGTTCGGCTCGGCCGACAAGGCCAAGGATTTCATCGCCAAGCTCTACCAGCAGGTGCCGGTGCTCGACACCGGCGCACGTGGTTCGACCGTGACTTTCGTCGAGCGTGGTGTCGGCGACGTACTGCTCGCATGGGAGAACGAAGCCTACCTCGCCTTGAAGGAATTTGGCCCGGAGAAGTTCGAGATCGTCGCGCCGCGCCAATCCATCCTGGCGGAGCCGCCGGTCGCGGTGGTCGACAAGGTCGTCGACAAGAAGGGCACCCGCAGCGTTGCCGAGGCCTATCTCCAGTTCTGGTATACAAAGGAAGGTCAGGAGATCGCCGCGCGCAATTTCTACCGGCCGCGCGATGCCGAAATTGCCAAGAAATACGAAAATTCCTTCGCCAAGGTCGAACTATTCACCATCGGCGACGTTTTTGGTGGTTGGACCAAGGCGCAGAAAGACCATTTTGCCGATGGCGGCGTCTTCGATCAGATCTACAAGAACTGATCGGGCGCCGTCGGAGGGGTTTTGACAGGGGGCCTTGTGAGCGCAATCGCTTTACGACGCCGGACTTTGCCGGGCTTCGGTCTCACGATGGGACTGACGCTTTCCTGGCTGTCCGTCATCATCCTGATTCCGCTCGCCGGGCTGTTTCTGAGGTCCACCGAGCTCAGTTTCGATCAGTTCTGGGCCATCCTCTCCAGCCGCCGCACGTTGAACGCACTGCGCGTCTCCTTCGGGCTTGCGTTTGCTGCGGCCTGCGTCAATCTCGTCATGGGCAGCATCATCGTCTGGGCGCTGGTGCGTTATCGGTTTCCCGGCCGGCGACTCTTCGATGCCATCGTTGACGTGCCGTTTGCACTGCCGACGGCCGTTGCCGGCGTTGCGCTGACCTCGCTGTTTGCCGAGAAGGGCTGGCTCGGCGCGCCGCTTGCTGCGCTCGGCATCAAGGTGGCATTCACGCCGCTCGGCATCTTCGTCGCCATGATCTTCATCGGCATTCCCTTCGTGGTGCGCACGGTCCAGCCGGTGCTGCAGGATCTCGATCCCGAGATCGAGGAAGCCGCGGGCAGCCTTGGCGCCAGCCGCTGGCAGACCATCATCCGCGTGATCCTGCCCTCGCTCGCGCCGGCGCTGCTCACAGGCCTCGCGCTCGCCTTTGCCCGCGCGGTCGGCGAATACGGCTCGGTGATCTTCATCGCCGGCAATCTGCCCAATGTCTCCGAGATCGCACCGCTCTTGATCGTGATCCGTCTCTCCGAATTCCGCTACGCCGATGCGACCGCCATCGCGGTGGTCATGCTCGTCGTCTCCTTCGTCATCATCTTCGCGGTGAACCGGTTGCAGCGCTGGGCGCAGGACCGGATTCCGGTGCACTAGGGCGAAATGCGATGACGATGCAGATCGCCGATAACGTTTCGCTGTCCTCGCCCGACGCGAAGTCGCGCGCCAATGCGGCCGCCGCGCGCAACAATCTCCGCACCGAGCCCAAGGCGGTGCGCCTCGTCATCATTACGCTGGCGATCGCGTTCCTGTCCGTCTTCGTCGTGCTGCCGCTGGTCGTGGTGTTCGCGCAGGCCTTCGCGAAAGGAATTCTCGCCTATCTCGCGGCGCTTGCCGAGCCGGAGGCGCTGGCGGCGATCAAGCTGACGCTGGTGGTCGCCGCAATCTCGGTCAGCCTCAATCTCGTCTTCGGCCTGGTCGCCGCCTGGGCGGTGGCAAAGTTCGAATTTCCCGGCAAGACGTTCCTGATCACGTTGATCGACCTGCCGTTCTCGGTGAGCCCCGTCATTTCCGGCCTCGTCTTCGTGCTGCTGTTCGGCGCGCAGGGCTATTTCGGCGGCTGGCTCAGGGATCACGACATCCAGATCCTGTTCGCGGTGCCCGGCATCGCGCTCGCCACCACCTTCGTGACCTTTCCCTTCGTGGCGCGCGCGCTGATCCCCTTGATGCAGGAGCAGGGCACGCAGGAAGAGGAAGCCGCGATCTCGCTGGGTGCCTCGGGCCTGCAGACCTTCTTCCGCGTCACGCTGCCCAACATCAAATGGGGCGTGCTCTACGGCGTTCTGCTCTGCAATGCCCGCGCGATGGGCGAGTTCGGCGCCGTCTCGGTCGTCTCCGGCCATATTCGCGGCGAGACCAACACCATGCCGCTGCTGGTCGAGATCCTCTACAACGAGTACCAGTTCGTCGCTGCGTTTGCGATCGCCTCGCTGCTGGCGATGCTGGCGCTGGTCACGCTGGTCGCAAAGACCATCCTCGAACGTCACCTCGACGAAGGACACGACGTCCATGACCATTGAAGTCAAAAATCTCGTCAAGAAGTTCGGCAGCTTTGCTGCGCTCGACGGCGTCGACCTCAAGGTCAATGACGGCGAGCTGCTCGCCCTGCTCGGCCCATCCGGCTCCGGCAAGACCACATTGCTGCGGATCATCGCCGGCCTGGACTGGCCTGATGCCGGCGAGGTCTCCTTCAACGGCGAGGACGCGCTGGCACAGGGCGCGCGCGAGCGCCATGTCGGCTTCGTGTTCCAGCACTACGCGCTGTTCCGCCACATGAGCGTGTTCGAGAACGTCGCCTTTGGCCTGCGCGTCCAGCCGCGGGCGGTCCGGAAAGACGAGGCGACCATCCGCAGGCGCGTGAAAGAGTTGCTCGATCTCGTGCAGCTCGACTGGCTCGCCGACCGCTATCCGAGCCAGCTCTCCGGCGGCCAGCGCCAGCGCATCGCGCTCGCCCGCGCGCTCGCGATCGAGCCGCGCATTCTCTTGCTCGACGAGCCCTTTGGTGCGCTCGATGCGAAGGTGCGCAAAGAGCTGCGCAAATGGCTGCGCTCGCTCCACAATGAGATCCATGTGACCTCGATCTTCGTCACCCACGACCAGGAGGAGGCACTCGAAGTCGCCAACCGTGTCGTCGTCATGGACAAGGGCAGGATCGAGCAGGTCGGCTCGCCCGACGATGTCTACGAGACGCCGGCGACCGCCTTCGTGCACAGCTTCATCGGCGAGTCCATCGAGTTGCCGGTTCAAGTCGATGGGGGCGTGGTCAGGCTGGGCGACAGCCCGCTGCAGCTCGCCGCGGAGGGGCTGGCGCCTGGCGCGTCAAGGCTGTTCGTGCGGCGACATGACATGGTGGTCGGCCCGGCCGGCTCGGGCGCCTTCGAAGGCGCGGTCCAGCACGTCCGCAATTTCGGCCCGGTGCAGCGGGCCGAGGTCACGCTCTCAGGCGGTGAGACCATCGAGATCGACGCCCCCCGCGACCGGGGACTGCGCGCCGGCGACACCGTTGGCCTCGAGCCCCGCCGCTACCGCATCTTTGCGGATGCCCGATAGGGTCGAATTTTCCTCAAAATTCACCTTTCAGCCATTGTTGGTATGCAACAACGCCCCCTCATTTGGGGGCCCCTGAACATGCGCGCTGCGGCCGCGATCCTTCTCATTTTGCTTCTCGCCGGCTGCGCCGGCAATGAAGCGCCGATCCAGCAGCCGTCGATGTATACCGACATGTCGGTCCCGGGCGCCAAGCTCGACGCGCCGGCCGCGGCGATCATGATCTCGCAATATCGCCAGAACAACGGCCTCGGCAGCGTCGAGATCGACCCCGAACTGATGCGGCTCGCCGAATCCCAGTCGGCCTCCATGGCCGCCGCCAACAAGATGGACCATGACGTCCGCGCGCCCCTGGGTAAGCGGCTCAATGCCGGCGGCTATCCGGCCACCGTTGCGGTCGAGAACATCTCGGCCGGCTATCATACGTTGGCGGAAGCGTTTTCCGGCTGGCGCGACTCGCCTCCGCATCGCGCCAACATGCTCAAGAGCGGTGTCACAAAATTAGGCATCGCGGCGAGCTATGCTCCGGGCACCAAGTACAAGGTGTTCTGGACCATGATCCTGGCGTCGACCGATCCCCGATAAGCCAGACTTGATCCCGGGTGCATTGACGTCGCGCTAGACTGTCGCCACGGTGGCTCGCGTTTTGCGATTATTTGCTAATATCCCCCTATGACCGATCATAGCCCGGAAGTCGCAACAGTCCCCGCGAAGGCGCAGCGCGTCCTGGTCCTCCAGGGCGGCGGCGCGCTCGGCTCCTATCAAGCCGGCGCCTATCAGGCGCTGTGCCATTTCGACTTCGAGCCCGAATGGGTCGCCGGCATCTCGATTGGCGCGGTCAATGCCGCCATCATCGCCGGCAATGAGGGCCACACCCGCGTCAAGCGGCTCAAGGAATTCTGGGAGATGGTCTCCGCGCCGGTGCCGTGGAAGCCGATCGGCAAGAGCGACCACAGCCGCGAGCTGTTCAATTCCACCAGTGCCGCGCTGATCGCGACCTTCGGCGTGCCCGGCTTCTTCACGCCGCGCGTCCCGCCCGCGCCGCTCTGGCCGCCGGGCAGTCCCCAGGCCGAGAGCTATTACGACACCGCGCCGCTGAAGAAGACGCTGGAGCGTCTCGTCGACTTCGATCGCATCAACGATCTGAAGACGCGGCTGTCGGTCGGCGCCGTCGGCGTCACCTCCGGCAACTTCAAATATTTCGACAATTACGAGTTCAAGAAGCTCGGCAAGCTCATCGGCCCCGAGCACATCATGGCCTCGGGCGCGCTGCCGCCGGGATTTCCGTCGGTCGTGATCGACGGCGAGCATTATTGGGACGGCGGCATCGCCTCCAACACGCCGCTCGACTTCGTGCTCGATGCCGAGGTTGATCGCGACATGCTCATCTTCCAGGTCGATCTGTTCAGCGCCCGCGGCGATCTGCCGAATTCGCTGCTCGAGGCGACCGAGCGCGAGAAGGACATCCGCTTCTCCAGCCGCACGCGAATGAACACCGACAAGAACAAGCAGTTGCACAACGCCCGCAGGGCGGCGCGCGAGCTGATTGCCAAATTGCCCGATTATCTCAAGAACGACCCGTCCGTCGAGTTCCTCGCGAAGGTCTCTCGTGAGAGCACTGTCACGGTGGTGCACCTGATCTATCGCAGCAAGAACTACGAATCCTCGTCCAAGGACTACGACTTCTCGCATGTCGCCATGGTCGAGCACTGGGAAAGCGGCGTGCGCGACGTGCATCTGTCGATGCGCCACAAGGACTGGCTGGAGAAGCCGCAGTCCGGCGAGACCATGGTGACTTACGATCTCACGGGGGACGTCACCGCGCCCCCGGCAAAAAGGAGCGAATAATATGGGTACTCTCTCAGGCAAGAACGCCGTCGTAACAGGTTCGACCAGCGGCATTGGCCTTGCTTATGCGCGCGCATTCGCGGCTGCCGGCGCCAATGTCGTCATCAACGGTTTCGGTTCGCCCGAGGACATCGAGAAGGAACGCGCCAAGATCGAATCCGATTTCGGCGTGAAGGCGGTCTATTCGCCGGCCGACATGAGCAAGCCGGCCGAGATCGCCGGGATGATCGCGCTCGGCGAAAAGTCGTTCGGCTCGGTCGACATTCTCGTCAACAATGCCGGCATCCAGTTCGTCTCGCCGATCGAGGAATTCCCGCCGGAGAAATGGGACCAGATCATCGCGATCAACCTGTCCTCGGCCTTCCATGCCATCCGCGCCGCCGTTCCCGGCATGAAGAAGAAGGGCTGGGGCCGCATCATCAATACCGCCTCGGCGCACTCGCTGGTCGCCTCGCCCTTCAAGTCGGCTTACGTCTCGGCCAAGCACGGCATCGCCGGCCTGACCAAGACCGTGGCGCTGGAGGTCGCAACCCACAAGATCACCTGCAACTGCATCAGCCCCGGTTATGTCTGGACGCCGCTGGTGGAAAAGCAGATCCCGGATACGATGAAGGCGCGCAACCTCACGCGCGAGCAGGTCATCAACGACGTGCTGCTCGACGCGCAGCCGACCAAGGAGTTCGTGACGTCAGAGCAGGTCGCAGCGCTCGCGCTGTTCCTGTGCAGCGACGATGCCGCGCAGATTACCGGCACGAATCTGTCGATCGACGGCGGCTGGACGGCGGAATAACGGCCGAGATGCCGTAGGGTGGGCAGAGGCGCCCTTGTGCCGTGCCCACCATCTGTCTCCGATTGAAAAAGGTGGTGGGCACGCTTTCGCTTTGCCCACCCTACAGACTGAAATTGGACATCGATGCAAACTGGTCCGCGCGGGCCAGTCGTATCCAGCGACAGCGCTTCAGTGCCTCAGCGCGGTTGAAGAACGGGCTGCCAAACCCGCAGGAATTCTTGAGCCGCGCGAGGCCGCTTTGGGGGAGCTGAAAAAGACGTACAACAAATAGACGTCTATCAGGATCGTACCCGCCAACACGCTGTATGCCCATGGGCTTGCCGCCAGGTTGAGCTCGATCAACACGCGCGAGAGACCGAATCCCACAACCCAGGCATCAAAGCTCATGCATATCCGGCGAAATGTCTCGGGATCCATCCGGTGGATGAAAAAGGCGCCAAGCGGAATACCAACGGTGGCACAGACGGCTAGCACCGGCAAAATGGCGGTGCTTTCTGCGATGAAGAGGCCGAGATAGTAGTAAGCGAGCGCAGTCAGGCAGGACTCGGTTACCCGAACCAGCGCCAGGCCGGCTCGAAACTCGTCTTTGACCAGACCCTGATTGTTGAACAACATCGCCAAAGGGGGGCCTGAAATGGTCGTTAACGAGTACAGGATTCCCAGGGTCGCTCCAAAGGGCAGGCCAACCAGCCAGCGTAATTGAATGGGCCTCCGCCAGCCGGCTGCCTGCAGTAGAATAAGAGGCAGGATAAGCGAGTAGGTGGCGAGTTTGATCCAGACGGGCTGAACCATGGACAGAGCATAGGCTCCGACCGCGATGCCAGGCAGCATGCCGATGAGGATGGGAAACACGCGCTTCCAGACAGCTGGAACGCCGGCTCGATTGATAAAGAGAACGTACACGTTCACGAAGACTTCGATCAGGACCAAAGCCGGATTGAGCACGCGGTTGGCATAGAAAACGAGCGCGACCGGCACGGTTAGGGACGAAAATCCATAACCAAGCGCACCGTTCACGAAGGCCGCAAACAGGGCGATCCCTGCAAGAACGATCAAAGCGGTGTCAATCGGAGGCATCTTTGGCTTTCATCCCAGCGGGCCGCGTGTCGTCCTCAGCGAGCCGCTGCCGACGCAGCTCATGCCGAGACTAAATCCCGGGGCGAGGTAGGGCGGATCAATCATGGCTGGCGGAATCTAGGTCTATCTCGTCAGTCGGGCAATATGACGTAGAATAAACTTTCCCAGAGACGCAACTATCTCAGACGAATAAGAAAAATTGTGCTCCGTGCTGGGGGTAGGCAGAAGTTTCTCTCTGTTCCCGGACGTATTGCGAGGTCGTCGTTCCCCACGAGTGCGCCGGGGCTGGTTCCGTCGGACCTATTTACCAAATGCCAACACGTGCAGCCCCAGCCGCTGCCGCACCATCCAGAACAGCAGCACGGTCTCGAAGGTGAGCGAGATCGAGGTCGCGGCGGCGGCGCCATGGCCGCCGAAGCGCGGCACCAACGCGATGCAGAGCACGAGGTTCATGACGAACGCCAGCGCATAGGCCAGCGCGCAGATCTTCTGCTGGCCCAGCATGTTGAGCAGCCGCTCCACCGGTCCGATCGCGGCGCGCACCACGAGGCCAACAGCGGCGACGAACATGATGTCGTAGCCGACAACGAATTGCGGTCCGAACAGCCAGAGCAGCGGCTTGCCGAGCGCGAGCAGCGCGATGGTTGCCGCCAGCGACGGCCAGAATGTCCAGGCGATGGCGTGCGCGACATAGGCTGACAGGCGCGCTCTGTCGCCGCTGGCGTTGTATTCGGCGAAGCGATGCGCCGTCGTTGCCGACATCGCGTAGTGAATGAACGACACCAGTGCCAGCGTCTTCACCACAGCAAAGTAGACGCCGACCTCGTCGGAGGGACGGAACTGCTGCAGCACCAGCACGTCGGTGTAGGAGAGCAGCAAATAAAAACCTTCGACCAAAAGGATCGGCAGCGAGATCGCGAGCCAGCCGCTGATGTCGTAGGCCTTGGCGCCCGGCGCGATGTGATCGGCGAGCCTGCGGTTCAGCACCACCATCTGGCCGGCCATCGCGATCCACACGGCACCCAGGCTCGCCACCATCGCCGCGACCGCGCCGAGATGATAGCCGAGCAGGAAGGCACCGGCGGTGATGCCGATGATCAGCGCCTGGCGGATGATGAATTGCGGCATCAGGCCGAGCTGCATCCAGTCATGCGAGCGCGCGATGCCGTCCTGGGTGTTGGCGACGACGAAGGCGGGCAACGTCATGCAGCCGATATAGAGCGGCAGCTCCTCGGCCGGATCGATCCAGGGCGAGAGAAGCTTGACGATGCCGGCAACCGCGAGCGACACCAGTGTCGAGACAGCGAAGACCAGCCAGCGGCTGCCGGACAGAAAACCCCGCAGCAGTGCATGATCGCCGCTGGCGCGATATTCCGGAATGATCTTTTGCGCGGAGGCGGAGATGCCGAAATCCATCATGCTGCCGAGCAGCAGCACCCAGGTCCAGACATAGACGTAGATGCCGTAGTCGGATGTCCCCATCCAGCGCGCCAGCAGCACCTGCGAAAGATAGGCGAGGCCCGCGCTGATGACGCGGATGATGAAGATGGTGCCGGCCAGCCGCCGCGTCAGCGATGCTTCGCTCGAGCCGCCCGTCAGTTTTCCCCGCAGCCGCGTGATCAGGCCGGCCGGTCTGGTCGTTGCGGGTTCTGCATCCATCACGGCCAAGTCGAGATCCCCAGACGTCCGCATGCTGCGGCAGGGTCCGGACTTAGCAACCATTCGTTAAGATTCGGTTGGGTGGGCGTTACGCAGTTGGTCCACCGCTGCCGTCGTCCCGGCGAAGGCCGGGACCCATAACCACAGGATTTGGTTTGACGAAGATTTGTGGTTGCCGGCTAGGCTAGCAACTTCTTTCTCGGAGTATGGGTCCCGGCCTTCGCCGGGACGACAACTACTCCAAGTTCGTATTGAACTCGTAGGATTTGTCCGGCCCCACCAGCGTGAATTTCAGCGCCGCGCCATCAGGCTTGACGCCCGGCGGCAATCCTTCGAGCTCGAAGGAAAATCGCTTCACGCCCGGCGGGCCGGGCTCGACCACATCGGGAATCGGCAGCGACCACTCCGGCGTCGGCCCTTCCACGAACAGATTGACCTTGCTGCCCTCGGGGGCGACGACATCGACCACCACGTTCTTGGGCCCGTCGCGCTTGACGTCGCGGATGGTCAGCGGATTGGGGTCTCCGATATTGGCGGGCTTCGGCACGGCGTCGAGCGCTGCGCGCAAATTGCCGTCTTCAGTCGATGCGACGTTGTTGAAGCCGAGCTCGACATTGGCATCGACGGGAATGCAGAGCTTTTCGCAGACCGCGTAGTTGATCTCGGCGCGCAGCGTCACAGGCTTGTCGGCCGCCTTGGCGACGATGCGCAAGGGCAGCACGATCTGATCGTGATAGCCGATCGAATGGCCGCCCGCGCCGTCGTCAAACTTTTGCGGCGCCGGCCACATCACGGTCACGGCTTCGACATTGTCCGACTTGGAGAAGTCGAACCGCGGTGGAACGCCGGAATCGCCCGGCATGCGCCAGTAGGTCTTCCAGCCGGGCTCGAGCTGGATGGCGATACCGCCGAGCAACACCGTGCCGCTGCGCGATCCCGCGAGCAGGCGCACCGCGGAATGTCCGTCTCGCTGCCACGGCGACGCATCGTCGGCATGGCCAGCCATCGCCAGTGACGACGCAAGCAAGGTTGCTGCGACGCCAATCGCCGCTTGCAGGGGAACTCTGGTCAGCATGGCACGTCTTTACAGGGTCGCCCCTGGTCAAACCATTGAATTGCTTGTGATGGATGCGCCCGAATCATATCTCTGCAAGCCTTGATTTGACAGCAGGCCGGCCCGACATCAGGATAGGAATTCAAACCGGAGTGCTTCACTGATGGCTCCCACAGGCAAGAGGACGGGCGAAAGCACCCGCAGCACAGGCTCCAGGCTCCCCAATTCCGCCGTTTACCTCGACGGCCGGCTCCTGATCGCGATGCCAGTGATGGGCGACTCCCGCTTCGAGCGCTCGGTGATCTATCTCTGCGCCCATTCTGCCGAGGGCGCGATGGGCATCATCGTCAATCATCCCGCGGGCAGCATCGACTTTCCGGAGCTGCTCGAGCAGCTCGGCATCGTCAAGAAGGGCGAGCACATCAAGCTGCCCGAAAATGCCGAAAGCATGAAGGTGCTGCGTGGCGGCCCGGTCGACACCGGCCGCGGCTTCGTGCTGCATTCCAGCGATTTCTATATCGAGAACGCGACGCTGCGGATCGACGACGGCGTCTGCCTCACCGCGACGGTCGACATCCTGCGCGCGATCGCCAATGGTTCCGGCCCCAAGCACGCCATCCTCGCACTCGGCTATGCCGGCTGGGGGCCGGGCCAGCTCGAGACCGAGATCCAGAGCAACGGCTGGTTGCACTGCGATGCGGATGCGGACCTGATCTTCGGCGACGACGTCGACGAAAAATACGGCCGCGCCCTGCGCAAGATCGGCATCGATCCCGGCATGCTGTCGAACGAGGCCGGGCACGCGTAACCGGCCCTACTCTCGCAGCCGTCGGGCTCGCTGCTCGCCCCACCCTCTGCCGTCATGCCCCGGCTTGACCTGGGCATCCAGTACACCGCAGCTTGTCGGCTGCATTAACTGTCTCGGGGTACTGGATCGCCCGGTCAAGCCGGGCGATGACACCTGTTACTGTGCTGCGCCTACTCCGCCGCCTGCTGTTGCACCGTCGGCTCGGTCCCCGCCACCGTTGCGCGGCGCATGTCGCGGGGCTGCGACTGGTCGTAGCGGCGGACGCGGTGCATGGTCTGGCGGTTGTCCCACATCACGAGGTCATGCAGCTTCCATTTGTGGACGTAGACGAACTCTGCCTGCGTGGCGTGCTCATTCAGGTCGCGCAGCAACAGCCGTCCTTCCGGCACACTCATGCCGACGATCTTGCCGGCATGCGATGAGAGATACAGCGATTTGCGGCGATGCACGGGATGGGTCCTTACCAGCCGCTGCAGCACCGGCTTGAACATCTCCTTTTCCTCGTCGGTATACTCGGTGAAGCCGAGCGATCCGCGCGAATACATCAACGAGTGCTCGCAGACGAGGTCCTCGATCTCCGCCTTGGTCTCGTCATCCAGCGCATCATAGGCCGCGCGCATGTCGGCGAATTCGGTGTTGCCGCCCTTCGGGTTCACCACGCGGGCCGACAGCAGCGAGAACTTTGCCGGGATCGGGCGGAACGAGCTGTCGGAGTGCCACAGGCAATTGCCGAGATTGAACAGATGCGTGCGGCTGTCCTTGGCCAGCGGCTTGCCGTCCTTGCCGAGATTGGAGACGTCGTTGAGGCCGGACTGCAGGCGGTAGTCCTTCTCCTTGGTCACCGTACCGCCGCGGGCGTCCTCGCGCGGGCCGAAATTCAGCGCGAAGGCCATCTGCTGCTCGTCATTGATGTCCTGGTCGTGGAACACGAGCACCGCGTACTTGTCCATGGCAGACTCGATCTCGCGGGCCTCATCCGGTGTGAGAGCTTTTCGCAGATCGAGGCCCGAAACCTCGCCGACAAAATGCTTCTGAAGCTGCCGGATGGCGATCGTCATGGTGTTTCTCCCGCGGCTGCGAGCGGTTGGTCCCGCTCTGTCGGTGAAAAGCTACTCTGGCACTCGCAGTTGTCAACGCGCGGCACGCATGGCTCCCTTGTAGCCCGGATGGAGCGGAGCGCAATCCGGGGGGCTTTCCGCCAGATGAGAACCCCGGATTACGCTTCGCTTCATCCGGGCTACGCCATACCGTCACGCGTTCCGCGCCATCAGGCCGCCGTCGACGGGGATCACGGCACCGGTCAGGAACGATGCCGCTGGCAGGCACAGGCTCAACGTCATATGCGCGACCTCCTCGGCATCGCCATAGCGGCCGAGTGCGGTGCGACGTTTGGCGTAGATGGACTTGTGCTCCTCGGAGATGCGATCGGTGATGGCGGTGCGGATCGGGCCCGGGCAGATGCAATTGACGGTGATGCCCTCGCGGCCGAGCTCGACTGCGAGCGATCGCGTCAGGCTCGCGACGCCGCCCTTCGCCGCCGAATAGGGGCTGTGCAATGCTGTGGCGCCCAGCGCTTCGGTCGAAGCAATATTGACGATGCGCGCCGACTTCGATTTGCGCAAATGCGGCAGCGCCGCGCGGATGATGCGCGGATGGGCCGTCAACATCACCGCGATGCCCTTTGCCCAGGCGTCGTCGTAAGCCTCGTCGTCGATCGCGACGCGCACAGAGATGCCGGCATTGTTGATGACGATGTCGAGCCCGCCGAAATGCGCGGCGACATCGCCAACCACGCGCTTGATCTCGCCGCCGTCAGCGACGTCGAGCTTCCACGCCTTCGCCGTTCCGCCGCTCGCCGTAATATCTTTCGCGACGGCGCGGGCGCCTTGCTCGTCATAATCGGTGACCGCGACGTTGGCGCCCTCGCCGGCGAACACGCGCGCAGTGGCGCGGCCCATGCCGCTGGCCGCGCCGGTGACGAGAACGGTCAGACCCTTCACGGAGCGGCTGAGCTCTTTGAACTCGGACATGCTGTTTCCTCGCGGTCTCTTGTTTCTTGTTATGAGATGGACAAGGCTGGCATCGATCCGCAGACAGGTCAAACAAGCAAGACAAAAGGGGAGGCCGCGATGGCGAACGAACTCGATTTCTCAGGCAGGCAGGTGCTGGTGGTCGGTGGTTCCAGCGGCATCGGCAATGGCATTGCCCAAGCCTTTCGCGCGAGGGGTGCTGGCGTAGCGGTATGCGGCACACGCGCGCGTGCAACGGAATATCAGGCGGAGGAGGGCTCCGATCTCACCGGTCTTGCCTACGCGCAGCTCGACGTCAGCAATGCCGGCGCCATCGAAGCGTTCAAGCCATCGTTCGATAGGCTCGACATTCTCGTGCTCGCGCAGGGCGCGGTGATCTATCGCCGTGGCGAGTTCGAGATGGCGGGCTTCCGCAAGGTGGTCGAGGTCAACCTGATGAGCCTGATGGCGTGCGCGATGCGATTTCATTCCATGTTGCGGGATTCCAAGGGCGCACTGATCATGGTGTCCTCGACCGCGGCCTATCATTCCACCATGGGCAATCCTGCCTACAACGCCTCGAAGACCGGCGCGGTCGGCTTGACGCGGACCTTGGGCGAGGCGTGGGCCGAGGACGGCATCCGCGTCAACGGCATCGCGCCCGGCCTCGTCGACACCAAAATGACGAAGGTGACGACGGACAATCCGAAGCGGCTCGAAGGCGCATTGGCACGGATTCCGCTGCGGCGATTGGGCACGCCGGCCGACATGGCGGGTGCCGCGCTGTTCCTGGCCTCGCCGCTGTCGTCGTACATCATTGGACAGACGCTCGTGGTCGATGGCGGGCTTATTCTCTAGTCCAAACTCCACGCAGCCGTGGAACTGCGCTGCTCCTGATCGGTTACTTGGGCAGACCCCCGAGGAGGAGCATCATGGACAAGGACAGGATCGTCGGATCGGCCAAGGAATTCGCTGGACGCGCGGAAGGCGCCGTCGGCGATCTCGCAGGCGATGCGCAGACACAGGCGTCGGGCAAGGCGCGCGAAGCCGCCGGCACCGTGCAGAATCTCTACGGCCAGGCCAAGGACGCCGTGCGCGACGCTGCGGACACCGCCACGAGCTATGCCAAGGACGCCTATGAGAACAGTGGCGAGACGCTTCGCGACGGATCGCAGGCGCTGTCGAAGAAGGTGCAGGACAATCCGCTCGGCGCGCTGCTGGTTGCCGGCGGCATCGGCTTTGCGCTCGCGCTTCTGATGTCGCGCCCGGCACGTCGCCCGCCGCCGCGCTGGCGCTATTACGGCTGAGCCTGTCCGTCATTCCGGGGCGCGCCTCTTGGCGCGAGCCCGGAATCGATTCATCGACATTGACGGTGGCACGATGGATTCTCAGGTGCGCAATTGCGCACCATAGCTCGTGCTTCGCACGCCCCGGAATGACCTGCGCCTACCGAACTTCCGCCGCACGCCCGACATTGCCGGGCGGACGCGGGATCGCAGGATTCGGATTCGGGTTGCGCGGCGGCGGCGCCAGCTGGCGCGGCGCGGGCTGCGGCGAGCCAAAGCCGAAGAAATCACGCAGTGACGGGGTTGCCTGTGCCGGTTGCTGCGGCGGCTTCTTCGGTGCGGGCGGCTTGGGAGGCGCGACCGCAGAAGCTGCACCAGGCGTGCCGGGCGCTCCGGGAGCCGCAGCACCTCCGTCGGGCGTCGTCGCCGCAACCGGCGTATCGCCCTTGGCCTGCTCGCGGCCGACCTCGCGGCGCGGCCAGGAATAATCATCCGCGCGGCCCGCGGGCGCGGCCAGCGGCTCGCCCTTCACCAGCGTTTTGGCGGCGAGCGCATCGACAGCGGCTGGACGCGTGCCTGGTCCACCCAGCAATTGATCGGTCGCGATCGAGGCCGCAACCAGCGGCACGATCGGGCCGGCGAGCGGCCGCGGCGGCGGCTTACCGGGCTCGGCATTGGTGTCGGGCGTCGCCGGTTCGCTCGGCAGGGCGATGGGACCGGAGCGGCCCGCCAGGAGACGCGTGATCTCGCGCTCGACATAGTGCGCGAGCTTGCGCGCGCCGGGCTTGGTGAAATAGACGCCGTCGCCGCTGCGCAGCTGACGGATTTGACCTTCGAAGTCAGGGCCCTTCTGCAGGAAGCGGCCGGCCTCGTCGACGAAGCCGTCCCAGACGTCGACATAGGTGATGCCGGCCTTGGCCGCGCCTTCGCGATAGAGCGAATCCAGGAACAGCATGTCTGCGGTGCCCTTGGGGCCGCGGATCGCAGGCAAGCCGACCCAGAGCACCGGCACGCCCTTGGCCTTCAGGACGTTCGCGAGCTCCTCGATCTTCTTGCTGTAGAGTTCGACCCAATGGTCGTCACGGAATTCATAGACGCCATTTGGATTGCGTGCGGTCTTCTCGGGCGCGCTCGCCGGCGCATCAGCGTTATCGGCGTCGTCCTGCGGCAGGTCGGTGTCGACAGGCTTGTCGTCCGGCTTCGAGGCGGAGTCGGGCTTGGCGTCGCCGGGCTTCGCATCCCCCTGCTTGCCTTGCGGCTTGGCGCGCGCGCCCTTGTCGTTCTTCTTGTCTTTGTCTTTGTCCTTGTCCGCCGGCTTCTCGGTGACGGGCTCGCGGATCGAAATGCGGTCGTTGAGGCCGAGCATGACGACGATGACGTCAGGCTTCTCGGTCTCCAGAATGCCCTTTGCGGCCGCGGCCCAGTCCGAGGGCTCGCCCTTCGGCTGGTATTTGATCAGGCCGGACGTGGTCTTGTGCTTGCGGATCACGCCCATGTCGGGCTGCTCGGTATAGGCGTCTTCCAGGCCGTAGGCGAGCCAGTCGGCCATGGCATCGCCGATCACCAGCACGTTCTTGTCGGCAATGGTGTCGCGCTTGGCGGGCGCCGGTGCGCGCGAAAAATCCTGGCGCGGAGCCTGCGGCTGCTGTTGCTGGAAGGGCGCGAAGAAGTCGCCGCCGAACCAGCCGCCGCCACGCTGCGGCGGCGGCGCCTGGCGCTGCGGCGGGCCGCCGAAGCCGGGGAAGCTGAAGAACTGCGCCGAGGCCGGTCCCGCGACCGAGACCAGGATCGCAAGCGCCGTCCCCAGCGCGATCAGCGGGCCGGTCTCGGTCAGCGCCTTGAAAAAGGATTTTGGCTTCGACATGCGATCTCGGGCGCGCGCAACGGGGTCTGGAGACAGGTCGTTATAATAACGGAATCGGGCGCCAAACGGGCAAATTCTCTTGCAGATTCTTAGGGAATGCACCGCCGATCGACGAAATCGCCGCTCAGGGTTACTTTCGGGCCGTTTTTACCGCCCGCGCAGCCGGTCCAGCACGTCGGAGGTGGCAAATCCGTCGGCAGGGAGCCCGATCGAGACCTGGAAATTGCGCAGCGCATCCCGGGTCTGGCCGCCGAACTGACCGTCCGGGGTGCCCTTGTAGAAGCCGCGCTGGGCCAGCAACTGCTGCAGTTCCAGCCGCTCGGTCCGCGAGAGCTCCCGTTCCTGTCGTGGCCAGGGCTGCACGAAGGGCTGCCCGCCGCGCAGGCGGTCGGCGAAATGGCCGATCGCCAGCGCATAGGCCTCGGCGGGATTGTATTTCATGATGACCCGGAAGTTCTGCAGCATCAGGAAGCCCGGCCCTTGCGCGCCTGCGGGCGCGAGCAGATAGGCTTTCTCCGCCGGATGCGGGAAGGGCTGGCCCGTCGCCCGTTTCAGCCCGAGCTTCTCCCATTGCGCCAGCGTCATCATCTTGGCGCGGTCGGCCAGCATGTAGTTGAAGCCTTGGGGCACCACGACCTCAAAGCCCCAGCTCTGGCCGCTCTGCCAGCCGTCCTTCTTCAGATTGTTGGCGGTCGAGGCGATCAGGTCGGTCGGGTTGTCGACGACGTCGCGCCGTCCGTCGCCGTCGCCGTCCACGGCAAAGCGCTTGAACGCGGTCGGCATGAACTGGGTCGGGCCGAACGCGCCGGCCCAGGAGCCGCGCATCTGCTCCGGCCTGAGATCGCCGCGGTTGAGGATTTCCAGTGCCGAGAGGAACTCGTCCTTGAAATAGGCCTGGCGGCGGCCGATGCAGGCGAGCGTCGCGGTCGATTGCAGCACGCTGCGGTCGCCCATCTGCGTCGAATAGTTGGACTCGATGCCCCAGATCGCGGCGATGATATAGCGATCGACGCCATAGGCCTTTTCGGTCGCGTCGAACTGCGCCTTGTATTGGACGAGGATCTCCCTGCCTTTGGCGAGGCGGTTGTCATTCACGAGGATGTCGAGATAGTCCCAGATCGACTTCGAGAATTCCGGCTGCGAATCCATCAGGTCCATGATGCGCAGGTCGGGCGTAAGCCCGGCGGTGAAGCGCTGAAAATTCTCCTGCGTGATGCCGCGTCGTGCGGCATCCGGCCACATCCCCGCAACGCAATTGTCGAAATTGCCGGCCGCCTCGCGGATCGCAGCCGCCGTCATCAGCGGATGGCCGGAGGCGCCGTCCTCGCCAGACCATGGTTGGGCACCGCCAGGGCCGGGCGGGGCTTGCGACGGCTGCGGGTTCGAGCCGGAGAAAATACCGCCGAACAGGTTGGACAGGCCGTTTTGCCCCTGTTGTGCTTGGGCCTGCGCGGGGAACAGCAAGCCGGCCGCAAGCATTGTTGCGCCGGCCAATGTTGATGTTACCGCTGTCACCAATCGTCTCATATCCCACTCGTCGGCCGAAAATCCGCCATCAGGAGGCCTCGTTACGGTTGCCAATATCTTAACAAAGGTGAATTTTTGCTGGTCACCTTTTTCGCAAATTCTCGGAGACGGAGCCCAACATCCGCCTTTGTTACCGGCTGCAAAACGGCTAGCAAGATGCCATTGCTTCTTTCACGCGCGCTCCAAGGTATTCGATCAATCACATGAAAATCCGCAAAGCCGTATTTCCCGTCGCCGGCCTCGGCACCCGCGTCCTGCCCGCCACCAAGGCGATGCCGAAAGAAATGCTCACCATCGTCGACAAGCCCCTGATCCAGTACGTCTATGACGAGGCGCGGGAAGCCGGCATCGAGCACTTCGTCTTCGTCACCGGCCGCAACAAGAACGTCATCGAGGATCATTTCGACAGGATGTTCGAGCTCGACTCTACGCTTGCCGCACGCGGCAAGAAGACCGAGCAGGAAATCCTGGCGCAGAACCAGCCGGAAGCCGGCGCCGTCAGCTTCACCCGCCAGCAGGCGCCGCTCGGTCTCGGCCACGCGGTCTGGTGCGCGCGCGACATCGTCGGCAACGAGCCGTTCGCGGTGGTGCTGCCCGACGAGCTCGTGCTCAACACGCCGGGTTGCCTGAAGCAGATGATCGAGACGGCTGCGACGCTCGGCGAGAAGTCCAACCTGATCGCGGTCGAGGCGGTGCCCGACCATCTCACCCATCAATACGGCATCTGCGGCGTCGGAAAACGCAGCGGCAAGATGTTCGAGGTCGACGGCATGGTCGAGAAGCCGGCCAAAGGCACCGCGCCCTCAAACCTTTCCATCACCGGCCGCTACATCCTCCAGCCCGAGATCTTCAAGATTCTGGAGACCCAGGAGCGCGGCGCCGGCGGCGAGATCCAGCTCACCGACGCGATGATCGGCCTTTCCAAATCGCAGAAGTTCTACGGCGTCGAGTTCGAGGGCGAGCGCCATGATTGCGGCTCCAAGCCCGGCTTCCTCCGCGCCAACATCGCCTATGCGCTCAAGCGCCCCGAGCTGCGCGAGGGGCTGATCGCGGAGATGAAGAAGTATCTGGGGCAGTGACATCGAAGGCGAAATGCCTTCGATGTCATCCCGGCATGGTCCGAAGGACCAGACCCGGGATCTCGAGATTCCGGGTTCGATGCTTCACATCGCCCCGGAATGACAGCAGTCTTCACGCCACCAGCGACAGCTGCGGCAAGCTCGCCACCACCGACTGATTCCGCCCGCCGGCTTTCGCGGCATAGAGCGCCTTGTCGGCGGCCGCAACCAGCACGGCCCAGTCCAGGCCGGCCGTGGGCGCGAGGCTGGCGACGCCGCAGGAGACGGTCGATCCCGCGCCGCCATCGGACCAGCCCAGCACCTTGGCGCGAATGGTCTCGGCGATCCTGAACGCGTCGGCGGCCGACGTGTTCGGCAGCAGCACGGCGAACTCCTCGCCGCCATAGCGCGCGGCGCAGTCGCTGGCGCGACGCACCGAGTCCGAAATGCAGATGGCGATGCCGACCAGCACCTGGTCGCCGGCCTGGTGACCGAACGTGTCGTTGTAGGCCTTGAAATGGTCGGCATCGATCATCAGCAGCGCTACTTGCGTCTTCTGGCGCATGGCGCGCCGCCATTCCATGTCGATGACCTGGTCGAACTTGCGGCGGTTGCGCAGGCCCGTGAGCGCGTCGGTCGTCGCCATCTCCTCGAGCTTGCTTTCGGCATCCGCGCGCCGGCCGATCTCGCGGGCGAGCACGATGGCCGAGCCCAGCACGAACAGCGAAAGCATCAGCACCACGGCGCCGATGCGCAGCGCTTCCCGCTGCCACAATGAGAACACGGTGCTCAGCGGCTTGCCTGCCACGACAAACAACGGACCGGAGC
Organism: Bradyrhizobium sp. CCBAU 51745; assembly: GCF_028128715.1. NCBI lineage: Bacteria > Pseudomonadati > Pseudomonadota > Alphaproteobacteria > Hyphomicrobiales > Nitrobacteraceae > Bradyrhizobium > Bradyrhizobium sp. CCBAU 51745. The sequence continues at coordinate 196,484 of NZ_LBJP01000003.1, read as the reverse complement.
CGCTGCTGCGCGCGTAGAGGCGCGGCGTCACATCCACCGGCCCTTTTCCGGCGTAGGATCCGCCGGCCTTGAGATTTTCAGGTTTCCAGTCCCGTTGCGCTCCCAGATTCTTGCCGATGATGTCGAGATCGAACGGCCGCCGCATCATGATGGTGCGGTCGCGCTTGAGCACGGTGATGGTGTCGTCGGAGTCGAGGCTCAGCCGCTCGAACAGTTCGTGGAAATAGGTGTAGCGGATCGAGCCGGCGACGACCCCCATGAAGCCGCCGTCGCTATCGCTGATGCGCCGGCTCAGCACGATCGAGAAGGCGCCGCGGAACAGCATCGGACGGCTGATGAACAGTCCGACGCCCGGGTTGTCGCGATGAACCCTGAAATACTCTTCGTCGGCGCGGTTCTCTGGTTGCGGATCCAGCGTCGAGGCATCGATGCTCAGTCTGCCGTCGACATCGAGCACCTGGATGGCGCCGAAATGCCGTGCCGTGGTCGCATGATCGAACAGGATGAGCTGCCGGATCGGCCTCGAGACCGTGGCTATTTCCGGCAGCAGCATGTTGTTGACGACCGCCTTCAGGGACAGGTCGTAGATATCGATATTGCGGCTGATGTCGGCGTCGATCGAGGTGGCCAGGTTTTCCAGCGTCTGGCGGGCCAGCGCCTCTTCGCCGCGGCGCATGTCCAGCATGACGTTGACGCAAATGGCGGAAAAGCCGATCACCGTCACGACCGACGTGATGATCAACAGCTTTGCCGACATACGCCAGGGCCGGCGGGCCGCGGCTTCGCGCCATCCAGACAGCATCCTTTGCTCCCGATCCTAGTGGATGCGCCTGAAATCTTGCGTAGTGTTTAAGCCGCGACGGCACTGCCGCGATGAGTTAAGGATTGGTTTATCCGGCTGACGATTTTCGGCAGGCCTGATCGACTGGATCCCGGCTTCGGACGAGAGGACTGATGTGAACGACTACGACGCGCTACGTGATTATCTTCTGCGGCAGAAGCAGACGGAACTCGTGCTGAGCTTTGAGCAGATCGAGGAGATCATCGGCGCAGCCCTGCCGCGCGCGGCCAACCGTGCGTCATGGTGGGACAGCCTGCGCAGCCCCGATATCAAGATGCCGCAACGCGAAGCCTGCCTCGCCGCGGGATTTGTCGCGACACGGATGCCGGATGGCGCCAGCGTGCGGTTCACGAAGCGGAAGAAGGACGGGCGGAGGTGAGGGGCTGACTGTCTCTCCACATCCAACGGTCTCGTAGGGTGGCAAAAGCGCAAGCGTGCCCACGTCCTCTGGACGGTGGGCACGGCGCAAGTGCGCCTTTGCCCACCCCACGGCACCGCGCACTTCTGCTCTACAGGCTTCGTCTCACGCTTTCGAGAAATTGTTGCTTTTCGCCAGGCGCGTAACCCTGGGAAGCTCCGTAATACGGTTCATTGGATTGATTGTACGGTGCGGACCGGGAGCGGATCGGTGACTTGGGTGGCACATACGATCTGGTCTTAGCGTGTGCGGCCGATCTTCCTTTCATCGTCGCCGTCGCACCAGCGTAGTACGGGTTGAGGACGCACATCTGACCGTTGGCCGATGCCCTGCATTCGTCCATCGTATGGTAGCTGCATCGATAGTAGGGGGTAGCGCCGAAGGAGACGACGTACAGACAAACGGGAAAAGCCGGATCATATGTCTGAGCCCGGGAATGCCCTGATGTTAAGACCATGCCTGTGGTCAAAATCGTCAAAGCCAATGCGCGCATTGGATCTTCCTCCAAGTGGCGCGGCATTCGGTGCACCCGGACCGTAGGCTGCATTGATCCAGGTCAATGTTCTCGGAATGGGTTCACGCCCCGGAAGCGAGAGGCCGCGTATCCTAAGTATCGTAGGGTGGGCAAAGCGAAGCGTGCCACGTCTTCTGGATGGTGGGCACGGCGCAAGTGCGCCTTTGCCCACCCTACGGCACCTCGCGCGAAAAGATCAGCTCGCCGCTTCCAGCCGCACTTCCGTCAGCAGGCGCATCGCGGCATCCGCGTCCATCGGCTCGCCGAAGGCAAAGCCCTGCGCGTATTCGCAGCCCAATTGATACAGCTCGACCGCGTCCGAATCGGTCTCGGCGCCTTCCGCCACCACGTCCATGCCGAGATCATGCGCGAGCGCGATGATCGACTTCAGGATCACCGGCCGCGTGCCACGATTGGTGGTGCGGACGAAGGACTGGTCGATCTTGATGGTGTCGAACGGGAAACGCTGCAGATAGGCGAGCGAGGAATGGCCGGTGCCGAAATCGTCGAGCGACAGGCCGGTGCCGAGCTCGCGGATGCGCGTCAGCATTTGCGCTGCGTGCTCCGGATTCTCCATCACCAGCGATTCCGTCAGTTCCAGCTTCAGCGTGCCGCGTGCGACCGAGGAGCGCGACAGCACGGTGCGGATATCGTGGATCAGATCGTGGCGCAGCAGCTGCCGCGAGGAGACGTTGACGGATGCGAAGATCGGCTCGCGCGACCGCATCGCGCGCTGCCAGACCGAGAGCTGCTTGGCGGTCTGGTCGAGCACGAACATGCCGAGATCGACGATCAGGCCGGTCTCTTCCGCGATGGTGATGAATTCCGACGGCGCCATGCGGCCGAGCTTGGGATGATCCCAGCGCGCCAAGGCCTCGAAACCCGCGACCGAACGGTCCTCCAGCCGCACGATCGGCTGATACAGGATCGTGAGCTCCTGCCGCTCGATGGCGCGGCGCAGCTCGCTTTCCAGCGTCAGGCGGTCCGTCTTCCGCGCGCGCATCGCGGGCTTGTAGACGTCGATACGGTCGCCGCCGATGCGCTTGGAATGATACATCGCAAGCTCGGCGTCCTTGATGATCTCGTCCGTCAGCTGGGTCTGCGGATCGGACAGCGCCATGCCGATCGAGGCGGTCAGGAAGATCTCGCGGTCGTTGAAGGCGATCGGCGCGCGGATGGTCTTGCGGATGGTCTCGGCGAAATTGGTGATCCGGGCCGGGTCCTGCTCCGACAAAAGGATCAGGCCGAACTGGTCGCCGGCGAGCCGCGCCAGCGTGTCCTGCGGCTTCAGGATGCGGGTGAGGCGGCGGGCCAGCGTCAGCAGGATGGAATCGCCGACCGCGATGCCGACGGAATCGTTGACCTGCTTGAAGCGGTCGAGGTCGATCACCATCAGCGTCGGGCGCAGCGTCGGCATCGACTTGGCGAAATGCGCAACGGCACCCAAGCGGTCCATGAACAGCTTGCGGTTCGGCAGGCCGGTGAGGTTGTCATGCACGGAATCGTGCAGCAGGCGTTCCTCGGCGTTGCGCAGCTCGGTGACGTCGGTGAGCGTGCCGACCACACGCGAGACCTCACCGTCCGAGCCGACCACCGGGCGCGCCTTCAGCGCGAACCACATGAAGTGACCGTCGGGGGTACGCAGGCGGAAATCCTGCACCAGACGGCCGCGGCGCTGGTCGAGCACGCTGTCGAGCGCGGCGCGGAAGCGGTCCTGGTCGAGCGGATGCAGCACCTCGAGCCAGGAGGCCGCTGGGCCTTCCAGCGTGCCGCGCTTCAGTCCGAGCAGGGCTTCCGTCTCGGGGCTGGTAAAAACTTTGTCGGCGGAAACGTCCCAGTCCCAGATCAGGTCGCCGGAGCCGGCCAGCGCCAGCGCTCGCCGTTCGATGTCGGAGACGACGCCGGTGCTGGCGCCGCCGCCGGCGAAGGCGTGCTGCATGACGGTGAAGCCGATCAGCATCACGATCAGCACGAGGCCGCCGAGCAGGGCAGGGCCGACGATGTCATTGGTGACGGAGCCCGCCACCGTCATGCCGGCTGCGACCACCCAGACCACCAGCAGGAACCAGGTCGGGATCAGCAGCACGGCGCGATCGAAGCCGTGGGTGGAGAGATAGACGATCAGCGCGAAGCCGGCGAAGGCGATCAACACCAGCGAGATGCGCGCGATGCCGGAGGCGACGGCCGGATCGAACAGCGCCAGCGCGACCAGCGAGCCGAGGAAGGCGAGCCAGCCCACCGTGATGTGCGAATAGCGCACATGCCATCGACTGAGATTGAGGTAGGCGAACAGGAACACCAGCAGCGTCGCCGCCAGGATCGCTTCACCCGCCGCGCGCCAGATGCGCTCGGCGTTGTTCGACATGTCGAGCACCTTGCCCCAGAAGCCGAAATCGACGCCGATATAGACCAGCACCGCCCAGGCCAGCGCCGCCGCGGCCGGGAACATGATGCTGCCCTTCACCACGAAGAGGATGGTCAGTACCAGCGCCAGCAGGCCGGAGATGCCGATCACGATGCCCTGGTACAGCGTGAAGGAGTTGACCTTGTCCTTGTAGGCTTCCGGCTCCCAAAGATAGAGCTGCGGCAGCTTGTCGGTGCGTAGTTCCGCGACGAAGGTGACGACGGCGCCGGGATCGAGCGTGATGCGGAATACGTCGGCCGTCGCACTTTCCTGCCGTTCCGGCCGGTCGCCGATCGACGGCGTGATGGTTGCGATGCGCGACAGGCCGAGGTCTGGCCAGAGCAATCCCGATGAGACAATGCGGTAGTGCGGGGCGACGATCAGGCGGTCGAGCTGGTCGTCGGTGTTGTTGGCGAGCGCGAACACCACCCAGTTCTGGCCGCCCTCGCGCGCGCGCACCTCGATGCGGCGGACGATGCCGTCGGTGCCGGGCGCAGTGGAGACCTGGATGCGATCGGCGTCGCTGCGCTGATGCTCGAGCACGCCGGTGAGATCGATCGCGGGCGCGTCGCTGCGGACGCTGACGGCGTCAAGCGCGCGCGCGGGATACGCGGCGACAAGAATCATGAAGCCCAGCGCGATGGGCGCGAGGCACCTGATCAGACGCAAGGTCAGTTCTCCGCGTTGGACGCAAACTCTGAGTGCAAGAACGGCACGCAAGGCTGGTACGTAAGGACGATTTCAGGCCGGACGGAAGTGGTTCGGCATTCGCGATAGATGCCACGAAAGCGAGGAAAATCAAAGGGTTTCCGCCCGGCTTGCTGGGCCTGCGGCCTAGACCTCCAACACAATTTTGCCAATATGTGCTGAGGTCTCCATGCGCCGGTGGGCGTCGGCGGCCTTTTCCAGCGGGAAGGCGCTGTCCATCAGTGGTTTGACCCGTCCTTCGCGCAGCAGCGGCATCACTTTCGCCTCAATGGCAGCCACCATCGCCGCCTTGTCCGCATTACTACGGGGACGCAAGGTCGAGCCGGTATGGGTCAGCCGCTTCACCATCACCTTGGCGATGTTGACGCTGACCTTCGGGCCGTTGAGGGTCGCGATCTGGACGATGCGGCCGTCGACGGCAGCGGCGTCGTAGTTGCGGTCGACATAGTCGCCGGCGACCATGTCGAGGATCAGGTTGACGCCGACCTTGTCGGTCTCTTCCTTGACGACAGCGACGAAATCTTCGGTCTTGTAATTGATCGCACGATCCGCCCCGAGCTTGAGGCAGGCATCGATCTTGTCCTGCGAGCCGACGGTGACGAACACCTTTGCACCGAACGCCTTCGCGAGCTGGATCGCCATGGTGCCGATGCCGGAGGAGCCGCCATGGATCAGCAGCGTCTCGCCGGCCTTCAGGCCGCCGCGCTCGAACACGTTGTGCCAGACCGTCATCAGGGTTTCCGGCAGCGCGCCGGCTTCCTGGATCGAGAGCGCCGGCGGCACGCTCATGGCCTGGGCGTCCTGTGCGATGCAGTACTGCGCATAGCCGCCGCCGGCGACGAGCGACATCACGATATCGCCGATCTTGTGCCGCCTGGCGTTGCTGCCGACCGCGACCACTTCACCTGCGATTTCGAGGCCGGGCAGGTCGCTGGCGCCGGGCGGCGGCGGATAGGCGCCGGAGCGCTGCGCCACGTCGGGCCGGTTGACGCCGGCGGCCTGTACCTTGACCAGGATCTCGTCAGGACCGGGCTGCGGAACGGGACGTTGTTCCGGCACCAGCACCTCCGGTCCGCCTGGCTTGGAAATGGCGACCACGGTCATTTGCGCGGGCAGCTTGTCCATGATGTGTCCTTGAGCAAAGGTGCGAGGGAAACGAGGCCTTTGATTAGCCAGCGCGGTCTTGGCTGGCAACCGCCCAAGCCGGTATCAAGCGGTGTGGTCCGGCCCGCGGACGAGAGGAGGAACGACGATGCCGATGGAAGACGACGACCGCCCGCGCAAGAAGGTCACCCACGAGATCGGACAGGATCTCTCACTCTTGTCAGTGGAGGAACTGACCGAGCGCGTCGCCCTGCTCAAGACCGAGATCGCAAGGCTGGAGGAAGCCGCCACCAAGAAGCGCGCCTCGCGCGATGCGGCGAACAGTTTTTTCAAGACGTAGTCGGGAGCGCCTGCTTCGACGCGTCATGGCCGGGCTTGTCCCGGCCATCCACGTCTTTCTTTCCAACAGCGACGAAGAACGTGGATGGCCGGGACAAGCCCGGGCATGACGGCGGAGAGAGCGCGACTACATCCCACTCGGCCACTGACCGACATGCCTAACGAACCCTCAAAAAATTCGTTCGTTTACTCCCAATTAAGCTTTCGAGTTTATGACTGGAACCGTCCTCGTTTGGACACCGAGTGGCTCCTGTCCACTCTGTTTGACGCCTCCCTGTTATCAACTTTCAAAGCCGCCGGTCTCCGGCGGCTCTTTTTTTGCCTCCATTCCCGGTTGAATTCCTCGGAATGACGCGCGGAAACCATATCCGTGCTTGCCGCTGGACTCCGCGATCCCCCCGCGCAATGATTTGTTCATCATAAGCCGGCGCCAAAGCCGGACAGGTAAACAGTTGCGTAAGGGGCGTTAACCATGGAACGTTTGCAGGCCGACGGCGCTCTCGTTCAACTCAGCGAGCGGTTCACCAATTCTGCGGCGTTCGGCGCCCTGTTCCGCGAGGGCATGGATCTCGTCGAAGAGACGGCCGCCTATCTCGACGGTGCCGGCCGTACCGAGGCCAAGGCGCTCGACCGTGCCGTCAGCCTCACTTACGCGACCGAGAGCATGCGTCTCACCACGCGCCTGATGCAACTCGCCTCATGGCTGCTGCTGCATCGCGCCGTGAAGGAAGGCGAGATGACGCTGGTCCAGGCCAACCGCGAGAAGACCAAGGTCAAGCTCACAGCCGCTGATCCCGGCCCCGCCGACACCATCGAGAAACTGCCGACGCAGCTGCAGGATCTGATCCACCGCTCGATGAGCCTGCAGGCCCGCGTGCGCCGGCTCGACACCTCGATTCACACCCCGCCGGCCGACCACATCGCGATCGGCAACCCGCTGGTGCCGCACCTCAACGCATTGAAGGCCGCGTTCGAGCGGTAAGGTCTCAGAGGCAAGCCCCACTCTTGTAGGGTGGGCAAAGGCGCAAAGCGCCGTGCCCACGGTCTCTGATTGAGGATCACGATAACCGTTTCGTGGGCACGCTTCGCTTTGCCCACCCTACGAAATCTCGGTTTTGACTGACGACTGCCCCCGCAAACAAAAACGCCCCCGGCTTTCCGGGGGCGCTTTCGTCTCCAGCCTCTTCGGCCGGGATCAATCCTTTTTGAGGAAGCCCGAAAACTTCTTCTGGAAGCGCGAGACGCGGCCGCCGCGGTCCATGATCTGAGTAGAGCCACCGGTCCAGGCCGGATGCGACTTCGGGTCGATGTCGAGGTTCAGCGTGTCGCCTTCCTTGCCCCAGGTGGAGCGGGTCAGGTACTCGGTTCCGTCGGTCATGACGACCTTAATCGTATGATAATCCGGATGAATTTCGGCTTTCATGGCAATTCCTAGGGCGCCCGCGCCCGGCTTGAGTGACTATCGAATGACGGATTTGGCGGGGTCTATACCCCACAGACCCCTTAAAGACAAGCTAGCCCCCTTAAAACAAGCCATTGTGGGGACTTGAGAACCGGGCCGTCCCTTACGGTACATCCCGGATTTGCCTCGCCCCGTGCCGGGGCCTATGTGGAGCCTACGTCTCTCTTTTGGTCGGATTCTAATGAGCGCAGTTGAACGGCTTGAAACCGGGCATACCGAGGCCCCGTCGATCGAAGCCGAGCTGATCGAACAGCCGGCCAAGGGCCGGGCCAAGCTGCGGCCGCTGCTGGCGCTTGCGCCCTACGTCGCCCGCTATCGCGGCCGGGCGGCGCTGGCCTTCGTTGCGTTGACGATTGCGGCGCTGACCACGCTGCTGGTGCCGGTCGCGGTGCGCCGGATGATCGATTTCGGGCTGACGCCCGAAGGCATCGCGATGATCAACAGCTACTTCTCGGTGATGATCGCCGTCGTCGCCGTGCTCGCGCTGGCGAGTGCATCGCGCTATTACCTCGTGATGACGATCGGCGAGCGCATCGTCGCCGATCTCCGGCGCGACGTGTTTGCGCATCTGCTTTCGCTGTCGCCCTCTTTCTTCGATTCCGCGCGCAGCGGCGAATTGGTGTCGCGGCTCACCGCCGACACCACGCAGATCAAATCCGCGGTTGGCGCCTCCGTGTCGATCGCGCTGCGCAATCTCATGATGTTCCTCGGCGCTGCCGCGATGATGGTGATCACCAGCCCGCGGCTCTCGGGCTTCGTGCTGCTGGCGATCCCCTTGATCGTGCTGCCGCTGGTCGCGTTCGGGCGCTGGGTGCGGCGGCTGTCACGCAACGCGCAGGATACGCTGGCCGAAGCCTCCGCCTATGCCGGCGAGCTGGTCGGCGCGATCCGCACCGTGCAGGCCTATACGAGCGAGGGGTTAGCGGCGAAACGTTTTGGCGGCGAGGTGGAGCAGGCCTATGAGGCCGCGCGCACCTCCACGCAGGCCCGTGCGGTTCTCACCGCCATCGTCATCTTCATCGTGTTCGCAAGCGTGGTCGGCATCCTCTGGATCGGCTCGCATGACGTGCTGACGGGCGCGATCACCCCGGGCCGGCTCGGCCAGTTCGTGCTCTATGCGGCCTTCGCGGCCGCGGGGCTCGGCCAGCTCAGCGAGGTCTGGGGCGAGGTATCGGCGGCATCAGGCGCGGCCGAACGTCTGTTCGAGATCCTGCACGTGAAGCCCGAGATCGCCGCGCCCGCATCGCCGCGCGCACTGCCCGTGCCGGGGCGCGGCGAGGTCGGCTTCGATCGTGTCAGCTTCGCCTATCCGGCGCGGCCCGACGTCAACGTGCTCGATGCTGTTTCATTTACCGTGCGGCCCGGCGAGAAGGTTGCGATCGTCGGCCCGTCCGGTGCCGGCAAGAGCACGATCTTCCATCTGCTGCTGCGCTTCTACGATCCCAAGGGCGGTTCGATCTCGCTCGATGGCGTGCCGGTGAAATCAGCCGATCCGCGCGACTTCCGCTCCCGCATCGCTTTGGTGCCGCAGGAGTCCAATGTGTTTGCCGCCAGCGCCCGCGAGAACATCCGCTTCGGCCGGCCCGATGCTGATGACGCCGAGGTCGAGCGTGCAGCCGATCTCGCGCATGCCTCCGAGTTCATCCGCCGCCTGCCTGAAGGTTTTGATACCCCGCTCGGCGAACGCGGCGTGACGTTGTCCGGCGGTCAGCGCCAGCGCATCGCCATCGCCCGCGCCATCCTGCGCGACGCGCCGCTGTTGCTGCTCGATGAAGCCACCTCCGCGCTCGACGCCGAAAGCGAGACGCTGGTGCAGACCGCGCTCGAAGAGCTGATGGCCCATCGCACCACGCTCGTCATCGCGCACCGCCTCGCCACGGTGCTGTCCTGCGACCGCATCCTGGTGATGGACCAGGGCAAGATCGTCGAGCAGGGCACGCATGCCGAGCTCGTCGCCGCGAACGGGCTCTATGCGCGGCTGGCGAGGTTGCAGTTCGAGGGCGCGTGAGACGGGGCTCTTTCGTCACCCACAGTGTCATCACCCGCCTTGTGCGCACTTGCGCACTGGGGCGGGTGATCCAGTAGTCCGTGACAGCAGTGATCAGCCGACAAGCCGCGGCGTACTGGATTCCCCGCCTTCGCGGGGAATGACAGTGGAGCGTGTTGAAGCAGCTTCGCACCGCCCGATTCTCACTCGCACTTCGGCGAGCCCATCGGCACGTTCGGCCACGGCCAGTTCTTCCAGCTGCCGCCCTCGCCGATACAGGCCGATCCGCCGTTGGCCGGGGTCGGGTTGTCGGTCGGAGCAGCGCTGTTCGTTGGCGCTGGCGAACCTGTCGTCTCGGTTGCTGCCTTGGGCGGCGGAGCCAAGCGCTGGTCGACATACACAGTCGACACATAGCCCGCGACCATGACGCCGAGAAAGACCGAAGACCCTTTGGCCAGATCGCTCAGCCGCATTGATCCTCTCCATCAGTTGCTGATTGCGACACTAGCAAGCCACGCTGCGCCTTAGCGTGACATCAGTCACGGCCGCCACGCCATCTTCAGCACCGGCCGTCCCGATGTCGGGTTCACGTCCTCGCCGGCATGGGCGAAGCCGTTGCGCTCGTAGAAGCGGATGGCGCGGGCATTGTCCTTGTTCACCAGCAGCGTGACGCCTGATGGTGACAGGCGTTTTGCTTCGTCCACCAGCCGCCTTGCCGCATCCGAGCCCCAATGGTCGGGGTCGACCACGAGCTGGTCGAGATAACCATCGCCGTCGATGGTGACGAAACCGGTCAGCGTGCCATCTTGTTCCGAGACGATGATCCGGGCCTTCGGCACCAGATCCTTGCGCCAGCGTTCGCGCCACCACGCCAGCCGTGCGGCGAAGTCGATCTGCGGATAGGCCTGCTGCCAGGTGCGATGCCAGAGGTCGATCGCCGCCGCTTCGTCGGCGTCCGCGTAGGGGCGAAGGTGGAGCGCGCTCACTACCGCTCCGTCAGCTTCAGCTCGATGCGGCGGTTGCGCTTGTAGGCCTCTTCGGTGTTGGCGGTGTCGAGGGGCTGGAACTCGCCGAAGCCGGCGGCGACCAGGCGCTGGGCCGGCACGCCGAGCGAAATCAGATATTGCACCACCGAGATCGCACGCGCCGCGGACAGATCCCAGTTCGACTTGAAGTTCGGACCGTTCACCGGCCGCACGTCGGTGTGGCCGTCGACGCGCAGCACCCAGGCGATCTCGGCCGGAATCTTCTTGTCGAGCTCGATCAGCGCGTTCGCCACGGTGTCGAGCTCGGCCTTGCCCTCGGGCAGCAGCGTCGCCTGTCCGGTGTCGAAGAACACTTCGGACTGGAACACGAAGCGGTCGCCGACCACGCGGATATCGGGACGGTTGCCGAGAATGGCGCGCAGGCGCCCGAAGAACTCGGAGCGGTAGCGCGACAATTCCTGCACGCGCTGCGCCAGCGCGACGTTGAGGCGCGAGCCGAGATCGGCGATGCGGTTCTGCGATTCCTTGTCGCGCTTCTCGGATGCATCGAGCGCCTCTTCGAGGGCGGCCAATTGCCGGCGCAGCGCGCTGATCTGCTGGTTCAGCACCTCGATCTGCGCCAGCGCCCGCGCCGAGACGGCCTTTTCCGACTCGAGCGCCTTGCCGAGCTCGGTGGTCTTGCCTTGCGCATCGTTGCCGGCATTGGCAAGGCCTTCATAGAGGCCCTTCATGCGGTCGCGCTCGCTCTCGGCCGAGGCGAGGCCGGCCCTGAGCTGCGAGACCTGATCATCGAGCGAGAGCTTGCCGAGCTTCTCCAGCGAGAGCAGCTCGGTGAGCTGGGCGATCCTGGCGTTGAGCTGCTCCAGCGCCTTGTCCTTGCCGGTGACCTCCTGCGAAAGGAAGAACTGCACGACCAGGAACACCGACAGCAGGAACACGATCGACAGCACCAGCGTCGACAGCGCGTCGACGAATCCGGGCCAGTAGTTGAAGGCGCCTTCGCTGCGGCGGCCGCGGGCTAGAGCCATGCTCGCCTCTCAAATCCTGATTGCTTAACTCTTCTCGGGCTGGCGCGCGATGCGCTCCAGCAGGCGGCGGATCTCGCGGTTCTGCTCGCCCTGGCCGTCGGCCCATTCGCGGATCATCTGCTGCTCGGTCCGCATATGCGAGACCAGCGCCTGGATCGCTTCGGCGAGGCTCGCCATCGCCGCGGTGGTGCCGCGACTGGCGCTGCCTTCCTCGAGCACGGAGCGTAAGCGTTCGACGGCGGCCTGGAGCTCGCCGCTCGCCACCCCGCCGCCAGTGCTCGCGACGGCGGCGACCTCTCCGTTGCCGTATTCCCGCACGGTGGTGGCGAGCCAGTCTTCGAGGTCGGTGTAGAAGCGGTTCTGCGCCTGGCTCGATTGCAGATCGAGGAAGCCGAGGATCAGCGAGCCGGCGAGGCCGAACAGCGATGAGGAAAAGGAGATGCCCATGCCGCCGAGCGGGGCGGCGAGGCCCTCCTTCAGCGTGTCGAACAGCGCCCCGGCATCGCTGCCGACCTTGAGCCCATCGATCACCTTGCCGACCGAGCCGACCGTCTCGATCAGGCCCCAGAAGGTGCCGAGCAGGCCGAGGAAGACCAAGAGGCCCGTCATGTAGCGGGAGATGTCCCGGGCTTCATCGAGGCGCGTTGCGATCGAATCGAGCAGATGCCGCATCGTGGTCTGCGTGATCGACATCCGCCCGGAGCGCTCGCCGCCGAGGATCGCCGCCATCGGCGCCAGCAGTTTCGGGTGCCGGGCCGGCGCCAGGCCGGGGTCGGCGATGCGGAAATTATTGACCCAGGACACTTCAGGATAGAGCCGGATCACCTGGCGGAAGGCCAGCACGATGCCGATGAACAGCACGGCCCCGATCAGCGCGTTCAGCCCGGGATTGGCGAAGAAGGCCAGGATGATCTGCTTGTAGAGCACCACGCCCACCAGCGAGCACAGCACCAGGAAGACCAGCATCCGCACCAGGAAGACGCTGGGCGAGGATAGTTTTGTGTATTCGATGTCGATGGCGGAGCGGGGCGAGGCGCCTGACGGCATGGCCGGGATCATCCATTACGAAGCTTGCTTGCCTCCGCACTATGGCACAGGCCGGGTGCAAAAAAAGCGCCGGATGTGCGGATTTCGGGAAGGCGCGCGGAACCCAACGCTGAAACCGGGCTTTGTTATCCACGTATTTTGCAAAACTTCGGCATTCCACAGGCTTAGGTCGGATTTTTTGCATGGCGATTTTTCTTGGGGGATTCGCTTCCATCGCGCTCTCGCTCGCGGTCCTGATGGCATTCGCCTGGGTTGTGCAGCAGCGCAGCGGCAATTCCGGCTGGGTCGACACGATCTGGACCTTTGCGGTCGGGCTGGTCGGCGCCGTCAGCGCGCTGTGGCCGCTCGCTGGCGACGGGTCCAATATCAGGCAATGGCTGGTCGCCGGCCTCGTCGCAATCTGGTCGCTCCGGCTCGGCACCCATATCGCGATCCGCACCTTAGGGATCACCGACGATCCCCGCTACGCCGCCTTTGCCGCGGAGTGGGGCCTCAACGCCCCCCGGCGGATGTTCATCTTCCTGCAAAACCAGGCGCTGGGCTCGGTGCCCCTGGTATTTTCGATTTTCGTTGCCGCGCATGTCCCCGCGCCAGCCCTGCGCGGTCAGGACGTCCTGGGAGCTGCGATCCTGCTGATCGCCATCGCCGGTGAGGCGCTGGCGGATGCGCAGCTGCGCCGCTTCCGGCACGACCCTGCCAACAAGGGCAGGGTCTGCGCGACAGGGCTGTGGCGCTGGTCGCGTCACCCCAACTATTTCTTCGAATGGTTCGGCTGGCTCGCCTATCCCGTGATCGGCCTTGCGGCCGGCTACCCCTGGGGCTGGGCCAGCCTGCTCGCGCCTGTCTTCATGTACTGGATCCTGGTCCACGTCACCGGCATCCCGCCTCTGGAAGCGCAGATGCTGCGATCGCGCGGCGAGCGCTACCGCGCCTATCAATCCCAAACCAGCATGTTCTTTCCGTTGCCACCGCGAGAGGGAATGGTCGCATGAGCGTCGTGTCCACAATCATCGGGACTGCCGAACGCGTGCCGCTGCCGGATCTCGTGGTCCGCGCCGCCATCCAGCGCCTGTGTTCGCGCACCGCAACGCGCCTCGCCGCGCACACGGCCGCCGATGATGCCGCCTTCGCCGGAAAGATGATGCTGCGGCCGATCGCCGAGCATACGGACGCCGCCAACATCCAGCATTACGAAGTGCCGCAAAGTTTCTTCGCGCAGCTGCTGGGCCCGAACCGCAAATACTCCTCCTGCTTCTACAAGACGGATGCGACCACGCTTCAGGAGGCGGAGGAAGAGGCGTTGCGCCAGACCGTCGCGCATGCCGGCCTCGCCGATGGCCAGACCATCCTCGAGCTCGGCTGCGGCTGGGGCGCGCTGTCGCTGTGGATTGCGCGGCAGTTTCCGCATGCCAAGGTGACCGCGGTGTCGAACTCGCAAGGACAGCGCGCCTATATCGAGGACGTCGCGCAGAGCCGCGGCCTTTCGAACCTGCGCGTGGTCACGGCAGACATGAACGTGTTCGCGCCGGAGGGGCAGTTCGACCGCATCGTCTCGGTCGAGATGTTCGAGCACATGATGAATTGGCGCAAGCTGATGACGCGCGTGCGCTCATGGCTCGCCCCCGACGGGCGCTTCTTCATGCACATCTTCACCCATCGCGCCGGCTCCTATGTATTCGACCGCGCCAATCGCGAGGACTGGATCGCGCAGCATTTCTTCACCGGCGGCGTGATGCCGAGCCATCAGCTCGTCAGGCAATATGCCGACATCTTTGAGGTCGAGAAGGAATGGCGCTGGAGCGGCACCCATTATCAGCGCACGGCGATGGACTGGCTCGCCAATTTCGACGCGCATCGCGACGCGGTCGAAGCCGTCTTGCGCAACGTCTATGGCGACGAGACCTATCTGTGGATGCGGCGCTGGCGCTGGTTCTTCCTCGCCACCGCAGGCCTGTTCGGCTACGCCGACGGCACGGAGTGGGGCGTCAGCCACTACCGGATGAAGGCGGCGGACAGCTAGATCTACGCAGCTTTGCGGGCACGCGTCCTCGCTGATTTGCGCGGCTGTCCGCCTGGTTCGACGACATGCCCACCAATTTAACACCGTCGCCCCCGCGCAACCGCGAAGCGGTTGTCGCTGGAGGCGGCCGCTCCGTTAGCGGCCCTCGAAGGGCGACGGCCCGGCTGCATCTCGGCCGTTCATCCTTCGAGGCTCCCCATGCGACGCTTTGCGCCGCATTGCTCGCACCTCCAGCGACAATGGCGTAGCCATTGCGCGGGGATGACGGCTCGAAAGCTCTAGGGACCGCTGACGAGTTGCGATGTTCTGTCGCAGCGCCGACGCGGCGAAACCTGACTCACAATCCGGTGAGTCCCAGAAATCGACCTGAACTCAGCGCGATAGCGGATGTGACATTGAGCCGCCCGCGTCATGCGTTGCGTCGCAGCACGCGCATTCTATTTTGACGGCGTCAGCCGCGCAGAATTGTCCAGAACGGACGTTGCGCGAGGCTTGACCAGTTTCAACAATCTTGGGGCACCCCATTTCATGTCAGGACTTCGAGCGCGATCGGCATGCGTTGCAATCATGCTCGCGGCCCTTGCGCCGCTGCTTGCTGCTTGCGATGAATCCTCCTCCGCCGTTTCGGCTGCGCAAGCCACCGAACCCGACGTCAGCATTGTCATGGTAAAACCACAACCGCGCGCCGTGGTGCGCGAGCTGCCGGGGCGGATTTCGCCGACGCGCGTCGCGGAAGTGCGTCCTCGCGTGTCGGGCATCGTGGTCGAGCGGCTGTTCCGCCAGGGCAGCGAGGTGAAGGCGGGCGATCCGCTATATCGCATCGATCCGCGTCCGTTCGAGGTCGAGGTCATGGCCAATGAGGCCGCGCTTGCCAAGGCCGAAGCCGCGTTGATGCAGGCGCAGCAGCAGGCGCGCCGCATCGCGACGCTGACCAGCCAGCGCGCCGCGCCCGAAGCCGAGAACGAAAAGACCATCGCCGCCGAGCGTCAGGCCCAGGCCGAAGTCGAGGGCCGCAAGGCCGATCTCGCGCGGGCAAAACTCAATCTCGATTATGCGACCGTGCGCGCACCGATCGACGGCGTCGTCGGCGCCGCCCTCGTCAGCGAAGGGGCGCTCGTCGTGCAGAACGAGACCAATCTTGCCACCGTGCAGCAGCTCGATCCTGTCTATGCCGACTTCACCCAGTCGGTGACCGAGCTCAATCAGCTGCGTCGCGCCTTCGAGAACGGCGACCTCGATCGCATCGAATCCGATGCGGCCAAGGTGCGCCTCGTGCTCGACGACATCTCCCTCTATGGGCTCGACGGCAAGCTGCTGTTCTCCGACGCCAAGGTCGACGCCCATACCGGGCAGGTGACCTTGCGCGGCGAATTCCCCAATCCCAAGCGCGAGCTGCTGCCGGGCATGTATATCCGCGTTCGCATCGACCAGGGCCTGGACTCCGATGCGATCGCGGTGCCGCAGCAGGCGGTCCAGCGCAATGGCGGCGGCGGCAGCGAGGTATTCGTCGTCAAGGACGACAATCGCATCGCGGTGCAGCCTGTTCGTACCGGCTCGGTGCAGGACGGCGTCTGGTTCGTCACCGAGGGCCTCAAGGCCGGCGACAAGGTCGTGGTCGAAGGCTTCCAGAAATTCGCGGCCGGCGACAAGGTCAAGCCGCAATCCTGGTCGGAAGCGGATTCGACTGCCGACGTCAGGCACGCGCAAAAGCTCGCCCGGTAACCCGCCATGCCGAGCTTCTTCATCGACAGGCCGATCTTCGCCTGGGTGGTTGCGCTGTTCATCTGTCTGATCGGCGCGATCGCGATCCCGCTGTTGCCGATCGCGCAATATCCTGTTATCGCGCCGCCCTCGATTTCGATCTCGACCAGCTACCCGGGCGCGTCGCCGGAAAACCTCTACAACAGCGTCACGCGCCTGATCGAGGAGGAGCTCAACGGCGCCTCCGGCATCCTCAATTTCGAGTCCACCAGCGACTCGCTCGGCCAGGTCGAGATCACAGCCAACTTCCAGCCGGGCACCGATACCAGCGCGGCCTCGGTCGAGGTGCAGAACCGCATCAAGCGGGTCGAGGCGCGCCTGCCGCGCGCAGTGATCCAGCAGGGCATCCTGATCGAGGAAGCCTCCAGCGCGGTGCTGCAGATCATCACGCTGAACTCGACCGACGGCAGCCTGGATGAAGTCGGGCTCGGCGACTTCATGATCCGCAACGTGCTCGGCGAAGTCAGGCGTATCCCTGGCGTCGGCCGCGCCACGCTCTATTCGACCGAGCGCAGTCTTCGCGTCTGGGTCGATCCCGCCAAGCTCGTCGGCTATGGCCTGACCGCCGACGACGTCAACAAGGCCATATCGGCGCAGAACGCGCAGGTCGCATCTGGCAGCATCGGCGCCGAGCCGTCGACCGCAACCCAGCGCACCTCAGCGCTGGTGCTGGTCAAGGGGCAGCTGTCCTCGCCGGACGAGTTCGGCGCCATCATCCTGCGCGCCAATGCGGATGGCTCGACCGTGCGGTTGCGCGACGTCGCGCGCATCGAGGTCGGCGGCCTCAGCTACCAGTTCAACACCCGCCTCAACGGCAAGCCGACCGCCGGTCTCTCCGTGTTGATGTCGCCGACCGGCAATGCGCTGGCGACCGCGAGTGCGGTCGAAGCGAAGATGAAGGAGCTGTCGCGTTTCTTCCCGGCCAACATCTCTTATGAAATCCCCTACAACATCACGCCCGTCGTCGAGGCCTCGATCAAGAAGGTGCTTACGACGCTGCTCGAGGCCGTGGTGCTGGTCTTCGTGGTGATGTTCTTATTTCTGCAGAACATCCGCTATACCATCATCCCGACCATCGTTGTGCCGGTGGCGCTGTTGGGGGCTTGCACCACGCTGCTGCTCGCCGGCTATTCCATCAACATGCTCAGCATGTTCGGCATGGTGCTCGCGGTCGGCATCCTCGTCGACGATGCCATCGTCGTGGTCGAGAACGTCGAGCGTATCATGGCCGAGGAGGGCCTGTCGCCGAAGGAGG
The DNA here is from genome assembly GCF_028128715.1 of Bradyrhizobium sp. CCBAU 51745. Classification (NCBI taxonomy): domain Bacteria; kingdom Pseudomonadati; phylum Pseudomonadota; class Alphaproteobacteria; order Hyphomicrobiales; family Nitrobacteraceae; genus Bradyrhizobium; species Bradyrhizobium sp. CCBAU 51745. The sequence goes on along the minus strand of NZ_LBJP01000003.1, from coordinate 178,610 downwards.
CCACACGCAAGGCGATGTCGCAGATCACGGGCGCTATCATCGGCATCACCCTGGTGCTGATGGCGGTGTTCGTGCCGATGGCGTTCTTCCCCGGCTCGGTTGGCATCATCTATCGCCAGTTCTCGGTGACGATGGTCGCAGCCATCGGCTTCTCGGCCTTCCTGGCGCTGTCGCTGACGCCGGCACTGTGCGCGACCTTGCTCAAGCCCGTTGCGGCCGGCCACGGCCACGCGAAAAAGGGCGTGTTCGGCTGGTTCAATCGCATGCTCGAAGGCAGCAAGGAGGGTTATTCCCGCACGGTCGGCTTCTCGCTCGAGCGCACCGGCCGCCTGATGCTGGTCTATGCTGCATTGCTGGCCGGCCTGTCCTGGGCCTTCGTCAGCCTGCCCGGCGGCTTCCTGCCCATCGACGACCAGGGCTTTGTCACCACCGACGTGCAGACGCCGTCGGATTCGTCCTATGGCCGCACCGAGGCCGTGATCGAGAAGGTGGAAAAATATCTGGCGCAGCGGCCCGGTGTCGACAACGTCACCTTCCTCACCGGTTTCAGCTTCTCCGGCCAGGGTATGAACACCGCGCAGGCCTTCATCACCTTGAAGGATTGGTCGGAGCGCGGGCCGAAGGATTCCGCGGCGGCTGTCGTCAACGACATCAACCGCGATCTCGGAGCATCGATCCGCGACGCAAAGATCTCGGCGCTGCAGCCACCGCCGATCGACAATCTCGGCAACTCCTCCGGCTTCTCGTTCCGCCTGCAGGACCGCGGCCAGAAGGGCTATCCGGCCCTGATGCGCGCCGCCGACCAGTTGATCGCGGAGGCCAATGCCAGCCCCGTGCTGCAGAAGGTCTATATTGAAGGCCTGCCCGAGGCCGGCGTGGTCAATCTCGTCATCGACCGCGAGAAGGCCGGCGCCTTCGGGGTCACCTTCGAGGACATCAACAACACCATCTCGACCAATCTCGGCTCGAACTACATCAACGACTTCCCAAACCGCGGCCGCATGCAGCGCGTCGTGGTGCAGGCCGACGCCCGCGACCGCATGAAGACCGAGGACATCCTCAATTACAACGTCAAGAACAGCGGCGGACAGCTGGTGCCGTTCTCCTCCTTCGCGACAGTCGAATGGTCGCGCGGACCGACCCAGATCGCCGGCTTCAACTACTATCCCGCGGTGCGCATCTCGGGCGAAGCCAAATCCGGCTTCACCTCGGGCGATGCCATCGCCGAGATGGAGCGGCTTGCCGGCAGGCTGCCGCGTGGCTTCGGCTATGAATGGACCGGCCAGTCGCTGCAGGAAAAACTGTCGGGCTCGCAGGCGCCGTTCCTGCTGGCGCTGTCGGTCTTCGTGGTGTTCCTGTGTCTGGCCGCGCTCTATGAAAGCTGGACCATCCCGCTCGCGGTGCTGCTCACCGTGCCGCTCGGCATCGTCGGCGCCGTGGCCGCGGCGGTGCTGCGCGGACTGCCGAACGACGTCTATTTCACCGTCGGCCTGATCACCATCATTGGCCTTGCCGCCAAGGACGCGATCCTGATCATCGAGTTCGCCAAGGATCTGCGCAAAGAAGGCAAGCCACTGGTCGAAGCGACGATCGAGGCCTGCCGCCTGCGCTTCCGTCCGATCCTGATGACGGGCCTTGCCTTCATCTGCGGCGTGCTGCCGATGGCGATCGCCCACGGCGCCGGCGGCGCCAGCCAGCAGGCGCTCGGCAGCGTCGTGATGGGCGGCATGATCGCAGTCGTGATCCTGGCGCTGCTGATGGTGCCTGTGTTCTTCGTCTCCGTGCAGCGCGTGCTGGCGGGGGACAGGGAGAAGGTGGCGGCGAGGGAAGGTGACGCTTACGGGCCACCTGCTCCGGTGAAGCCATAGGGCACACTGTCATTCCGGGGCGTGCGCAGCACGAGCCCGGAATCCATCGTGCCACCGTTCATGCGGATCAATGGATTCCGGGCTCGCGCCAAGAGGCGCGCCTCGGAATGACGAGCGGAGCTTGCCTTCGCGCGATGGTCGATCCAGACTGCATCTCTGGATTGAAAGCACGTGCAATTCGCGTCGCGAATGCTACCCGCCTGTTGAGAGCACCTGATGCGTCCGACCGACATTGCGATTTCGAACTATCGCTCCATCAGGCGGCTCTCCCTCCCAATCCACCCCCTGTCCGTGTTCGTGGGCGAGAACGGCGTCGGCAAGTCCAATCTCTACAAGTCCCTGTCGCTGTTGCGCGACGCGGCGACCGGGCGGATCACGCGCACGATCGCCGAGGAGGGCGGACTGAATTCGGTCTGCTGGTCAGGCATCCGCAAACGCGGCGAAGATGGGCGACTGCGATTGTCGGCCAGATTCGATCGCCTGAAATATTCCATCGAAATCGGATACCCCAGTCCGGTCGCGGCGGCGTTTGCCGGCGAGCCGATGATCAAGGAAGAAAGCATCGAGGCGACGGAGGGCAAACGAACGGTTCGACTGATGGAGCGGAAGAATTCGCTCGTCACCATCCGCGGCGACAGCGGCGCATGGACCAGCCACAAGGATGCGGTGCTGCCGTCCGAGCCCGCGCTTGCGGGCTTTTTCGACGGCAAGGAATGCCTTGAAATCGATCTGATCAGGAATGCGATGCTGGGCTGGCGCTTCTATCACGACTTTCGCACCGATCCGGCGTCACCGATCCGAAAGCCGTGCCTCGCGATCACGACGCCCTCGCTCAGTGCCGATGGCAGCGATCTGGCTGCGGCCCTGGCGACGCTCTATTCCATCAGGGGAGATGCCGCCGACCTGCAGGACGCAATCCAGGATGCCTTCCCGGGCGCCGAGCTCCGCGCATGGGAAGAAGGCGGCCTATGTGAATTCGATCTGCAATTGGAGGATATGCCGCGGCCGTTCAGGGCGCATGAACTATCCGACGGGACGCTGAAATACATCTGCCTGCTCGCGGTGTTCATGGGCTATCGGCTTCCACCGTTCATCGCGCTGAACGAACCCGAGACCAGCCTGCATCCGTCGCTGCTGGCGCCATTGGCCCGTCTGATCGTCAAGGCCTCTGGCCGTGCCGACATCTGGATCGTCACCCACTCGGAGCAGTTGATGGACGCCTTGCGAAGCGAGAGCTCAGTCCCGCTTCGCCGCGTGATCAAGTCGAAAGGCGCCACGATGATCGAGGGCCTGACCCTCGGCGGTGAGTATCGGGACGAGGAAGACGACAATTAGGTACGCAGTCACAATCGTTCACGATATCCGCTTTGATCGCGCAGCAAGAGACCGCCCGAAGGCGGTCTCGCATTCGGGACGGAAGGCGTTCCGTCAAAGATCGACCTGGATGGAAATGTTCGAACGTACCCAATCCGACTGTCCAGCCTTCAGCCGCTTGGCTTGAAATTCTGCGAACGCTGGATCGGCACCTAGTGAGGCCAGGGCGCGGCCATAGGATTCGACACTGTCGAAACGAGCGACGAAGGCGTAGTTCCCGACCTCGCCGCCGATCACTGACCAATAGCTGACATCGGCTCCGTGTTTCCTCCAAAGTGCCGCGCCGTCTTTTGCCAGCTGTAAGATGGTCGCAAGATCACTACCGGGTCTTGGATGCGAAACGAACTGCATAGCAACTGCAGGCATTTTCTCCTCCAATGAAAAAAGGTGCCGCCAAACGGATTTTTGGCTGGAGGAGAATTCCAAAGAGTGCAGCCTCAAGATTGATCTGGATCAATTCTATTTCTCCGGCTTGGCGGCAGTCTGCCCGCCCTCGCTGAATGGCGGCATTGCATGGAGATCGCCCATGATGGAGCAGCGCAATCGCGTTGTTCAGGTCAGCCGCTTCGGTGATCCCGAGAGACTGGAGGTCGTCGACGCTCACCTGCCGATCGCCGGCCCGGGCGAGGTGCGTGTTCGCGTACTCGCCTCGAGCCTCAACTACACCGAGGTGTTGATCAGGCGTCACCTCTATCCGCAAACGATGCGCCTCCGGCCGCCCTTCGTGATGGGCTACGACGTGGTGGGGGCAATCGATCAACTCGGCGAAGGCGTGCATGACTTTCAGATTGGCGACCGCGTGGCCGACATGACAGTGGTCGGGTCAAACGCCGAGTATCGCACGCTTCGGGCGAGGGACGTGGCCCGCGTGCCGGCGGGCGTGGACGCGGCTGAAGCGGCCGCGCTGATCTTAAGCTGGACGACTGCGCATCAGCTTCTGCACCGCGCGGCCAGGGTCCAGCGAGGTCAACGTGTGCTCGTGCACGGGGCCGCCGGCGCAGTCGGCCAGGCGCTGCTCGTGCTCGGAAGATTGGCCGGCCTCGAGCTGTGGGGCACTGTACGCGGCGAGCACATGGCGCTCGTCCGAGAGCTGGGGGCGACGCCGATCGACTACCAGCATCAGGACTTCACGCGGGTCGTGCCGGGCGGGTTCGATGTCATCATCGACGGCGTTGGCGAAGACGGCTATCGCCGCTCATACGCGGCGCTCAAGCCAGGTGGCCTGCTCTGTGCCATCGGTTTCTCGGCGAGCGTGCAGGCACAGCGTCGAATGATTCCTATCTTGTTGGAGATCGCGCGCCTTTATCTGTGGAGATTGTTGCCCGGCGGCAAGCGAGCGCGCTTTTACTCGGTCAATGCCATGCGGGCGCGACATCCCAACTGGTTCAAGGATGACCTGGAGCAACTGTTCGGGCTTCTGGCAACGGGCGCCATCCGGCCGCGCATCGCCGGGCGAATCTCTTTTGAGGAGGTCGTCGATGCTCACCGTCGCCTCGAGGCTGGTGGTCTTGAGGGTAAGCTCGTGCTTTGCCCGGATCTGTCGCGTCCCAGCCTGCGCGCCGCCTGACGCGGCGCGCTGGGCGGTCACGGCGGATCGCCTCGACGTGCCTACTGCCCGAGCCGCTTCAAAATCTTCACCAGCTCCCCGTGCACGTACTCGTTCCCGCACACGACATCGCCCGTGACCAGCGCATCGCCCGGGGTGTTGATGTCGCTGACCGTGCCACCCGCTTCGCGCACCATCAGCATACCGGCGGCGATGTCCCAGGATTGCAGATTGCGTTCCCAATAGCCGTCGAGGCGGCCGGCGGCGACGAAGGCGAGGTCGAGGGAGGCGGCGCCGAAGCGGCGCAGGCCGGCGACGCGGTCCTGGATCGCGGTCATCTCGCGGCGGAATTCCTCGTGGTCGCCGCGGCCGATATGGGGCAGGCCGCAGGCCACCACGCATTCGCTGAGCTGGCGGCGGCCGGCCACCCGCAGGCGCTGGTCGTTGAGGAAGGCGCCCTTGCCGCGCTCGGCGATATAGAGCTCGTCATTGGCGGGGTTGTAGATCACGCCGGCGATGATCGTGCCCTCGCGCACGAGGCCGATCGAGATCGCGAATTGCGGGATGCCGTGCAGGAAGTTGGTGGTGCCGTCCAAGGGATCGACGACCCAGGTGTGGCTCTTGTCGGTGCCCTCGCGCATTCCGCCCTCTTCGCCGATGAAGCCGTAGCCGGGCCGCGCCTTGGCGAGGTCCTGGTAGAGGATCTCCTCTGCGCGCTTGTCGGCGAGCGAGACGAAATTGGCCGGCCCCTTCAGCGAGACCTGCAGATGCTCGATCTCGCCGAGATCGCGCTTGAGGCTGCGGCCGGCGCGGCGCGCGGCTTTGACCATGACGTTGATAGTGGCGGAATACAGCATGAGATCAGTCTTTGACGGGGGAGGGGCGCGGAAGGCGCCATTTGAGGGGATTGGGTGCCCCGCGAGGGGGCAAAGGTCAAGTCATTCGGGTCCCTGGCAGATCACTTGTGTCGGGTCATTTGTTCCCGAGCCATTTCTTGGCGGCGGCCTCCGCCTTGGCACGGTCGTCGGCCGGCAGGTCGGCCAGCTGCTTGTCGAGCTCCGGATCGCCCTTGCCTGATGTTTTGGCCACCAGGTGCCATTTGAACCCCTCGACCTTGTCCACGGGCGCGCCCATGCCGTTGATCAGAACCCAGGCCAGGCGGTTCTGCGCGATCGCGCTGCCCTGGCGGGCGGCCTTGCGCAGCAGCGCCACGGCCGCGGGCTGGTTCTTCGGCGTGCCGGTGCCGTTGAACATGGCGATGGCGTATTCGACCTCGGCATCGACATTGTCGGCGAGCGAGGCCGCCTGGAGCAGCCGCACCGCGCGTTCGGGGTCCTTCGGCACCCCCGTGCCTTCCTTGTAGAAGGTGGCGAGCGCGTATTGCGCCTCGGGCAGGCCGGCATCGGCCGCCTGGCGCAGCAGTTCGGCGGAGCGCTTGACGTCCTGCGGCAGGGTCTGGCCGTCGAGATAAAGCAGCGCGAGATTATAGGCCGCCTTGGGCTCGCCGAGCTTGGCGGCGGAGGCCATCAGCTTGACCGCCTCGCCCTTGTCGACCGGGCCGCCGCGGCCGGCCATGCGCAGCATGGCCAGCGCGAACATCGCCTCGCGATCGCCGGCATCGGCGGCGCGCTTGTACCACTCGACCGCCTTGGCGTAGTCGCGCCGGATGCCCATGGCGTTGGAATAGAGCTCGCCCAGCATGGTCATGGCCTTGGCATCGCCGGTCTGGGCGCGCGCGCTGGCGAGGTCGAAGGCGGTCTTGTACTGGCCGCGCTGATAGGCGCCGAACACCAGATCGACGTTGGAATTGTCGGTTGGCGGCGCAGGGATCACGGTCGCCGGCAGCGTCGGGCTCGGCGAGGCCGACGGCTTCGGCGCCGGCTCCTTCTTCTTGGTGATCGTGTGCGGGGTGGCCCTTGGCTTTTCCTTCGCAGGCTCTTTGGCCTTTTGCTTGTCGGGCGCGGGGCTCGGGATTGTCGCCGGCGGCGTGATCTGAAGCTGCGCGAGCGCGGGCGTTGCCAGCAGCAGCGTGGCTACAAGGGTGATGCGCGGGAGCGTCATGTCGCCTGCTAGCCCTGGCCCACGGCAGCCGCCGCGAAGGCCTGCTTGATTGCGGCGTCGGCCTCGATCAGCGCGGCCTTGGGCCCACGTGGATCGGCCCAGATGAAATCGCCGACCAGCACGAAATCGGCGCCGCTGGCGGCGAAGTCGTAAGCCTCTTCGATCGAGGCGGCGAAGCCGACGCAGGGGGGCTCGAACAGCTCGGCCCACCAGTCCAGCCGCTCGGCGATCGCCTGGGCCGAGGGCCGCTGGCCCTTCTTGTCGGGCTCGCCGAACAGCACGTAATCGGCGCCCATCTCGCCCGCATTCATGGATTCGTGGCGCGTCTCGAGCCCGCCGACGCCGGCGATGCGATCGGGCTTGAGCGATGGCATCGCCTCTTCCAGCGCGGCGATATCTGAAAGATGCGCGCCATCGGCGCCGCCGCGCGCGACGATCTCGGGGTGGCCGTTGATGAGCAGGGCCGCGCCGGCGTTCTGCACGACCGGCGCCAGCGCCTTGATCCGCGAGATCATGGTGCGCTGGTCGGTCTCCTTCAGCCGCACCAGCACGGCTGCGACATCGACGGCTGCGAGCAGATCGGGCAACTCGGCAAGGAGCGCAGCGGGATCATCGACCACAGGCGTCGCGAGATAGAGACGCGGCGCCGGGCGCGGCGAAGGCGATTTGTTCGACAAGGTCTAGGCTGCCTTCTTTTCCAGGCTGCTTTGCCATTCGCCCCTGGAGGCGAGGCCGTTCATGCGGGCACGATGACTGAATGCGTTCTGTCCGGCCGTAACATTCTCGGGCCTTCCCGACCAGGCCTTCTGCGGCGCGGCCTGCAGCGCGCGGCCGTAGGAGAAGGTCAGGCCCCAAGGTAACGGGCCGAGCTTGTGCATGGCGTTGAGATGCGCGGTCGCCTCCTCGTCCGACTGGCCGCCGGAGAGGAAGGCGATGCCGGGGACCGCCGCGGGCACGCAGGCCCTGAGCAGCCGGATCGTCTTCTCCGCGACTTCCTCGACGGAAGCCTGCTTCGGGCACTTCTTTCCTGATATCGCCATGTTCGGCTTCAGCACCATGCCTTCCAGCGCGACGCGCTGCACCCGCAATTCCTGGAACGTCTTGTTGAGCACGCGGCTCGTGACCTCATAGCAGCGGTCGATGTCGTGGTCGCCGTCCATCAGCACCTCCGGCTCGACGATCGGCACGATCTGCGCGGTCTGGCACAGCGCGGCGTAGCGCGCCAGTGCATGCGCATTGACGCTGATCGCGGTCATCGAGGGAATGCCCCGGCCGTCAGTGCCGCTGCCGATATCGATCACCGCGCGCCATTTGGCGAAGCGCGCCCCGCGCTCGTAATATCTCTTCAGCCGCTCGGCCAGCTTGTCGAGCCCGACGGTGACGAGCTCGCCCGGGCACATCGGTAAGGCTTGCGTGCCCTCGTCGACCTTGATGCCGGGGATGGCGCCGCTCTGTTCGATCAGCTTGATCAGCGGCGTGCCGTCCTTGGCATCCTGCCAGATCGTCTCGTCATAGAGAATCACCCCGGAGATGTACTGGCTCATGGCCTCCTTGGCGCGGAACAGCATTTCGCGATAGTCGCGGCGGTTCGTTTCCGTCGATTCCACGCCGATCGCGTCGAACCGCTTTTTGATGGTGCCGGAGGATTCGTCGGCGGCAAGGATGCCCTTGCCCGGTGCGACCATGGCGGTCGCGATCCTGTTGAGCTCAGTCAGATTCATCGAGAGGTCCTCCCAAAACGATTCTGCCCTTGCCCGTGAAAATAGACCGTTCTCGGGCAATTGCCGAGACAACGTTGGTCGCAGGGGAGGGGCGGGAGACCGGTCATTCCGGGGCGCGCCTGTTGGCGCGAGCCCGGAATCCATCGATTTGCGTCGACGGTAGCCCGATGGATTCCGGGCCCACGCGGAGTATGTCATCGGGCCGCGCGTTCGCGCGGACCCGTTGGCGTGTCCCGGAATGACGGGAAAGTGGGCTTACGCGACGCGGGGATCCAGCTCGCCCTTGGCGTAGCGCTTGGCCATCTCGGCGGTGGTCAGCACCTTCTTGATCTTCGAGGCCTGGCCTGCGGTGTTGAACTCCTGCAGCCGCTGCTTGCACAGCTTGGTCATGGCTTCCATCGCCGGCTTCAAATATTTGCGCGGATCGAACTCTTCCGGATTGTCCTTCAGCACCTTCCGGATCTGGCCGGTCATGGCCATGCGGTTGTCGGTGTCGATGTTGATCTTGCGCACGCCGTTCTTGATGCCGCGCTGGATCTCGGCAACAGGCACGCCCCAGGTCGGCTTCATCTTGCCGCCATAGGCGTTGATGATGTCCTGCAGGTCCTGCGGCACCGACGACGAGCCGTGCATGACCAGATGGGTGTTCGGCAGCTTGCGGTGGATCTCCTCGATCACGTTCATGGCGAGGATGTCGCCGTCAGGCTTGCGGGTGAATTTGTAGGCGCCGTGAGAAGTCCCCATCGCGATCGCGAGCGCGTCGACCCTGGTCTCCTGCACGAATTTCACGGCCTCGTCCGGATTGGTCAGCAACTGATCATGCGACAGCTTGCCTTCGGCGCCGTGGCCGTCCTCCTTGTCGCCCATGCCGGTTTCGAGCGAGCCGAGCACGCCGAGCTCGCCCTCGACCGAGATGCCGCCGAGATGGGCCATGTCGGTCACGGTCTTGGTGACGCCGACATTGTAGGCCCAGTCGCCGGGGGTCTTGCCGTCGGCCTTGAGCGAGCCGTCCATCATGACAGAGGTGAAGCCGGCCTGGATCGCGGTCATGCAGGTCGCGGGCTCGTTGCCGTGATCGAGATGCACGCACACCGGAATGTGCGGATAGATCTCGGTCACCGCGTCCATCATGTGCTTGAGCATGACGTCGTTGGCGTAGGAGCGCGCGCCGCGCGAGGCCTGAATGATGACGGGCGCGTCGACCTGGTTGGCCGCGTCCATGATCGCCAGCGCCTGCTCCATATTGTTGATGTTGAAGGCCGGTACGCCGTAATCGTTCTCAGCCGCATGGTCGAGCAATTGACGCAACGTGATCCGAGCCATCTGTCTATTTCTCCCGTTTGGGCCTGCAAGCTGACTTGAAAGGCCTATTGATGACTTGCTGCCAAGTTACTTGGTGCGAAGCACTTCGACGCCGGGCAGCGGCTTGCCTTCCATCCATTCAAGAAATGCGCCGCCGGCGGTCGAGACATAGGTGAATTGACCTGCCACATGGGCCTGGTTGAGGGCCGCGACGGTGTCGCCGCCGCCCGCGATCGAGATCAGCTTCTTGGCCTTGGTGCGCTCGGCCGCGTGCTTGGCGGCCGCGACCGTGGCGCGGTCGAACGGCTGTATCTCGAACGCCCCGAGCGGCCCGTTCCACACCAGCGTGGCGGCATCGTCGATCGCGGCCTGGACGCGCACGATCGATTGCGGGCCGACGTCGAGGATCATGCCGTCGGCCGGAATCGCATCGAGGCCGTAGGCATGCGAGGGCGCATTCGCCGCGAAATGGTAGGCGACGGTGGCGTCGACCGGCAGGATGATGGCGCAATTGGCGGCTTCCGCCTTCTCCATGATCCGCAGCGCCGTGGGCGCAAGCTCCTTCTCGGCCAGCGACTTGCCGATCGCGACGCCCTGGGCATGCAGGAAGGTGTTGGCCATGCCGCCGCCGATGACGAGCGCATCGACCTTGGTCACGAGGTTTTCCAGGAGGTCGATCTTGGTCGAGACTTTGGCGCCGCCGATGATGGCGATAACAGGCTTGGTCGGCGAGCCCAGCGCCTTCTCCAGCGCGTCGAGCTCGGCCTGCATGGTGCGGCCGGCATAGGCCGGCAGCTTGTGGCCGAGACCTTCGGTCGAGGCATGAGCGCGGTGCGCCGCCGAGAACGCGTCGTTGACCCAGATGTCGCCGAGCTTTGCCAGCTCCGCGACGAAGGCCGGATCGTTCTTTTCTTCCTCTTTGTGGAAGCGGGTGTTTTCCAGACACAGGATGTCGCCATCCTTCAACGCTGCAACGGCCTTGGCCGCAGGCTCGCCGATGCAGTCGTCAGCGAAGGCGACGGGCCTCTTCAAGACGTTCGCCAGCGCTTCCGCGACGGGCCTCAGCGACTCCTTGGGGTCGCGTCCCTTCGGCCGGCCGAAATGCGCGAGCAGGATCACCTTGCCGCCCTTGTCCGCGATTTCGTTGATGGTCGGCGCGACGCGCTCGAGCCGGGTCGCGTCGGTGACGCGGCCATTGTCCATGGGCACGTTGAGATCGACGCGCAGCAGCACGCGCTTGCCCTTCACGTCGACGTCGTCGAGGGTGCGGAATTTGTTGGTCATCTCTGGGCTCTCTTGTCCCGGGCCTCTAGGGAGTCGTTCCGGGGCGCCCGAAGGGCGAACCCGGAACCTCGAGATTCCGGGTCTGGTCCTTCGGACCATCCCGGAATGACGGAGCAACTGGAAGGCGCCAGATCCTCAGATCACCTTGCTCATCGCAACGGCGGTGTCGGCCATGCGGTTCGAGAAGCCCCACTCGTTGTCGTACCAGGACATCACGCGCACCAGCGTGCCGTTCTGCACCTTGGTCTGGTCCTCATGGAAGGTCGAGGAGTGCGGGTCGTGGTTGAAGTCGATCGAGACGTTCGGCGCATTGGTGTAGCCGAGCACGCCCTTGAGCTGCTGCTCGCTGGCGCGCTTCATCGCCGCGTTGATTTCCTTAGCGTCGGTTGCGCGCTTGGCGACGATCTTGAGGTCGACGACCGAGACGTTCGGGGTCGGCACGCGGATCGCGACGCCGTCGAGCTTGCCCTTCAACTCGGGCAGCACCAGGCCGATGGCCTTGGCGGCGCCGGTCGAGGTCGGGATCATCGACATCGCCGCCGCGCGGCCGCGATAGAGATCCTTGTGCAGCGTGTCCAGCGTCGGCTGGTCGCCGGTATAGGCGTGGATCGTGGTCATGAAGCCGGTCTCGATGCCGACGAGGTCGTTCAGCACCTTGGCGATCGGCGCGAGGCAGTTGGTGGTGCAGGAACCGTTGGAGACGACCAGGTGATCCCTCGTCAGCGTCTCGTGGTTGACGCCGAAGACGATGGTGGCGTCGGCGCCGTCGGCGGGCGCGGAGACCAGCACGCGCTTGGCGCCGGCGGTCAGATGCGCGGAGGCCTTGTCCTTCGAGGTGAAGATGCCGGTGCATTCCAGCGCAATGTCGACGCCGAGATCCTTCCAGGGCAGTTTTGAGGGATCGCGTTCGGCGGTGACCTTGATCTTGCCGCCTCCGAGGTTGATCGAGTCACCCTCGACGGTCACGGTGCCGGGGAAGCGGCCATGGACGCTGTCATAGCGGAGGAGATGGGCATTGGTCTCGACCGGGCCGAGATCGTTGATGCCGACGACCTCGATGTCCTTGCGGCCGGACTCGGCGATAGCCCGCAGGACGTTGCGGCCGATGCGACCAAAACCGTTAATTCCAACGCGGACTGCCATGTTTCGTCTCCTTATGACCGTTCAGTGACGGCTGTTCAATGACCCCATCATCCCGCACAGCGCGCGCTTTGCGCGCCTGCGAGGGTTTTTTAGAGGCGGACGCCCGGTTCGGCCGGGCGGTGCTTGATCATATGGGACCTTACGTAGTCCTTTTTTTTGGCAAGCTCAACTCTCAGGAAACGCGCTTCAGCACAGCGTTAACCGTCGCCTCGGCGGTAATGCCGAAATGCTTGAAAAGCTCCTTCGCCGGACCGCTTTCGCCGAAGGAATGCATGCCCACGAATTCGCCATCCTGGCCGATCACGGCATCCCAGCCCCAGCGCACCGCAGCCTCGATCGCGACCTTCACCGGCGCGTTGCCGATGATCGCCGCGCGCTTGGCTTCTGGTTGCGCTAACAACAGCTCGAGCGAGGGCACCGAAACCACCCGTGACGCGATGCCGCGCTCGGCGAGCTGCTTCTGGGCGGCCACCGCGATCTCGACCTCGGAGCCGGACGCGAACAGAGACACCTTGGCTTCGCCCTGTGCCGGAACCAGTTCGTAGGCGCCCGCCGCGCAAGGGTTGTCGTTCGGCGCGGTGGTGCGGAGCTGCGGCAGGTTCTGGCGGGTCAACGCCAGCACGGTCGGGCCGTCCACGCGGTTCAGCGCAAGCTCCCAGCACTCGGCGACTTCCATGGCATCGCAGGGACGGAACACGCGCATGTTGGGAATGGCTCTGAGCGCCGAGAGATGCTCGACCGGCTGATGGGTCGGGCCGTCCTCGCCGAGGCCGATGGAATCGTGCGTCATCACGTAGACGACGCCGGCGCCCATCAATGCGGCGAGACGCATGGCAGGCCGCGCATAGTCGGTGAACACCAGGAAGGTTGCACCGTTCGGCGCGAAGCCGCCATGCAGGAAGATGCCGTTCATCGCAGCCGCCATGCCGTGCTCGCGGATGCCGTAATGGATGAAGCGGCCCTTCGGCGTCTTGGCCGAGAACGCGGTCGCCGACTTCGCCTTGTTGTTGTTGGAGCCGGTGAGGTCGGCGGAGCCTGCGAGGAATTCCATCGGCATCGCGCCGGCGATCACTTCGATGACCGCTTCGGACGATTTGCGGGTGGCCGCGACAAGCGGCTTTTCCAGCAGTTCCTTCTTGTAGGCGCGCATGGCTTTGGCGAGCGAAGCCGGGCGCTCATGGCGCAGGCGGCGTTCGAACTCGGCGCGCTTGCGGCTGCCGAGCTCACCGAGCCGAGCCTCCCACTCCTGACGCGCCGCCGCGCCGCGGCTTCCGGCTGCGCGCCAGGCTTTCAGCACGTCATCGGGCACCGAGAACGGCTCGAGCGAGATGCCGAGATTTTCCTTGGCGGCCTTCAGCTCGTCGGCGCCGAGGGCTTCGCCATGCGCCTTGGCGGTGCCGGCCTTGTGCGGCGCGCCGAAGCCGATGGTGGTGCGGCAGGCGATCAGCGTCGGCTTGTTGGATTTTTGCGCGCGGGTGATCGCAGCCGCGATCGCAGCCTGGTCGTGGCCGTCGATCTTCTCGGCGGCCCAGCCCGCCGACTTGAAGCGCTTCACCTGGTCGACCGAATCGGAGATCGAGGTCGGGCCGTCGATCGAGATGCCGTTGTCGTCGTAGAGCACGATCAGCTTGCCGAGCTTCCAGTGGCCGGCCATCGCGATCGCTTCCTGCGACACGCCCTCCATCAGGTCACCGTCGGAGGCGAGCACATAGGTATGGTGGTCGACGATCTTCTTGCCGAACTCGGCGGCGAGCATCTTCTCGGCCAGCGCCATGCCGACCGCGGTCGAGATGCCCTGGCCGAGCGGGCCGGTGGTGGTCTCGATGCCCTTGGTGCGGAAGTTCTCCGGGTGCCCCGGCGTCAGCGAATCGACCTGGCGAAACTGCTTGATCTGGTCCAGCGTCATTTCGGAATTGCCGGTCAAGTACAGCAGCGAGTAGAGCAGCATCGAGCCGTGGCCGGCCGAGAGCACGAAGCGGTCGCGATCCGGCCAGGCCGGCGCTGCGGCATCGAATTTCAGGAATTGCGTGAACAGCACCGTGGCGATGTCGGCAGCGCCCATCGGCAGGCCGGGATGGCCCGATTTCGCTTTCTCGACAGCGTCCATCGAGAGGCCGCGGATCGCGTTGGCCATGCGGTTGTGGTCGACCTGCGTCATGTCTGAAATCCGTCTGAAATGAAGCGCTTGGCGGCGATTCGCCCGCGCGGAAAGGAGCCTTTCGGCCACTGAAGGTCGGGGCTGGGATAGCACCTCGGTTCCGGGAGTCCAAGGCAATCGAACGCGCCACGGCGCGAAAAGCTGCTTATCGGTGCATAGTTTCGCGGCGGCGTTGCGCTTGGCTAGCTTGCCACGTAAATTTCTGCTTCTAACCGCTTGCCGAACCGAGTCTTTTGCCGGACGGCAAGCCCCGAGATGAAGGCCACGGGCAAAGCCCACAGGGTTCCGCCGCTGACTGCATGAACGATCGCGTATCCAAAAGCTCTGCCATGACGGAGTCGTCCGCCGTCGAGATCGAGATCGCGACCCGCAGACTCACGGCGGCGCTCGACGCGCTCGAAAGCGCGGTCGAGCGAAGGCGTGATGCCGATCGCGACGAGAACGAGCTTGCGACGCGGATCCAGGCGCTGGGCGCCGACCGCTCACGCCTTGCCGACGAGCTCGACGGCGCGCTGGTGAAGGCGCGCAAGCTCGAGCGCGTCAATCGCGAGATCTCCGACCGGCTGGATTCCGCGATCGTCACGATACGCTCGGTGCTCGATACCGGAGAGGACGGATGAGCCACATCAACGTCACCATCAACGCAAGGCAATACCGCATGGCCTGCGAGGAGGGCCAGGAGGTGCGGCTGCTCAAGCTTGCCGAGAGCCTGGAGACGCGGATCCAGTCGTTGCGCGGAAAGTTCGGCGAGATCGGCGATGCGCGCCTCACCGTGATGGCAGCCCTGACCGTCTGCGACGAGCTGATCGACGCTGGCAACCGCATCCGCACCATGGAGCAGGAGCTGGTCGAGCTCCGGGATTTCCGCAACGCCGCCGTCGAGCGCGCCCGCATGACCCAGACCGCCGTGGTCAACGCCCTGAACGCCGCCGCCGAGCGCATCGAGAAATCGACCCAGGTGCTGAACCGCACCGTCGGCAACGGGATTGCGATCGGGTAGTGGCGGCACTCCGCCGTCATTCCGGGGCGCGCCTCTTGGCGCGAGCCCGGAATCCATTCTTCCGCAGCGCCTGCGGCCCGATGGATTCTCAGGTGCGCAATTGCGCACCATAGTTCGCGCTTCGCGCGCCCCGGAATGACTGTCGGGGAGCGCACTTTTCGGCCTGGCATGCAGCTCGGCGTTCTCGAGCGGGCTGGCGATTCGTCAGTATCGTTGTTACATTGCTCCAGCGAGGCTGCGACGTGCGTCAGGAGCCATATATCCCCGGGGCCTTATCGATCCTTTAGGGAACTGTCCCTGGCCGGGCCCGTGGGCCCGGACATATGGTGCCCACCTACTTTCGTAGGGAACTCCGGGATCGAGTGCTTCAACGGCGTCCGCGGCTTCGCACTTTTTCCTTCTGGTTCGTGCCTGTCGAATTGCGTCCCCGACACGCTTGCGGTTCAATTGAAGCTCGGTGTCATGCCCCGCGCAGGCGGGGCATCCAGTACGCCGCGGCGTCGAGGTTCAAGCACTGACGTCTCTGGAATACTGGATCACCCGCTCCAGTGCGCAATTGCGCACAGGGCGGGTGATGACAGCGGAGCAAGCACGTATGACCACCAAATCCGAACTTCGCGCCAAAGCCCTCGCGGCGCGCGATGCGCTCAGCGAGAAGAAGCGCATCGCCGCCGCTGCAAAGCTCGCCAGGCGTGGGCTGCCGTTCGAGCTGCTGCCGGGCAGCATCGTCTCCGGCTATTCGCCGATCCGCAGCGAGATCGATCCGCTGCCGCTGATGAAGAAGCTCGCTGAGGACGGCGCCAGGCTGGCGCTGCCTTGCGTCACCGCGCGCGGCCAGTCGCTGATCTTCCGCATCTTCCATCCGAGCGACCGCCTGATGCTCGGCCCGCTCGGCATTCCCGAGCCGTCGCCCGCGGCCGCCGAGGTCATTCCCGATATCATGCTGACGCCGCTCGCAGCGTTCGACCGCCTCGGCCATCGCATCGGCTATGGCGCGGGGCATTACGATTTCACCTTCGCGCATTTGCGGAAAGCGAAGCACATCGTCGGCATCGGGCTCGCTTTCGCTGCGCAGGAGATCAAGGCGGTTCCGGCACTATCGCACGACGTGGCGCTGGATTATGTGCTAACGGAAAGCGACGTGTTCGATTTCCGGAGTTCTGAAGTTGCGCATTCTCTTCGTGGGTGATGTCGTCGGCCGCAGCGGGCGTAGCGCCGTCGCCGAATATCTGCCCGGCATGGTCAAGGACTGGTCGCTCGATTTCGTCGTGGTCAACGGCGAGAATTCGGCCGGCGGCTTCGGCATCACGGAAGCGATCTATCAGGAGTTTCTCGACGCCGGTGCCGACGCGGTGACCCTGGGCAATCACTCCTGGGACCAGCGCGAAGCGCTTGTCTTCATCGAGCGCGCCGAGCGCCTGGTGCGGCCCGCGAACTATCCGCGCGGCACGCCCGGCCGCGGCGCCGCTTTGGTCGAGACCAAGAACGGCAAGCATGCCCTCGTCGTCAACGCTTTGGGCCGCGTCTTCATGACCCCGTTCGACGATCCCTTTGCCGCGCTCGAGCGCGAGCTGGGCGCCTGTCCGCTCGGCGTCGCCGCGGATGCCATCGTCGTCGACTTCCATTGCGAGGCCTCCAGCGAGAAGCAGGGCATCGGCTTCTTCTGCGACGGCCGCGCCAGCCTCGTCGTCGGCACCCACACGCATGTGCCGACCGCCGACCATCAGATCCTCTCGGGCGGCACCGCCTACATGACCGATGCCGGCATGACCGGCGACTACGATTCGATCATCGGCATGCAGAAGGAAGAGCCGCTGCGCCGATTCACGTCGGGGATTCCGTCGGGCCGGTTCGAGCCGGCTGCGGGCGTGGCGACGCTCAGCGGTGTGGCCGTGGAGACGGATGACGCGACGGGGCTCGCGCTACGCATCGCACCGGTGCGCGTCGGTGGAAGGCTGGAGCCGGCAACACCGAAATTCTGGTTGAGCTGAAGAACGAAGCTACACTCTCCGAAATCGTAGGGTGGGCAAAGGCGCACTTGCGCCGTGGCCACGATCTCTCTCCATGTTCGCAAAGCGCGTGGGCACGCTTCGCTTTGCCCACCCTACGATACTGGTTGAGCTGAACGGTCGCGCCCACACACGCGGTGTCGTCCCGGCCTAGTGCGCAATTGCGCACTAGGCCGGGACGACAGCGGAGATCGACGCGCGATCGCGCATCAATCCCATCATCGCGCTACTCCGCCGTCTGCTCCCTCAACTCCGCCACATCCTTCGCCGTCAGCTTCGAGCCCTTCGTCCCGAAACGCGCCGTGACGTAATTCACCACCGCCGCGATCTCGTCGTCGCTATACGCCTTGCCGAACGCCGGCATCGACAGCGCGCCTTCAGGCGTGTGCCTGATGGTGCCGGAGATCACGATCTGCGCGACGTTGGTGGCGGCGGGATCGTTGACGGCCCAGGTGCCGGTCAGCGTTGCCATCGGCGAGACCGGGCTCTCGCCGCTCCAGCCGTGACAGCTGGCGCAGGCGCTGGCGAAGACTTTCTTGCCGCGGGCATCCGCTGTCACGCCGTCCTTGTGCGAGGCGGGCGCGACCGGAGCCGTCGTGGCCGGCAGGTCGGGCGAGGCAACCGGCGGCACGCTGCGCAAGTAAACAACAATGGAACGGATGTCCTCCGGCGCGAACTGGCGGAAGCTGTGGTCGACGGCTTCGCCCATCGGACCCGAGGCCGAGCCGTGGCCCGGCGCGTGGCCGAGCGACAGATACGAGATCAGGTCCTGATCGCTCCAGTTGCCGAGACCCGTCGCCTTGTCCGAGGAGATATTGAAGGCGTGCCAGCCGGCGGTGATCGCGCCTGCAAACTTCTTGCGGTTGTCGAGCGCGAAGCCGAGATTGCGCGGGGTGTGGCACTCGCCGCAATGCGCCAGCGCTTCGACGAGATACGCGCCTCTGTTCCACTCCGGGCTCTTCGAGGTATCAGGCGCAAAGCGCGTGTCGGGATTGAACACGGCCGACCAGAAGATCATCGCCCAGCGCTGGTTGAACGGGAACGACAGCGTGTTGTCGGGCGCCTTGGCGTGCACCGCCGGCAGGCTGAACAGATAGGCCTTCACCGCCAGCACGTCCTCGTCGCTCATGTAGGTGTAGGACGTGTAGGGCATTGCCGGATAAAGCCGTGCGCCGTCATGGCGCTTGCCGCGCTGGACCGCGTTGAGAAAATCCTGGTCGCTGTAATTGCCGATGCCGGTGTCCTTGTCCGGCGTGATGTTGGTGGAATAGAGCGTGCCGAAGGGCAGCTTGAACGCCAGCCCGCCGGCATAGTCCGTCTCGCCGGGCTTGGTGTGGCAGACCATGCAGTCGGCTGCCTTCGCCAGATATTCGCCGCGCTCGACCAGGCTCGCTTTCTCCAACTTGGCGGGCGCACCGGTCGGCTTGCCGGCGCGGTCATCCGCCAGCGCCACCTTGGCGCCGCCGGCAAAATCGAGCGGCCCCGGTCCTCGGATGATGAAGACGCCGATCCCCACCGCAACGATGGCGATCACGACGAGGCTTGCGAGGATACGCATTGTCCTGTTCATGCCTTCCTCCCCGCAGCCAGCAGTTTCCGATCAATCGGCAGGCGCCGCAGCGCCACACCGGTTGCCGCGTAAATCGCGTTGCGTAGCGCCGGTGGTCCGGCGTTGACGCCGGCCTCGCCGATGCCGCCGGGCGCTTCGCCGCTTTTGACCACGATGACCTCGACCTTCGGGGTCTCGTTGATGCGCATCATGCGGTAGTCGTGGAAGTTCGACTGCTGCACGCGACCCTTGTCGATGGTGATCTCGCCATAGAGTGCGGCGGTGAGACCGAAGATCAGGCCGCCCTCGATCTGCGCCTTCACCGTATCAGGGTTGACCGCAATGCCGGTGTCCACGACCGAGGTGACACGGCGGAGCACGATCTCGCCGATGTCGTCGATCTCGGCCTCCACCACGGTCGCGATGAAGCTCGCGAAGGACGGCTGCACGCAGACGCCGCGGCCGACGCGCGCCGGCAATGGCTGGCTCCAGCCGGACTTTTCGGCCACCTGATTGAGCACCGCAAGCATGCGCGGATTCTTCGTCAGCATGGCCCGGCGGAATTCGACCGGGTCCTTACCGGCCTTGCGCGCCAACTCGTCCATGGCGGATTCGATCGCGAACACATTGTTGTTCGGACCGACGCCGCGCCAGAAGCCGGTCGGCACCGCCGGCGGCTCGGCGTGGACAAATTCGACATGGAAGTTGGCGAAGTCGTAGGGCGCATCGACCGCGGCATCGATCGCGTCGATGTCGATACCCTTCTGGAACGCAGGCGGCAGCCACCGCGCCAGGATCGCAGATCCCGCGACCTTGTACTTCCAGGCCGCGACCTTGCCGTCGACCAGCGAGGCCGTGATCTGGTCGCGATAAACCGGACGGTAGACATCGTGCTGGATGTCTTCCTCGCGCGTCCAGATCACCTTGACGGGATAGTCGACCTGCTTTGCGATTTTCACCGCCGCAACCACCATATCAGGCTCGAGCTTGCGGCCAAAGCCGCCGCCGAGCAGGTGCTGATTGACGATCACCTTGTCGACGGGAAGTCCGGCGGCCTTCGCCGCCTCCGACTGCACCCGCGTCATGATCTGCGTGCCGGTCCAGATCTCGCAGGCATCTGGCCTGACATGGACGGTGGCGTTGATCGGCTCCATCGAGGCGTGCGCCAGGAACGGCAGTTCGTACGCCGCCTCGAACTTGTCGCCAGTGACGAGCGCCTTGGCGATATCACCGGTCGACTTGGCGACCGCGCCGTCCTTCTCGCTGGCCTTGCGCAAATCGTCCCAGACGTCCTTGCTGGAGATCTTGGCATTAGGCCCCTCGTTCCACTCGATCTTGAGGGCTTCGAGGCCTTTCTGCGCTGCCCACATGTGGTCGCCGATCACGGCAACCGCGTCGTCGAGCACGACGACCTTGCGCACGCCGGCGACTTTGATCGCCGCGCTGTCGTCGACCTTGCCGAGCTTGCCGCCGAACACAGGGCAATTGGCGATCGCGGCGATCTTCATGCCGGGCAGGATCGCGTCGATGCCGTAGAGCGCCTTGCCGTTGACCTTGTCCGGCGTGTCGAGCCGCTTCAGCGGCTGGCCGATCAGAACGAAATCCTTGGGGTCCTTAACCGCGATGTCCTTGGGCGGTGTCTGGCTCTGCGCGGCAAGCGCCAGCTCGCCATAGCCAAGCTTGCGGCCGCTCGCGGCATGGGCGACCTCGCCCTTCGAAGCCGTGCAGCTTGCAGCGTCGACGCCCCATTGGCTGCTTGCTGCCTGCACCAGCATCGCGCGCGCGGTCGCGCCGGCCTTGCGCAGCGGCAGCCACCAGGCGCGGATCGAATTGGAATTGCCGGTAACCTGCAGGCCGAAGGTCGGGTTGCCGTAAAGCTTGTCGTTGGGCGGAGCGTGCTGCACCTCGACCTTGCTCCAATCGGCGTCGAGCTCTTCGGCGATCACCGCCGAGATCGAGGTATACGTGCCCTGACCCATCTCGACCTGGGGCATCATCAGCACGGTGCGGCCGGTCTCGTCGATGCGGATGAAGGCGTTCGGCGCGAACTTTCCGTCGGTCGCGTCCGTCTGCACCGGCTCGTTCGGGGCGGCACGCAGCGGCAAATGGAAGGCGAGCAGGAAGCCGCCTGCGAGGCCGCCGGTCAGGAGCGAACGGCGGGAGACAGTGTCGTGTGCATTCATGGTGGACCTCACGCCTGCTTGCCGGTGGCGGCGAGCTTGATCGCCTCGCGGATGCGCACATAGGTGCCGCAGCGGCAGATGTTGCCGGCCATCGCGGCATCGATGTCGGCATCGTCAGGATTGGGCGTTGTCGCCAGCAGCGCGGCGGCCGCCATGATCTGGCCGGACTGGCAGTAGCCGCACTGGACCACTTCGGCCTCCAGCCAGGCCTTCTGCACCTTCGCACCTGAGGGCGTCGTGCCGACATGCTCGATAGTGGTGATGGCGCGGCTTCCGACCGCGCTGACCGGAAGCACGCAGGAGCGCACCGCCTTGCCGTCGACATGCACCGTGCAGGCGCCGCATTGCGCGATGCCGCAGCCGAACTTGGTGCCGGTCATCCCCAGGATGTCGCGCAGCACCCACAGCAGCGGCATGTCAGGTGGTGCATCGAACGATTTCGTTTCGCCGTTGATGGTGAGAACTGTTGCCATATGCATCCCCTTGCTCGCACCGGATCGCTTGCGGCGACCTGCTCGGCGAAATTTCGCGCGACCATAATCATACCGATGCGCAACGATGAAGCTTTCAAATTCGCAGCAATGCATATCTGCGCCGGCGAAGCGTCACGCCATGACGTTCACGAATTTGTGCGGCGATTGCTGCAAAGCTTTTGGGCTAATTGATATGATAATCGTCATGTTTTGACGCATTTTCGTCCTGACGCCGTCGATCGGAGCAAGACAATCGTGCGAACACGCAAAATCATGCGATGACGAAATTCGTGCGATTGGGAAAGTTGTGAGGCTGCGAGAGACGCACGGAATGTTGCTGTGCCCACGCCCCACGTGTTTTGCCCGACGAGTCAACGGGCATCAGGCGCCGGCGCGGGATGCGGCGCCAAGCCGTTGATTCCTCACGCCCCGGCTACTGTGCATGGGGTTGTTTTCGATATTTTGCTCGCTACAGCTTGTAAGCCGTGCGAAAGCCACCCCAGTGCCGGCCCTGCACGCGGATCGGGACGTCGATCTCGCGCATCATCACCGTGTTGCCGTTGCCCATGTCGCGCGCATAGCTCTGGATCAGATAGGAGCGCTGGTTGTGCGCAGCCGCGAGCCCCGCTGCATCGTTGAAGATGCGGCGGTTGCGGCAATTGGCCGTGTTCCAGGCGACATCGCCCGGCCGCTGCGGATGTGAATAGATCTTGTTGTGAACAGGCAGGAAGCCGTTGCGGTCGACCATGGCGCAGAACGCCATGCGCGGCTCCTTGGCGAGGAAGGCCTCCTGGAACGGCGGCAGCGCGCGGTCGGCCCAGTCGAGATATTTCGTGCGGTATTGCTGCGGATTGGTGCCCGCGATCTCCGCATAGTCGGTGTCGAAGAGGTCGTCCATCTTGACCTCGCCGCGCGCGACGGCCTGCTCGAAGATTTTTGTCAGCGCGTTGCCGGCCTCCATCGCGCGGGTGACGAACTCGGTGTTCTCCTCGTGGATCGACCAGAGCTTGTCTTCGATCTTTTCGCGCAGTTCGGCATTGGGACTGACGAACTGCGTGCGGGCGCCGGCCTTGGATTGCTCGATCACCCGCAGGCGGCAGGCGCCGATATCTTCGAGGCTGCCGTCGATGATCGCCTGGGCTGCGAGCCTGGATGCTTCCGTGCCGCCGATCAAGACGCCGTCCATCGCGATCTCATAGACCGGCAGCACGCCGCGCGCGCTGTCGAATTTGAGATGGCAGGGCAGGCGCTCGGTCTTGCGGCGGTCGTCGTGCTCGCTCTGCTTGAGCAGCACCGCGCAGCGCGATTTCAGCTTCTGCGCGAAGGTCGTCACGGCCTTGCCGGTGCTGGCGACGTTCTCGCCGTGAGCCTCGGCCGCCTTGGTCGCGGCGTCGATCTCGGCCGCGCTCTCGCCGACGGCGATGATGAATTGCGAGGCGCTGCTGGCGTTGCCTGACACCTCGCTGGTGGTGGCATTCTGCTCGGCCACCGCGCCGTTGACGGTGTCGAACACCGGGCGGATCGCCTCGATCGCCTGCGAGATCCGGTGCACCGCGTCGACGGAGCCGGCGGCGTCGCGCTGCAGCGCGTCGATCTTCTTGGAGATCTCCTCCGTCGCGCTCTGGGTCTGCACCGCGAGCGCCTTCACCTCGGTCGCGACGACGGCAAAGCCCTTGCCGGCAGCGCCGGCGCGCGCGGCTTCGATGGTCGAGTTGAGGGCGAGCAGTGTGGTCTGCCGCGCGATCTGGGCGATCAGGTTGACGACGTTGCCGATCGCCGCAGAGGATTCGCGCAGGCGGTCGACATTTTCGCGCGCTTCCTGCGCCGCGGCGCTGGCCTGATCGGCGAGCTTGCCGGCCTCGCGGACCTGCGTGCCGATGCCTCGCGCGGATTGGGTGAACTTGTCGGCGGCATCCGCAAAGCTCGAGGCGTTGGACTGCGCGGCATTGGTCCGCCCGGTCAGCGCGTCGGTACGCCTACGGATATCGGCGAGCGTCGCCGCGGTCGCATCGGCGCCGCCCGCCACCGAATTGGCGGCGCGCTCGAGCTGGCGAATCATGGCGCCGAGCTCGAGTTCCAGCAGTTCCAGGATCTCGCGGGCCGAATCGGCTTCCGTGGCCGGAGCGGGCGCGGGCTGGGCGACCGGCACCGCGGTCTGCGGGCTTGCTGCTGGCGTCACCATGTCGGGCAGGCGCTTCCGGAAAAATGCGAACGCCATTGGGACTACTCTTGTCGGAAGATGGGCGGACGCTATTTTTGCAGGCCGGGATGAAATCAGGGTTAACGGTGCCTGAGTTCTGGGCACTGGCCTCTACGATCTTACCTTAAAGTATGAGAGGCTCTTTCATTCCGGTGGGTTGGCGGCCTATAAGGCCGCGCATCCCCAGGCTTACCTTTGACGCACGATTCCCTAGAGAAGATCACGCATGGCCGGACATTCCCAATTCAAGAACATCATGCACCGCAAGGGGCGGCAGGATGCCCAGAAGTCGAAGCTGTTCGGCAAGCTGGCGCGGGAAATCACCGTCGCAGCCAAGCTCGGCACGCCCGACCCCGCCATGAACCCCCGCCTGCGCGCCGCCGTGATCGCCGCGCGGCAGGAGAACATGCCGAAGGACAATATCGAGCGCGCCATCAAGAAAGCGCTCGGCAGCGATGGCGAAAATTATGACGAGATCCGCTACGAGGGCTACGGCCCGGGCGGCGTCGCCGTCATCGTCGAGGCCCTGACCGACAACCGCAACCGCGCCGCCTCCGACATCCGCTCCTTCTTCACCAAATCCGGCGGCAATCTCGGCGAAACCGGTTCGGTCTCCTTCATGTTCGACCGCACCGGCATCATCGAATATGACCGCAGCGTTGCCGATGACGACGCAGTGCTGGATGCCGCGATCGAGGCCGGCGCCGACGACGTGGTCTCGGGCGAGGGCGGCCACGAAATCTACGCTTCAACGGAAAGCTATCGCGACGTCGCCAAGGCACTGGAAGCCAGGTTCGGCGAGCCGCGCAAAGCCGCGCTGATCTGGAAGCCGCAGAACACGGTCGCGGTCGACGACGAGACCGGCGAGAAGCTGCTCAAGCTGATGGACCTGCTCAACGAGCATGACGACGTCCAGAACGTCTACGCCAATTTCGAGGTATCGGACACCCTGATGGCGAAGATGGGCGGCTGAGGGTCCCTTTCTCCGGGGACTTCTGTTCTGTTTCTGTTTCGCTATCATGGGCCAACCGCTATCACTGGCCCATGACCGCGCTCCCGATTCGCCAACCCGTTCGCATCATCGGCATCGACCCCGGCCTGCGCCGCACCGGCTGGGGCGTGATCGAGGCTGAGGGCAACCGCCTGATCTATGTCGCCTGCGGTTCGGTGGAACCGCCCGACGATCTGCCGCTGTCGAACCGGCTACTGGCGATCCACGAGGGGCTCGCGGCCATTCTCTCCAGCCATCAGCCGATGGAAGCGGCCGTCGAGCAGACCTTTGTGAACAAGGACGGCGTCGCGACGCTGAAACTCGGCCAGGCCCGGGGCGTCGCCATGCTGGCGCCCGCAATGTTCGGCATCTCCGTCGCCGAATACGCGCCGAACCAGGTGAAGAAGACGGTGGTCGGCGCCGGCCATGCCGACAAGCAGCAAATCGCGATGATGCTGAAAATTCTGTTGCCCAAGGCTGAGCCGCCGTCAGCCGATGCCGCCGATGCGCTTGCCATCGCCATCACCCACGCCCATCACCGCCAGAGCACGGCGCTGCGGCTGAAGGTGGCGGGACTATGATCGGTAAGCTCAAGGGCCTGATCGATTCCTATGGCGAGGATTTTGTGATCCTCGACGTCGGCGGCGTCGGTTATCAGGTGCATTGCTCGTCTCGCACCTTGCAGCATTTGCCGTCACCGGGCGAAGCGGCCGTCTTGTCGATCGAGACCTACGTTCGCGAGGACCAGATCAAGCTGTTCGGCTTCCGCACCGACCAGGAGCGCGAATGGTTTCGGCTGCTGCAGACCGTGCAGGGCGTCGGCGCCAAGGTCGCGCTCGCGGTGCTCGGCACGCTGGTGCCGGCCGATCTCGCCAACGCAATTGCTCTGCGCGACAAGGCCGCGGTGGCGCGTACGCCGGGCGTCGGGCCGAAGGTCGCCGAGCGCATCGTCACCGAGCTGAGGGACAAGGCGCCGGCTTTCGCCAGTGTCGATCCCGCCGTCGTGCATCTTGCCGGGGCCATGGACGACCAGCGTGCACCGCGCCCCGTTGCCGATGCGATCTCCGCGTTGGTCAATCTCGGTTATGGCCAGCCGCAGGCGGCTGCGGCGATCGCCTCGGCCTCGCGCAGCGCAGGTGAGAACGCCGAAACGGCACAGCTCATTCGCCTTGGACTGAAGGAGCTCTCGAAGTGAGGGCTGCAAGGCTCAATCTCGTAGGGTGGGCAAAGCGGAGCGTGCCCACCACCTTCGGATTGATCGGAGACATGGTGGCACGGCGCGAAGGGCGCCTTTGCCCACCCTACGAGGAGTTCGCTGAGTGAGCGATCCCAAAGCCAACCGCATGGTCTCGCCCGAGCGCCGCAGCGACGATGTCGGCGACACCGCGCTGCGTCCGCAATCGCTGTCCGACTTCGTCGGCCAGCAGCAGGCGCGCAAGAATCTCTCGATCTTCATCGAGGCGGCGCGCAAGCGCGGCGAAGCGCTGGATCACGTGCTGTTCGTCGGCCCGCCCGGCCTCGGCAAGACCACGCTGGCGCAGATCGTGGCGAAGGAACTCGGCGTCGGCTTTCGTGCGACGTCGGGCCCCGTGATTGCCAAGGCCGGCGATCTCGCCGCGCTGCTGACCAATCTCGAAGAGCGCGACGTGCTGTTCATCGACGAGATTCATCGTCTCAATCCGGCGGTGGAGGAGGTGCTCTATCCCGCGATGGAGGATTTTCAGCTCGACCTCATCATCGGAGAGGGGCCGGCGGCGCGCTCGGTGAAGATCGAGCTGTCGAAGTTCACCCTCGTCGGCGCCACCACGCGTGCGGGCCTGCTCACCAATCCCTTGCGCGATCGCTTCGGCATTCCGGTCCGGCTCAACTTCTATACGATCGAGGAGCTGGAGAGCATCGTCACCCGCGGTGCGCGCGTGCTCAATGTCGGCATGAGCGCTGACGGCGCCAACGAGATTGCGCGCCGCGCCCGCGGCACGCCGCGTATCGCAGGCCGCCTGTTGCGTCGCGTGCGTGATTTCGCCTCAGCCGCCGATGCCGACAAGATCGACCGCAAGATCGCCGACCATGCATTGAGCGCGCTCGAGGTCGATGCCGCCGGCCTCGACGCCATGGATCGCCGCTACCTCACGACCATCGCGACGAACTACGGTGGCGGTCCGGTCGGCGTGGAGACGATGGCCGCGGCGCTGTCCGAGCCACGCGATGCGATCGAAGACATCATCGAACCCTATCTGATCCAGTGCGGCTATCTGCAGCGCACCCCGCGCGGTCGCCTGCTCACCTCGCACGCCTTCCGCCATCTCGGCATCGCCGAGCCTTCGCGCGATGCGACGGCGCAGTTCGGCTTGTTCGGCACCGATGACAGCGACGAGTGATCTGCGGTAACGCGCTGTGCTCTGGCTATCATGAACTTCCGGTAATCATCTGTGCAGATGATCTGCACAAGCGCACCCCAATTCCGCTCCAATCGGGCTGCATTACGGAAGCGCATCACAAGCAGGCTTCCATGATCTCTCGGCGTCATCTCATCCGTTCTGTCGGCGGCCTTTCGGCGCTTGGCATCTCGACGGCCGCCTATGGCGTCGGCGTCGAGCCGGAGCTGCGGCCCCGCATCACGCGCTATCATCCGATGCCGCGACAATGGCCTGCGGACTTGCCACTGAAGATCGCCGCAATCGCCGACATCCATGCCTGCGATCCCTGGATGTCGCTGGAGCGGATCGAGGCCATCGTCGACCAGACCAACGCGCTCAAGCCCGATCTGATCGCCCTGCTCGGCGACTATGTCGCCGGCCATCACCACGTCACCCGCGTTATCCCGGCCGGAGAGTGGGCGAGGGTGCTGGCTGGCCTGAAGGCGCCGCTTGGTGTTCATGCTGTCATGGGCAATCATGACTATTGGGACGACAAGGTCGTGCAACTGGCCGGGCACGGGCCGACGGTCGCCCATCGTGCGCTGGAGACGGCTGGCATTCCCGTCTACGAGAACGACGTTGTGCGTCTGAGCAAGGACGGCCGCTCATTCTGGCTTGCGGGCCTCGGTGATCAGCTCGCTTATGTTGCCGGGCCGCGCTATGGTCACGCGAGCAGTTTTGGGGCCGACGATCTCGATGCGACGCTCGCAAAGATCACCGACGACGCGCCGATCATTCTTCTCGCGCATGAGCCCTATATCGCGACGCGCGTGCCCGCGCGCGTTGCGCTGCAACTGTCCGGTCACACCCATGGCGGACAGGTCCGCTTGCTCGGCTGGTCGCCGGCGCTTCGGCAGCAGCATGGCGTTCCGCTCGTCTATGGCCATCTCCGGCTGAAATGCGACGTCGTCATCTCCGGCGGCCTCGGTTGCAGCATCATCCCGGTCCGCGTCGGCGTGCCGCCGGAGATTGTCGAGGTGACGCTGGGGCGGCCGCCGGTGGCAACGGTGTCTTAGCCGTGCTTGCGCTGCCGGCCGTTTTTGCGCAAAAACGGACCTGTAGCGACAAGCGAAGAGGCTCGCGACGTGACAGCTCATCTCGACGGCGAGATCCGCGACGGCCGCCATCACATGCAGGTCCGCGTCTATTACGAGGACACGGATTTCTCCGGCATCGTCTACCACGCCAACTATCTGCGCTACATGGAGCGCGGGCGCACCAATCACCTGCGTCTGATGGGCGCCGAGCAGCAGGCGCTGTTCGATCAGGTCGAGACGGAAGGTGCTGGCTTCGCCTTCGTGGTGCGCTCGATGCATCTGGACTTCCTCAAGCCGGCGCGGATGGACGACGTGCTTGACGTCGTGACCTGGCCGGTCGCGGTGAAGGGGGCGTCCATCATGCTGGCGCAGGAGGTGCGGCGTGGTGAGGACGTGCTGGTCAAGGCCGAGGTGCGCGTCGCCTTCATCAGCGGCGGCCGCGCCCAGCCGATCCCGAAATCGATCCGTACGCTGATGAAGGCCGATCTGATTTCGTGATCGGTCGATAGGGGATCACCTCTCGACTCCGCCGCGTGTGGCGATAGATTGCGGCCTTGCAAACTGATGAGGCCCTCATGTCGCGCCCGCCGCTTCCGCCCTTCACCCGTGAGACCGCCGCGCAAAAGGCCCGCATGGCCGAGGACGCCTGGAATTCACGTGACCCGGTACGTGTCTCGCTCGCCTATACCGAGGACAGCCGCTGGCGCAATCGCTCCGAAGTATTTCAAGGTCGAGAAGCCATCGTCGCCTTCCTCACCCGTAAATGGGAGAAGGAGCAGGACTACCGCCTGATCAAGGATCTCTGGGCCTTCGATGGCAACCGCATCGCGGTGCGCTTCCAGTATGAATGGCACGACGCCGGTGGACAGTGGTATCGCTCCTACGGCAACGAGCAGTGGGAGTTCGACGAGCACGGTCTGATGCGGCGGCGCGAGGCCTCGATCAACGACATCATGATTGCGGAGATGGATCGGCGGTTTCACTGGCCCGCGCCGGGACCGCGGCCGGCGGATGTGCCGGGACTGGGGACGGATCCGTTCTGAGTAACTCTCAATCCTCATGCGAAGCGCCGTCTCGAACCATGCAGGCCCGGCCGGTACAGCGGGGGCCTCGACCCTTCGAGACGCCCGCCTTTGGCAGGCCTTCAGGGTGAGGAGATGGATTTGCGCGCCAAAAAGCGCGTAATCGCTCCACCGAGCTTCGCGTTGTCCAACGGCTCCGCCAGTGACTGCCTCGCGGTCGCCACGACCTCATCCGGCGCCTTGCCGTCGCGCAGGTCGCAGCAGACTTGCGCGAACTCGACCTCGAACTCAGGATGGGGCTGCACCGTCAGCGTCGCGCCGTTGGCGTAAAGCAAGCCGGCATGCGGGGTGAATTCCGACGAAAGGATGGTCAGCGCATCGTCGGGCGCTTCGATCACCTGGTCCTGATGCGAGCAGGCGATGGCGACCGCTTCGCCGCCAATGACGCCGTTCTCCGGCAGCACCTGATAGACGTGCCGGCCGATGCCCCAGCCCTTTTCGGACTTGCGCACGGTGCCGCCGAGCGCCTGCGCGATCAGCTGATGGCCGAAGCAGACGCCGACCATCGGCGTCTTGTTGGCGTAGGCACTGCGGACGAAATCTTCCAGCGGCGCGATCCAGTCGAGCCCGTCATAGACACCGGCGGCTGCCCCCGTGATCAGCACGGCCTCGAGCTTGCTCGGATCGGGCAGCGCATCGCCATTCGGAATGCTGACGACGTCGACTTCGGCGGTCGGATCCTCGGCGCGGACCATGCGCTCGAACATGTCCGGAAAGGAGCCATGCTGCTCGCGATATTTCGGCGGGACCTGCCCGGTCTCGATGATGGTGATGCGTGCCATATACCCCTCAGGTCAAAGGTAAGCTCAGTCGCTTCCTGCCTCATCTTGCTGGTGTGGCGCTGTGCGCGCCAGCAGCGCGCTCTCCTTGCGGATTTCGCCGAGAAAGGCCTTTGCCAGGCGCGACAGCGGTTCGGCTTCCGACCAGAGCATGTAAGCGACCGCGCGGGTTGTCGGTGTGAACGGCCGTACGACGAGGCCGTGCCCGCCATTCTGACGTGGTGAGAAGGGGTCGACCACGGCGGCACCGACGCCGGCGGCTGCGAGCACGCAGGCGGTGTTGCAATAGCGCACCTCGACCGTCGGCTGGAACGGCGCGCCGGCGCGAGCAAAACTGTCGCGCACGGCTTCGCCGAGCCGCGTGCCGCGCTCGAGCCCGATGAAGGGCAGGCCGGACAAGTCACACGCCGAAATCACGGCCTTGCTTGCGAGCGGATGCTGCGGGGGCACCACGCAAACCATTTCGCCGGTGTGCACCACCTCATGCGCGATACCCGGGTGATGCGTCAGCCCGAGCGCGAAGCCGAGCTCGGCGACATGGCTGAGCACGCCTTCGATGATGCCCTCATAACGCCGGACGTCGAAGAACACGCGCGTCTCCGGGCGGCGGCGCAGGAAGACGGACAGCGCTGTGGGAATGATGCTGTACGCGAGCGGCGGCGTTGCCACGATGGCGAGATGCCCGGCGCGGTTCTCGCGCAGATCGCGCACGCGATTTTCGAGCTTGGCGTGAAGCGCGAAGATCGCCTCGCTCTCCTTGTAGAGCGCCATCGCCTCCGCTGTTGGAAACAGCCGGTTGTTGATGCGCTCGAACAGCGCAAAGCCCGCCTGCGCCTCCATCGTCTTCAGCGCGTTGCTGACCGCCGGCTGCGACAGCGCCAGTTCGTCGGCCGCCGCCACCGTGGTGCGATGGCGGATAACGGCATGCAGGATCTCGAGCTGGCGCAGGTTCATATCACTGGCTGTTATACTCTGGGCCAAAAGATCATAGCACGATGAATTGCTTTTGCAGCCCGGCTTACGCCTAATACCTCGGATTTGCACGCTGGATCAAAGGGTTCACTAGCCCATTGAGGCAGCATTGCGCACAGATTGGAGGCAAACTTGGTTCGTGTCCTTCGCGCCGCCGCCGCCCAGATGGGGCCGACGCAGAAAGCCGATGCGCGTGAGCAGACGCTGTCGCGGATGCTGGCCATGCTGGAGGAAGCGGCGGGCCGCGGCGCCAGCCTCGTGGTGTTTCCCGAACTCGCCTTCACCACCTTCTTTCCGCGCTGGTTTTTGGAAGGCGACGCGCTTGACCAATATTTCGAGCGCGGCATGCCGAACCCGGCCGTGGCAAAACTGTTCGAGCGCGCGCGTGCGCTGCGCGTCGGCTTCTATGTCGGCTATGCCGAGTTGACGCCCGAAGGCCGCCGTTACAATTGCGCCATCCTGGTCGATCGCGACGGCGAGATCCTCGGCCGTTACCGCAAGGTGCATCTGCCGGGGTCGGTCGAGCCTCGCGAGGGTGCGCGCTACCAGCAGCTCGAGAAGCGCTATTTCGAATATGGCGATCTCGGCTTTCCAGCGTTCCGCGCGGGATCTGCCTGGGCGCACGCGATCATGGGCATGATGATCTGCAACGACCGCCGGTGGCCGGAATCCTGGCGCGTGCTTGGCCTGCAGGGCGTCGAGCTGGTCTGCATCGGCTACAATTCGGCGGCCTATGATCCCAATGGCGGCAGCACTGAAGATGCCTCCTTGCGCACTTTCCATTCGACGCTGGTGACGCAAGCAAACGCCTATATGAACGCGACCTGGGCGATCTCGGTGGCCAAGGCGGGCGAGGAGGACGGCTCCGGCCTGATCGGCGGCTCCTGCATCGTCGATCCCAACGGCCGCATCGTCGCGCAGGCGGCGACGTTGACCGACGAGGTGATCGTCGCCGACATCGATCTCGACCTCTGCCGCCAGGGCAAGGACAAGATGTTCAATTTCGCCGCCCACCGGCGGCCTGAGCAGTACAGGGTGATCACCGAGCGCGCCGGCGTCATCGAGCCGGCCGTGCTCGACGCGGACTGAGCAAAATGGCACAGCGCTGGCTTGGATCAGCAACGAAAAAAGCCCGGCAAAGGAAAAGGTTGAAGGAGCTGATATGACACGCCTCTCGCATTTCCTCGCCTTCACGGCGCTGGCTGCGGTGACCTCAGTACAGGCAGCCGAGCTTCCGGCTGAGATCAAGCAGGCGGGCGCGCTCAAGCTCACGGTCAACTCGACCTATGCGCCGATGGAATATCGCGACCCTGCCAGTAACGAGCTGGTTGGGCTCGACATTGATCTTGCGAACGAGCTTGCCAAGCGGCTCGGCGGCCTCAAGATTGTCTGGAGCGAGACGCCGTTCGCCGAGCTGATCCCCTCGCTCCAGACCAAGCGGGCCGATTTCATCATCTCGGGCATCTCCGACCGCGCCTCGCGGCGCGAGACCGCCGATTTCGTCGACTATCTGACCACAGGACCGCAGTTCTTCGTGATGGCCGACAGCGACGCGAAGGCTGCGGCCGATCTCTGCGGCAAGAAGGTCGGCACCACCCGCAGCACCAGCTTCCCGGTCGAGATCGAGAAATGGAGCAAGCAGAATTGCGAAGCCGCCGGCAAGCCGGCGATCCAGTACGTGCCTGGCGAGAACTCGATCGACGTGCGCAACCAGCTCAGGCAGGGCCGCATCGACGCCGCGGTGCAGGGCAGCGAGACGCTGCCTTATGCGCAGACGCAAGAACCTGGAAAATACCGCGTCGTCGGCGAGGCCTTTGCCAGAGGTTATCAAGGCATCATGTTCCGCAAGGACGATGCGGCGCTCCGCGAGGCCGTGACGGAGAAGCTCGCGGCGATGATCGCTGATGGCTCCTACAAGGCGGTGCTCGACAAATGGGGCCTGGGCGCCAATGCGGTCGCCCAGCCCATGCTGAACGCGGCGCCGCAATGAAGCCGGCGCCGGCACTCGCGGAAGGCTTCCCCGACCTGTCGGGAATGCGGATCGCGCGCGAGCCGCACTGGTTTCGCTGGTTCAGCGCCGCCCTGATCGTCCTGGTGCTGGCGGCAATTGCGCGTGCTTTCGCCAATGGCCAGATCGAATGGTCCTATGTCAGCCGTTTCATCACCGCAAAAGTGATCCTCGAAGGCATTGTCAACACCATGGTGATGGCGGTGCTGGCGATGGCGCTCGGCATTGTCCTCGGCATCATCGTGGCGATCATGCGGCTATCGCCCAATCCGGTGCTGAAGACGGTCGCGGCCGGCTACACCTGGTTATTTCGCGGCACGCCGCTGATCCTGCAATTGCTGCTGTGGTTCAACCTGGCGCTGGTGTTTCCGACCATCGGCATTCCCGGCCTGTGGAGCGCGCGCGCCGTCGACGTCATGACGCCATTCCTCGCCGCGCTGCTCGGGCTCGGTATCAACCAGGGCGCCTATACGTCCGAAGTGATGCGCGCCGGCATGCTGTCGGTCGACATCGGGCAATATGAGGCGGCGCAGGCGATCGGCATGGGGCGGCTGCGCGCGCTGCGCCGGATCATCCTGCCGCAGGCGATGCGCGTGGTGATCCCGCCGCTCGGCAACGAGTTCATCGGCATGGTCAAGGCGACCTCGCTCGCGAGCGTCATCCAATATCCCGAGGTGCTGCACAACGCCGAGAACATCTATTACGCCAATTCCCGCGTGATCGAGCTCCTGATCGTCGCGGGCCTCTGGTATCTGCTCGTCGTCTCGATCCTCACCCCGCTCCAGATGCTGCTCGAACGCCGTTTTGCACGCGGCACAATGCGGCTCGCGCGATGACAAAGCCCCTCGTCGCGATCCGCTCCGTAGCTAAGAGCTTTGGAGAGTTCCAGGCTCTCAAAAGCGTCTCGCTCGACGTCTGGCCCGGCGAGGTGATGTGCCTGATCGGTGCCTCGGGCTCAGGCAAGACTACACTGCTTCGTTGCATCAACCAACTCACCGCGATCGACGCCGGCGGCATCTGGCTCGACGGCGAGCTCCTGGGTGTGCGCGAGCAGGGTGGTAAGCTCTACCGCCTCAGCGAGCGTGAGATCGGACGGCAGCGGCTGAAGACCGGTATGGTGTTCCAGCGCTTCAACCTGTTCCCGCACAAGACCGCGCTGGAAAACATCACCGAAGGCCCGCTCCAGGTGCAGGGCCGCAAGGCTGACGAAGTGCGCACTGAAGCGCTCGAGCTACTTCGTCGCGTCGGGCTTGCAGCCAAAGCCAACTCCTATCCCGCGCAGCTCTCCGGCGGCCAGCAGCAGCGCGTGGCGATCGCCCGGGCGCTTGCGATGAAACCGATGCTGATGCTGTTCGACGAGCCGACCAGCGCGCTCGATCCGGAGCTGGTCGGCGAGGTGCTTGCCGTGATGAAAGAGCTGGCCAAGAGCGGCATGACCATGATGGTGGTGACGCACGAGCTCGGCTTTGCGCGCGAGGTCGCCGACCGCGTCGTCTACATGGACCAGGGCGCGATCGTCGAGCAGGGCCGCGCCTCGGACGTCTTGGGCACGCCGCGCGAAGAGCGTACCAGGGCATTTCTTTCGGCTGTAATCTGAAGTTGGGGATGTGATGATGAAAAGACTTTTGCTTACGGCGGCGTTCCTGGGCGCCATGAGCGCATCGGTGGTGGCGATCGAGCTGCCACCTGATATCGCCAAACGCGGCAGCCTAAAGGTCGCGCTGGTGCCGAACTATCCGCCGATGGAGTTCCGCGATCCCGCCACCAATGCTCTGTCCGGATTCGACGTCGATCTCGGCGAGGCGATCGGCCGCAAGCTCGGGGTCAAGATCGAATGGACCGAGACCAGCTTTGCCGAGTTCATGCCGTCGATCTCGACGGGGCGGGTGGATGCCATCCTGTCCGGCTTCACCGATTATGCGAGCCGGCACGAGATTGCCTCCTTCGTCGACTATCTGCGCAGCGGTCCAAAGTTCTTCGTGCAGCAGTCCCGTGCGGCGGAGTTCAAGAATATGGCCGCCTTGTGCGGCAAGAAGGTCGGCGCCAGCCGCCGCACCATGTTTCCGGCCGAGATCGACAAATGGAGCCAGCAGAACTGCGCGGGCAATCCGATCCAGTTCGTCGGCACCGACGGCTCGGCCGATGCGCGCACGCAGCTCAAACAGGGCCGAATCGACGCCGCCGTGCAGGGCAACGAGACTCTGCCTTATGTGATGGACCTCGAGCCGGGCACCTATGCGCCGGTCGGCGATCCCTTCGCGACGCAATTCACGGGCATTGCGCTGCCGGTCAAGGAAAAGGCGTTGCAGCAAGCGATCGTCGAGGCCATCGATGCGCTGATCGCCGACGGCACCTATCGTACGCTGTTGGCGAAATGGAAACTGAACGACAACGGAATAGAGAAGGCGACCATCAATGCTGGACAGTAAGGCACTCCAGAGCATTCCGCTCACCCCAGCCAACACCGCGGATCCCGCGCCGGACTATCCGTGGCCGAAGCCGTACACATCGGCGATGTTCCTGTCGTTCGACGTCGATGCCGAGACCGCGTGGACCAGCAAGGACGCGCTGCACGCGCAGCGGCTCATCACCATGAGCTATGGCGGCTATGAAGCGCGCGTCGGCACGCCCAAGCTTCTGGAACTGCTCGATCAGCTCGATCTCAAGGCGACCTTCTTCGTCACGGGCTGGTCGGTCGATGCGCATCCAGCCATGGCGGAATCGATCCTCAAGGCCGGCCACGAGATCGGCCATCACGGCTATCACCATCTCTTGCCCGATCCCGGCGATCCCTGGATCGAGGAGGAGCTGGAGCGCGGTTTCGAGGCGTTGAAGCGCCGGCTCGGCGTCAAGCCGACCGGATACCGCGCACCCTATGGCGAGTTCACCGAGGAGCTGCGCGTGGCGCTGGTCCGCCATGGCATCGTCTACACTTCCTCGTTCCGCGACGACGTCAGGCCCTATCGGCATCGCCTCGCCGACGGCAAGCCCGGCACGATCGAGCTGCCGGTGACGGCGAGCTATGACGACTGGATGCATGGTCTCTCCGCCCGCTTCAGCCCGCGCTCGATCTTTCCCAAGGAGCATGTGCTCTCGATCTGGAAGGACGAGCTGGATGAAGTGCGCGACTGGGGCGCGATGGTGACGACCGTGCTGCATCCGCAATGCAGCGGTCGTCCGATGCGGCTGCGGCTGCTGCGCGAGTTCCTCACCTACGCAAAATCATGCCCTGACGTCTGGATCACCACCGGTGAGAAGATCGCGGAAAACTTCCTGCGCCACGAGGCCGCCAAGCGTTGAGAAGTGCCAGTGAGCCTTGCCAGTGAGCCTTGCCAGTGAGCCTTGCAGTGAGCCTTGCCAATGAGCCTCGCCATGACCCGTCGCCGCATCCTCGTCATCAACCCCAACTCCTCGGCGTCGGTGACGGCGGCGATTGACGACGCGGTGGCGCCGCTGCGCATCGCGGGCGGGCCCGAGATCGAGGTGGTCGGTCTTGCCGAGGGGCCGCCAAGCATCAGCTCGCAGCGCGATGCCGACAGCGTGGTGATGCCGCTGGTGAACCGTGTATCGCGCGACAACGCGGATGCCTTCGTGCTCGCCTGCTTCAGCGATCCCGGCCTGCACGCGGTGCGCGAGGCCGCTGGCGGACGCCCCGTCATGGGTATCGCCGAATGCGGCATCTTTCGCGCGCTGATGCTCGGCGAACGTTTCGGCATCATCGCTCTGTCGCCGTCGAGCATCCGCCGTCAGCAGCGCATGGCGCGGGTGATGGGCGTCGACGGCCGTTATGCCGGCAGCTGGTCGGTCGGCGCCAGCGCGGCCGAGACGGCAGGCGCGGACATCCGCGGCCGGTTGATCGAGGCTGGCCGCGCGCTGGTCACGCAATATCGCGCCGATGTCGTGGTGATGGGCTGTGCGGGAATGGCCTCGCACCGAGGGGCGATTGCCGATGCGATCGGTGCGCCCGTGGTTGAGCCGGCGCAACAGGCGGTGGCCGTCGCGATCGGTGCGGTCTTGTTGAATACGTAAGGTACGTTTAGGAGCCTCTAGGAATGCTGATCTCCCGTCGTTCGCTCCTCAAGGCCGCCGCAGCGATGCCGGCGCTCTCATTGCCGGGCATCGTCCGCGCTGAATCGCAGTCGACCCTGCGCTTCATCCCCGTCATCGACCTCGCCTTCGTCGATCCCATCTATTCGACCGCGCAGGTGTCGCGAAACCATGGCTTCATGGTCTACGACACGCTCTATGGCATGAGCGCCTCGCTCCAGGTCTCGCCGCAGATGCTGTCGGGCCACGTCATCTCGGGCGACCAGCTGCAGTGGGACCTGACGCTTCGCGACGGCCTGTTCTGGCACGATGGTGAGCGCGTGCTCGCACGCGATTGCGTCGCCAGCATCCGCCGCTGGGCGGCGCGCGACGGTTTTGGCGGCGAGCTGATGGAGGCGACCAACGAATTGTCAGCCGCCGACGACCGCACCATCCGCTTCCGTCTCAAGCGTCCGTTTCCGTTGCTGCCGCAAGCGCTGGGTAAGGCCGCGATCAACGCCTGCTTCATGATGCCGGAACGGCTGGCGAGCCAGGATCCGTTCAAGCCGCTGACCGAGGTGATCGGCAGCGGCCCGTTCCGTTATCTCACTGATGAGCGCGTGCAGGGCGCGCGCAACGCCTACGCAAAGTTTGAGCGCTATCAGCCGCGCACCGACGGCAAGCCGGATTGGACCGCGGGCCCGAAGATCGTGCATTACGACCGCGTGGTCTGGACCACCACGCCCGATGCCGGCACCGGTGTTGCCGCGCTCCAGACCGGCGAGCAGGACTGGCAGGAGACCACGCCGCACGATCTGCTGCCGATCATCAAGGCCGCCGGCGATATCGAGACGCGCATCCTCGATCCCAGAGGTTACGCCTGCATGCTGCGGCTCAATCATCTTCAGCCGCCCTTCGACAATCCTGCCATCCGCCGCGCGCTGTTAGGCGCGATCGACCAATCCGCCTTCATGACGGCGGTGGCCGGCACCAATCCGGCGTTTCAGGTCTCGCCGATCGGCTTCTTCGCGCCGGGCACGCCCATGGCGAACGAAGTCGGCCTCGACGTGTTCCGCGGTCCGCGCGACTACGAGAAGGTCAAAGCTGAGCTGAAGGCCGCCGGCTACAATGGCGAGAGGATCGTGCTGCTCGTCCCCACCAACTCGCTGGCGCAGAAGCCGCTCGGCGAGATCGCGGTGGATAGCTTGCGCAAGGCCGGCATGAACGTCGAATATGCGGGCCTCGATTTCGCCGTGGTGTTGCAGCGCCAGCTCAAGAAGGATCCGATCGGGCAGGGCGGCTGGAGCGCGGCGGTCGGCAACTGGCAGGGCATCGATTGGCTCAATCCGGCCGGCAATACCAACATTCGCGGCGAAGGCAAGGTGGCCGGCTGGTATGCGAGCGAGAAGATGGGGCCATTGCGCAGCCAGTGGCTGGCGGCCTCCGAGCTTGCCGAACAGCAGCGCATCTGCCGCGAGATCCAGGCCGTCGCGTTCGAGGAAATCCCCTATATTCCAATCGGCCTGTACAAGCAGCCGACTGCCTATCGCAAAGATATCACCGGCATTCTCGACGGCACCGCCGTGTTCTGGAACGTACGCCCCGCATGAGCACCACAGCAATTTTCGGCAGCTATGTGCTGTCACGCAAGGAGGGCGCGCAGGACGTGCTGCGCGACCATTGGGTTCTGGTCGAAGGCAAGAAGATCGCGGCCGTCACGCGCGACAGGCCGCGCGCAGATCAGGTCTACGATCGTCCTGGCCGCTTCGTGCTGCCGGGCCTGTTGAACCTGCATAATCACTGCTTCTCTGAAGCCGTGGCGCGCAGCCACAGCGAGGATGGCAATGGCCGCAAAAACAACCAGAGCATCGTCTATACGGTGCTGCTGCCGCTGACCAAGCGCGGCGCGGAGATCCTGTCGGCGGAAGAGCGCCTCGCGGTGGCGCGGCTCGGCATCCTTCAGCTGCTCAAGGGCGGCGCCACCACGGTGATGGAACCGTTCCGCAACTCGATCCCCGAGATGTTCGACGCGGCGGAGGAGATGGGCATCCGCTTCTACGGCGCGCCCTATCTGTTCTCGACCTCCGACGCCAAAGCCGGCCCGGATGGCGTGGTTCGCTATTCCGGCGACGACGGCGCCGCCGACATGGCAACGTGGGACGCACTCTATCAGCGCTGGAACAATCGCGGCGACGGTCGCATCAACCTCGCGATGAGCCCGCACGCCACCGACACCTGCGGCCCCGATTTGCTCAAGGCCTGCGCCACCCGGGCGCGCGAGCTCGGCGTGCCCATCACGACGCACATGGCGCAGAGCCGCGCCGAGGTCGCGACCATCGGCAAGCGTTACGGCGGCCGCACGCCGGCGGAATATCTCGACTGGCTCGGCCTGCTTGCGCCCGATCTGATGGCGGCGCATTGCATGTTCAGCAGCGACGATGATCTC
This sequence comes from Bradyrhizobium sp. CCBAU 51745, assembly GCF_028128715.1. Taxonomy (NCBI): domain Bacteria; kingdom Pseudomonadati; phylum Pseudomonadota; class Alphaproteobacteria; order Hyphomicrobiales; family Nitrobacteraceae; genus Bradyrhizobium; species Bradyrhizobium sp. CCBAU 51745. The sequence goes on along the minus strand of NZ_LBJP01000003.1, from coordinate 138,981 downwards.
AAGCTGATGGCCGCGCGCGGCATGACCGTGCTGAACTGCCCGCGCGTGTTCGCGCGCGCCGGCATCACCGCAGCGTTCAGCCGCTTCGCCGAGCACGGCGTCCGCACCGTGGTCGGCACCGACGGCTACAACATGGACCTGCTCGGCGAGCTCAATGCGGCCTCGCTGATCTCCAAGATCACCTCGGCCCGCGCCGACGTCGCCAATTCGCCCGAGCTGATCGAGGCGAACACGGCGGTGGCCGCCGACGTGATCAACCGTCCGGATCTCGGCCGCATCGAGCCGGGCACCACCGCCGACCTCACCGTGGTCGACCTTACCCATCCGCATCTTCAGCCGTTGTTCGACCCGCGCCGCGCGCTGATCGCGCTCGCCAACCGCGCCAATATCGATCAGGTCATGGTCGATGGCCGTATGCTGATCGATGAGGGCCGCTATCTCGGCGCGGATGAGGCTGCCATGGTTGCGGCAGGTACTGCTGCGATCGGCAAGATCTGGGACCTGCCGGAGGCGCAGGCTGCGTTCAACGGCTAGCTCTCAAACTCCGCCAGCGATTTCCGCATGGTCTCGACCAGATCGAGCGCGACCGGCGAGGGGCTGCGCTGCGCCGGAAACACCGCGGAGAACTCGAAGTCGATGCGCGGCAGGAAGCGGCGCACGACGACGCCGCGGGTGGAGAATTCCTGTGCGGTGAAGGGATCGCAGATCGCAACGCCCAGCCCTGATGACACCAAGCCGCACATGATCTCGGACAGCGCGGTCTCCACCCGCAGCACGCGGCGGACATCGTGGCGATGAAAGATCTGGTCGATGAGGTGCCGGCTCGACGATCCCGCCGAGAGCGAGATGAAGGTCTCGCCCTCGAAGTCCTGCGGCTCCAGCACTGGCTTTTCCGCGAGGCGATGACCGGTCGGTAGTACCGCGACGCGCGCAGGCGCCGGCAGCTTCTGGCTTGGCAGGCCGGAATGCGCGATCGGCACCTCGGCAAAACCGACGTCGCACTGATTGTTCAGCACCCAGTCGACCACGATCGGCGAGATCACGCCGAAGAAGGCGAGGTTGAGGTTCGGCCGCTCTTTCAGAAAGTGACCCGTGAGCCGCGGCAAGTATCCGTTTGACAGCGCCGGCAGTGCCGCGATCCGCAGCGAGCCGGTGCGGCGTCCCCGGATTTCCTCCGCTGCGGCGGCGATACGCTCGAGGCCGACGAAGGAGCGCTCCACTTCGGTGTAGAGCGCCATCGCAGCGGCGGTCGGCACCAGGCCCGTACCGCGCCGCTCGAACAGCTCCATCTTCAACAGCGCCTGGAGGTCGCGCAGCAACCGGCTGACCGCCGGCTGCGTGACTGTCATCAGCGCCGCAGCTTCGGTGACGCTGCCGGTCAGCATCATCGCCCGGAAGGCCTCCACCTGCCGCGAGTTGATCCGCGCCATCGCAAATCCAATTCATAACATTTAGGCATGTAGATGGTGCCATTATTCATTGGACGATGGAAGCTGGGGTTTGCGATCTTTTTCATCAGAGCTGGAGACAGACCGCTTTTTCGGCAGATTGGGGCTCAAAACGTCCCAGATCGCGCCAGAACCCGTCGAGCAGGGGCCGGAGCCCTGCTTCAAAGGGGATCGGCGCGGAAGGAAATGCGGCAAGTCGCTTCTCGCAGGGTTTGTCGGCACGTCACCTCATTCCGGTATTGGAGATCGGTCCTCATGAAGACTTCTAGCCTTCTGACCGCGGTCAGCATCGCAGCGCTCATTGCCATCCCAACGGCCGTCTCGGCCCAGCAGAAAACGCTCTATGTCGCCGGCTATGGCGGCTCGTTCGAGAAGACCATCCGCGACGAGGTGATCCCGACCTTCGAGAAGGAGAACAACGTCAAGGTCGAGTACGTCGCCGGCAACTCGACCGACACGCTGGCAAAACTCCAGGCGCAGAAGAGCAACCAGCAGATCGACGTCGCCATCGTTGACGACGGCCCGATGTATCAGGCGATCCAGCTCGGCTTCTGCGGCAAGCTCGACGGCCTGCCGACCGCCGATCTCTACGACACCGCACGCTTCAAGGATGACCGCGCGGTCGCGATCGGCATCGTCGCGACTGGTCTGATGTACAACACCAAAGTATTCGCGGACAAAGGCTGGGCGCCGCCGACCTCGTGGAACGATCTGAAGGACACGAAATACGCCAAGCAGCTCGTGATCCCGCCGATCAACAACACCTATGGTCTCGAAGCGCTCGTGATGCTGTCAAAGATGAACGGCGGCGGCGAGTCCAACGTCGATTCCGGCTTCAAGATCTTCAAGGACGAGATCAATCCGAACGTGCTCGCCTATGAGCCGTCGCCGGGCAAGATGACCGAGCTGTTCCAGTCCGGCCAGGCCGTGATCGCGGTGTGGGGCACCGGCCGCGTGCAGAGCTTTGCCAATACCGGCTTCCCCGTCGACTTCGTCTATCCGAAGGAAGGTGCGGCAACGCTGCTGACCACTGCGTGTCCGATCAACAAGCCCAACGCCTCGCCGCTCGCATCCAGCTTCGTGAAAATGCTGCTCGATCCAAAGATCCAGCTCGTGATGCTGAAGGATTACGGCTACGGCCCGGTGCTGAAGTCGCTGAAGGTGCCGCCGGAACTCGGCAAGATGGCGCCGATCGGCGAGCGTGCAGCCAAGCTCTATAATCCGGATTGGACCGCCATCAACGACAAGCGCGAGGAGTGGACCAAGCGCTGGAATCGCGAGGTCGAGCGCTGATCTGATCGTCCGCGGCGGAGACAGCGTATGGCCTATCTCGAGCTCGATCGGGTCGCCAAGCAATTCGGTGCGCAGACAGTGGTCGATGACTTCAGTCTCGCGGTCGGCAAGGGGGAATTCATCTCCTTCCTTGGTCCCTCCGGTTGCGGCAAGACCACGACCTTGCAGATGATCGCGGGCTTCCTCGATCCCACGCGCGGCGCGATCCGCCTGGAGGACAAGGACCTCACCGCGATCCACCCGGCCAAGCGTGGCCTCGGCATCGTGTTCCAGAGTTATGCGCTGTTTCCGCACATGACCGCGGCGGAGAACGTCGCCTTCGGCCTCGAGATGCGCAATGTGCCGCGCAATGATCGGGCCGAGCGCGTCCGTGCCGCGCTCGCGATGGTGGGCCTCGCCGGTTACGAGGACCGCCATCCCCGCCGCATGTCCGGCGGCCAGCAGCAGCGCGTGGCGCTGGCACGCGCGCTGGTGATCAAGCCGAGCGTGCTGCTGCTCGACGAGCCGCTGTCCAACCTCGACGCAAAACTGCGCGAGGAGATGCAGATCGAGCTGCGCCAGATCCAGCGCACCATCGGCACCACCACCATCCTGGTCACCCATGACCAGAACGAGGCGATGTCGCTGTCCGACCGCATCGTGGTGATGAGCCAGGGCAAGATCGAGCAGATCGGCACGCCGCAGGAGACCTACGAAAAGCCGGCATCGGCCTTCGTCTCGCAGTTTTTGGGCAAGACCAACGACTTTGCCGGCACGATTGATCGGACCGCCACGCCGGCACAACTCGTGGCCGGCTCCTGGAGTGCGCCGGCGCCTGCGGGTCTCAGCGGCCCCGTCACCGTTAGTATTCGCCCCGAACGTATCGGCTTCGGCAATGCTGGCCTTAACGCAAAGATCGTCACCCGCATCTTCCAGGGCAATCACTGGCTGTTCCAGTGCGAGAGCGAATGCGGCCTTGCGATCGTGATCCGTCAGAACGACGGCAAGCCGCAGCCGGCCGAAGGCGAGGCGGTTCGCCTCACCTGGAGTTCCCAAGACATGAGTGTGCGCCCGAGGGCTGGCGCATGAGCATGGCCGCCGAGGAGCGCAGCGCGCGTGCGCCATGGGCGTTGACGGCGCCCGCCTTGATGCTGTTCGTCGGCGTGCTGGTGATCCCGCTCGCCATGACCGTGATGCTGTCTTTCCACGATTGGGGCCAGTACAAAGGCATCGAGCCGGTCTTCATTCTCAAGAACTGGCGTGAGATCGCGACCGATCCCTATTACGCCGAGATGTTCTGGCGAACCTTTCGCATCGCGATCCTGACCACGCTGCTCACCGCGCTGTTAGGCGCGCCCGAAGCCTACATCCTCAACCGCATGAGCGGCCGCTGGAAGAGCTTTTTCCTGCTGGTCATTCTCGGCCCGTTGCTGATCTCGGTGGTGGCGCGCACGCTCGGCTGGGCGCTGCTGTTCGGCGGCAACAACGGCCTCGTCAACAAGCTTCTGATGACGCTTGGCGTGATCCGTTCGCCCATTCCCTTTATGTTCACCGAAACAGGAATGGTCGTCGCGCTCGCGCACGTGATGATGCCGTTCATGGTGCTGTCGGTCTGGGCGGCGTTGCAACGGCTCGATCCGCAGATCGAGAATGCCGCGATGTCGCTCGGCGCCGGACCCGTCACCATCATCCGCCGCATCATCATGCCGCAGATCATGCCGGGCGTGCTGTCGGGCGCGATCATCGTGTTCTCGCTTTCGGCCAGCGCCTTTGCGACGCCCGCGATCATCGGCGGCCGCAGGCTCAAGGTCGCGGCGACGCTCGCCTATGACGAATTCCTCAACACGCTGAACTGGCCCCTGGGGGCGGCCGTCGCCACGTTGCTGCTGGTCGCGCTGGTGCTGATCGTGGTCGGCAGCAACGCACTGATCGAACGCCGCTATGCGGAGGTGTTCCGATGAGCCGGAACGGCCCGCTCGCACTGATCTTCCACACCGTCTTCGTCATCGTCATGGTGGCGCCGATCCTGGTGGTCTGCCTCGTCGCCTTCACCCCCGAGGGTTTTCTGTCGTTGCCGACCAACGGCTTTTCGCTGCGCTGGTTCAGGGCGATCGCGCAATATCCCGAATTCATCCATGCGTTCTGGGTCAGTCTCGGTCTTGGCGCGCTGTCGTCCTTCGTGGCGTTGCTGTTTGCCGTGCCGGCGGCGCTCGCGATCGCGCGCTATCGCTTCCGCGGCCGCGATGCGCTCGCGGCGCTGTTCCTCTCGCCGCTAATGATCCCGCATGTCGTGCTCGGCATCGCCTTCCTGCGTTTCTTCACATCGGTTGGCTTTGGCGGCAGTTTTGCGGCGCTGATCATCGCGCATGTCGTCATCGTGTTTCCATTCGCGCTGCGGCTGACGCTGGCAGCGGCAACCGGCATGGACCACACCGTCGAGATGGCCGCGGTCTCGCTCGGTGCCGGCGGCTGGACGCTGTTTCGCCGGGTGACCCTGCCGTTGATCCTGCCCGGCGTCATCAGCGGCTGGGCGCTCGCCTTCATCCAGTCCTTTGACGATCTCACCATGACCGTCTTCCTCGCCGCACCCGGCACCGAGACGTTGCCGGTGCGCATGTTCCTTTATATCCAGGACAACATCGATCCGCTGGTGACGTCGGTCTCGGCCTGCGTGATCGCTGTCACCATGACCGCCCTCATTCTGCTCGACCGCTTCTACGGGCTCGACCGCGTGCTCGTCGGCAAGGGCGATGCGGGACGATAGGAGAACCTATGCGAACTGAATACGACGTCGCCGTGGTCGGCGGCGGATTGCTCGGCTCCGCCATTGCCTGGGGCCTCGGAAGGCTCGGCAAGAGCGTGGCTGTGCTCGACGAAGGTGACATCACCAAGCGCGCTTCGCGTGCAAACTTTGCGTTAGTCTGGGTCCAGAGCAAGGGCCTCGGCATGCCCGCCTATACGGTCTGGACGGTGCAGGCCTCGCAGGCCTGGGGGCGGCTCGCGTCCGAGCTGAAGCAGCAGACCGGCCTCGATGTCGCGCTTCAGCAGAACGGCGGCTTTCACCTTACGCTCGGCGATGACGAGTTCGGCCAGCGCACCGAGCTCGTCAAGCGCATGCACAACCAGACCGGCGCGGCCGACTACAAGATGGAGATGCTATCCGCATCCGAGGTGAAGAAGTGGCTGCCGCTGATCGGGCCAGAGGTCTCCGGCGGCAGCTATTGTCCGCTCGACGGCCACGTCAATTCGCTGCGGACGTTCCGCGCGTTCCATACCGGCTTCAAGGCCTTCGGCATCGCCTATTTTCCCGAACGTCCGGTCTCGGCGATAAGCAAGAGCGGCGGCGAATTCCGCCTGACCACGCCGCAGGGCGAGCTGCGCGCCGCCAAAATCGTGCTTGCCGCCGGGAATGCCAACCAGGCGCTGGCGCCGATGGTCGGCCTTTACGCGCCGATGGGCCCGACCCGCGGCCAGGTCGTGGTGACCGAGCGCACCATGCCGTTCCTGCCGCATCCGCTGACCACGATCCGCCAGACCGACGAGGGCACGGTGATGATCGGCGACAGCAAGGAGGACGAACTGGACGATCGTACGCTGAAGCCGTCGATCAGCGGCGTGATGGCCGATCGCGCGCAGCGCATGTTTCCGCATCTGTCCCGGCTCAACGTTGTCAGGAGCTGGTCCGGCATCCGCGTCATGCCGCAGGACGGCTTTCCGATCTACGACCAGTCGGAGACGCATCCCGGCGCCTTCGTCGCTTGCTGCCATTCCGGAGTGACGCTCGCCTCCAACCACGCTTTCGAGATCGCACGCATGGTCGCGCAGGGCGCGCTCGAGCCCGAGCTGGTCGGCGCGTTCTCGGCCAGCCGTTTTGGCGGCGCCGGCGCTGCGAACAACAGCGGCTATTAGAGATATTAAGGAGCCACGAGGCATCCCATGTTTAGACGATCCGAACAGGACAAACGTCCTCCAGTGCAGATCTTCGTCGACGGCGTTGCCGTCGCGGCGCGCGAGGGCGACACCGTTTCAGCAGCACTGCTGGCCTCCGGCCGGGACGCACGGCGCTCCACGGCAGTCAGCGGCGCGCCGCGTCTGCCTTACTGCATGATGGGCGTGTGCTTCGACTGCCTCGTCACCATCGACGGCGTCGGCAATCGCCAGGGCTGCCTCGTGCCAGTGGCCGAGGGCATGCAGATCGAGATCCAGAAGGGCAAGCGGGAGATCGGAAGATGAGCGTTGCTCCCAAGCGCGAAGACTACGATGTCGTGGTGGTCGGCGCCGGACCTGCGGGTCTTGCCGCCGCTGCCACAGCCGCAGAGGCAGGTCTCACGACGCTGCTGCTCGACGAGAATATCGGTCCCGGCGGCCAGGTGTTCCGCGCCATTTCGTCGACGCCGGTGACGGACCGTGGTCAGCTCGGTGCTGATTATTGGGTCGGTGCCGATCTCGTGCAGTCACTCCGCGCGAGCAAGGCCGAAGTCATCCATCGTGCCACCGTCTGGAGCCTCGACCGCAATCTCGATATCGCCGTCTCGATCGGCGGCGCCTCTGCGTTCATCAGGGCCAAACGCGTGATTCTGGCAACCGGCGCGCTGGAGCGGCCGTTCCCAATTCCTGGCTGGACCCTCCCGGGCGTGATGACCGCTGGCGCGGCACAGACCATGCTGAAATCGTCGGCCCTGGTGCCCGATGGTCGCACCGTGATCGCAGGGCAGGGCCCGCTGCTCTGGCTGCTGGCCGCCCAGCTCCTGCGTCTTGGCGGCCGCATCGATCGCATTCTCGACACCACCGGGCGCGGCAATTATTTCGCAGCGCTCCCGCACGCCTTCGCATTCCTCACCTCGCCCTATTTCGCCAAGGGCCTCTCGATGATGCGCGAGGTGAAGGCGAAGGTGCAGGTCGTCTCCGGCGTCACCGAGCTGGCTGCGGCTGGCGACGGCCAGCTCGCGAGCGTCAGCTACGTCGCCGGCGGCAAGCGCGAGACCATCCCTGCCGATCTGCTGCTGCTGCATCAGGGCGTCGTCCCCAACGTCAATCTGGCGATGGCGGCCGGTATCGAGCATCGCTGGGATGATCTGCAATTGTGCTGGTCGCCGGTGCTGGATGCGAACGGCAATTCTTCGGTCGCCGGCATCGCGATCGCTGGCGACGGGGCGGGTATCGGTGGTGCCAATGCGGCCGTGGTCCGTGGTCGTATTGCCGCGCGCGCTGCGATCGAAGCGCTGGCGCCTGCGGCTGCCGCCAAACTTGCGCCGGTGGCGACGCTCCGCGCCGATCTCGCCAGGGCCGAGCGCGGCCGCGTGTTCCTCGACACGCTGTTCCGTCCCGCGCCGCAGTTCCGCATTCCCTCAGGTGACACCATCGTCTGCCGTTGTGAGGAAGTGACGGCAAAGGATGTTCTGGATTCCGTGGCGATCGGCGCGACCGGGCCGAACCAGCTCAAGGCCTACCGCCGCACCGGCATGGGGCCGTGCCAGGGCCGGCTCTGCGGCCTCACGGTGACGGAGCTGATGGCGCAGGCTCGGGCTAAGACCCCGCAGGAGATCGGCTATTACCGCCTGCGCGCACCGGTGAAACCGATCACCCTTGCCGAGCTCGCCGCCGTCCCGAAAACGGAAGAGGACGTCAGGGCCGTGGTGCGCGGATGACCACATCAGTGGATGCGATCGTCATCGGCGGCGGCATCCACGGATGCTCGACGACGCTGCATCTGTGTCTCGCCGGCCTGAAGCCGGTGCTGATCGAGAAGGACTATGCCGGCCGCCACGCTTCAGGCGTCAACGCCGGTGGCGTCCGCCAGCTCGCGCGGCATATCCCCGAGATTCCGCTCTCGATCCGCTCGATGGGCATCTGGGAGAAGATCACCGATCTCCTCGACGATGATTGCAGCTTCGAAAGCTACGGCCAGGTGCTGGTCGCGGAGAACGAGGAGGAGCTCGCCGTTTGCCGTACACGCGTGGCTGAACTCAACACGCTCGGCTTTACCCATGAGGAGCTGATCGACGCGGTGGAGCTCCGGCGCCTTGTGCCCGCGGTGGCCGAGACCTGCCCCGGCGGCGTGGTGTCGCGCCGCGACGGCGCGGCCAACCCGGCGCAGACGACAACGGCGTTCCGGCGCAAGGCCGAGCAGCTCGGCGCGACCGTGCGCGAGGGCGTCGCCGCCAGCAATATCCGGCACCGTGACGGCCTCTGGCATGTCGACGTTGGCTCAGATAGCTACGCCGCGCCAGTGCTCGTCAATGCCGCCGGCGCCTGGGCCGGCAAGATCGCCGCCGATCTCGGCGAGCCGGTGCCGGTCGAGACCGTGGCGCCGATGCTGATGATCACCTCGCGCGTGCCGCACTTCATCGATCCCGTCGTGATCCTGCGTGGACGAAAACTCTCCTTCAAGCAATTCAAGAACGGCACCGTGCTGATCGGCGGCGGTCATCTGGCGACGGCCTACCAGGATCGCAACGAGACGGTGCTGGACTGGAAGAGCCTTGCAACCAGCGCGCAGACCGTGTTCGAGCTGTTCCCGGTGATGCGCAGCGCCACCATCGTGCGCGCCTGGGCAGGCATCGAGGCGAAGATGAAGGACGATATCCCCGTATTTGGGCCGAGCAGCCGGCACAAGGGACTCTATCACCAGTTCGGCTTCTCGCTGCATGGCTTCCAGCTCGGGCCCGGCGCCGGCGCCGTGATGGCGGAGCTGATCGTGGGCGGCGGCACCCAGACTCGCATCAGCGATCTCGGCATCGAGCGTTTCCATGCTTCGGCCGTCCGTTGAGGCGCTGCTTCGCTCATTCCGACTTGGCAAACATTCCGACCAGGGTCTCGCGCAGCCAGCGCTGCGCAGGCACGGTGTCGTTGCGCTGGTGCCAGAACAGGCTGACGATCCGCGCCGGCGCCTTGAGCGGCAGCGGCATCGCATGCAGGAACGGCGCGTGACGCGACTGCGAACGCAGATCGCTCGGCAGCACGGCGATCAGATCGGTCTGGCGCACGATTTCATAGGCGGCGCTGTAATGATTGACGGTCGCGACCAAATTGCGCGACAGCCCGCGCGAGGCCAGGAAGAGATCGTAGGTCGGCGCTCGCTTGCCGGCCAGGGTCACGTCGACATGCCCGGCGTTCAGGAAGGCGCGCGTGCTCAGCCGCTTCTGGGCCGCGAGCGGGTGGCCGCGCCGCATGAAGCAGGCATAATCGACGGTCCAGAGCGAGCGTGAGCGAATCGCCGTCGGCTGCTGCGCTTCGTTGACATAAACGCTCAGCACGCAATCGACCCGATTGCCCTCGAGCTGATCGGCGATCTCCAGGATGGTGTTGGGCACGGTGTGGACCCGCGTCTTGGGCGCGATCTCGCCGAGATGGTTCAACAAATTCGGCATCACCAGCGAGGCGACGTAGTCCGACATCGACAGGGTGAACTCGGTCTGGGCGCGAGCCGGATCGAACACCTGCTCGTCGAGCGCGCTGCGGACGCTTTCCAGGGCCTCGCCGATCGGCTCCCAGAGAACGACGGCGCGCTGGGTCGGACGGATCCCGGTGCCGGACCGTACGAACAGCGGATCGCCGAGCGCATCGCGCAGGCGTGCGAGCGCGTTGCTGACGGCGGGCTGGGTCATCGTCAACGCGCTCGCCGCGCGCGTGACGCTGCCCTCGGTCATCAATGCCTCGAAGACTTTCAGCAGGTTGAGGTCGAGCGCGCGGAAGGACACGGATATTCACCACAGTGATGTACTAGATCATCATTATAAATTATGACGATAACGTCATTCTGTCTATGATTTCGTCCCGAACGACAAGCGGGTGCCGGCCCGCGGGGATCGAGGGGGATATTCATGTCGATGATATCGGCGCGCATCGAGCGCCTTCCGTTTGCACGCTTCCACACGCATCTGTTGCTGATGGGTGGGCTCGGCTACATGTTTGACGCGATGGACGCGGCGGTGCTGGCCTTCATCCTGCCGGTGCTGCGTACGGCGTGGAATCTGTCGAGCGTCCAGATCGGCGTGCTCGGCAGCAGCACCTATATCGGCTTCCTGTTCGGCGCCCTGTTCGCCGGCACGCTCGGTGATCTCATCGGGCGCCGCGCCGTGATGATGTCGGCACTGGCGCTGTATTGCGCAGCATCGATCGTCAGCGCGATGGTCGATACCTGGCCGGCCTTCTTCGCCGCCCGCATCGTCGCCGGCATGGGCACGGGCGCGGAGAGCGCGATCATCGCGCCCTATCTTGCGGAGTTCGTGGCGCGACGTTACCGCGGCGCCTTCACCGGGGCGCTCGCAGGGTTCTTCTCCTTCGGCTTCGTGGCCGCGGCCTTGCTCGGCTACTTCATCGTTCCCTCCTACGACAATGGCTGGCGCATCGTGCTTGTGATCACGGCGGTGCCTGTCGTCATGCTGCTGTGGTGGCGGCGCGCTCTGCCGGAATCGCCGCGCTGGCTGGAGAGCCGCGGGCGGGAGAAGGAAGCCGAGGCCGTGCTTGACCGCATCGAGGCTGTCTTTGCGCGTGAGGGCCGTGTGTTGCCGCCGCCGGTGGTCGAAGTCGTCCCTCCCGCGGGCACCGGTGGAACGCTGCTTGCCAATTTCGCAGCGCTTCTGGCGGCGCGCCAGGCGCGCATCACCATCATGACCTGGATCATGTGGCTTGCGATCACCTTCAGCTATTATTCCTTCTTCGTCTGGATCCCCGGCCTCCTGGTCCAGAACGGCATGAGCATCACCAAGAGCTTTGGCTATTCGATCGCGATCTATTGCGCGCAGATTCCCGGCTATTTCAGCGCCGCGTATTTCAACGAGCGGATCGGCCGGCAGGCGACCATTGCGACCTATATGGTGCTCGGCGGCGTCAGCGCGCTCGGCCTTGCCTTCGCGCAGACGGATCAGCACATCATACTGGCGGGAATTCTGCTGTCGCTGTTCATGAACGGCACCTATGCCGGTGTTTATGCCTACACCGCCGAAGTGTTTCCGACCCCGATCAGGACCACCGGCGCCGGGCTTGCTTCCGCCATCGGCCGCATCGGCGCGATCGTCTCGCCGATCCTGGTCGGCTACCTCTATCCCAATTTCGGCTTCGCCGGCGTGTTCGGCGTCACCACCACGGTGCTGCTGTTAGGGGCGGTCACCGTCGTCTTGATGGGCGTGCCGACGCGCGGTCGCTCGCTCGAAGAGATCGCCACAGGTGAAACAGCATGAGGCCGACCAGGCGCCCGGCCGATCCGCTGCTCTGCGCCGTTGCGGCGGCGCAGGACAGGGCGGATCAACCGGGCGCGATCTTTGCGGCGCTGGACGAAGCCCTGAAGTCGGCGATCGGGCACAAGCTGTTCACGATCCTGACCTATGACGGCGCGACCTTCGAAGCCGCGCGGGTCTATTCCAATCTGCCGGGTCCGTACCCCACCGGCGGTCGCAAGCGCCTCGCGCCGGGACCGTGGACCGAAGCCGTGCTCGATTCCGGCGAGGCCTATATCGGCCGGACGCAGGACGATCTGCGCACCGTGTTCCCCGACCACGAGCTGATCGCCTCGCTTGGCTGCGCCAGCGTGCTCAACATGCCGGTGCGCTGGCGCGGCCGCACGCTCGGCTCGCTCAACCTGCTTCACGAAGCCGGCTGGTATGACGAGGACGACGTGGCCGCGTGTCTTCCGTTCGCCCAACTCGCGCTGCCGGCGCTGCTTTTGATGGCCTGATAGAGGAGACCTCCATGCCCAGCACTCTTTTCAAGAACGCCGCGCTGCTTGATCCGCTCCGGCCCGAGTTGCTGACCGGCCATGACGTTCTGGTCGAGGATGCCATGATCAAGGAGGTCTCGGACCGGCCGATCCAGGCCACCGCAGATCGAACGATCGATCTCAAGGGCAGGACGTTGATGCCCGGCCTGATCGACCTGCACGTCCATACCATCGCGATCGAGCTCAACCTGGCGGCACAGGCAAAAATGCCGAATGTCCTGGTGACGCTGCGTTCGACGCTGATTCTCAAGGGCATGCTGCGGCGAGGTTTCACGACCGTCCGCGATGCCGGCGGCGCCGGCCACGCGATGAAGCAGGCCATCGAGACCGGCCTGACCGATGGTCCGCGCCTGTTCGTCTCGGGCCGTGCGCTGAGTCAGACAGGCGGCCATGGCGACGGCCGGGCCCGCTCGGACTATCTGGCCAGCGATTCCGCCTGTCCCTGCTGCGTGCGGGTCGGCGCGCTGGCGCGGGTTGCCGACGGTGTCGACGGCGTGCGCAAGGCGGTGCGCGAGGAGCTGCAGATGGGCGCCGACCAGATCAAGATCATGGCGTCCGGCGGCGTGGCCTCTCCGACCGATCCGGTCGGCGCCTTCGGCTACTCCGAGGACGAGATCCGCGCCATCGTTGACGAAGCGCAGGGTCGGCAGACCTATGTGCTCGCCCATGCCTATACGGCTCCGGCGATTGCGCGCGCGGTCCGCTGCGGCGTCCGCACCATCGAGCACGGCAATCTGGTCGACGATCAGACCGCTCGCCTGATGGCCGAGAAGGGCGCTTACGTGGTGCCGACGCTGATCACCTATGAAGCGCTCGCCAACGAGGGCGCGCAGTTCGGCCTGCCGCCGGAGAGCGTCGCCAAGATCGCGGACGTCCGCGATGCCGGCCTGCGCTCGCTCGAGATCTATCGCAAGGCCGGGGTGAAGATGGGATACGGCAGTGACCTGCTCGGCCCGTCGCAACGCCTCCAGAGCGAAGAGTTCCGCATCCGTGCCGAAATCCTGGGCGCGCGCGAGGTCATCGCCAGCGCGACCGTAATCGGGGCCGAGGTACTCGGCATGGAGGGCAAGCTCGGCCGCATCGTGCCCGACGCGCTTGCGGATCTGCTCGTGGTCGACGGAAATCCGTTGCGTGATGTCGGCTGCTTGCTCGGTCAGGGCGAGCACATCCCGCTGGTGATGAAAGCGGGCAAGGTTCAGTTCGACAGGCTGGCGTAGCCGCTGGCTTCGCGACGGCATGCCTTGATCTTGCCACCCGGCCGAATTATGAGCGAGGCTCTCATCAAGGATGTCAGCAGCCATGGATTTCACCCCGACCGCAACGCCGATCCGCATTGCTCACGGGGAATTCCATGCCTGCTTCCATCATCCTGTCGAACCTGTCGCTGTCCACGCCTGACGGCCGCTCGCTCCTCTCCAACATCGATCTGATCTTCGGCGCGGAACGCGCCGGCCTTGTCGGCCGCAACGGCGTCGGCAAGACAACGCTGCTCGCCGCAATCACGGGCGAGCACGTCCCGCAGGCGGGACGCGTGGTCGTCAACGGCACCGTTGGCCTCTTGCGGCAGGACGCCCAGCTGCGCGGCGGCATGCGGGTCGTCGACCTCTTTGGCGCGCGAGAGTCTCTCGACGTGCTTCGCCGGGTGGAGCGTGGCGAGGCCTCCGCCGAGGATGTCGCCGAGGTCGACTGGGCGCTCGAGACGCGGCTCGCATCCGCCCTGGCGCGCGTCGGCTTCGATATCGCGCCCGATACGGAGCTGGACCGTTTGTCGGGCGGGCAGATCACGCGCGTTCGTCTCGCCGCGCTGCTGTTCACCGCGCCGGATTTCATCCTGCTGGACGAACCCACCAATAATCTCGATCGGGACGGGCGCCGTGCCGTGATCGATCTGCTTGCCGCCTGGCGCGGCGGCGCGATCGTCGTCAGCCATGACCGGGCACTGCTCGAGACCATGGACGCCATCGTCGAGCTGACCTCGCTCGGCGCGACGCGCTATGGCGGCAATTGGAGTAGCTATCGCGCGCAAAAGGCCGTCGAGCTTGCGGCCGTCAGGCACGACCTCGCGCATGCCGAGAAGCATTTGTCCGAGATCGACGGCAAGGCGCAGGAGGCGGCCGAACGCAAGGCGCGCAAGGACAGCGGTGGCAAGAGGAAGCGCGCCAAGGGCGACATGCCACGAATCCTTGCAGGCGCGCGCAAGGATCGCAGCGAGGACAGCGGCGGCAGGGCCGCAGAGATCGCCGAGCGGCGGCGCGCGGAGGCTCTGGATGCGCTCGACACCGCCCGCCGGCGCATCGAGATCCTTCAGCCGCTGACTGTAAAGCTACCGTCGACCCGGCTCCCGGCGGGGCGGGAGGTGGTTTGGCTTGATCGTGTTCGCGCAGGCTATCAGCCGGAACGGCCGATCCTGCGCGATCTATCGCTTGCCATCGTCGGGCCGGAGCGCGTCGCGATTGTCGGGCCCAACGGCTCCGGCAAGACGACGCTGTTGAAGCTCATCGCCGGTGAGCTACGCCCTGTCGCGGGCACCGTGCGCGTGAGGCCGGACTTCGCGCTGTTCGACCAGAAGGTCAGCCTGCTCGATCCCGCGATCTCGATTCTCGACAATTTTGGGCGTCTCAATCCGCGGGCCGGTGCGAATGAATGCCACGCCGCGCTGGCGCGCTTCATGTTTCGTGCAGATGCGGCCTTGCAATGCGTCGGCAGTCTGAGCGGCGGCCAGCTGTTTCGCGCCGGCCTTGCCTGCGTGCTCGGCGGGGCGACGCCGCCGTCGCTGCTGATCCTGGACGAGCCGACCAATCACCTCGACCTTGAATCGATCGAAGCCGTCGAGGCGGGCCTCCGCGCCTATGACGGCGCGCTGCTCGTGGTCAGTCACGATGAGGCGTTCCTGGGAGCCATCGGGATCACACGCCGGCTCGATCTGACCGGTTGTCCCGACTGACGGAACAATGATACCGGCTCGCGGCCGGCGGAGCTGACCGATGCGGCCGATGCAAGCTTTGACAGCCAGATCGCGTGATAATTTTCAAAAACCCGACGCTCTGCCCCCAGCGCGTCGGGTGGAATGGATGAGTATCAATCCGTGATCCCAACATCTTTGTTGTGACTCCGGTCCTACGAATTTTCTACTCCGGGAAACTACCGCAACGGAACCAGGCGGCGTCTGCCTTCGATCTTCGCTTTGCGGCTCTACGCGCTGCCGCCTGGCTCCAGCGCTTCGCCGATCTCCAGTGGATGCGCCATGGTCTCGTGCAGCGCCTGGCGATCGAGCTCGCCTTCCGAGATGCTGATGACGACGCAGGCGACGCCGTTGCCGATCAGATTGGTCAGCGCGCGGCATTCACTCATGAACTTGTCGATGCCGACCAGGATCGCGATCGACTGGATCGGGATGTCGGGCACGATCGACAGCGTCGCGGCGAGCGTGATGAAGCCTGCGCCGGTTACCCCGGATGCTCCTTTCGAAGTGATCATCGCGATACCGAGAATGCCGAGCTCCTGCCAGATCGTCAGATGCGTGTTGGTCGCCTGCGCCAGGAACAGCGTCGCCAGCGTCATATAGATGTTGGTGCCGTCGAGGTTGAAGCTGTAGCCGGTCGGGATCACGAGGCCGACCACCGAGCGCGAGGCGCCGAGATGCTCCATCTTCTGGATCATCTGCGGCAGCACCGTCTCCGACGAGGAGGTGCCGAGCACGATCAGGAGCTCGTCCTTGATATAGGCAATGAAGCGAATGATGGAGAAGCCGGCAAGCCGTGCGATCGCACCCAGCACGATCAGCACGAACAGGATGCTGGTGAGATAGAACGTGCCGATCAGGGCGGCGAGGTTGAGCAGCGAGCCAAGGCCGTAGGCGCCGACGGTGAACGCCATCGCGCCGAATGCGCCGATCGGCGCCACGCGCACGATGATGCGGATGATACCGAAGAACATCTTCGCGGCCTTGTCGATTGCCTCCGCGATCGGCTCGCCTGATTTGCCGAGGAAGGCGATGGCGAATCCGGAGAGGATCGAGACCAGCAGCACCTGCAAGAGGTCGCCGCGCGCGATCGCGCCCACATAGCTGTCGGGAATGATCGCCATCAGATGGGCGACGATGCCGTCTTCGTGCGCCTTGGACACATAGGTCGCGACCGATTTCGGATCGATGGTGGCGGGATCGATGTTGAAGCCGTGCCCGGGCTGGAGAATCTCGCCCACCAAAAGACCGATGGCGAGCGCAACGGTCGAGACAGTCTCGAAATAGATCAGGGATTTCAGTCCGACCCGGCCGACGCGCTTGAGGTCGCCCATCGAGGAGATGCCATGCACCACGGTGCAGAAGATGACGGGCGCGATCATCATCTTGATCAGCGCGATGAAGGCGTCGCCGAGCGGCTTCAGCGCTTTGCCAAGGTCCGGATAGAAATAGCCGATCAGGACCCCGAGCACGATCGCGATCAGCACCTGGACGTAGAGGATCCTGTACCAGGGCTGGTGCCGGCGGTGGACGGCTGGCTGGATCGCGATCTGTGTCATAAAGTTCAATCCCGGAACACATTGATCGTGCATGACTTACATCATGTGATGATCGCCGCTCGAGCAACAATCACATTTTTGTCTGTTAGCACGAACATCAATCGCTGCACCGCACTTTGGGGGGAACATGCCGAACGCATTGGGCGCGGACGAGCGATCGCAGGACCGTCTTTCACAAGGCTATTTTCCGCGTTGGAAGCTCAAGACCTCCGGCGTGATCATGCCGGAGGAGCGGTTGTCGTGGGGGCAAACCATCGTCTCCGGTCTCCAGCATTGCGTCGCCATGTCGGGCGCGACGATCATCGCGCCGTTGCTGATGGGGTTCGACCCCAATGTTGCTGTGTTGTTCTCCGGCATCGGCACGCTGATCTTCTTCGTCATCGTCGCGGGGCGCGTGCCGAGCTATCTCGGCTCGAGCTTCGCGTTCATCGCCGTCGTCCTCGCCGCCACCGGCTATGCCGGGCACGGACCGAATCCGAACATCTCAATTGCGCTCGGCGGCATCGTCGGCGCCGGCGTGCTCTACGGCGTGATCGCACTGATCGTGATGTGGTCGGGCATCGGCTGGGTCGAACGCCTGATGCCGCCGGCGGTCACCGGCGCCGTGGTCGCCGCGATCGGCCTCAACCTCGCGCCCGTGGCGGTGAAGGCGGTGAGCGCGAACGCGTTCGAGACCTGGATCGGGCTTGCGACCGTTCTGATCATCGGCGTGGTTGCGGTGGCCACGCCCGGCCTGTGGCGCCGCCTGCCGATCATCCTGGGGGCGATCGGCGGATATCTCTTGTACCTGCTGTTTGCGAACGGTCTTGGCTTCGGCAAGCCGATCGACTTCACGCAGCTCTCGGCCGCGCCGTGGTTCGGCCTGCCGAATTTCACCACGCCGACCTTTCAGGCCGACGCCATCTTCCTGATCGCGCCGGTTGCGGTCATCCTCGTCGCCGAAAATCTCGGGCACATCAAGGCCGTCGGAGCCATGACGGGCCGCAGCCTCGATGCCTATCTCGGCCGCGCTTTGCTTGCCGACAGCCTCGCAACGATCGTGGCGGCCTGCGGCGGCGGCACCGGCGTCACCACCTATGCCGAGAATATCGGCGTGATGGCGGCGACGAAGGTCTATTCGACCCTGCTGTTTGCTTTCGCCGCCACCGTATCGGTCCTGCTCGGCTTCTCGCCGAAATTCGGCGCGCTGATCCTGTCGATCCCCGGGCCCGTCATCGGCGGCCTTTCGATCGTGCTGTTCGGATTGATCGCGGCGATGGCGGGCCGGATCTGGGTCGAGAACAAGGTTGACTTTGCCAATCCGGCGAATTTGATCACCGTCGCGGTGGCGCTGACGGCGGGAGCCGGCGATCTCACGCTCAAATTCGGTGCATTCACGATCGGCGGAATCGGCACCGCGACCTTTGGTGCGATCATCCTGTATCAGATCCTGACCTCGCCGATCGCGCGCCGCGCGGAATGAATCCCAGCGATGTGCCAACAGGGTGGAACAAAATCTCGGTTCCATCCATGATGAGGCATCCCGGAGAATGCACATGCCACAGACCGATCTCTCAACTGTCTTTCCCTCACGCCTCGTCGGCCAATACGCGCTGGTGACGGGCGCTCCGCAGGGCATCGGGCGTGCCGTCGCCATTCGCCTCGCCCAGGAAGGTGCGACGGTCGCCATCAACTATATCGGTCCCCCCGAGAAGGCTGAGGAGACGCTTGCGCTCGCGCGCACGGCTTCGAGCGACCGTGGCCACGGCAGGCTCGATCATTTCATCATTCACGCCGATATTGGGGTCGAAAAAGACATCGCCGCAATGTTCGAAACCATCCTGGCGCGCTGGAAGCGCCTCGACTGTCTCGTCAACAATGCCGGCTTTCAGCAGGAATCGCCGAGCGAGGCGCTCGACATCGAAGCCTATCGCCGCATCATCGACGTCAATCTCAACGGCGCCGTGCTCTGCGCGCAAAAGGCGCTGGCGCATTTCGTTGCCCGCGGCGGAGGCGGCTGCATCATCAACTGCTCGAGCGTCCACCAGATCATCCCAAAGCCTGGCTATCTCGCTTATTCGATCAGCAAAGGCGGCATGGCCAATCTGACCCGCACGCTGGCGCTGGAGTTTGCCGGCCGCGGCATTCGCGTCAATGCGGTCGGCCCCGGCGCAATCGACACGCCGATCAACGCCGCCTGGACCGGCGACGCCGAAAAGCGCGGCGCGGTCGTCAGCCACATTCCGCTCGGCCGCGTCGGCACGCCGGAAGAGATGGCTGCGGTATTCGCCTTCCTGGCCTCGGATGACGCCAGCTACATCACCGGGCAGACCATCTATGCGTGCGGCGGCCTCACGCTGTTTCCCGAATTCAGGGACAACTGGTCGAGCTGAGATGAGCGGCCGCCGGCCAAAGCGTGATCTGGCAAAATGTCGCGGCGCAGACTACATCTGCGCCATGACAAACACTCCGCTGGCAGACTCTCGGCTCCAGGATTTCGTCGGCCGGCACGAAAAACTGTTCGTGCTGACCGGCGCCGGCTGCAGCACCAATTCGGGCATCCCTGATTACCGCGACAGAAATGGCAGCTGGAAGCGGACCCAGCCGGTCAATTTCCAGACCTTCATGTCGGAAGGGCACACGCGCCAGCGTTACTGGGCGCGCAGCCTGATCGGCTGGCGGCGATTCGGACAAGCGAGGCCGAACGATGCGCATCATGCGCTGGCCCGGCTCGAGGCGAGCGGGCGCTGCGAGATGCTGCTGACGCAGAATGTCGACAGGCTGCATCAATCCGCGGGCCACCGGCAGGTGATCGATTTGCACGGGCGGCTCGATCTGGTCCGCTGCATGGGCTGCGGGGCCAAGACGCCGCGCAACGAATTCCAGGAGGCGCTTGGCCGCGCCAATGCCGAATGGCTGACGCTCGATGCCGCGGACGCGCCCGACGGCGACGCCGATCTGGAGCAGGCGGATTTCTCATCATTCAAGGTGCCGGCTTGCGAGGCCTGCGGCGGCATCCTCAAGCCCGACGTGGTGTTCTTCGGCGAGAACGTCCCCCGCGACGTTGTCGCCACCGCGCAGGATCATCTGGCGCAGGCGGATGCCATGCTGGTCGTCGGCTCGTCGCTGATGGTCTATTCCGGCTTTCGCTTTGTGAAGGCTGCCGCAGAGCGACAGATCCCGATCGCTGCGGTCAATCTCGGGCGCACCCGTGCCGATGATCTCCTGACGCTCAAGGTCGAGGAGCGTTGCGAAGCGGCGCTTGCATTCCTGCTCTGATGTGATGCCGGGTGAACACGTCTTGCCTATTGCATAGGTGCCAAGCAGAATAGCCAGGTACAGCGTTTTCGTTGTGCTCGATGGCACGGAAATTGCTGCTTTTTCGCCCTCAGTTCTTGACGATCAGCCGGAGAATTTTGGAATGCTTGAAGGAGCCGAGGTGCGGCTTGCCGTGGATATTGGCGGCACGTTCACCGACATCGTGCTTGACGTGGGCGAGGTGCGCAAGACCCGCAAGGTGCTGACCACGCCGCAGCGTCCAGAGCAGGCAGTGCTGGACGGCATGCGCCTCATTCTCGCCGACGCGCGTGCGCATATCAGCGACATCGACGTCTTCATCCACGGCACGACGCTGGCGACCAACGCCATCATCGAGCGGCGTGGCGCCAAAACGGCCCTGATCGCCACCGAAGGTTTTCGCGACGTGCTGGATATCGGCACCGAGAGCCGTTACGACCAGTACGATCTCAGCATCGACAAGCCGAAGCCGCTGACGCCGCGCAGCCTTCGCTTCACCGTGCCCGAGCGCATCGATGCGCACGGTGCCGTTCGCCTCGCGCTCGACGAGGTTGCTGTACGCGCACTCGTACCGAAATTGCGCGAATTGAAGGTCGAGAGTGTCGCGATCGCGTTTCTGCATTCCTATGCCAATCCCGACCATGAGCGCCGCGCAGCCGCGATCATCGGTGAGGAGATGCCGGGCATTTCGGTGACGGTGTCCTCGGCCGTGTGCCCGGAGATCCGCGAGTATGAGCGAACCTCAACCGCTGTTGCGAATGCCTATGTGCAGCCGCTGATCGACGGCTATCTCGCCCGCATGGCCGACGCATTGCAGGTCGAGCAATTCCGCGGCGCCATCTATCTCGTCACCTCAGGTGGCGGCGTTACCTCGATCGAGACGGCGCGACGCTTTCCGGTGCGGCTCGTCGAATCCGGTCCTGCCGGCGGCGCGATCTTCGCGGCGCAGATTGCTGCGCGTCTTGGCGAAAGCAAGGTGCTGTCCTTCGACATGGGCGGCACCACGGCAAAGATCTGTCTGATCGAAAAGTACCAGCCCGAGACCTCGCGCGTGTTCGAGGTCGATCGCGCCGCGCGCTTCCTGAAAGGCTCGGGCCTGCCGGTGCGCATTCCCGTGATCGAGATGGTCGAGATCGGCGCCGGCGGCGGCTCGATCGCGCATGTCGACGCGATGAAGCGCGTCACTGTCGGCCCGGAGAGTGCGTCTTCCGAACCGGGCCCTGCCTGCTACGGCCGTGGCGGTCAGCGGCCGGCCGTGACCGATGCGGACGTTGCGCTCGGCATGATCGATCCTGATGCGTTTGCTGGCGGCACGATCAAGCTTGACCCGGAGCTTTCAAAGAAGGCCCTGCTGAGCAGCGTCGGCGAAGCGCTGGGCCTGTCGGCGGAGACCGCAGCCTATGCGGTGCACGAGGTGGTCTGCGAGAACATGGCCAGCGCGGCGCGCGTGCATGCCGTCGAGCGCGGCGAGATCGTCGGCCAGCACACGCTGATTGCTTTCGGCGGCGCTGCTCCGCTGCATGCGGCGCGCGTTGCCGAGAAGATCGGTGTTTCCCGCGTGATCGTGCCGTCGAATGCCGGCGTCGGTTCTGCCGTTGGCTTCCTCGCCGCGCCCATCGCCTATGAGCTGGTACGCAGCCGTCACGTCCGCCTCGATGATTTCGACACCAAGGCCGTCTCCGATCTCTTGCAGGAGATGGTGACCGAGGCGCGCGCACTGGTCGAGCCCGGTGCGGCCGGTGCGCCGGTGCGCGAACGCCGCGCGGCCTTCATGCGTTATGTCGGCCAGGGCCACGAGATCACCGTCGAGCTGCCGAACCGGCCGCTGACGTCGGCCGATCTCGGCAGCCTGCGCCAGAAATTCGAGGCGGACTATTCCGCGATGTTCGAGCGCCCGATCCCGGGCGCGGCGATCGAGGTGCTGAGCTGGTCGGTGCTCGCCACGACGGAGGCGCGCAATCCGCCCACCGTCGCGGCCGTGACGCGCAAGCCGGCGGGCAAAGCGTCCGGCAGCCGGAAATTCTTTGACGGAAGGGCGGGCGAGGTGGTCGAGATCCCGCTCTATCGCCGCGAGGACATGGCGCCCGGCGCGACCATTGCCGGCCCCGCCGTGATCGCGGAGGATGAGACCTCTACTTTTGTGTCGACCAGTTTTGATGCCCATATCGACGGTGCCGGCAGCATCGTCATGGAACGGAAGGCGGCCTGATCATGAGCAAGGCAAACGGCGCGAGCCTGATCGACCTTCAGATCATGTGGCACCGGCTGATCGCCGTGGTCGAGGAGCAGGCGCAGGTGCTGCTGCGCACCGCCTTCAGCCCGATCGTGCGCGAATGCGGCGATCTCTCCGCCGGCGTGTTCGACCTCAAGGGGCGGATGCTGGCGCAAGCGGTGACCGGCACGCCGGGCCACGTCAACTCGATGGCGGAATCGGTCAAGCACTTCATCAGCCATTTCCCGCTCCAGACGATGAAGCAGGGCGATGCCTACATCACCAACGACCCCTGGATGGGTACCGGCCACCTCAACGATTTCGTCGTCACCACGCCCTGCTTCAAGGACGGCAAGATCGTCGCGCTGTTCTCCTGCACCAGCCATCTCATGGACATCGGCGGCATCGGCTTCGGCCCTGATGCCACCGACGTGTTCATGGAGGGGCTCTACATCCCCATGCTGAAGCTCATCGACCAGGGCGTCGTCAACGAGACGCTGATGGCGATGATCCGCGCCAACACGCGCCTGCCCATCGATACCGAAGGCGACACCTATTCGCTCGCCGGCTGCAACGATGTCGGCTGCGAACGCCTGGTCGAGATGATGACCGAATTCGGCATCGATACGCTCGACGCGCTCGGCGACTATATCTGCGACCGCTCGCGCGAGGCCGTGCTCGCCGAGATCGCCAAACTGCCGAAGGGCAGCTGGCGCAACAGCATGGTGGTCGACGGCTATGATGCGCCGGAGACGCTGGCGGCGACGCTGACGATCTCGGATCAAGGCATCCACGTCGATTTCGACGGCACCTCGGCCGCGTCGAAATTCGGCATCAACGTGCCACTGTCCTACACCACGGCCTACACCGTTTTCGGCCTCGGCTGCGTCGTCGCCGCGCAGATCCCGAACAATGCCGGCTCGCTCTCGCCGCTGACGGTGTCGGCACCCGCGGGGGCGATCCTCAATGCGCCCAAGCCCGCGCCGGTCGCCTCGCGCCACATCATCGGGCAGATGCTGCCCGACGTCGTGTTCGGCTGCCTGCGCCAGATCATTCCCGAGGGGGTGCCCGCCGAAGGCACCTCCTGCCTGTGGAATCTCAACGTCCGCGGCCAGACGCGCAGCGGCGTCGGCGGCAATTACGGATTCTCGATGGCGGTGACCTCAAACGGCGGCACCGGTGCGCGCTTTGCGAAGGATGGGCTGTCGGCGACCGCCTATCCCAGCGGCGTGCGCGGCACGCCGGTCGAGATCGCGGAGACGCAGACGCCGCTGATCTTCTGGCGCAAGGAGCTGCGGCCTGACTCCGGCGGTGCGGGGCGCACCCGCGGCGGCCTCGGCCAGATCATCGAGGTCGGCAGCGGCGTCGATGCGCCGTTCGATATCCTGGCGGCGTTTGACCGCATCGATCATCCGCCGCGCGGCCGCGATGGCGGCAAGAACGGCGAGGCCGGCTATGTCGGCCTCAAGTCCGGCAAGAAGCTGCGTGGCAAGGGCTTTCAGCAGGTGCCACCGGACGACCGCCTGGTGGTGCACACGCCCGGCGGCGCCGGCATCGGCGATCCCACGGTGCGCGATCGAATGGCCGTGAAAGACGACGTCGAGAGCGGTCTCGTGTCGTCAGATAATGCGGTCGCAGTGTATGGCTACGCGGAGTGAACCGCTGAAAGAGTCCGTCCCGGCCTCGCCGGCCGGGACGATGCCTTTGGCCTGACTTACGCCGCCGCCTTCTTCCGGGCCAGCTCGGCCTTGTACAGCTCGAATTCCTCCGCGATCGCTTTCGCGATCGACGGCCGTTGGCGCAAGCGTTCGTAATAGGCCTTCACGTTCGGCCATTTCGCGAGCTCGATCGGCGGCGTCGCCATGGTCCAGTTGATGACCGTGACCAGGTAGGCATCGGCCACGCTGAAATGGTCGAGCAGGTAATCCCGACCCTTGAGGTAGTTGTCGAGATAGTCGAGCCGCGACAGGTTCCTCTCCAGCACATAGGCCTTGGCCTCCTGCGGCGCCTTGCGGTCGAGCACGGGGATGAACAGGCCCTTGTGCAGCTCGGTGCCGATGAAGCAGAGCCATTGATGTAGCCGGGTGCGCTCGATACCTGCCGTGGCGCCAAGACCGGATCGCGGAAAGCGGTCGGCGACATATTGCAGGATCGCCGCATTCTCGGTCAGCACCACGCCTTCGTCGGTGCGCAGCGTCGGCACCAGACCAATCGGATTGACCGCTCGGAAGTCGGAGCCGTCGTTCAGCACTGTCTTGGTCGGGGGATCGACTTCGAGATAATTCGCATCAGCGCCGGCTTCATAGAGCGCGACGCGCGTCGCCATGGAGCAGGCGAGCGGCGAAAAATAAAGATCCATGGTGGGCCTCCTTGGGCTAGTCCTCTTGTGGGTGTCGCTCAACCTGGCCAGATTGATTTTTGTACCATCTTGCATAATATGGGGCGGGTCAAGGATTAATTTGCGAAATGGTACAAAAATCGAGGCCGCCAGCTGCTGCCAAAGAACCCCAGCGCCGCGGCGAACCCAAGCGCCGCGGCGAACCCAAGCGCCGCGGCGAACCCAAGCGCCGTGGCCGGCCGCGCGCCTATGAACCCGAGATCGCCCTCGGCAAGGCGCTCGATCTGTTTCGCAAGCAAGGCTTTGCCGCGACCTCGCTCGACGACCTCAGCGCAGCCACCGGCATGAACCGGCCGAGCCTTTACGGCGCCTTCGGCGACAAGCGCGAGCTCTACATCAAGAGCTACCAGCGCTACCGCGAGGACGCCCGCGCCTCGATGGTCGAGATCTTTCGCCAGGAGATGCCGGTGCGCCAGCGGCTGGAACGCATCTATGCCGCCGCGTTGAACATCTATCTTTCCGGCGAGACCGGGCCGCGCGGCTGCTTCACGGTCGTGACGGCAGCCTCCGAAGCGGTCAGTGATCCCGAAATTCGCGCCATGGTGCTGGAGGGCCTTGCCGATCTCGACAAGGCTTTTGCAAGCTGCTTCCGCCGCGCCAAGGAGAAGGGCGAGCTGCCTGACAGTGCCGATCCGGCCGTGCTGGCGCAACTCGCCTCCGCCACCATCCACACCATCGCCATCCGCTCCCGTGCGCGCGTGCCGCGCAAGGAGCTGGAGGAAATCGTCAAAGGCGCGATTGACGTGATGGTGGGGGCTAACCCCTAACCGTCGTCCCGGCCTGGTGCGCAATTGCGCACCAGGCCGGGCGACGCCGAGTTTGTAGCACGATCCTGCCTTTAACTACGCCGCGCGAATCTGGGCGAGGAAGCGATCCACCTCATCGCGCAGCCGCTGCGACTGTTTCGACAGCTCGACGGCCGAGACCAGCACCTCTTCCGCGGCTGTGCCAGTCGCTGCGATGCCGTCGGTGACGCCGGCAATGTTCTGCGAGACCTCGCCGGTGCGGGCGGCGGCCTGCTGAACGTTCTGCGCGATCTCCTGCGTCGCCGTGCCCTGCTGGCCGACGGCGGCCGCAATTGCCGCGGAGATTTCATCGACTTGCTGAATCGTGGCGCAGATCGACTGGATGCCTTCGACCGCACCTGACGTCTCGCCCTGGACGGCTGTCACCTGTGCGCCGATCTCTTCCGTTGCCTTTGCGGTCTGGGTCGCGAGCGCCTTGACCTCGGAGGCGACCACGGCAAAGCCGCGGCCGGCTTCGCCCGCGCGCGCCGCCTCGATCGTCGCGTTCAGTGCCAAGAGATTGGTCTGCCCGGCGATGCCGTTGATGAAAGAAACGACGTCGCCGATTTTCTGCGCGGCGTCGGCGAGGCTCTGCACGCGCGCATTCGACGCTTGGCCGTCGCTCGCAGCCTTGCCCACCACCTCGGTCGCATGCGCGAGCCGGCGGCTGATCTCGGTCATCGACGAGGACAATTCTTCCGCGGCAGCCGCAACCGTCTGCACGTTCTCGGAGGCGAGCGCCGAAGCCGACGACACCGCGCGGGTCTGATTGCGCGACTGCTCGACGATGGCAGACATCGAGCGCGCGGTGTGTTCCATCTCGACGGCGGCCGAGGAGACCGTGGTGACGACGTCGCGGATGCTGGCCTCGAAATTGTCGGCGAGCGCGGCGAAGGCGCGCCGTTTCTCCGCCTCGGATTGTGCTTTGGCCTCGAGCTGGCCGGCCTGGAGCCTGCTGAAGTTGATGGCATTGTCGCGGAACACCGCCACCGCCTTCACCATCGCGCCGACCTCATCATTGGCCTTGCTTTCGGGGATGGCGACGTCGAGATGGCCGTCGGCAAGCTCGCGCATCACTGATGTGATCGACAGAATCGGCCGCGAGATCCCGCGGGCGATGAGGTAGCCGACGATGGCGGCGAGCACGAGTCCGAGCACGGCGATGCCGATCGCAAGCATCCAGGCGCGGTCGGCGGAAGCCACGTAATCGGCGTTGTCCATCACCAGCTCGACGGCGCCGAGCGGTTTTCCCGAGAAGTCCTTGATCGGCCCGAGCAGCGCAGCGACCGGCCTGGTGTCGAGCTTCGACTGCCGTACCGCAAAATCGCCCCCGGTGGCGCGGCGGTAATCTGCGGCATCGAAGAAGTTCTGGCCCTTCAGCGTTCCGCCGAACAGCTTGAAGCCCGCGCCATCGGCAAGGTGGAAAGCGATGTCGACATGGCGGTTGGCCTTGAAATCGTCGAGAAAGGACTGGCCGAAGCTCAGGCCGAATTCCACCGAGCCGAGATGCTTGCCCGCTTGCGCGATCGGCACCACGCCGCGGATGCCGAGCCCGGCGACCCCGCCTTCGAGTCCGACGATGACCTTGCGCTCCTGATTGGCGTCGACGACGGTCTTGCGGAAGCTCGAGAGGTCGTCGCCGAACTTCGCCGGCTGGTGCACGCGCAGGAAGGAGGTCGCGGGCGGCGTATGGAACTGGAACTGCTCGACGCCGTACTCGGACTTGGTCGCTGCGAACACCGGCCCGAACAGGCGCATCAGGGCGTCGCGATCCTGCTTGGCCATCGCCTCCTGCGTCGCCGGCATCGCGGCCACCACCGTGCTCATGGCGGCGGCGCGGCGGGACTCTTCGGCGATCCGCGACAGCAGCGCATCATAATGGCTGCGCAATTCGCGCTGGTCGGCGCGGTCGATGATCCCCGCGATGATCCACATGGCGCCGAGCACGGCAATCAGCGCCGTCGCCGCCGCCGTCACCGCCAGCGCAACCGTGATCCGCATCCTGAGGCCGAGGTTCGCTCGCATGTCCGACTCGTTCGCTGCGCATTGACTGACAACGCGTATCAATCTCTCGCTAAAAGAGGGTGAACGGGATACCGGCGATGCGGGTGGGGGACGGCCAAGGCCAATCGGTCAACATAACGGCGTCGTCCCGCCGCGCTACGTCTCGCGGGCGAGCGCCGGCGCCGCTGCCGCGGCGTCCCGGAAGGCGTCGCGCAGGGAGCCCAGCAGCGTCTGTACGCGGGCGAGGTTGGAGCGCGTCGCCGGGACGAGCGCCTTGACCCAGAGATCGGGGACCTGCAGCTCCGGGAGCAGCTCGACCAGCGCGCCGGACTTGAGCCGATCCGCCACAGCGGTGCGCGAGGCGATCGCGATGCCGCTGCCCGCGCACAGGCTGTCGATGACGAGCGCGCCGTTATTGGTGACGAGATGCGGCCGGACCGTCACCGTCGTCACGCCGTTGCGCCCCTCGAAAGTCCAGGAGGGCCCGATCGGCGAAAACACGATGCAATCGTGATTGACGAGGTCGCGCGCGTGTCGGGGCTGGCCGCGCCGTGCCAGATAAGAGGGCGCGGCGCACAGTACGCGTTCGAACACATGCAGGGGCTCCTCGAGCACCCCGTCGAAGGATGACGGCATCATGGTGAGAACGATGTCGAAGCCTTCCTCGACCGGGTTCACCGTGCGGTCCACCAGCACCGCGTCGAGCGTCACGCGCGGATATCTGATCTGAAACGACGACAGCAATTGCGCGAGGTTGATCACCATCGGCGAGGCCGGCGCCTTGATGCGCAACTGGCCCTCGAGCTCGTTTGGCGATCGCATGATGCCCTTCGCCATCTCGTCGTAATCGCGCACGATCTGCCTGATGACGTCGAGATAGCGCTCGCCGATCTCTGTGAGCGCGAGGCGCCGCGTGCTCCGCCGCAGCAGCGTGGTCTTCAGCGACCATTCCAATTGTCCGACCCGCTTGGTGATGACGGATGGCGCCACCCCCAGCTGCCGGCCGGCCTCGGAGAAACTGCCGGTTCGGGCCGTTGCCAAAAACGCCTTCATATTCAAAAGGCTATCGGCCATTTAATCCAATCCGGAAAAGATGATCGCGCGAAATAGCTTATTCTCCCCCATTCCCGAAGGAAATAGGCTTCCTCCGCTACCACAAGCCGTCACACCAAAACGAACGGCAACTGGGAGGAATGAGCATGAGTGCATCTGACATCATCGATGTCACCGATGTCATCGAGCGCCAGCGCCGCAATGGCCTGGTCCTGACAGTCCTGATCCTGTCGACGACGATGATGTTCCTGGACGGTTACGACCTCCAGGCCATGGCCTTCGCCGCGCCATCGATCATCCGCGCCTGGGGCGTCGAGCGGGCTGCGCTCGGAATAGTCTTCAGCGCCGGCATTTTCGGCATCCTCGTCGGCGGCCTCGTATTCGGATCGCTCGGCGACCGCATCGGCCGTCGCCTGTCGATCGTGGCCTCGATGCTGGTGTTCGGCGGCTTCACGCTGGCGACGGTGTGGGCGAGCGACATCACGAGCCTGATCGTGCTTCGCTTCCTCGCCGGCATCGGCATCGGCGGATTGTCGCCGCTATGCTACGCGCTCAACCTCGAATATGCGCCGAGCCGATATCGCGGCACGGCGGTCGCGATCATCATGGTCGGTTATGTCGCGGGCAGCAGCATCGGCGGCTTCATCGCTGCCGGTCTCGTGCCGCAGTTCGGCTGGACCATCGTGTTCTGGATCGGCGGCGTGCTGCCGCTGCTGGGGGCCGCGCTGTGCTATTTTGCGCTTCCGGAATCGATCAAGTTCCTCGTGGTGCGCAATCGCGAGCCCGCGGAGATCGCGCGTATCCTCAACCGGATCGAGCCCGGCCTTCAGGCGCAGGCGACGACGCGCTTCGTGCTGCGCGATGAAGCGTCCGCCGGCAGCGCCGGCATGGGACCCCTGTCGCAACTCGCCTCGCTGTTCGACGGGCGGCTGGCGATCATCACGCCGTTCCTGTGGGTGGCCTATATCGCAAGCTCGATCACGATGTTCTTCCTCAACAGCTGGACGCCGATCCTGGCCGAGGCATCCGGGCACACGCCCGCGCAGGCTGCCATGGGCCTGACCGTGTTCAGCCTGGGAGGCGCCGTCGGCGGCCTCACCATCGGCCGGGTGCTCGATCGTTTCGGCGTCATCGCCATTGCGATCGTGCCGCTGATTGCCTGCCCGCTGGTTGCTTCGCTTGGCTGGGCCGGTCTTGGTGACAGCACCTACCTTGGGACGATGGCGTGTGTCGGATTCTTCGTCGTGGGCGGCCATCAGGGCCTGAACAGCTCGGTCGGCCAGTTCTATTCCAGCGCCAACCGCACGACGGCCGTGGGCTGGGCGCTGTCGGTCGCCAAGATCGGCTCGATCAGCGGACCGCTGGTTGCCGGCATCCTGATCGCACAGCATCTGCCGTTCTCGAACCTGTTCCTGCTGGCCGCTCTGCCGCCGCTGGTGGTGGCGGCCTGCGTCCTGGTGCTGGGAATTTCGCAGCGCAAGCACCTGGCGGCGCGGAAGATCGATCAGACGGCCGCGGCCTAGCCGCGTCCGGACGAAGTCATGGAGCTTGAGAGATGAAAATGCCCTTCGCAGGCGCAATCGATTGCGACCTGCACCCGCCGATGCCGAGCATGGCGCAGCTCCTGCCATATCTCGACGACTACTGGCGCGACCAGATCACGAACCGCGCGATCGACCGCATGTCGTTCGCCATGATGAGCTATCCGCCGAATGCGCCAATCAGCGCGCGCCCGGACTGGCGGGCGCCGAACACCGCGCGGAGCGATCTCGATACGCTGCGCGCCCATCTCCTCGATGCCTTCGACCTCCGGTTCGGCATCGCCAACGTGATGCATGGTGCGATCGCGCTCCACAACGACGACATGGCGGCGGCGATCTGCCGCGCCGTGAACGACTGGCTGCGGGCGGAGTGGCTGGACCGCGAACCGCGGCTGCGCGGCTCGATTTTGGTGTCACCGCAGGATCCGGCGCAGGCCGTTGCCGAGATCGAGCGTCTCGCCTCGGACCCGCGATTCGTGCAGGTCCTGCTGCCGGTGATGGGCGAAAAGCTGCTCGGCCGGCGCGAATTCTTTCCACTCTATGAGGCGGCGGAACGGCATGGCCTCGTCATTGCCGTTCACGCCGGCAGCACCTACCGGTACGCGCCGACGATCGTGGGCTGGCCGTCCTATCAGTTCGAGGACTATGTCGCGCAGGCGCAGGCTTTCGCCAACCAGACCATCAGTCTCGTTGCCGAGGGCGTATTCCGCCGCTTCCCGCGGCTCAAGGTGGTGATGCTGGAGTCCGGCGTAAGCTGGTTGCCGATGACCGTGTGGCGCACCGACAAGACCTGGCGTGGCGCGCGGCCGGAAGTGCCCTGGGTGGACCGCTGGCCGTCAGAGATCATTCGCGAGCATCTGCGCCTATCGGTCCAGCCGTTCGATGCGGCCGATGCGACGGGGGTCGCGCAGACGCTCGATCGAATCGGGTCGGATGAGATGTTGCTGTTCTCCACCGACTATCCGCACTGGCAGTTCGACGGCGACGACGTGCTGCCGGATGGGCTGCCGCCGGACTCGTTGCAGAAGATCCTGATCGACAATGCGCTCGCAACCTATCCCCGCCTGGCACAGGGCGCGGCCGCCGGCGCCGTCGAGCTTGCGAAGGAGGACGTGAGATGAACGCACCCTTTGTCGAGCAGAAGGCCCGGCAGACGCTGGCGGTCGTCGATTGCGACATCCATCCGGCGCACCGCACGCCCGGCGAGCTCTTGCCCTATCTCGAGCCGCGCTGGCGCGAGCACTACGAGACCCATGGCGTCCATGTGCGACAGGCGCTGCCAAGCGCGCTGATGTATCCACGCATGATGGCCGCCGGCATGCGCGCCGATTCGCTTCCCGAGAAGGGCGGTCCTGCGGGATCGGATCTCGATCTCCTGCGCAGGCAGCATCTTGATCCCGTCAATGTCGAGTTCGGCCTGCTGATGGCGCTCAGCAAGGGCGGCATGGAGGAGCGCAATCCCGGTCTTGCGGCAGCGTTGTCGCGCGCCACCAACGACTGGCAGATCGATCGCTGGGTGCGCGAGGAGCCGCGCCTTCGCGCCGGCATCGTCGTGCCGCAGGAGTTTCCCGAGGCGGCCGTGGCCGAGATCGAACGCTGCGCCGGCGATCGCCGCTATGTGCAGATCATGCTGTCATCGAGGCCCTCGGACCCGCTGGGCCACCGGCGCTATTGGCCGATCTATGAGGCGGCGGAGCGCGCCGGCCTGCCGATCGGTCTGCATCCGGTCGGCTACAATGGCGGCCATCCCTCCACGGGCTCGGGCTGGCCGACCTTCTATTTGCAGGAGCACTATGTCTTCGTCGCGTGCATGGAAGCGCTTGCCTCGAGCCTGATCATCGAGGGCGTATTCGAGCGTTTTCCGAAGCTGAAGGTCGTGCTGGTCGAGGGCGGCTTCGGCTGGGCCCCGGCGCTCGCCTGGCGCATGGACAAGCATTTCGAGAAATTCCGCAAGGAGGTCGCACATCTCAAGCGGCGTCCCTCCGAATATCTGCGCGAGCACATCTGGTGGACGACGCAGCCGATCGAGGAGCCGGCGCAGTCGCGCCACATCGTCGAGATCATCGATTGGATCGGTTGGGACCGGCTGCTCTATTCATCCGACTATCCGCACTGGGACTATGACAATCCGTCCTTTGCCTTCAAATTTCCGATGACCGAGGCGCAGCGCCGCATGATCTTCAGAGACAATGCAATGGCATTGTATCGCCTCGCATGAGCCGCCATGTGGTCTGCCCGGCAGCCGAGCTGCCGCCCGGCGCACGCAAGGTCGTCGTGGTCGACGGGCGCGAGATCGGCGTGTTCAATGTCGAGGGGCGCCTTCATGCGCTGCTCAATCGCTGTCCGCACGGCGGAGCTGCGATCTGCTCTGGCGTCGTCACAGGGCTCAGCCAGTCATCCGGCCCCGGCGACTACCGCCTGGAACGGCGCGGTGAATTCTTGCGCTGCCCCTGGCATGGCTGGGAATTCGACATGGCGACCGGACAATCCTGGTGCGATCCGCGCCGCACCAGGGTGCGGAGCTTCGAGGTCAAGCTTGAAGCCGGCTCCGATCTTGTGATGGGACCCTATGTGGCGGAGCGATATCAGGTCACGGTCGAGGACGCTTATATCGTGGTCGACCTCTGAGAATGTGAAGCGTGCGGCATCAATATCCACGCACCCGATCCACCACGTTCTCCAGCGCGCCGCCCGCCTCGAATCTTGCGATCTGCTCGGCGACATAGGCCGAGATCGCGTCCGCATCGGTGTCGGCGGCGTTGTGCGGGGTCAGCACCACCTTGGGGTGGGTCCAGAACCGGCTGTCCGCGGGCTGCGGTTCCTGCACGAAAACGTCGAGCGAGACGGCGCCCAGCGTGCCGTCATCGAGACAGGCGAGAATGTCCGCTTCGTTCTGCAGGCCGCCGCGGCCGGCATTGATCAGCACCGGCGCGCCGAGCGGGCTCGTGCGGTTGAGCTTGGTGAAGACCTCGCGGTTGAGAATGCCGTTTGTGTCAGGCGTCAGCGGCAGCAGCGACACCAAAATGTCGGTCTTGCGCAGGAACGCATCCATCCCGGCGGTGCCGTGGAAGCACTCGACGCCCGCGATGGTGCGCGGGCTGCGGCTCCAGCCGGCGACGCGGAAGCCGAGCCGGCGCAGCACGTCGGCCGCATCGGCACCGAGCGTGCCGAGCCCCATCACACCGACCGTGATCGCGCTCGCCGGCCATTGATATTTCGGCTCCCAGCGCCTGGCGCGCTGCGAGTCGCGCAAATAGAGCTCCTGGCGGTGATGCATCAGCACGTGCAGCACGACATATTCGGTCATGCGGTTGGTGAGGTCAGGCACGGCGACGCGCACCAGCGGCACGTCGGGCAGGCTCTTGTCGGCCATCAGCGCGTCGACGCCGGCGCCGAGATTGAAGATCGCCCGCAGATTGGGGAAGGCGCCGAGGTCGCCCGGCACGGGTTTCCAGACCGCGGCATAGTGCACCTCGGCGGGATCGAGGGAGGCATCCGGTAGCAGCACCACGCGGCGGCCGTCGCAGACCGCATCGAACCGGGCCTTCCAGCGCTCGGGCAGCCAATTCTGCTGCGTGCTGTTGATCAGGACGGCCAGTGTGCCCATGGTCATTCGAAGTGCCTCATAAGGTTCCGCTTTTGGTGGCCCTCCTTGGCACGATCCGGCGGATTTTTCTCGCAAATTTTTTCCGCAGCCCTGTCGGGGCGAGGCATATTGGATCGTCTTCAAAACAAGCGCTCAGGTAAGGTACTGCCCATGCTTTATGCGATCCTTTGCTATCATGACGAAGACTTCGTCGGCTCCTGGAGCAAGGACCAGGACGAGGCCGTGATGAAAAAGCTCGCCGTGGTGCAGGACAAGCTCACCAGCCAAGGCCGGCTCGGCCCGGTGGCGCGGTTGCTGCCGACCACCGCGGCGGCGACCTTGCGCAAGGAAGATCCACCGCTGGTGCTCGACGGCCCCTATGCCGAGACCAAGGAGCAGCTGCTGGGCTTCTACATCGTCGATTGCAAGAACCTCGACGATGCGCTCGACGTCGCGCGCGACCTGGGCGCTGCCAATCCCGGCGGCGCCTATGAGGTGCGCCCCGTCGGCGTGTTCAGGCCGGGAGGAATTTCGGCGTGAGCGAGGCCGACACTGGCTGGATCGAGACGGCGCTGACCTCGGCGCGACCTCAGGCGGTCGGCGCTCTGCTGCGCTATTTCCGCGATCTCGATACGGCTGAAGAAGCCTTTCAGAACGCCTGCTTGCGCGCGCTCAAGAACTGGCGGGAGAACGGGCCGCCGCGGGATCCGGCGGCCTGGCTGATCATGGTCGGCCGCAACGTCGCCATCGACGAGGTTCGCCGCACCCGCAAGCAGCAGCCGTTGCCGGAGGACGACCAGGCGATCTCCGATCTCGACGACGCCGAAGGCGCGATTGCCGAGCGTCTCGACGGCTCGCACTATCGCGACGACATCTTGCGGCTGATGTTCATCTGCTGCCATCCGCAATTGCCGGCGACGCAGCAGATCGCACTGGCGCTACGTATCGTCTCCGGTCTTACCGTGAAGCAGATCGCGCGCGCCTTCCTGGTTTCGGAAGCCGCGATGGAGCAGCGCATCACCCGCGCCAAGGCCAGGGTGGCGGAAGCCGGGACGCCGTTCGAGACGCCCGGTGCTGTGGAACGCTCGGAGCGGCTCGCCGGCGTCGCGGCGATGATCTATCTGATCTTCAATGAGGGCTATTCGGCGAGCGGCGATACCGCGGAGATCCGCAAGCCGCTGTGCGAGGAGGCGATCCGTCTGGCGCGACTGTTGTTGCGCCTGTTCCCGAGCGAGCCGGAGATCATGGGGCTGACGGCGCTGATCCTGTTGCAGCACGCCCGCAGCGCCGCGCGCTTTGCCGAAGATGGATCGCTGATCCTGCTGGAGGACCAGAACCGCGCCTTGTGGAACGGCACCATGATCGCGGAAGGCCTCGCTTTGATCGACAAGGCCATGCGCCACCGCCGCAGCGGGCCCTACCAGATCCAGGCTGCGATCGCCGCGCTGCACGCGCGCGCGGCGACGCCCGATGAGACCGACTGGCCCCAGATCGACCTGCTCTACGGTGCGCTCGAAGTGGTGCAGCCTTCGCCGGTGGTGACGCTCAATCGCGCGGTTGCCGTCGCCAAGGTGCGCGGGCCCCAGGCCGCGCTCGACCTGATCGAGCCGCTGGCGCCGAAGCTTGCCAATTACTTCCATTTCTACGGCGTGCGCGGTGCCTTCCTGATGCAGCTCAACCGCAACGACGAAGCGCGAATCGCCTTCGACCGCGCCATCGCCCTCGCCAACACCTCCGCTGAAGCTGCCCACATCCGCATGCACATCGATCGCCTGATCCGGGATAGCCAGCCGAAGGGCGGCGGTGCCAGGCAGGGTGCGAAGGCGAAGTAGCCCCGCCTGCTTCCACGTCGTCATGCCCGGGCTTGTCCCGGGCACCCACGTTCTTCGTTCCTCTTGGCTAAGACGTGGATGGCCGGGACAAGGCCCGGCCATGACGTGGGGTGAGGACTGCGCCAAAAAATCCATTCCCACACTGTCGGCCAGCGCGGCTTCCCTTCGTCTTAATCCCGTATCAAGGGAGCCAATCATGCTGAAAGCTGTTGCCATTATCGCTGTTGTCCTCGCGATCGGGATCGCGGGCGTCCTCGTCTTCGCCCTTACCAAGCCCGACACGTTTCGTGTCGAGCGTTCGCTCGCCCTGAAGGCGCCGGCCGATGCGATCTATCCGCTGGTCGCCGATTTCCGCTTCTGGACCAGCTGGTCACCATATGAAAACCGGGACCCCGCGATGAAGCGCATCTACGGTGGAACCGCGTCAGGGAGGGGCGCAACCTATGCCTGGGACGGCAACAACAATGTCGGTGCCGGCCATATGGAAATTCTTGAGGCAAGCACGCCGTCGAAGCTCCGCATCAAGCTCGACTTCGCGCGTCCCTTCGAGGGGCACAATACCGCCGAATTCACTTTTGTGCCGCAAGGCGATGCTACGCTGGTTACATGGGCGATGTACGGCCCGGCGCCCTTCATGTCCAAGCTGATGCAGGTCTTCATCAACATGGACACGATGATCGGCAAGGACTTTGAAGTCGGCCTCGCCAGCCTGAAGAAGCTCGCCGAGAAGTAATAAGTCTCACTGGTCCAAGGAAAGAACGAGGAAAGACCAAGGAAATAGGAGAGAACGATGCTCAATCCCTATCTGTTCTATCAGGACACCTGCGAAGCGGCGTTCAATTTCTACGCCAAGGTTCTCGGCGGCAAGATCGAGATGATGATGCGTTCCTCCGAGGCGCCGCCGGACATGCCCGCCGCGCCCGGCCGCGAGAAGACGATCATGCATGCACGGATGTCGCTGCCCGGCGGCAGCGTGCTGATGGCCTCCGACGCACCGCCGGAGCATGTTCAAAAACCCCAGGGCTTTTCGATCTCGCTGACGATCACGGACGTTGCGGACGCCGAGCGCAAGTTCAACGCGCTCGCCGACGGCGGCACCGTCACGATGCCCTTCAGCAAGACCTTCTGGGCCAAGGGCTTCGGCATGTGCGTCGACAAGTTCGGCATCCCCTGGATGGTGAATTGCCCCGCCGAGGGAATGTGATCGTGTTGCTCCGCTGATACACCGCGCTGCGCCTTCCTCCCTGCTCTGCCGCGAGCGAGGAGGGCGCACCTCAGCGGATTGATCCAGTCGCCTCTTCCCTTGGCGGGTGTGCCACGCAGCTGCGGCAGATCACGAGCTTCGAGCCGAGTTGCCTGTCGTTCTCGGCTTCGATCTCGTCTTGAACGGCCCACCATGCGTCGGAATAAGGACGCAACGTCGCCAGCACTCTTTGCCGCTCAAGATTAGGATCGGTCTCTGGCGCTGTGCGACCGGCAACGCGCCGCTTCGTGACATCAGGGCGATTTGGATCGCGACCGAGTCCGTCCCATGCGATTGATCGCCGCTCCGCCGCCGGCGCGGCCGCGCATCCCGCGAGCACTGCGCAAAAACTAAGCAAGACAAGATGTGTCGCATCATGCCGGACTTTCGGTGCTCCACGCCACAGGCAAAAGCTGCGCAGGGCATTCTGCTTCGCGCCAATCAAATGGAACCCAAAGAAACACACCGCCGGCGAGGCTGAATCTGAAATCTTGATTCGCACAACATTGCGAGAGCAGTGAGGCCGCTTCGTGAACTGAAGCGGATCGCAATGCACAACAACTGGCGCAATATTAGGCTGTGCACGTCGCACGAGAATCCGTTAATAATTCCTTCATAAAATTTAAAATCTGGGGTGGGCGTAACTCGGAAGGGGTGCAACCGATGGCGGCGGCGCTACAAATCAACTTTGCATTGTGGGGAATGCTCATTTGCGCGAGCCTGGAGCTGGCGCAGACGATCGAGAGATTCTTCTAGGCAGCACATCAGCCAGTTCGCGCGCTGTTGCGAACGACAATGATCGGTGCGACGACGATCTCGCGGCAGCGACGACCCGCGCCGTATCGTCGCTGATCTTCACCGGCAGCGAGGATAGATGGCGGCGAGGTCGCGTCCCCTCAGCAAGAGCAAACGAGAGGTGAGGCCGCCGCGGCGGGCGATCCAGTCACGCACCGGGCCGGGATAGGCTTCGAGCACGGCTTCGGATGCTTCCGGTTCGGCATAGAAGCGTCCGTGTCGGTCGACCGAACGCGCAGCGTGGAAACCGAGCACGGCGCGCCTGGTCACGCAAATGCGCTCGCCCGGTACGATGCTGAGCACCAGCGTGCAGGCGGACAGGCACGGACCGTCGATCACGACACGCTCGCCGCTCGCGCGCACCTTCTCGAACAGATCGAGGAACGGCCCGACCTGCCCGCCGGGGCTCTGGATGATACGGATCTCCGCCTTGGCGGGTGCGGATGCGAACAGTGCTGATGCGAGCAGCAGGGCACTGCAGAAGGTGACGCGTCGCATGAGCTCTCCACCAACTCGATTTCGTAGGGTGGGCAAAGCGTAGCGTGCCCACCATTGCCACGGCAAATCCGAAAGAGATGGTGGGCACGGCGCAAGAGCGCCTTTGCCCACCCTACAATCCGTGCCTACCCGTTCCGTCGTTGTCCCCGCAACGTCGGCAGGCCGATACCCGCGGCATCAAAGCCGCCATCGACGGCCAAAATTTGGCCGGTGATGTAGCTCGCGCGCTCCGAGCACAGAAAGTAGATCGCCTCCGCCAGCTCCTCCTCGAGCCCATAGCGGTTGAGCGGGATGGCGTCGTGATAGTCCGCGCGGATCTCCTTGGTGTGCACCTGCTTTGCCATTGCCGTGTCGACCGGCCCGGGCGCGACCGCGTTGACGCGGATGTTGAGCGAGGCGAGCTCGACCGCGAGCTGTTTTGTCAGGTGCGCGAGCCCCGCCTTGCTGGTGCCGTAGGCCGAGCGCAAGGTCGAGGCACGCACGGCCGAAATCGAGGTGATATTGACGATGGCGCCGCCGTCGGCCTCGCGCATCAACGGCACCGCCGCCCTGGTGCAGAGAAACGGCCCGGTGAGATTGACCTCGAGCACGCGGCGCCAGTCGGCCTCCGACGTCTCCATCAGCGGCGCGAACACCGCAATGCCGGCATTGTTGACCAAGGCATCGAGCCGGCCGAAGCGCCGCTCGAGCACCGTCATTGCCGCGCCGATCGCGGTCGGGTCCGAGACATCGCAGGTGAGTGCCAGCGTATCGCCGCTTCTGCCGATCTCGGCGACGGCCTTGGCGAGCAACTCGCCCTCGATATCAAGCAGCGCCACCCGCCACCCTTCGGCCAGGAATTTTTTCGCGGTCGCGAGCCCAATGCCGCGCGCGGCTCCGGTGACGAGGGCGACGTTTTGCGAGGCTGACGGCATGGGCTGATCTGTCCTGTCTCGAACATGGGGCGCGTGGGTCTTCTTACTGTGCTTTCGTCCGGCGCTTCAAATTATTCGCGTTCACGTGTCGGTTCCGGCAATGCTCGTTCGTCTTGCAGGTGAGTGCGGGCGAAATCGGCTCGCATCGAGTGAATGTCTCCAGCCGGCCTCACGGCGCATGCCGTGATGCCACCGAAAGCCAAGGACCTTCCATGCGTTTCATGATGTTGATGATTCCGATTGGCTACTGCACTGCGGAACCGGGTGCCCAGCCTGATCCCGAGCGCGTCGCGGCGATGATGCGCTACAATGAGGAGCTGAAGAACGCCGGCGTGCTGATCACGCTCGACGGCCTGCACCCACCGTCTGCCGGCGCGCGCGTGTCCTTCGGCTCCGGTGAACCAATCGTGACCGATGGGCCGTTTGCCGAAGCCAAGGAAGTCCTGGGCGGTTACTGGATGATCGATGTGGCCTCGCGCGACGAGGCGATCGCATGGGCCAAAAAATGTCCGGCCTCCGGCAACGAGATCATCGAGATCCGGCAGGTGCAGGAGTTGTCGGATTTCTCTGACGAGGTGCGAGACGCGGTCTCTGGATTCGAAGACTTGCCGCATGTTACGGCCGCACAACGCGGCCAGGCGCATCATTAACGTTGAAGGGAGAAACAGCAAATGAGCAACGAGACCTATCTCGCAGTCTTCCTCGGCAGCAAGAGCAGTCCGAAAATGGCGGCGTGGAATGCAATGTCCGACGCCGAGCGCAAGGCAAAGGAGATGGAGGGCATGGCGGCCTGGAAGGGCTGGGTCGAGAAGCACCAAAGCGCGATCCAGGCGATGGGTGGTCCGCTTGGCAGGACCAAGAAGGTCGACGGCAGCGGCATTGCCGACATCGCCAACGAGATGGGTGCCTTCACGGTCGTCCGCGCCGCCTCGCACGAGGCCGCCGCAAGAATGTTCGAGAACCACCCGCATTTCGCGATCTTCCCCGGCGAGCGCGTCGAGATCATGCCGGTGCTGCCGATTCCGGGCGGCTAGGCTCTGTCGTCATTCCGGGGCGGTCCGAAGGGCGAACCCGGAAATCCGGAGGTTTTCGAGCGAGATTCCGGGTTCGGCTCTTCGAGCCGCCCCGGAATGACGGGGAGGGCCTAGTGACCTTCATGCGCAGCTCATGTAAAGATCGTTCACATGAGCTGGCGCAAGGAGCAGCGCCGCGCCGAGCGCGGCTATCACCACGGCAATCTGAAGGAAGCACTTCTGCAGGCCGCCCTCGGGCTGATCGCGGAAAAGGGGGCGGCCGGCTTCACCTTTGCCGATGCCGCGCGCATGGCCGGCGTCAGCGCTGCGGCACCGTACCGGCATTTTCGCGACCGCGACGAGCTGCTGTCCTCGATTGCCCAGCGCGGTTTCGAGCAGTTCGAGCAGCGGCTGACCGAGGCCTGGGACGACGGGCGCCCCGACACCGTCACCGCGTTCGAGCGCGTCGGCCGGGCCTATCTCGCCTTCGCCCGCGAGGAGCCGGCCTTCTACAATGCGATGTTCGAATCCGGCCTTCCTGTCGATGCCAATGCAGCGCTGCAGGCCGCAAGCGAGCGTGCTTTTAACGTCATTCGCGCCGCCGCGGAGCGTCTCGCCGCGCTGGCCCCGCCAGGCACGCCGCGCCCGCCGGCGATGATGATGGCGCTGCACATCTGGTCGATGGCGCATGGCGTCGCCTCGCTGTTTTCCCGGGGTGACGCCGCGCGCCGAAAACTGCCGATGTCGCCGGACGAGCTGCTCGAGGCCGAGGTGCTGATTTACTTGCGTGGCCTCGGTTTCCCGACCGACCGCAGGCCGCAGGCGAAGAGCGCCGAGCCGCCGCCGGTGCCACCGGAGGCATCCTCCGGTTCGGGCGTGCCGCCTGGCGGTCCCTGGGGCAAGCCGAAATAAAGTTGCGCCAATAATCACGCGGGCGTGTCAGGCGGTCAGCTTGACAAAATCGCGGGATGGTCTAGCTATGTAAATGTTATTTACATTCACAACGGCGCTGATGCCGTGATGGAGAAGGGAAATGGCCTACACCGCTGATGTCAATCGCTGGCGCGGCCCCTCGGACCAATACCGATCGTATGAGCGGCCCCACATGCTCGATACGCCCTGGCATCCTGGTTGGATTGCCGTGACCATTCTCGGCTTCATCATCTGGTGGCCGATCGGACTCGCCCTTCTCTTTTTCACACTCGGGAGCAGAAGAATGTCGTGCTGGAGCAACTCTGATCGCTGGCAGAACAAGATGGAGCGGATGCAGTACAAGATGGACCGCATGCGCGACCGCATGGAGCGCCGCGGCTTCGGCGGCTTTGGCTTCGGCCCGCCGTCCTCCGGCAACCGTGCCTTCGACGAGTACCGCACTGAAACGTTGCGCCGTCTCGAGGAAGAGCAGGTCGAGTTCAAGAACTTCCTCGACCGTCTGCGCCACGCCAAGGACAAGGAAGAGTTCGACCAGTTCATGGCCCAGCACAAGACGCGCCCGACCCCGCCGCCGACCGACCAGCCGCAGGGTTGATCAAGCCTCTCAAAGCCTTCAGGCGCATGCCCCCAAAGTCCTGATGGCCCCGAGCCGCCCGCTTGCGCAACCGCGCAGGCGGGCGGTTTGGTTTTCACCTCTTCCCGCAAGCGGGGGAGCGAGGGACGGTCTATATTCGTGGT
Organism: Bradyrhizobium sp. CCBAU 51745; assembly: GCF_028128715.1. NCBI lineage: Bacteria > Pseudomonadati > Pseudomonadota > Alphaproteobacteria > Hyphomicrobiales > Nitrobacteraceae > Bradyrhizobium > Bradyrhizobium sp. CCBAU 51745. Next base: position 97,201 of record NZ_LBJP01000003.1, on the reverse strand, counting down.
CGCGGGCAAGGCGCGGAGGCGACGATGGTACAGGCTGCGATCATGACGAGCGAGAGCCTCTGGCGGGAGATCCGCGGCGAGGCGCAGCGCGTGGCCGATGCCGATCCCGTGTTCGCCAGGACCGTTGCCGGTGCCATTCTCGTCCATGATGATTTTGCGGCCGCGCTGGCCGATCTGATGGGGCATCGGCTTGGCCGCAGCAACGCCGAGCGCGCGCGCTTCACCGCCCTTTCGCGCAATGCCTTTCGCGACGAGCCGGACCTGATCGCAGCGGCCGTTTTCGACTTGCGCTCTATCGCGCTTCGCGATCCAGCCATCACCTCGTTGTTGCCGCCGCTGCTGCATTACAAGGGCTACGTCGCATTGCAGGCCTGGCGCGTCTCGAACTGGCTCTGGCGTCATGACCATCGCGATGCAGCGCTGCTGTTCCAGAACGAGGCCTCGAACGTCCTGCAGGTCAGCATCCACCCGTCCGCGACATTCGGATCGGGGGTGTACCTCGACCATGCCACCGGCATTGTCGTCGGCGCCAATGTCGTGATCGGCAACGAGGTCACCATTCTCCAGAACGTCAGCATCGGCCGCGACAGCGAGCTGCCGGCGCGCTCGCCGCGGATCGGCAGCGCTGTCTATATCGGCGCCGGCGCGAGCATCCTCGGCGACATCAGCATCGGCGATTTCGCCAAGATCGGCGCCGGCGCAGTCGTGACATCGGATGTGCCAGGCGGCTGCACCGCGGTCGGCAATCCGGCGCGACTGACCAACTGCCCAGAGACTCTCCCGGCGGCTTTTCCTCAATACCCCGCCGCCAGCCCCGAATTGCGGCGCGGATCGTTGGCGCCGTAGTAGCGGTTGTTGCCGACCTGCTTGCCGTCCAGCGACGGCGCGCCGACGATGATGACAGCGAGATGGTTGGCCGGTTGCGGCGGCCCGAACTTGTGGCCCATGCCCTCCAGAATCTTGCGCGTGTCCGGAGACAGGGCGTAGGTCTCGACATTGGTCAGATCAGGCAGCCATTGCTGGTGGATGCGCGGCATGTCGACGGCCTCTTGCGCGTTCATGCCGTAGTCGATCGCGTTGATCATGGTCTGCAAGACCGCGGTGATGATGCGGCTGCCGCCCGGCGTGCCCACCACCATGACGGTCTTGCCGTCCTTGGTGACGATGGTCGGGCTCATCGAGGACAGCGGCCGCTTGCCGGGAGCAATGGAATTGGCCTCGCCCTGCACCAGGCCATAAAGGTTCGGCACCCCGACCTTGGCGGTGAAGTCGTCCATTTCATCATTGAGCAGAACGCCGGTCTTGGCTGCTGTCACCTTGGCGCCGAACCAGTCGTTCAGCGTGTAGGTCACGGATACAGCGTTGCCGTCCTTGTCGGCGATGGAGTAATGCGTGGTGTTGCTGCCCTCATGCGGCGCCACGCCCGGCTTGATGTCCTTGGAGATTGCCGCCTTGTTCGGATCGATCACGGCGCGGATATCGGCGGCGTATTTCTTGTCCAGCAGGCGGTCGAGCGGATTCTTCACGAAGTCAGGATCGCCGAGATAGCTGTTGCGGTCCACATAGGCGTGCCGCATCGCTTCGATCTGCACGTGCACGGCGGCTGCGGAGTGATAGCCCAGCTCCTTCAGCGGATAGCCTTCGAGGATATTCAGGATTTCGCAGATGATGACGCCGCCCGAGCTCGGCGGCGGCGCGGACACCACGTGATAGCCGCGATAGTCGCATTCGACGGGCGCGAGCTCGCGGGTCTTGTAGCCGTCGAGGTCATCTTGCGTGATGAGGCCTTTGCCGGCCTGGCTCGAGGCCACGATGGCGCTGCCGACCCAGCCTTTGTAGAAGCCGTCAGTGCCCTTGCTGCTGATCTCGCGCAGGGTCTTGGCGAGCTCTGATTGCACCAGCTTCTCGCCGACCCGGAACGGCTGACCGTTGTTGAGGAAAATCGCGGCGGAGGCGGGATCGTCCTGGAAGTCCTTGGTGGCGGTGAGCAGCAGGTCGATGTCGCCCTGCTCCAGCGCAAAACCCTGTTCGGCGAGCTGGATCGCGGGAGCCAGCAATTCGGCACGCTTCATGGTGCCGTATTTTTCGCGCGCATATTCCATGCCCGAGACGGATCCGGGGACGCCGACGGCGAGGTGCCCCTTGGTCGAGATGCCCTTGATGACGTTGCCATCCTTGTCGAGATACATGTTGGCCGTCGCACCTTTGGGCGCGGTCTCGCGGAAATCGAGGAAGGTCTTGCGGCCGTCGGCGAGCTGGATCGTCATGAAGCCGCCGCCGCCGAGATTGCCGGCTGCCGGATAGACAACGGCCAGCGCATAGCCGACCGCCACGGCGGCATCGACGGCATTGCCGCCGCGCTTCAGCACCTCGACGCCCACCTCCGTCGCCAGATGTTGCGCGGAGACGACCATGCCGTTCTCCGCGGCCACCGGCGCCACCGATGCCGCGCGCGCGGGGCTGAATGTGACGAGGCTGACCGATAGGATGGCGGCGGTGATCCACCGCAGGCTTGTTCCCGCATGTTGCACGGCTTGCTCCCTGGCGAGGCCGGCTGCTCCGGCCCTTGTTGGTTGATGCGAGCGGAGCCTATCAGGCGGAGTTGGTCGGGCAAATCGCGCATTCAGGCGGTATCAGCCACGAGTCCCAATGCGCCGCGCTTGCCGCTTCGACAATGACGAGAGCGAAGTGCGACAAATTGGCTCACAACCTTGACGGGCTGAACCGCTTGTAGCCGAGAGGCGACGAAGAGCTTTGACTTTCGTGAACGCCCTCCTGAATGTCTCAGTCGGACTATCTATCCCTCTCTACGGCCCTGCTGCCCGAGCGCGACCGCCTGGCGATCTGGCGCGAGGTCTATGGTCGTCTGCTGTTCAATGTCGACATAAATCCGATCGAGGGCGCGCCCTTCGAGGCCAGAACGGAGTTGCGACGTCTGCAGGCGGTAGGATTATCGTCTGGCTGGCGCACGCCCGCGCATTTTCGCATCACGCGGTCCTTGCTTGCGACCGCGTCCGATAACGTCGTCCTCGCCGTGGTGACGCGAGGTCGCGCCGAAGCCGCCCAGCTCGGACGCGACCTGGAGGTGTCGCAAGGCGGCGCGGTGCTGATGACGACCTGCGACGTCGGCCGCCACACGCTGCTCGATCGCGGCCGCCATCTCACTGTTCGACTTCCGCGGCAGGCGCTTGCGCCCTTCCTGCCCGATATCGAAGACCGATTGATGCGGCCGATCCATCCGCGCTCGTCCGCGCTCAAGCTGCTGCGCGGCTATGTGCTCGGCGCGATGGCCATGGGCGAACCAGCCGGTGCGGAGATGCAGCTGATGGCCGCACAGCATCTGCGCGACCTCGTCGCCTTGATCTGTGGGGTCCCGGAAGAGGAGGTCGCCGCACAGGGCGACGGCCCGCGGGTGGCGCGCCTGGAGGCTGCCAGGCAGGCCATCAAAGCGCGGCTGGGGGATGGCGATCTGTCGGCCGAAAGCGTCGGAGCGCTCCAGCAAGTCTCGGCGGACTATATCCGGAAACTGTTTCGCGAAGCCGGCACCTCCTTCCATGACTACGTGCTCGAATTGCGGCTTGCACAGGCGCATGCAGGCCTCGCCGATCCGCTCAGATCGCATGAGAGCATCGCCCGTGTCGCGCTGGCCTCTGGCTTCGCGGACATCTCCTATTTCAATCGCTGTTTCCGGCGGCGCTACGGCCTGACCCCCTCTGAACTTCGCAAGGCGCGGTTGTCGGGCGAGTAGACCGGGCTGTGTCGCGTGCGCAACACACTGGGAAATAGCAGCCGGAGTCGCGTCAAGTCTCACGAGGCAGTCCCGTCTGCTCCAAGTCGTGCCGGTCGCCTTCATGTACAGCTTCAATGCGGCATTCGCCTCATTGAGACGCGCCGGAATGGAATCTGATGACAACACTTAAGTGCCTTTTGTCTGTGGCCGCTGGGTTGCTGGTGGCTTCTGCGGCCACCGCCGCGGATTTGCCGCTCAAGGCACCCGTGTTCAAGGCGCCAGCCGCAATCGAAGCCTGGGGCGGCTTCTACGTCGGTGCCGGAGTAGGATTCCGTGCCAGCGAGTCCAGCGTCAACGTCAATTCGGCGACCGACACGACGGCACCCGCGGTGCTCCAGAACATGTTCGTCGCTGGTGATTGTTTCGCCGGCCTGCCTTGCGTGACAGGGCGATCTTTCAACGGCACCGCGTTCCGCATCAGTCCTTATCTCGGTTACAACTGGCAGATCGGCAAAACGGTTTTCGGTCTCGAAGCCGATGCGGCCTATGCCGATCAAACCACGACGATCTTCGGCGCCGCCTATCCGGCAACGCCGTTCAACGGCGGCGCGTCGACCTCCAATTCGTTTGCGCTCAAGACGACATGGGATGCAAGCATCCGTGGCCGCGCTGGCTATCTCGTCGATCCCGCCGTGCTGCTGTACGGAACGGCCGGTCCCTCCTGGATCCATGTCGAGACGACGTCGAATTGCAGCACGCTGCCGAGCGCCGACGGCCGCTGCGTGCCGGGCTTCGCCTTCGAGCTTGCTCCCGCCAGCATCACGAACAGCAAAACCCAGCTCGGCTACACGGTCGGTGGCGGCATCGAAGCGATGCTATGGCCGAACTGGATCGTCCGGGCCGAGTATCGCTTCGCCGATTACGGTCATTTCTCCACCACGGATGTCCGGACTGCCGCCACGGGCGTACAGACGGTCAATTACGACACGGCGATCAAAACCCATACCGCAACGTTCGGCCTGGCCTACAAGTTTGGCGAGCCCAATGCGCCGGGCGTGAAGGCGCTCGCGGCCTATGCGGCGGCGCCGCAGGCCGCATCGTGGAATGGGGCGTATCTTGGTGTCGGCGCGGGCATTCGCGCCAACCAGGTCAGCTCGAGCACCGATACGTCCACGTTTACGGGGCCACCATTCAATCTGCTGGCCGGTTGCGGCGATTGTTTCATGGGCGATCGTTTCGATACGAGCTCGGCCCGCATCAGCCCCTATCTCGGCTACAATTGGCAGGTCAGTCCGAAATGGCTGCTCGGCGTCGAGGGTGATTTTGGCTGGGCCGATCGCCAGGCTTCGGTGTTTGGCAGGAATCTTCCCGGCGGCATCGGCGGTTTCTTCGGCGGAAGCGGCGGAATGAATGACAGCTTCAGCATCCGCACCAAATGGGATGCGAGCATTCGCGCGCGAGCCGGCTACATCGTCAACCCCGCTTTCCTGGCTTATCTCACCGGCGGCCCGGCCTGGATGAGCATGGAGCAGACATCGAACTGCGATACGGCCCTGAAGCCACTGTTCACGGCGCCAGGCTTCGTTTCTGCGGAGTTCGGCGGCTGCACCGCGGGACTTTTTTCACCCGCCGTGATCAAGCAATCCGCGGTTCGCACCGGCTTCACGGTTGGCGGCGGTGGCGAGATGAAGCTGACCGAGAACTGGATCCTGCGCGGCGAGTACCGCTATGCGGATTTCGGGACGGCTCGCTTCGCGCAGAGCCGCACTTGTAACGGCAGCGCAACCATCAGTGACCCCGCGTTCGGAACGGCGACGCTCTTTTGCTCCGGAACCTCGTCCACCACCAACTCCGTGCGTCTGCAGAGTCACATGGCGACCTTCGGTATCGCCTACAGGTTCAACTGACCGCGTCCCGCAAATTGACGTCCCTGTCGGGTCTGCGCTCGCGAACAGGGCGGCCGGCACCATGGAACTATCCGGCCCCCGAATTCAGTGCAGCAGCGTCGCCTGACTGGCGACAGAGCCCTGCGGTCGCTTCATCCCCCTGTGCTGCCACCCTTTTCCGCAGCCAAAATCACCCCCGGTAACCCCGCATTAACCATCGCCGGGCTCTGGTAACGACGGACAATCGCGCCCGGAGCTGTCGTCGAGGCCCATAGTTTTGACATCTTGACAGGGAATGCAGGCGGCGGCTTTGGACGAGCCCTGCATCCCAGAAAGACAAGGCTTTGAGCGGGCTTGCCGGCCGCGCCAGTGTTAATGCGGCTGTTGGGGAACCCGCCGCCATAGGCGGGCCGGGACACAGGTAACGATCGCCAAAACGGTCACCTTGAGAGGATATTTCTGATGAATCCGGCCGAAATGGCTCAGTCCGCCCTTCCGGTTGCCGCCTCCGCCGACGTGTCGCTGATTGCGCTGTTCTGGCAGGCTCACTGGATCGTGAAATGCGTCATGCTCGGCCTGTTGTCCTGCTCGGTCTGGGTCTGGGCCATCGCGATCGACAAGATCTTCCTCTACGCCCGCACCCGCCGCTCGATGGACCGGTTTGAGCAGGCCTTCTGGTCCGGCGAGTCGATCGAGGAGCTCTATCGCACGCTCTCGGCCAAGCCGACCCATTCGATGGCGGCGTGTTTCGTTGCCGCGATGCGCGAATGGAAGCGCTCGTTCGAGAGCCATGCCCGCTCGGTCGCAGGGCTCCAGATGCGCATCGACAAGGTCATGAACGTCTCGATCGCCCGTGAGGTCGAGCGGCTGGAACGCCGCCTGCTGGTGCTTGCGACCGTGGGCTCCGCCGGCCCCTTTGTCGGCCTGTTCGGCACGGTCTGGGGCATCATGTCGAGCTTCCAGTCGATCGCGGCGTCGAAAAATACCTCTCTGGCGGTGGTGGCGCCCGGTATCGCGGAGGCGCTGTTTGCGACCGCGGTCGGGCTCATTGCCGCAATTCCCGCCACTATTTTCTACAATAAGTTCACTTCCGAGGTGAACCGGCAGGCCCAGCGGCTCGAGGGCTTCGCTGATGAATTTTCAGCCATCCTGTCCCGCCAGATCGACGAGCGGGGCTGACGGACGGCATGTATAGTGTGAAGGCGAGATTGGGCACCAAGCCATGGGCATGAACGTTGCCAGTTCGTCCGGAGGCGGCGGGCGCCGCAGCCGGCGCAAGCCGGTCATGGCCGAGATCAACGTCACGCCGATGGTCGACGTGATGCTGGTGCTGCTCATCATCTTCATGGTGTCGGCGCCGCTGCTCACGGTCGGCGTGCCGCTCGATCTGCCGTCGACCCAGGCCAAGAGCCTGGACCAGAGCGACCAGAAGCCTATCCAGATGTCGGTCGACATCAAGGGCAAGGTGTTCATCAACGACCAGGAGATCGCGATCAACGAGCTGGTGCCGAAGCTGAAGGCGATCACGGATGCGCGCGGCGGCCTCGAGGAACGCATCTATCTGCGTGCCGACAAGAAGGCGGATTACGGCACGGTCGCCAAGGTGATGGGCCTGCTGTCGGGCGCGGGCTTCAAGAAGCTGGCGCTCGTCACCGAAGCGGATCAGGGGTCCTGAAGCAGTGAAGGTGAACGTCGACAAGACACTCGTTGCGTCGATTGTCCTCCACGTCCTCGTGCTGGGATGGGGCCTGCTCACTTTTAGCAGCAAAGCCTACATCGCGCCCGAGGAGTCGCTGCCGGTCGACATCATCTCGACCGATCAGCTCGCGCAGATGATGTCGGGGCAGAAGACCGGCAAGAAGGAAGAGCCGAAGCCCAAGGTCGAGAAGATCGCCGAGGCCAAGCCCGAGGAGGATTCCGTCGGCAAGGTCACCGAGAAGAAAGAGCTGATCAAGACCAACTCACAGCCGGAGCCGCCGCCGAAGCCTGTCGAGAAGCCGGTCGAGAAGAAGCCCGATCCGCCGAAGCCGGTCGCAGAGACGAAACCGAAGGAAGAGCCGAAGCCGCAGGAAAAGAAGCCTGATCCGGCCAAGGAAGATCCGATCGCGGAGCTGCAGAAGAAGCTGGACACCAAGAAGCCGCCGCCGAAGCCGGTGGAGCAGAAGGTCGCCGCGGTGCAGCCGCAGCAGCAGCCGAAGCCCAAGGAGCGCACCTTCGATCCCGCGCAGATTGCCCGCGACCTCGACAAGCGTGCCGCGACCCGGCATGAGCTGGCCGGCTCGGCACTGAATGCGTCGGCGTCACTGGGCTCGACATCAGGAACAGCCGCAAACAACGTCGCGACATGGCAAGGCGCATTCCAGGGCGCGGTCAAGCGCTGCTTCACGCCCACCTATAACGGGCAGGACGCCAACCTGTACGAAGCCGACATCGACATTCCCATGAAGGTCGACGGATCGCTGGCGTCCGAGCCCGTCATCGTCGCGGTGCGCGGGCCGTCGCGATCGATCGCGCAGGCCGTGGCAGAGAGCGCCAAGCGCGCCATCGTGCAGTGTCAGGTCTATTCGTTCCTGCCAAAGCAGCAATACGACAGCTGGAAGCTCATTCCGATGACTTTCGGCCTGAAAGACATGTTGTGACATCCGAACAAAAGAATTTTGCGATGATTGACGTTCGATCGATGAACCGCCGCCGCTTCATGACTCTGACCGGGTCGACGCTCGCGCTGCTCGGGGGTGGTCAGGCCTTCGCCCAGCAGCAAGGCCGTCTCCGCATCGATCCCACCGAGTTTCGTCCGATCCCGATCGCGATCACCAATTTCGTGCCGGGCTCACCCGCCGACGGCGAGGTCAGCAATGGCGTCACCCAGGTCATCACCAACAATCTGAAGCGCTCGGGCTTGTTTGCCCCGATCGACCAGGCCGCCTTCATCGAGCGCATCAGCAACATCGACGTCGCCCCGCAATTCCAGAACTGGAAGACGCTCAACGCGCAGGCCCTCGTTACCGGCCGCATGACGCGGCAGCAGGACGGCCGCCTCAAGGCCGAATTCCGCCTGTGGGATGTGGTGACCGGCCAGCAGCTCGCCGGCCAGCAATATTTCACCTCGCCGGAATATTGGCGCCGCATCGCCCACATCATCTCCGACCAGATCTACGAGCAGATGACCGGCGAGAAGGGCTATTTCGACAGCCGCGTGGTGTTCGTCGACGAGACCGGGCCGAAGGAGCGCCGCGTCAAGCGGCTCGCCATGATGGACCAGGACGGCGCCAATGTGCGCTACCTCACCCGTGGCGCCGACCTCGTGCTGACGCCGCGCTTCTCGCCGAACTCGCAAGAGATCACCTATATGGAGTTCGGGCAGGGCGATCCGAAGGTCTATCTGTTCAACATCGAGACCGGCCAGCGCGAGATCGTCGGCAACTTCCCCGGCATGACCTTTGCGCCGCGCTTCTCGCCGGACGGCCAGCGCGTCATCATGAGCCTGCAGCAGGGCGGCAATTCCAACCTGTTCGTGATGGATCTGCGCTCGCGCTCGACCACGCGCCTCACCGACACGCCGGCGATCGACACGTCGCCGTCCTACTCGCCTGATGGTACCCGCATCTGCTTCGAGTCCGATCGCGGCGGCAGGTCGCAGATCTATGTGATGGCCGCGGGCGGCGGTCAGGCGCAGCGCATCTCCTTCTCGAAGGATGACAACAACGCCACCTATTCGACGCCGGTGTGGTCGCCGCGCGGCGACTACATCGCCTTCACCCGGCAGGGCGGCGGGCAGTTCTCGATCGGCGTCATGAAGCCTGATGGCAGTGGCGAGCGGCTGCTGACATCAGGCTTCCACAACGAAGGCCCGACCTTCTCGCCGAACGGACGCGTGGTGATGTTCTTCCGTGATCCCGGCGGCAATGCCGGACCGTCGCTGTTCTCCGTCGACATCTCCGGTCGCTTTGAACAAAAGGTGCCGACGCCGGGCTTCGCCTCCGATCCGGCATGGTCGCCGCTGCTGTCCGCGACCGCGGGCCAATAGCTCGATCGCGCGTTTCGCAACGCGCGATCTCTTCAAAAAAGCGCGAACGCTTCGGCTTTTTGCGTGCGCGGCAAGCTTTCCTTCACCTTGGGCCCGGCAAGGCTTGCCTAGTTGCTTGATTTCTCAACAGAAACAGTTTCGCTATTGCCGAAAAACAACTCGGCTTTAACGATGTTCCCTCAGAAAGACTTCATCTGCTGTGAGTAAAACTACGCGCCAGACAGGACGCGCGTACAAACCAAAATGCAATTCGCAGACCAGAGCGGCGGCATTGATCACAAACCGACGAAGCGTTCGGCGGCGCTGATCGATTCGTTGTTCGAGGCTCCCGGCACGGTGCTGACCGGCATTGTCTTCTCGGCGTTCTCGGCATCCTTGACCGCGCTCAAGACCGGCATGGTCCTGATCTGGGCATTTGTCCCGCTTCTCATCCTGGCGGGCGCCATTCGCGCTTACGATCTGCACCGCTATCACGCCACCAAGTTGACCATGACGGCCGACCAGGCGGCACGCTGGCAGAAGCGTTATCAGATCGGAGCCCTGATTCAGGCCATCGTCATTGGACTGTGGTGCTTCACGACCCTGTTGAGCAATGACGACGCCGTTGCCCATATGATCGCGCTCTCCGTCACCACCGGTATCGTGGCAGGCGGAGCGGGCAGGGCCTATGGACGGCAGTCGATATTCCGTCTCCAGGCCAGCTTCATCTTCGTGCCGCCGGTTGCCGCCCTGGCTCTGCGCGGCACGCCTTACTATGTGGCGATGTCGGTCGTTTCGGCGGCTTTCCTTTTCGCGGTCTTGCAGCTTTCGGCCAATCTCCATCGGATATTCCTGCGCGCGGTCGTGGCGCGCGAGCGCGAGGCCGCGCTGGCCGGCCAGTTCGACACCGCCCTCAACAACATGCCGCACGGGCTCTGCATGTTCCGCAGCGACGGCCAGCTCGCCGTGATGAATCATCGCTTCGGCGCGATGATGAACCTGCCCGACAATCTGCCGCAAAGCGGCACCAGCGCCCGTGACGTCGTCGCCGCGTGCGTCCAGGCGGGATCGATCTACGCGGCGAGCGGTGATTTGATCCTTGCCGATATCGAGACCTTGCAGGCCAGGGAAACCGTGACGACCGACCCCGACGCGGAACGGAATCGTTCGCTGTCGTGGACGGTCCAGCCGATGGCCGACGGCGGAGCGGTGGTGCTGCTCGAGGATATCACCGAACGGCGCAATGCCGAGGCCAGGATCAGCCATCTGGCGCGGTATGACGAACTCACCGCGTTGCCCAACCGCGTCAGTTTCCGCGACGAGATCGAGCGGCTGCTCGCCGCCGCGCGTCATTCCGAGCGTCTCTCGGCGCTGCTGTTCATCGACCTCGACCAGTTCAAGCAGGTCAACGACACGCTCGGCCATCCCTGTGGCGACCAGCTGCTCTGTGCGGTTGCCAACCGCCTGCGCGAGATGCTGCGGCCGGAGGATTTCGTCGCCCGCTTCGGCGGGGACGAGTTTGTCGTGTTCCAGCAGAATATCAGCGTGCCGGAGGATGCCGCGAGCCTTGCCCGCCGTATCGTCGAGCGCCTGAGCGAGCGCTACCGCATCGACAATCATCTGGTCGAGATCGGCGCCAGCATCGGCATCGCGCTGACCTCGGCTGAGGGCGCCAGCGCCGATACCCTGCTCAAGAACGCCGACATGGCGCTCTACCGCGCCAAGGCCGACGGTCGCGGCACCTTCTGCTTCTTCCGCGACGAGATGGCGGCAACCGCCGAGGCACGACGCATTCTCGAGCTCGACCTGCGCAAGGCGCTCGCCAACGAAGAATTCGAGCTGTTCTACCAGCCGCTGGTCAATCTGAAGTCCGGCAAGATCTCCACTTGCGAGGCGCTGCTGCGCTGGAATCATCCGGTGCGCGGCACGGTTTCGCCGGTCGACATCATCCCGGTTGCCGAGGACATGGGCCTGATCGTCGATCTCGGTCGCTGGATCCTGCGCCGGGCCTGCATGGAATGCATCAAGTGGCCGGAGGGCGTCAGCGTCGCTGTCAACTTCTCGCCGCAGCAATTCCACCAGCGCGACGTCTTGAGCGAGATTCGCTACGCGCTCGAAGTGTCGGGCCTGCCGGCGCACCGGCTCGAGATCGAGATCACCGAATCGTCGCTGCTGCGCAACACGCAGCTCACGCACGACATCCTCTCGCAGCTGCATGCGCTCGGCGTGCGCATCTCGCTGGACGATTTCGGCACCGGCTATTCGAGCCTCAGCTATCTGCACAACTTCCCGATGGAGAAGGTCAAGATCGACCGTTCCTTCCTGGAAGGGATCGACGCCCACCGCCCGCTGACGCTGCTCCGCGGCGTGGCACGGCTGTCCGCCGACCTCGGCATGGCCGTGGTTGTCGAGGGCATCGAGACCAACGAGCAGCTTGCGCTGATCAGCGCCGACGGCACCGTGTCCGAAGGGCAGGGCTACCTGTTCAGCCGTCCCGTTCCAGCCGTCCGTATCAGGCAATTGCTCAATGCGTCGCATGGCAAGCGCGTGCAGGAGCAGCTGATCGTCGTCTCCTCACGATCACTCGCGTAAGCTCAAGCGTCCCTGCGGCCGCTATTTCCCCGATATTTCCAAGTATTTCCCGAGGGGGTTGCGGGCTGCAACCCTTAACCCTAACGGCTCTAACCCTTTGCAATTGTATTAATGAACCTTTAATCTTTGATAACTCGCAGAAGTTGCTTGCAGCGTAGAGGTTATTAATGAAGTCCGCGGCCGAACCGCACAAGCCGCTTCGCCCGCGCGGAGCGGCGCTCTTCGAGCGCACCGACTACCGCCTCATCGAGACACCCGAGGATCGCGATCGCCTGCACCAGATGCGTTATCGCGCCTATCTGCAGGCCGGACTGATCCCGCCGTCGGAATCACAGCGCGTGACCGACCGTTTCGACGACGCGCCGAATGTCTGGAATTTCGGCGTCTATGTCGACGACGAACTGTGCAGCTCCGTCCGCATCCACGTTCTGACCTCCGAGTGGCGGATGTCCTACACGACCGAGGTGTTCGGCGACGTGCTGCATCCCCGCCTCGATCGCGGCGAGGTTTTTATCGATCCGTGTCGATTTGTTGCTGATTCCGGAATGCAGCAACGTTTCCCGGAGCTGCCTTATCTCACGGTCCGGCTGCCGTTCATCGCTTGCGAGCATTTCAATGCCGATGTGGGGCTTTCGATGGTGCGCGTCGATCATCAGGCGTTCTATCGGAGCGTGTTCCTGTCCGAGACTTTGACCGAGCCGCGCGGGTTTCCGGGCTGGCCGACCAAGAAGGCGGTGCTGATGGCATCGGACTACCCCAAGGTCCGGGAAAAGATCCTGACGCGCTTTCCCATCATGCGCTCGAGCGCGTTCGAGCGGCGCATGCTGTTCGAGCGCAAGAGCCAGCCCCAGGCCGTGGCCCGGCCGGTGCTCGTTCAAGCGCCGCTCAGTCCCGCTGGCCTGGTCTGACCGGCGCTGGTTCCGACCCTAATGGCGCCTCGCGCAGCCCGCCGGAGCCCGTAAAGGCCCGGAATTCGGCGATTTGCCTGTCAACGCGGCTTGCTTTCACCCTCGCGCCACATTTACAACCCATTAACCACAATGGGTGCTTTTCGCTGGTTGGGGGCATTTGACCGGCTGAGGCAAGGTTCCGATAAGGTTGACGGAACGTTCGCTTAACCAACCCCCTGTAGACCGGACAGCAGTGGACGAACGTGAGCGTGGAGGCTCCGGAATGAAATATCCTATGCGTATCCTCCAGGGATTGAAGCTGGCCGCGGTGGTTGCCATCGCGCTGTCGATGGGTGCGTGCGCCAAAACCAACGCAGGTCTGGACGCCAATGCGAGCGCGGCGACCCCAGGCAGCCAGCAGGATTTCGTGGTGAACGTGGGCGACCGCGTGTTCTTCGAGAGCGACCAGACCGATCTGACCCCGCAGGCGATCGTGACCCTGGAAAAGCAGGCGCAGTGGCTGCAGACCTATCCGCGCTACTCCTTCACCATCGAAGGTCACGCCGACGAGCGCGGCACCCGCGAATACAACATCGCGCTCGGCGCCCGCCGTGCCCAGTCGGTGCGCTCCTTCCTCGCCTCGCGCGGGATCGATCCGAATCGCATGCGCACGATCTCCTACGGCAAGGAGCGCCCCGTGGCCGTGTGTAACGACATCTCCTGCTGGTCGCAGAACCGCCGTGCTGTGACCGTGCTGAACGCGAGCTCCTGACGTCCGGTCAGCCGCTGTTCATCTGTGCAAACCGAATATGCCGGCGCCCTCACGGGCGCCGGTTTCGTTTCAGCCAACTGTGACCGAAACGACGTGGTGCAAGTCACATTTTTGGCGTAGTGCGTTCCAATGTGTCGCGCCTCGCGCGTTCCATCGCAGATCTTGTTTTCGTCGTCAGGGCAAAATGTCATCCAGATCCAAGGGAATTACCGGCATCGTGGCATTGGCCGCGCTGCTCTCTTTGTCCGCGCCCGTATTCGCGCAGACCGACGATGATCCCGAGATGCGGATCGAGCGGCTGGAGAACCAGCTGCGCCAGCTCACCGGCCAGAACGAAGAGCTGCAATATCGCAACCGCCAGCTCGAGGATCGGATCCGGCAGCTCGAGGGCGGCGCGCAAGGTGCTGCGCCCGGGCAGGCGCCGGCGCAGCCCAATGTCGCGGGCGTTCCGCCCGCGCAGGTCACCCCTCCCTATCGTCAGCCGCCGCAGCAACAGGCGGTGCAGCAGCCGAACTACCAGCAACCGAATTACCAGCAGCCCCAGATTGCGGCACCTGCGCCGATCGTTCAGGAGCAGCCGGGCCCCGGTGCTGGCTCAAGTGCTGCCGGCACGCGCCGCCGCGGCGATGCATTCGACCCGAGCCAGAGCCCGAATGCGCCCGGTGCGCCGCGTGCGCTCGGCGGCGGCCAGCAGCCGATGCCATCAGGTGCGCCGCTCGATCTCTCCAACAATGGCGGACAATACCCGCAAGCAGCAGCTCCCGCGCAGCCCGCCTATCCGCCGGCCCAGCAGGGCTATCCGGCGCAGGTCGGTGGTCCGGCGCTCGCGACCCTGCCGCCCTCGGCGACGCCCCGCGACGAGTTCGACCTCGGCATCGGCTACATGCAGCGCAAGGATTACGCGCTCGCCGAGCAGACCATGAAAAATTTTGCCGCGAAATACCCTGGAGACCCGCTGCTCGGGGACGCGCAATACTGGCTCGGCGAAAGCTATTTCCAGCGCCAGCAATATCGCGATTCCGCCGAGGCCTTCCTCGCCGTCACCACCAAATACGACAAGTCGGCCAAGGCGCCGGATGCGCTGTTGCGGCTCGGCCAGTCGCTCGCCGCGCTGAAGGAGAAGGAAGCCGCCTGCGCCGCCTTCGGCGAGGTCGGCCGCAAATATCCGCGTGCCTCCGCCGGCGTGAAGGCCGCCGTCGACCGCGAGCAGAAGCGGGTGAAGTGCTGACGCGCGTCGTTTGCGCGCTGACAACGCGGCCGCGATTGCGCTAAACCGGTCTGGCGATTGCCGGGCCGCGTCATGTCAGACCACGACAATTCTCCGATCTCCGCGCGCGCGGCGAGGCAGCTCTTCGCCGAGCTGAAAGCCGCGCCGGCGCTGGTGCTCGCGGTCTCGGGCGGACCCGATTCGGTCGCGCTGATGTGGCTGGCGGCGCGCTGGCGGCGCAGCCTCGCCCGCGGCCCCGAGCTTACCGTCGTCACCGTCGATCATGGCCTGCGCAAGGAGGCGGCGCGCGAAGCGCGCGAGGTCAAGCGGCTCGCCACGGAACTTGGCCTTGCACACCGCACCCTGCGCTGGCGCGGCGCCAAGCCGAAGGCAGGATTGCCCGCCGCCGCGCGCGAAGCCCGCTATCGCCTGCTGGCGCAGGCCGCACGCGCTGCCGGTGCCAGCCACGTGCTGACTGCGCACACCCGCGACGACCAGGCCGAGACGCTGCTGATGCGGCTCTGCCGCGGCAGCGGCATCGCCGGATTGTCGGCGATGGCGCGCCTCACCGCGCGCGACGGCCTCGTGCTGGCGCGCCCGCTGCTCGATGTTCCGAAATCGCAACTGATCGCAACCCTGAAGCGGGCCGGGATCGGCTTCGCTGAAGATCCCACCAACCACGACATGGCCTTCACGCGCCCGCGGCTGCGCGCGCTGCTGCCGCAGCTTGCCGCCGAGGGCGGCGATGCCAGGACCTTGGTGCGGCTGTCGGCGCGGCTCGCCCGCGCCAACGCCGCGGTCGAGGTGCTGACCGATGGTGCCGAGCGCTTCCTCGCCTTGCGGGATCGCGGCCGACAGAAGCAGCCGGGCGTTCGCAGTTTTGAGGCCAAAACCTCCTACGAAGCAGAGGCCTTCGCCGCCCTGCCGGAGGAAGTCCGGCTGCGGCTCTTGTTGCGAGCCATCGACGCGCTCGGGCACGAAGGGCCGGCGGAACTCGGCAAGGTCGAGACCCTGCTGGCCGCGCTCGATCAGGCGATGGGCGCGGGGCGGCATGCACCCGCAAATGGCCGTGGCATCTTGAAGCAGACCCTTCTCAAACAGACCCTTGCGGGAGCCTTGATCAGCCTTGCCGGGGGGCGTATCCACATCGCGCCTGCGCCGGCCCGTCGGTCCAAGAGTGGACCCAAGAGCGGGCCCAAGAGCGGGCCTAAGAGTGGGCCCGCGGGCAGATGAGGGCGGATCATGACACCGGTCATTTGCCTGGTCTGCCGTCAGGACACCTTAACCAGGCAGGAAAAACCCCGGCCTTGATGCCATTATTTCAGCGGGAATCGCCCTAAGATGGGATAAATAGTCCCATCTCGTTCCCTTGGCAGCGACCGGGGCGGCACCTAAATTGTATGCGTCTAACGATGAGGATTCCTTGGGGATTTCCTCTGATTGCCCCAAGGATCAGGCCGCGATCCGCGCGACCACGAAGGAAGATCGATGAACGCCAATCTGCGCAATTTCGCCCTCTGGGTCATCATTGTTTTGCTGCTGTTGGCGTTGTTCACGCTCTTCCAGAATCCGGGTCAGCGCACGTCCTCGCAGGACATCGCCTTCTCGCAGCTGTTGAGCGAGGTCGACCAGGGCCATGTCCGCGATGTCGTGATCCAGGGGCCGGACATCCACGGCACCTTCACCAACGGCTCGAGCTTCCAGACCTATGCGCCGAACGATCCGACGCTGGTGAAGCGCCTCTATGACAGCAAGGTGCAGATCACCGCGAAGCCGCCGGGCGACAACGTGCCGTGGTTCGTCTCGCTGCTGGTCTCCTGGCTGCCCTTCATCGCGCTGATCGGCGTCTGGATCTTCCTGTCCCGCCAGATGCAGGGCGGCGCCGGCAAGGCGATGGGCTTCGGCAAGTCGCGTGCGAAGATGCTGACCGAGGCGCATGGCCGCGTCACCTTCGAGGACGTCGCCGGCGTCGACGAGGCCAAGCAGGACCTGCAGGAGATCGTGGAGTTCTTGCGCGACCCCGGCAAATTCCAGCGCCTCGGCGGCCGCATTCCGCGCGGCGTGCTGCTGGTCGGCCCTCCCGGCACCGGCAAGACCCTGATCGCGCGCGCGGTCGCGGGCGAAGCCAACGTGCCGTTCTTCACCATTTCGGGTTCGGACTTCGTCGAGATGTTCGTCGGCGTCGGCGCCTCGCGTGTCCGCGACATGTTCGAGCAGGCCAAGAAGAACGCGCCCTGCATCATCTTCATCGACGAAATCGATGCGGTCGGTCGTCACCGCGGCGCCGGTCTCGGCGGCGGCAATGACGAGCGCGAGCAGACGCTGAACCAGCTGCTGGTCGAGATGGACGGCTTCGAGGCGAACGAGGGCGTGATCCTGATCGCGGCCACCAACCGCCCTGATGTGCTCGATCCCGCGCTGCTGCGTCCGGGCCGCTTCGACCGCCAGGTCGTGGTGCCCAATCCCGACGTCGTCGGCCGCGAGCAGATCCTCAAAGTTCATGTTCGTAAAGTTCCGCTGGCGCCCGATATCAACCTCAAGACCATCGCGCGCGGCACGCCCGGTTTCTCCGGCGCCGACCTGATGAATCTTGTGAACGAGGCCGCACTCACCGCTGCGCGCCGTAACAAGCGCATGGTCACCCAGGCCGAGTTCGAGGAAGCCAAGGACAAGGTGATGATGGGCGCCGAGCGCAAGTCGCTCGTCATGACCGAGGAAGAGAAGCTGTTGACGGCCTATCACGAGGGCGGCCATGCCATCGTCGGCCTCAACGTGCCCGCCACCGATCCGATCCACAAGGCGACCATCATCCCGCGCGGCCGTGCGCTCGGTATGGTCATGCAGCTGCCCGAGCGCGACAAGCTGTCGATGTCCCTGGAGCAGATGACCTCGCGCCTCGCCATCATGATGGGTGGCCGTGTCGCCGAAGAGCTGATCTTCGGCCGCGATAAGGTGACCTCGGGTGCGGCCTCCGACATCGAGCAGGCCACGCGCCTTGCCCGGATGATGGTGACGCGCTGGGGCCTGTCGGAAGAGCTCGGCACCGTCTCCTATGGCGAGAACCAGGACGAGGTGTTCCTGGGCATGTCGGTCTCGCGCACGCAGAATGCGTCCGAGGCGACCGTGCAGAAGATCGACTCCGAGATCCGCCGCCTGGTCGAGGAAGGCTACAAGGAAGCGACCCGCATCCTCACCGAGAAGCGCGCCGACCTCGAAGCGCTGGCCAAGGGCCTGCTCGAGTTCGAAACGCTCTCTGGCGACGAGATCGTCGACCTGCTCAAGGGCAAGAAGCCGAACCGCGAGTCCGTGCTGGAGCCGGCCACGCCGCGCGCCTCCGCCGTGCCCCCGGCCGGCAAGTCGCGCCCGCGTCCCGATCCGGATCCCGGCCTGGAGCCGCAGCCGCAGGCGTAACGCTTCGGCCATGGCCGGATATTCCGGCAAACCGTTAGTGCAAAAGCTCGGCATCAAGCCGGGCTTTTGCATTTTTGTGGACGGCCTCGGCGCACCCTATCGCAACGTCGTCGGCGATCTCCCTGATGGCGTGAGCATCGCCAACACGGCCAAGCCACCGCTCGACATGGTGCATCTCTTCGCGGCCGAGGCCAAAGGCCTCGCCGCCAAGCTGCGCAACTACCGCAAGGCGATCGCGCCCGACGGCATGATCTGGGCGTCCTGGCCGAAGAAGGCGTCGGGTGTTGCGACCGACGTCACCGAAGCCCTGGTGCGCGAGACCGCGCTCGCGAACGGCCTCGTCGATATCAAGATCTGCGCGGTCGACGATGTCTGGTCCGGCCTCAAGCTCGTGATTCCTGTCAAGGACCGCGCGAAGAAGGCGAAGTAGCATCAGCGCTGGTGGCGAATGTACCCCCCAGCCACACGCTCCGTCATTGCGAGCGCAGCGAAGCAATCCAGGA